>NZ_CP154796.1:6000000-6600000 GCF_039566955.1 Micromonospora sp. DSM 45708 | reverse complement strand
GGACGCCTCCCGCATGGGCGGCTCGGACGGTTGCCCCCCGGTCCGTTCCGCGCGCGTCTCGTCGGTGACCGACACGGGTCCCCCCTTGCTGCGTCGGATCGAGTCCAGCTCTATCGCCGGGGTGTGACAACTTCCGCCGACCCTCCGGTCGATCGGGGGCCATCGCCCGGCGGTCGCTGGCCACGATACGGAACCCGAGGTCAGCCACCAACAGGGCCGGTGGACGAGCCTCGGGACAACCTGTGGACGCAGGGGGACCGGCATGTGCGCAGGGTGTGCACAGGGGTGTGGAAAAGTGATGGAGGATTCCGGGCCTATCGCCTCTGACCTGGGCTTTTCCTATCCCCACCCTGTGGACGGAAGATTTCCGGTCGAGCCTTGGCGTCGTTCGTCCCGTACTATCGCTGCGAACGGCTGCACCTTGACAGCGGATTGCACTTTCGGGTTGAGAAGGGTCACGCTCCGGCCGTGAGACACCGGGACTGGGCAAGCGGGGAGGACAGCCCGCGCGAGCGCCGGCCGAGCGCTTCCTGGGACGCTTCCGCTGGTCCGCGCCCCGTGGACCCGTACGCGCCGGAGCGCCAGCGCACGCCGAGCCGACGGCGGGCCATCGAGCGCGGCCAGGACGAGCCGGTGGACGCCTACCTTCCGCGGTGGGCGGTGGAGTCGGGGGTCAGTCGGGCGGACGGCGGTGGGCGGCATGCCGCGCCGGACGACGACGACGCCGAGTCGCCCGCCTCCGGCGGTGGTTGGCGGGCCGACACCGGTCGGCGTCGGGACGACGGCCGACGCGAGCTGCGGGCCGTCGGGCCCGGGCCGGTGTCCGACCACACCGCCGAGTGGACCATGGACGCCCCGCAGGAGCAGGGCTACGTCGGGAGCAGACGGGCCGAGGCCGGGGAGGACGGGCCGGTGTCGGGGACGGCGCCCCGGAGCCGTCCGCGGCGGGCGGCAACCCGCCGACCGGAGGTGATCTGGTCGGGGCTGCCGGACGAGACGGGCCCGGGTGGTGGCACCGGCGGGTGGGACGCCGAGCGGCCGGCCCGGCGGAGTCCGCGAGCGACCGGTTCGTCCTGGCCACCGCCGGCCGTGGATCCCTGGGAACGGGGTCGGGCGGCCGAGCCGGCCCCGGTGGAGCAGCCCGCGGTCGATCCGTGGGACGCGTCGGGCGTGCGCGCGTGGGGTCGGGCGGACGCCGGAGGTCGGTGGGAGCAGGCCGGGAGCCGGTGGGACCGCACCGAGCACACCGGTGAGTGGGACCGGTTCACCGACACCGGTCACCTCGACCGGGTGCGGGACGCCGGTCCGCGGTATCCGGCGGCCGATCCGTGGGACCGCACGGCGCCGCCGGTCCGGGAGGGTTGGGCGTCGCCGGAGCAGGTCGAGGAGTTCTGGTCGGGGACCCGGTTGGCGGGTGACGATCCGCGGTGGATGGAGACGCCGACGTCGGCGCCGCAGTCGCCGGTGGTCGCGTACACCGCGCCGCGTCCCCGGGCCGCGCCGCGCCGTCGGGCGGCGGAGCCGGTCGGGCCGGTCGGTTCCCCGACGCGGCGGCGGATGGACCCGGTCGGCGGTGGCTCGTGGAGCCGCCGGCTGGAGGACGACCTGCTGGATCCGGATCCGGGTGGGCCGCTGCGACCGCTCGTCTACACGGCCGCCTGCTATCTGGTGCCGGCGGTGCTGCTCTTCCTCGGCCTGGTGTTCCTGGACGGGCAGGCGCCGGCGGGGTGCGTCACCGACATCAGTGGCGGTGGCTGCGACTCGCCGCGGGCCCACGCGTTCGCGTCGTTGTCGGCGGCGGCGCCGAGGTTCGGGCTGGCGCTGGTGAGCAGCCTCGTGGTGGCGGTGCTGCTGCGTCAGGTCGGTACGACGTGGCGGTCGGCGACGGTGGCGTTGGCGGCGGCCGTGGTGGGTGGTGGGCTGTCCACGGTGGTGATCAGCGCGGTGACCGGCCAGCCGATCGGCTGAGCCCGCCGGTCGGGGCGCGCGTCGTCGGAAGATGCGAGAAAGGGCCCGCACCGGACAACCGGTGCGGGCCCTTTCGTGGTGCGGTGGGGTCAGCCCTTGACCACGTTCAGGTCGAACTTGGCGGTCACCTCGGGGTGCAGCCGGATGCTGACCGGGTAGGCGCCGAGCGACTTGATGTGGCCGGGCGTCTCCAGCCGACGCCGGTCCAGGCTCGGACCGCCGGCCGCCTTGACGGCGTCGACGATCTCGGCCGGGGTGACCGAACCGAAGAGCCGGCCACCGTCGCCGGCGCGGGCCTTCAGGCTGACCTTCAGGCCCTCGATCTGGCCCTTGATCTCGTTGGCGTGGTCGAGGTCACGGACCTCGCGGGCCGAGCGGGCCCGCTTGATGACCGTGACCTGCTTCTCGGCACCCTTGGTCCAGGCGATCGCGAAGCCCTGCGGCAGCAGGTAGTTACGGCCGAAGCCGTCCTTGACCTCGACGATGTCGCCCGGAGAGCCGAGGCCGGACACCTCCTGAGTAAGGATGATCTTCATGTCCGTGCCTCCCCTCAGCGGGCCGTGGCCGTGTAGGGCAGGAGCGCCATTTCACGGGCGTTCTTGACCGCACGGGCGATCTGCCGCTGCTGCTGCGAGGTCACGCCGGTCACCCGTCGAGCGCGGATCTTGCCGCGGTCGGAGATGAACTTGCGCAGCAGCGCGGTGTCCTTGTAATCGATATAGGTGATCCCGTCCTTGTCGAGCGGGTTCACCTTCTTCTTCGGCTTGCGCAGTGCCGCAGCCTTCGCCATTGCTCTTGCTCCTGGTTTGCGATCGCGGGCGCTCGGCGCCATCAGAACGGGGGCTCCTCGTCGAAGTTTCCGCCGCCCGAACCAGCGCGGGAGGGGGCCGGGGCAGCAGAGGCCCAGGGGTCGTCGAAGTTGCCTCCGCCGCCGCCCTGGCCGCCACCACCACCGAAGCCGCCGCCTCCGCCACCGGAGCGGGACATCTTCTGCACCTTCGCCGTGGCGTAGCGCAGGGACGGGCCGATCTCGTCGACCTCCAGCTCGATGACGGTGCGCTTCTCACCCTCGCGGGTCTCGTACGACCGCTGACGCAGCCGGCCGGACACGATCACCCGGGCGCCGCGTTGCAGCGACTCGGCGACGTTCTCGGCGGCCTGGCGCCAGACGGTGCACGAGAGGAACAGCGGCTCGCCGTCCTTCCACTCGCCGGACGCCTTGTCCATGAACCGGGGCGTCGAAGCGACCCGGAACTTGGCCACCGCCGCACCGGAGGGGGTGAACCGCAACTCGGGGTCATCGGTCAGGTTGCCGATGACCGTGATGGTGGTGTCTCCTGCCATGACCATCTCCTCGCGCACTCATCGTTGTGCCGTACAGGCTCTCAGAGCCCTCCGACAGCGCGGATGAGCTTGATCCGGACGTGCCGGGTCTAGATGCTCAGCGCATCTCCGGGCGAATGACCTTGGTGCGCAGCACCGACTCGTTGAGTCGGAGCTGACGGTCCAGCTCGGCCACGGCCTCCGGCGTCGCCTGGAGGTCGACGACGGCGTAGATGCCCTCGGCCTTCTTGTTGATCTCGTACGCGAGGCGCCGGCGGCCCCACACGTCGGTCTTCTCCACCGAGCCACCCGCGGTCCGGATCACGTTCAGGTACGTGTCGAGCGACGGGGCGACGGTGCGCTCCTCGAGGCTGGGATCGAGGATCACCATGACTTCATAGTGACGCAAGACGTGCTCACCTCCTGTGGGCTAAGCGGCCACGGTCCTTCCGTGGCAGGAGGTCGTGCGTCGTGCCCGCCCGGTGCCGGGGGAACCCGGCCGGACGCGGACAACCGGACCAGGATAGCCGGTCCGGACGATCATGCCGGGGCCGGTGGCCCCGGACGGCTCCGGACGCGGTGACAGGGGCCCACCCCCGGCGTCGGGCGCCGGAAAGGTGGACCCCTGTCCACGGGGCCGCGGGGCGTCCCGTCCGCATTCCTTGGGTGGGACCTGGGGAGGAACGACCACACCGATGAGGTTGGATCGAGGACGCCCCGCGGAGCTTTATCATGTTGTCATCTGGTCTGACCATACAGCGGCTCTCGTCACCACTTGGGGTAAATGCTGGAATTAATCCATCTGACCGATTGCGGTGTGGTGACCAGGGGACCCCGCCCCGTCGTGCCGGGCCGCACGGCGGGGCGACCCGTCGCCGGGCGTCTCCCCTCGCCGTCCGTGCTGTGGACCACGTCGGGCGGAGCGTCGACCATCGATCCCACTTCGGACAACGACCGCCGGGCCGGGTGGTGACGCGTCCGCCCCCCGCGCGCGTGCGCACCGCCCGTCGTAGACGCGACGTAGGCTGCCCTGCATGCGAATCGGAGCCCACGTCGACGCGACCGACCCGCTGGCCGAGGCGGCCACCCGGGAGGCCGAGGCGGTGCAGTTCTTCCTCGCCGACCCGCAGGGTTGGAAGGCACCGAAGCCGCGGGAGGACGCCGAGCGCCTGCGCGCCGCCGACGTCGACCTCTACGTCCACGCGCCCTACGTGATCAACGTGGCCACGCTCAACAACCGGATCCGCATCCCGAGCCGCAAGCTGCTGCTGGCCCACGCCACCGCCGCGGCGGCCGTCGGGGCCCGCGGGCTGATCGTGCACGGCGGCCACGTCAACGCCGGGGGCGATCTCGCCGCCGGCTTCGACAACTGGCGCAAGACCTTCGCGTACGCGGCGGACTCCGGCGGCTTCCCGCTGCCGGTGCTGATCGAGAACACCGCCGGCGGTGACAACGCCTGCGCCCGGCACCTGGACGCGCTGGCCCGGCTCTGGGACGCGCTCGGTGACCACGAGGTCGGCTTCTGCCTCGACACCTGTCACGCCCACGCCGGCGGTGAGGAGCTGCTGGGTCTGGTCGACCGGGTCAAGGCGATCACCGGCCGGATCGACCTGATCCACGCGAACAACTCGAAGGGCGCCTTCAACTCCGGCCAGGACCGCCACGACAACCTCACCGGCGGCACCATCGAGCCGGAGCTGCTGGTGGCCGTGGTCCGGGCGGCCGGAGCGCCGGTGATCGTCGAAACCCCGGGCGGCGTCGAGGGTCAGGCGGCCGACATCGCGTTCCTGCGCGGCCAGTTGGGCGCCACGGCATGACCATGGAGCAGTCCGGTGCGACCGGTCGTTCCGGCGCCGGCCCGCGACCGACCCGCAAGGGCTCCCCGGCCGACGAGGGGAAGCCGGCACCGACCGGAGCCGGCGACCGGGTGGACGGCGGCACGAGCACGGCGGCCGACACGAACACGGCGCGAGCCGACAAGGACGCGGCACGGGCCGGCAAGGACGCGGCACGGGCCGGCAAGGACGCGGCCGTCGACAAGGACGCGGCCATCGGCAAGGACGCGGCCATCGGCAAGGACGCGGCCATCGGCAAGGACGCGGCCGTCGACAAGGACGCGGCGGCCGACAAGGGCACGGCACCGGGCGGCAAGGGTGGGACCGACGCGCCAGGGGACAGCACCGACGAGGGCAGTACCGACGCCGCCGCCGGCCCGAGCAAGCGTGACAGCGACGGCGAGAGCGGCAGCACCGGCACGGCCGAGACCGCCGGCACGGACGGCGGGAAGGCGGTTGACCCCTGGACCGCGTTCGGGCCGGCGCCCGAGCCGGTGCTCGGCCGTGCCCGCCGGGCCGTCCGCGCGGTGGGCCGGTTCCTGGTGCACGAGTGGACGCTCGCCGCCGTCGCCGCGCTGGCGCTGGCCGCGGCGATGACCTGGCCCACGCTGCGCTACCCGCGCTACACGCTGCCGCAGGACTACTGGGACCCGAGCCTCCAGGCGTGGCAGATGGCATGGTCCGGCCATATCCTGCGCACCGATCCGGCGATGCTCTGGCACTCCAACACGTTCTTCCCGGAGAACTGGAGCTTCGCGTTCTCCGACACACTGCTCGGCTACGCGCCGGCCGGCCTGATCGGGGTCGGCCCGGAGCACGCCGTGCTGCGCTACAACATCATGTTCGTGCTGGCGCACGCGCTCGCCGCGTTCGGGGCGTACGCGCTGGCCCGGCAGCTCGGCGCGGGCCGGATCGGCGGCGCGGTGGCCGGGGCGGGCTTCACGTACGCGCCGTGGTTGCTGGCCCAGGCCGGGCACCTGCACATCATCTCCAACGGCGGCATCCCGCTGGCGTTGGCCATGCTCGCCCGTGGTCACGGCTGGTCGCTGCGGTACGGCTACCGCCCGCGCCGCCGGCACGCGGGGTGGGCGCTCGCCGGTTGGCTGGTGGCCGCCTGGCAGCTCAGCCTCGGCTTCGGCATCGGGCTGCCGTTCGCGTACCTGCTGGCCGGTGTGGTGCTGGTCTCGGCGGTGCTGTGGTTCGTCCGGCGCCGCCGGGTGAAGCGCCCGTTCGGCCGCCGGCTGTTCCTGGCCGACCTGGTCGGCGGGCTGGTCTTCGCCGCGGTGGGCGGCCTGCTGGCGATCCCCTTCTTCAAGGTCGCCGAGCTGCATCCCAACGCGGCGCGCACGCTCGCCGAGATCCAGCTCTACTCGCCGCCGGCCAGCGGCTTGTTCACCGCGCCGGCCGAGTCACGGGTGTGGGGCGAGCTGCACGAGGGGGCGCGGGCGGCGCTGCCCTGGCCCCCGGAGATGACGCTGCTGCCGGGCTTCGCGCTCTACGCGTTGGCCGCCGGCGGGTTGTTCTTCTCGGTCTGGCGGGTCCGCCACCGGCTGTTCCTGCTCGCCGGCGTGCTGGTGACGATGGCGCTGGCGATGGGCACCAGGTTCCTCGACGGCCGGTTCACCTACGTGCCGCTCTTCGACTACCTGCCGGGCTGGAACGGGCTGCGTACGCCGGGCCGGATGATGCTCTGGGCGACGCTGCTGCTCGGCCTGCTCGCGGCCGGCGCGGTCACCGCGTTCTGCGCCCGGGTGCGGGAACTCGCCGCGGAACGGGTCCCGCCGTGGCCCGGCCCGTGGCTGCGGCTGGCCACGCTGCTGCCGCTGGCGCTGGTGCTCGCGGAGGGGTTGAACGTCACCCCGCATCCGGTGGTGCCGCAGCAGCCGGCCGTGATGCGGACCGTCGACGGGCCGCTGCTGGTGCTGCCCAGCAGCCAGAACCTCGACCAGCCGGTGATGCTCTGGTCGACGGACCGGTTCCAGCAGATGGTCAACGGCGGCAGCGGCTTCACCCCGGCGTCGCAGGCCCGGACCCGCGAGGCCACGGTCAGCTTCCCCGACTACGCCAGCATCGACTACCTGCGCCGGATCGGCGTCCGGAACGTGGTGGTGCTCCGGGACCGGCTCGGCGGCACCCCGTGGGAGGGGATGCTCGACCGGCCGGTCGAGGGCCTGGGCGTGACCCGGGAGCAGGTCGGCGACGCGGTCGTCTACCGCTTGTAGCGCCGACGCCGACCGGGTCAGGCCGGTACGGGTTCGACGGGGTGGTCGGCGGCACCGGAGCGTGCGCGCCAGCGCTGGTGCCAGGGCGCGTCCGGCGCGCCGTCGAGCACCCCGCCGTCGGGGTCGTCGGCGTAGGTCTGCCGCACCGCGTCCTGCTCCGGCCGCAGGATGTCCCGGACGATGAAGCCGCAGAGGACCGCCACGGTGATCAGGCGCAGGCTGGAGGCCAGCACGAACACCCCTTCCGGGAAGACCGGCCGGGAGGTGGCGGTGCCGAGCAGTTCGCCGTAGAACGCGGCGAAGTAGCAGACCTCGGCGAACTGCCAGGCCAGGAACGCGCCCCAGCGGGGTCGGGCGAGCACCGCGAGCGGCAGCAGCCAGAGCACGAACTGCTGCGACCAGACCTTGCTGAAGATCAGGAAGGCGGCGACCACCAGGAACGCGATCTGCGCCAGCCGGGGCCGGCGCGGGGCGAGCAGCGCGAGCGCGGCCACACCGAGGCAGGCCAGCCCGAAGAGCAGGTACGACACCCAGTTGAGGGTGGGGATGTTCGCGTTGAGCCACTCGAACGGGCCGAGTTCGCCGGGCGCGGACGGGCTGATCCGGCCGTCCAGGTAGCGGCCGATGTACCAGAGCGTGCCCCAGTCGATGGGGCGGGTGGTGTTCAGGTCGAAGAACCGGCCCCAGCTCTCCGGGTACGGGATCGCCACCGGCAGGTTGGCTGCGACCAACGCCACCAGCGCGGCGCCGGTGGCGACGAGCCCGGCCAGCAGCCGGCCGGCGCGCAGCGTGAGGACGAGGATCGGGCCGAGCAGGAACAGCGGCCACATCTTCGCCGCGCCGCCGAGCCCGAGCAGCACGCCCGCCAGCCCCGGCATCAGCATGCCGAACCGGTCGGGCCGGGTGCGCGCCCAGGCCAACAGCCCGAACGCGGCCAGGCCGACGGCGAGCAGGTCCCAGTTGACGGTGGCGGTGAGCACCAGCGCCGGTGAGAGGGCGAACAGCGCCGCGTCCCAGGGTCGTCGGCGGCGCAGGCTGAGGATGACCGCGACGGTGGCGACCGCGAGCGCGCCGAGCACCAGCGCGTTGAGGTTGTAGAACCACTGCCCCTGGTTGAGGCCGGGGTTGTCCACGCCGAGGGCGTGCACCGGGAGGCCGAGCGCGCCCATGAAGTAGCCGGTCAGCACCGGGTACTCCACCGGGTGGTCGGCGTAGGGCACCTTGCCCTCGTTGAGCCCTTCGGCGTAGTAGAGCGCCAGCACGTCGGTGTAGCACATCCGGGTGTACTGGACGTTGTTCTGCCAGGCGCCGTCCTGGCAGGGGGACTTCTGCACCCAGTGCAGCGCGAGCGTGAGGCAGATCAGGGCCAGCACGATCCGCGCCGCGCTCCAGAACCGGCCGTCGCGACCGGCCGGCCGGTCGAGGGCGGCGGCGTGGTCACCGAGCGGACCGCCGATCAGGCCGGACGTGCCCCGGACGAACCAGTCCGAGCGGGACGGGTGGTCCTCGGTCGCTCCGGGCCGGGGCGTCTCCTCCCCGGACGTGCCGGGTTCATCGATGCCTGCGGTCGACTGGGTGCTCATGGAGAGGCATCCTGCCGTACGTCAGGGCCGTCCGTCCCGCCGTGCGCGCAGAAATTCCGGTACGCGAAACGCGGCGGCGGCCGGACCGCTCGGGTCCGGCCGCCGCCGTCGGTGGTACGCGTCAGTTGGTCTGACGGGTGGGTGGGGTGCTGGGCAGCACTCCGCCGCCACGGCCACCCCCGCCGGGGAGGCCGCCGCCGGGGGTGCCGCCGCCCTGGTCGCCGCCGCCGGGGTTACCGCCACCGCCCGGGTTGCCACCGCCGGGGTTGTTGCCACCGGGGCAGAACAGGCCGAGCGGGTCACAGGCCGGCCCGCCGGGCCCATTCGGGGTCGGCGGCGGGGGCGCGGGCATCTCGCCGTTGCCGGTGTCGTCCTTGCCGACGTTCGCGGCCGGCGGGAAGTCTTCCTTGTCCTTGCCCTTGAGCGCGTCGTTCATGAAACGCTCGAAGATGTCACCGGGCATCTTGGCACCGCTGATGGTCGCGCCGCCCTTGTACTTGATCGCCTTGCGGTCCTTGACGTTGCCGACCCAGACGGCGGTGGCGAGCTGCGGCGTGTAGCCGATCATCCAGGCGTCACCGTTGTCGTTGCTGCCGTCGCCGAGTTCCCAGGTGCCGGTCTTCTCGGCGGCCTTGCGGCCGTCGTCGAGCCGGTGGTCCACCTGGGCCGGGTACTGCTCCAGCACGGAGGTGACGTCGGCGACGATGTCCTTGTCGATGCGCCGCTGCGGCTTGAGCTTCTCACCGCCGACCGTGTCCCACTTGCCGGTGTTCGGGTTCTGCTTCTGCACCAGCTTCACGAAGTGCGCCTTGTTGTAGACGCCCTGGTTGGCGAACGTGGCCACGCCGTTGGCGTGGTCGAGCACCGTGATCGGGTACTGGCCGTAGCCGATCACGTGGAAGAACGGGTTCGGCGCGAGGTCCTTCGGGTCCGCCTTGGTCAGGTCGTGTGCCTTCGCCGGGTTGGTGTCGGTCTGCCACATGGTGGTGACGCCGGCCTGCTTGGCCATGTCGAGCACCTTGTCCGGGCCGATCTTCTCGGTGATGTAGTAGAACGGCACGTTCAGCGACTTGAGCGTGGACAGCTCCAGCGTGCAGGAGTCGCCGCAGGAGACCCGGTCCGCGCCGGCGTTGCTGACCTTGAACTTCGTGTCCTTCGGCGTGAACGCCGAGCCCTTCCAGCGGGACTTGATCGAGATGCCTTCCTTCAGCGCCGCCGCCAGCGTGTAGATCTTGAAGCTTGAACCCGGTGAGTGGCCACCGCTGATCACGCCGTTCTCGACGTTCTTGCCGGCGTAGTCGGTGCCGGTGCCGTTGTCCCCGCCGTAGTAGGCGCGCACCGCCCCGGTCTTCGGCTCGATGGACACCACGGCGGCCATCAGGTTCTTCGGCTGCCCCTCAAGCTCGGAGCCCTTCTTGGCCCGCTGGGCCGCGGCAAGCGCCGCCTCCTGCATCTTCTTGTCGATCGTGGTAGTGATCTTGTAACCACCACGGCTCAGCGCCTTCGAGCAGAGCGGCTTCGCGTCGGTCGCCTCGGCCTCGTTGTCGGTGCAGAGGTTCATCTCGCGCAGTTCCTGCGAGACGTAGTTGACGATGTTGCCGTAGGGCGTGTCGATGCCGAAGCCGCCGGCGCTGTTCTTCGTCGGCTTCAGGATGTTCTTCGGGTACTCGGTGGGGTGATCCGGCATGTTCGGCGCGTCCAGCCACTTCTCCGTGATCATGCCGTTGACGACGTAGTTCCACCGGTCCAGCGCGGCCTGCGGGTTGATCGCCGGGTCGTAGCCCTGGTGGGTGGAGCTCGGCTCGGGCTGCTTGATCAACGCGGCCAGCACCGCCGCCTCGGCCACCGTCAGCTTGTTGACGTCCTTGTTGAAGTACGTCTTCGCCGCCGCCTGGATGCCGTACGCGCCCCGGCCGAAGTAGATGACGTTCAGGTAGTGCTGCATGATCGTCCGCTTGTCGTAGCGGTCGTTCAGCTTGGAGGCGAGGACCGCCTCCTTCACCTTGCGGCCGTACGAGTCCTGGTTCAGGTTGTCGAACGCGTTGCGGGCGTACTGCTGGGTGATCGTCGAGGCACCCTGCTTGTCGCCGCCGCTCAGGTTGTTCCAGGCGGCCCGCGCGATGCCCTTGTAGTCCACGCCGGAGTGGCGGTAGAAGTTCCGGTCCTCCGCCGCCGCGACCGCGTGCTGGACGTGCTCCGGGATCTGGTCGATGGTGACCAGCTGCCGGTTCTGGTCGCCGATCCGGGCGATGGGGTTCTTGCCGGTGGAGTCGTAGATGGTGGTCGACAGCGGCGGGATGGTGTCCTCCGGGAGCACCACCTTCGTCGAGTACCAGGTGAAGCTGACCACGCCGATGCCGGCGAGCATGATGAACACGGCGAAGCCGGCGATCAGCATGTTGAGCCGGCGGCGCTTCTTCGACCGCGCCGGGTCCTCACCGCGACCACCGCGCCGGGGGCCGGTCGGCCCACCCGGACCGCCGGGACCACCGGGGCCGCCGCTGAAGCCGGGCACGCCGGCCCGGGCCACCGCGGCACGGCCACCGACGGGCGCCGCGCCGACGCCCGCCCGCCCGGCGCCGCCCACGCTCGCCGCGCCCACCGAGGCCCGGCCGGCCGGTCCGGCCGGGGAGACCGGGACGGACGCCCGTCCCGCGCCCGCGCGCCCGGCGACGCCGGGTGCCGGTGAGACCGGCACCGAGGCCCGTCCCGCGCCGGCGCGGCCCACCGAGGCCGAGCCCGCCGCCCCCCGGGGTGCCGGAGCGACACCGCCGACCGGGGCCGAGCCCGCCGACCCGCGGGGCACCGGAGCGACGCCGCCGACCGGGGCCCGGCCGCCCGCACCACCCGGTGTGACCGAGGCACGCGCCGAGGCGCCCCCCTCGGGGGCGCCGGACCAACCGTTCCCGCGCGGACTCCGCTCGGAGCCGGGGTCGCCGCCGTTCGGGCCCGGGATCTGGGCCCGCCCACGCGAAGAACTGGAATCGCCGTAGTTCATTCCTCACACCCTGCCGGTCGCGGTGGGGCGCGGGGGCGCCGCCACCGGGTTGCCGTGAGCTGAAACACGGGACACTACCGACCCGCCGCGCCGGTCCGTGCCCATCAAATTAGACCTATTCGGACCAATTACGCTTAAAGGCTGTCGCTCGTGCCGCCCTGACAACGGGCCGGCAGCGGTCGGGACAGCCGCGTTCACCGTTGCGCCTCTCGCCTTCGCCGGGCGGTGGAGCCGTCGGCCACGGCCGACCCGGTCGCGTCCGTCGCCTCGCCCGTGAGACCGTCCCGACCGAGCAGGAACTGCTCGACGAGGTGGTTCCAGTCACAGCCGGGGCAGACCTCCACCACGAACACCTGGAACTCACGCAGCGTCATGGCCAGGACGGGCAACTCGGCCCGAGTGCGCGCCTGACCCGCCGACTGCTTGAGTTCGTCACCGTAAATGTAGTGGACGTGGATGAGGTTCTCACCGCGGCAGATCGGGCAGCGGTGATCGGTCGGCTCGCCGTGGAAACGGGCGGCGTTCTTCAGGTACGGCGACGCGTCGCAGACGTCGTACGTGCCGATCCGCCCGGCGAGGAGTTCACGCAGCACCGCTCGCTTCTGGAGCGAGTAGTCGACGACCTGGCGCTGCGTACGCATGCGGCAAAGGGTACGCGCTCCGGCGAACCGAGGCGACCATGGTCACGATCCGTGATGACCACGTCGCGTAACCGAGGGTTTGCCCTGGCCACCGCTCTCCGCTAACGTGCGATGTATCGGCCCGATACATCGCGGCGGTTAGCCCTCCGCGCAGGGGGAAAAGAAGGGATGGCACCCGTGCTCGAGTTCGCCATCCTGGGCCTCCTGCAGGAGGCTCCGATGCACGGTTACGAGCTGCGCAAGGAGTTGACCGCCAAGCTCGGCGCCATCCGGGCGGCGATCAGCTACGGCTCGCTCTACCCGACCCTGCGCCGGTTGCAGGCGGCGGGGTGGATCACCGAAGCCGCCGAGACACCCGCGACCGCCGAGGAGGTTCCCGCGCTGACCAGCCGACGCGGTCGGGTGGTCTACACCATTACCGCGGAGGGCAAGGAACGCTTCGCCCAGCTCATAGCGCAGGCTGGACCCGAGACGTACGACGACACGGGCTTCGGCGTGCACTTCGCGTTCTTCGCCCGGACCGACCAGGCCACCCGGCTCCGGATCCTGGAAGGTCGCCGTCGCAAGATCGAGGAGCGCCGCGAAGGTCTTCGTGACGTGCTCGGCCGGGCAGCCGAGCGCCTCGACGCGTACACCCTGGAACTGCAGCGCCACGGGCTCGACGCCTGCGAGCGCGAGGTCCGCTGGCTGGAGGAGCTCATCGCCAACGAGCGCTCCGGCCGGGCCCCGACCGCCCCGGATTCCCGGAGGGTCGGCGGCCGAGGAGACAACGACAGCCCGCCCACGCCTGGAACGTCCAGGACAGAGCGGCCGTGATGAAGAAGAAGGAGGCAGACGCTATGGGCTCCGTCCGCGTCGCCATCGTCGGTGTGGGTAACTGCGCCTCGTCCCTCGTGCAGGGCGTGGAGTACTACCGGAACGCCGACCCGAACGACCGCGTCCCGGGTCTCATGCACGTCACCTTCGGCGACTACCACGTCTCGGACGTGGAGTTTGTCGCGGCGTTCGACGTGGACGCCAAGAAGGTGGGCATGGACCTCGCGGAGGCGATCGTCGCCAGCGAGAACAACACGATCAAGCTCTGCGACGTCCCGCCGACCGGCGTGACCGTGCAGCGCGGCCCGACCTTCGACGGCCTGGGCCAGTACTACCGCGAGATCGTCGAGGAGTCGGACGCCCAGCCGGTCGACGTGGCGCAGGCGCTGCGCGACGCGCAGGTCGACGTGGTCGTCTCCTACCTCCCGGTGGGCTCCGAGCAGGCCGACAAGTTCTACGCCCAGGCCGCGATCGACGCCGGCTGCGCGTTCGTGAACGCCCTGCCGGTCTTCATCGCCTCCGACCCGGAGTGGGCGCAGAAGTTCACCGACGCCGGCCTGCCGATCGTCGGTGACGACATCAAGAGCCAGGTCGGCGCCACCATCGTGCACCGCGCGCTGGCGAAGCTCTTCGAGGACCGCGGCGTCGAGCTGCTGCGCACGTACCAGCTCAACTTCGGCGGCAACATGGACTTCATGAACATGCTGGAGCGCAACCGCCTGGTCTCGAAGAAGATCTCGAAGACCCAGTCGGTGACGTCCCAGATCCCGCACGAGATGCAGAAGAGCGACGTGCACATCGGCCCGTCCGACCACGTGCCGTGGCTGGACGACCGCAAGTGGGCGTACATCCGTCTGGAGGGCCGCTCCTTCGGCGACACCCCGCTCAACGCGGAGCTGAAGCTCGAGGTGTGGGACTCGCCGAACTCGGCCGGTGTCATCATCGACGCCGTCCGCGCCGCGAAGATCGCGCTGGACCGGAAGATCGGTGGCCCGATCCTCTCCGCGTCCTCGTACTTCATGAAGTCCCCGCCGCAGCAGTACGCCGACCACGACGCGCACGCCGCCGTCGAGGCGTTCATCGCCGGCGAGATCGAGCGCTGACGCGCTGACACACCTTGAAGAGGGCCGGGTCCGTCGGGACCCGGCCCTCCGTCGTCGTTCGGGCCGCGCCGACGCCGAGGTGTAAAGGAGGTGATCAAGGAGTTCGCGTCACCGCGAAGATCGACTCCGACCCCAACTCCTTGATCACGCCCAAGAGGCCTCCCAGGAGCGGGAGAGGGGGTGGGGGTGGGGGTGGGGCATGAGGTTGGCGGCGACGGGTCGGGCGACGAGCGCCGCAACCTCATGATCACCGCGCTGGAGGTGGGTGGGCCCGTGGCTTTGACCGGCGTGGCACGCGTAACGCCGAGGGGCCGGAGTCGAGTCAGTAGTCAGGACCAGGCGCGGCGCAGCGCGACGCCCGCCTCCAACTCCAGCAGCGTCACCTTGCGCGGCAGCCCGCCGCCGAAGCCGACCAGCTTGCCGCCCGCGCCGACGATCCGGTGGCAGGGCACGATCACCGGCACCGGGTTGCGGTTGCACGCCACCCCCACCGCCCGCGCCGCGCCCGGGTCGCCGAGCGCCCGGGCCACCTCGCCGTAGGTGATCGTCTCGCCGTAGGGGATGCGGGTCATCTCCCGCCAGACCGCCCGCTCGAACTCCGAGCCGCGCTGCGCCGACACCGGCACGCCGAACTCGGTCAGCTCACCGGCGAAGTAGGCCCGCAGCTCCGCCACGGCCCGCCGGGCCACGTCGTCGCCGGGCTCCTCGACGGCCGACGCCACCCGGCCGAAGTGCGCGCCGCGTACGGCGTCGGCGTCGGTGCCGACGGAGAACTCCCCGATCGGCGAGTCGAGCACGGTCCAGCGCATGCCACCCATTGTCGCGCGGCGGGCAAAGTTTCACCCGTGCCGCGCGTCTGAGACACGGAGGTGGACGGTGGCGGAGGTCGACGGGGAGTTCACCGCGTTCGTCAACGAGCGGGGGGCGGTCCTGCTACGGGTCGCGTACGCGCTGGCCGGCAACCAGCACGCGGCGGAGGACCTGCTCCAGAACGCGCTGGCCAAGGCGTACACCCGGTGGCCCCGGATCCGCGGCGACGCGGAGCCGTACGTGAAACGGATCCTCTACCACGACCAGGTCTCCGGCTGGCGGCGACGGGCGCGGCGCGCGGAGGTGCCGGTGGCGAACCTGCCGGAGCGGCCGGCGGCGGGTGACGACAGCGACCTGCGGCTGCTGCTGCGGGACGCGCTCCGGGCGCTGCCACCCCGCCAGCGCGCGGTGCTGACGCTGCGCTACCTGGAGGACCTGAGCGTCGAGCAGACCGCCGCGCTGCTCGGTTGTCGGCCCGGCACGGTGGCCAGCCAGAGCGCGAAGGCGCTGGCCCGACTGCGGCAACTGGTGCCGGCACTCGACGAGCTGACCACCCGGGCGGAGGTGACCCGATGAGCACGTCGCTGGACGAGACGCTCCGCAGGGCCGTACGCGAGCTGGCCGACGGCGCCGCGCCCGCGCCGGACCTGGCACTGCGGGCGCTCGGGCGGGGCCGCCGGCTGCGTCGCCGCCGGCGTGCCGCCGCGACCGCCGTGGCGCTGGTCGCGGTGGTGGCGGTGACACTGCCGTTCGTGCTGCTGCGCCCCCGTTCCGCTCCGCCGCCCACCACGCCCCCGACGCCACCGGTCACCGCCAGCCCCTCGCCGGTGCTCCGGGCCGAACCCGGCGCGGACTGGGCGGACCGGCCGCTGGTGCTACCCGGTGAGTGGGTGGTCACCCGCGCCCAGGTGGTGGGCGGCTCCGGTAGCGGGTTCCTGCTCGACCGGGGGCGCGGACGGTACTTCGCCACCGACCGGTACGACGGCATCTTCCCGGCGCCGGCCGGCTCCCTCGTCGCGGTCCGGGACGACGACCGCGCCCGGGACATCGGTCTGTTCGATCTGGCCACCGGAAAGACCCGCTGGTACGAGGTGGGCCGCGCCCTCTCCGCGCCGCGCTGGTCGCCGGACGGCCGGCGGCTGCTGTTCACCACCAGCCAGCTCGACCACTTCGGTTTCGTCGTGCTGGACCGGGACGGCCGGCAGAAGACCCATCCGGTCGGGCGGCTCGGCTGGCCCTGCGCCGACCGGTGCGAATTCACCTGGATGCCGGACGGCCGGTCGGTCGCGTTGACGCTGAGCAGGCAGAAGTCGGAGTCGTGGCCCCGGGACCTCGCCAAGGGGGTGCAACTCCTGTCGGTCGACGACGGCCGGCCCACCCGACTGATCGACCTGCCGGGCGGGCCGGTCGGCCCGGACGCCTGGTCGCCGGACGGGACGATGGTGGTCGTCCAGGGGCATCAGGAACCGCTGCTGGTGGAGACCGCGACCGGCCGGGTGGTGAACCCGCTGCCCAGCGCCGACGTCGCCTGGGTCACCGGCGACCGGCTGCTGTACCGCCGGCCGTTCGGCGCCGGCGACTTCGTGCTCACCGACACCAGCGGCCGGGAACTGGTCCGCCAGCCACTGCCGCGGCAACTGGTCGACCTGGAGGTGACGATCGCGCCGTACTGAGCGTCCGCTCAGTGCGGACGACCTTGCGCCGTGCCGATACCGTGCAGGTCGTGGCCACCGGGACGCTCATCTTCCTGATCATCGGCGGAGTGGGCGTCGGCGTGCTGACGCTGGCCCTGCTCGGGTCGGGAGTGCTGCACCTCGGTCACCCGGACGTCGACGGCCCGGTGTCGCTGGAGGCGGTCGCCGGGTTCATCGGCGCGTTCGGGTTCGGCGGCGCGATCGTCAACGAGATGCTCGGGGCGCGTACCCCCGGCATGATCGCGGCGGCGGTGGCCGGCGGCGCGCTCGCCGCGGTGCCCACCGGCTGGCTGGCGGCCCGGCTGAGCCGCGCGGCCCGCGACATGCGCACCGACCCGACACCCACCCGGGACCACCTGGCCGGCGCGATCGGTCTGGTGGTGACCCCGATCCCCAGCGACGGCTACGGCGAGGTCCGGGTCCGCCTCGCCGGCCAGCCGGTCAAACTCAACGCCCGGTCCGACCGGCCGATCCCGGTCGGCGCCCGGATCTTCGTGGTCGAAGCGCTCAGCGAGACCAGCGTGCACGTCGAGACCTACTGATCCCTCCGCACAGACGGGAACCCCCATGCCCCTGCTCGTCGCCATCGGCGGCGCGGTCCTCCTCGCCGTCCTGCTCGTCTTCTTCGTGCTCTCCCGGATCAAGGTGGCCGGGCCGAACGAGGCGTTCATCGTCACCGGCCGCAAGGGCCGGACCACCCAGACCGCCGACGGCATCCGATCCACCGACATGTCCGGGCAGAAGGTCGTGCTCGGCGCCTCGGTCTTCGTGCTGCCGGTGGTGCAGAAGCTCCAGTCGCTCGACCTGTCCAGCCGGCGCATCGACGTCGGCATCCGGGGCGCGGTGAGCAAGCAGGGCATCCGCGCCGACCTGCACGGCGTCGCGATCGTCAAGGTCGGCGGCACCGAGGACGCCATCCGGGCCGCCGCCCAGCGTTTCCTGCACCAGCAGGACGAGATCGACAACTTCACCCGCGAGGTGCTGGCCGGCGCGCTGCGCTCGATCGTCGGCCGGCTCACCGTCGAGGAGGTCATCCGGGACCGGGCCGCGTTCGCCAGCGCGGTGGCCGAGGAGGCCGAGCACTCGATGACCAACCAGGGCCTGGTGCTGGACACGTTCCAGCTCCAGGACATCCTGGCCGAGGGGTCGTACCTGGCCGACCTGGGCCGGCCCGAGGCCGCCCGGGTGCTCAAGGACGCGGCCATCGCCGAGGCCCGCGCCCGGCAGGCCGCCGAGCAGGAGCGGCTGCTCGCCGAGGAGGCGATCGCCGAGGCGAACCGGAACCTGTCGCTCAAGCAGGCCGGCATCCAGGCC
The DNA here is from genome assembly GCF_039566955.1 of Micromonospora sp. DSM 45708. Lineage (NCBI taxonomy): Bacteria > Bacillati > Actinomycetota > Actinomycetes > Micromonosporales > Micromonosporaceae > Micromonospora > Micromonospora schwarzwaldensis. The sequence goes on along the minus strand of NZ_CP154796.1, from coordinate 6,581,693 downwards.
GAGATCGACGCGGCGAAGGCGAAGTCGGCCGCGGCCGGACCGCTCGCCCAGGCCGAGCGGGACCAGGCGATCCTCTCCGAGCAGCAGAAGGTGGCCGAGCGCAACGCCGAGCTGAAGCAGCGCCAGCTCGACACCGAGGTCCGCAAGCCGGCCGACGCGCAGCGGTACAAGGTGGAGCAGGAGGCCGAGGCGGCCCGCAACGCGGCGGTGCTGCGCGCCGACGCCGAGCGGCAGGCCACCATCGCCGCCGCCCAGGCCATCGCCGAGCAGTCCCGGCTCACCGGTGAGGGTGAGCGGGCCCGCCGCGCCGCGCTGGCCGAGGCGAACGCGATCGAGGGCGCCAAGGAAGGTGAGGCGGAGCAGCGCCGGCGGTCCGCGATCGCCGAGGCGGTCGAGCGGGAGGGCCAGGCCGAGGCCGCGGCCATCCTGGCCAAGGGGCAGGCGGAGGCCGACGCGATGGCCCGCAAGGCCGAGGCGTTCGCCGCGTACGGCGAGGCTGCGGTGCTGGACCTGCTGGTGAAGGTGCTGCCCGAGGTGGTCGGTGCGGCGAGCGCCCCGATCGGCGCGATCGACAAGATGACCGTCATCTCCACCGACGGCGCCTCGTCGCTGACCAAGTCGGTGGCCGGCAACGTCGCCCAGGGCCTCCAGCTCGGCAGCGACCTGACCGGCATCGACCTGGCCGGCCTGCTCGCCCGGCTCGGCAGCGCGCACACCAACGGCAGGAACGCGGTGGACGGCAGCACGGTCACCCCGTGAACGACGGCGCCCGCCGGTTCCCCTCGGGGAGCCGGCGGGCGCCGTGCGGTGGTACGGGTCAGAGCACGGCGAGGACGAACTTCTCGCCGGCGCCCAGACCGAGGGTGTCGCTGTCCCAGTCGATGACGCGACTCGCGACGAGCTGGCTGGTGCCGGCGCTGCCGGCGGTGACCGCCTTGCCGTTGGCGTTGGCGTAGAGGCTCACCGAGCCGTCACCGTAGTAGTCGAGGAAGACGAACGCCTCCCACGCGCCGATCGAGGTGCTGCGCGCGATCAGCGGCTTCGCACCGGCGCTCTCCGCCGCCACGAACTTGCCGTTGGCCAGCGCCTTCAGGCCGAAGAAGCCGTCGCCGTCGCTGACCACCTCGTACTTCTCCCAGGCACCGACCGTCGTCGAGCGGGGGATCAGCGGCTTCGCGCCGCCGCTCTCCGCCGTGACGTACCGGCCGCCGGCCACCGCCTTGATGCCGACGATCGGGGCCGGCGCGTCGAAGTCGAACTTCTCCGCGGCGCCGATCGAGGTCTTGCTGGCGATCAGCGGGGAGGTGGCGCTCGGCGCGGTGACGTACCGGCCGTTGACCGTGGCCTTCAGGCTGACCGTGCCGTCGGTGTTGTCGACGATCTGGAACTTCTCCCAGGCGCCGATGGTGGTGCCGCGCGCGATCAACGGCTTCGCGCCGGCGCTCTCCGCCGTGACGAACTTGTTGGTGACGCGGGCGCGCAGGCCGTACAGGCCACCGCCGGCGTCGACCACGTCGAACTTCTCCCAGGCGCCGATGGTGGTGCCGCGCGCGATCAGCGGCTTCGTCCCGGCGCTCTCCGCCACGACGTAGCGGCCGTTGGCCCGGGCCTTGAGCCCGTACGAGCCACGCGCCGTGGGGACCGTGCCGAGGTGCAGGAGCCGGTCCAGCGAGCCCATGCTGTCGTGCACCGCGCCGCCGATGCCGGTGGTGACGACGGAGTCGCGCACCTGCTGCGGCGTCCAGGTCGGGTGCGCCTCCAGCAGCAGCGCGGCGGCGCCCGCCACGTGCGGGGACGCCATCGAGGTGCCGCTCATCGCCACCGACCCGTCGGTGGTGCCCTGCTCCGCCGAGACGATGCCGGCGCCCGGCGCGAACGTGTCCAGGCAGGACCCGTAGTTGGAGAACCGGGCCCGGAAGTCGAGCCGGTCGGTGGCTCCGACCGTGATCGCCGCCGGCACGCTCGCCGGCGAGACCGTGCAGGCGTCCGCCGACTCGTTGCCGGCCGCGACCGCGTACGTGACGCCGGAGGCGATGGAACGGGTGACCGCGTCGTTGATCGCCTGGTCGACCCGGTCGGAACCCAGGCTCATGTTGGCCACCGCCGGCTTGACCGCGTTGGCGGTGACCCATTCGATGCCGGCCAGCACCTGGTCGGTGCGACCGGCGCCGTCGCAGTCGAGCACCCGCACGGCGACGAGCTCGACGTCCTTGGCCACGCCGTACTTCGTCCCGCCCACCGTGCCGGCCACGTGCGTGCCGTGACCGTTGCAGTCCTGCGCGACGTCGTCGCCGTCGACGGCGTCGTAGCCGTAGCTCGCCCGCCCGCCGAAGTCCTTGTGGTCGATGTCGATGCCGGTGTCGATGACGTACGCGGTGACCCCGGCGCCGGTCGCCGGGTAGGTGTACCGGCCGTCGGTCTTCGGCTTGAGCTGGTCGATCCGGTCCAGTCCCCACGGCGGCGTGGTCTGGCTGCCGGAGGTCTTCCAGCGCTGGACCTGCTGGACGTACGCGACGGCCGGGTCGGCGGCGAGCCGCTCCGCCTGCCGGCGGTCCATGGCGGCGGAGTAGCCGTGCAAGGCCCGGCTGAACACCTGCCGGACGGAACCGCCGTGCTCGCCGGTGAGGGCCGACGCGGTGGACCGCACCTTGGCCGGGCTGGCCTTGCCGTCCTTCAGGACGACGATGTAGCTGCCGGGCACGGCGCTGGTCGTGCCGGCGCCCCGGACGTCGCCACGCGGCGGGGCGACCGGATCGGCCAGGGCGGCGCCGCCGGTGGCGGCGCAGATGATCGAGGTGGCGGAGGTGAGGGCGAGCCCCACCAGCGCGGAGCGGCGCAGCGCGCCGGGACGTGACACCGAATTGTCTCCCCGTGTCCAGCGACCGTCCGGATCGGACGGGCGGATGAGATCAGGACAGCCGCGCCCGTCGAGCGGGGGGCTGGCGATGACCAACATCATGCGGCAGAGATCGACCGGAACACGTCAACCGTTCGGTCGACACGCCGGCGTATCGTCGTCGCTTTTTCCCAGCCGGCGGATCAGCCGACGATGCCCTCGCCGCGGGCCCAGCGCAGCAGCTCCGCCTCGGCCTCGTCCCGGTCCAGCGGGCCACGCTCCAGGCGCAGCTCCTTGAGGTGCGCCCAGGCGCGGCCGACCACCGGCCCCGGCGGCACGCCGAGCAGCTCCATGATCGCGTTGCCGTCCAGGTCGGGCCGGACCCGGGCCAGGTCCTCCTCGGCGGCGATCCGGGCGATCCGCTCCTCCAACGCGTCGTAGTCGGCCGCGAGCTGGGCGGCCTTGCGCCGGTTGCGGGTGGTGCAGTCGGAACGGGTCAGCTTGTGCAGCCGGGACAGCAGGTCACCGGCATCGGTCACGTACCGGCGGACCGCCGAGTCGGTCCACTCGCCCCGGCCGTACCCGTAGAAACGCAGGTGCAGCCCGACCAGCTTGACCACCTGCGAGGTGACGTCCTTGGGGTAGCGCAGCGCCTTCATCCGGGCCTTGGTCAGCCGCGCCCCGACCACCTCGTGGTGGTGGAAGCTGACCCGGCCGTCCGGACCGACCGCCTTGGTGCCCGGCTTGCCGACGTCGTGCATCAGCGCGGCCATCCGCAGCACGAAGTCGCAGCCGTCGGACTCCATCGACATGGCGTTGACGACCACGGTGAGCGTGTGCTCGTAGACGTCCTTGTGCTGGGCGTGCTCGTCGATGGTGAGCTTGAGGCCGGTCAGCTCCGGCAGGAAGCGCTCGGCCAGGCCGGTGTCGACAAGCAGGCGCAGCCCGGTCACCGGGTCGGCCCCGCAGAGCAGCTTGGTGAACTCGTCCCGGATCCGCTCGGCGGTGATGCGGTCGAGGTCGGACGCCATCCGGGCCATCGCCGCGCGGACCTCGGGGTGGACGGCGAAGCGGAGCTGGGCGGCGAACCGGGCCGCGCGCAGCATCCGCAGGGGATCGTCGCGGAACGACTCCTGCGGCGTGCCGGGCGTACGGATGACCTTGGCGGCGAGGTCGTCCAGACCGCCGTACGGGTCGGTGAACCGGTGGTCCGGGAGGCTCACCGCCATCGCGTTGACGGTGAAGTCGCGACGCTTCAGGTCCTCGGTCAGGCTGGTGCCGTACTGCACCACCGGGTTGCGGCTCACCTGGTCGTAGACCTCGGCGCGGAAGGTGGTGATCTCCAGGTTGAGGCCGTCGCGCTGGCAGGCGATGGTGCCGAACTCGCGTCCGGTCTCCCAGATCGACTCGGCCCAGCCCCGGATGATCTTCACGGTCTGGTCCGGGTGCGCGTCGGTGCAGAAGTCGAGGTCGTTGCCGAGCCGGCCGAGCAGCGCGTCCCGCACCGATCCGCCCACCAGGTGCAGCTCGTGACCGGCACGGGCAAAGCGCCGACCCAGCTCGTCGGCGACCGGGGAGACGCGGAGCAGTTCGGCGACGGCGTTGCGCTGCGCGGCGGTCAGCTCACGGCGATCGGCGGCGGAGGCGGAGGCTTCGGACATGGGATCGCCAGCCTAGCGGGCCGGGGGTGGATCGACCGCGCCGGGCGCGGGTAACCGGCCGAGGTTGACTAAGGTTCCGGTGGTGCGGGGCCGTCGGGGCCCGGTTCCGACGTCCCCTGGGAGGCTGTGAGATGAGCGGCGGCGGGCTCTACCGCAGCGCGAACGCGCACGGCGGCGGCCTGCCGCCGGACGACGGCGCCACCTTCATCTCGGCGGACCCGCTGAACCAGCCGGGCGTCGAGGCGGTGGCGCCGCCGCAGGAGGTGGTCGCCGAGACCAGCGCCGCGGCGAACAGCGCGGTGATGGCGATCGGCAGCCTGGTCAGCCGCGGTACCGGGTTCGTCCGCAACCTGATGATCGGCGCCGCGCTCGGCACCATGGTCGGCGACGCGTTCACCACCGCCCAGTTCCTGCCGAACCAGGTGTACGAGTTCCTGCTGGGCGGTGTGCTGACCAGCGTGCTGATCCCGGTGCTGGTACGCCGTCGCAAGGCGGACGCGGACCGGGGCGAGGCGTACGCCCAGCGGCTGTTGACCCTGGCGGTGCTGGCGCTGGCCGTGACCGCGCTGATCGCGGTGGTGCTGGCCCCGGTGCTGACCGCGCTCTACGCCGCCGGCGGGAAGGACCCGGCGTACACGCTGCTGGTCACCCGGCTGTCGTACCTGATGCTGCCGATGCTGTTCTTCACCGGCATCAGCGCGCTGATCGCCGCCGTGCTGAACACCCGGGGGCACTTCGCCGCCCCGATGTGGGCGCCGATCCTCAACAACCTCGTCTCGATCGGCACGTTCGGCCTCTACATCGTCGTCTACGGCGCGACCGCGCTGCGCCCCGGCGAGGTCGGCTGGGACCGGATCCTGCTGGTCGGCGGCGGCTCGCTGCTCGGCGTGGGGGTGCAGGCGGTCGGCCTGCTGCCGGCGCTGCGGAAGGTCGGCTTCCGGTGGAAGCTGCGGTTCGACTTCCGGGAGCTGGGGCTACGCGAGCTGGCCCGGCTCGGCGCCTGGATGTTCTGCTACGTCGCGGTCAACCAGCTCGGCCTCTTCGTGGTGGTGAACCTGCTCAGCCGGGCGACCGGCGGCGACGGCGACAACGCCGGTCTGCTGATCTACAACAACGTCTTCCTGCTGTTGATGATGGCGCACGGCATCATCGCCGTCTCGATCATCACCGCGCTGATGCCCCGGATGAGCGCGGCTGCCGCCGAGGGCCGGTTCGGCGACGTCACCGCCGACCTGTCCCGGGGCACCCGGATGGTCACCGCGGTGCTGGCCCCGATCGCGGTCTGCTACGCGGTGCTGGCCGCGCCGATCTCCGTGGTGGTGTTCCGCTACGGCGCGTTCACCGGCGACAACGCGGTGGCCACCTCGACCGTGCTGCTGGTCGCGGCGCTCGGGCTGGTGCCGTTCGCGGTCAGCCAGCTCTTCACGTTCGCGTTCTACGCGCTGCCCGACACCCGCACCCCGGCGTTGATCAACATTCCGGTGGTGATCCTGCGTGTCCTGCTCCAGGTGGGCCTCTTCCTGCTCTTCTCGAACACGTTCGCGGCGGCCGGGATGATGCTCGGCAACGCGGTGTCGTACCTGGCCGCGGCCATCATCTCGGCGATGCTGCTGCGGCCCCGGGTGGGCCGGATCGGGTTGGGCCGGATCATGCGCACGCTCGGCCGGGTCGTGGTGGCCGCGCTCGGCGCCGCGCTGGTCGGGGTGCTCGTGGTCGCGGTGCTGCCGGGCGACCCGGCGAAGCTGAGCTGGTTCGCCGCCGCGGCCCAGTTGGTGATCGGCGGCGCGGCGATCGGCGGGACGTACCTCGGGCTGGCCATGCTGCTGCGGATCGGTGAGATCACCGAGGTCGTCGGCATGGTGCGACGGCGGCTCGGGCGCTGAGCGCCCACCCGTGACCGACGGTGAACGAGGATCACCAGGCTGGGGATACGGCTGTGGATAACTCGGGATTCCGCCGTCCAGTGGGCCTCTCGGCCTGTGGACAACCAACCGTACGGACGAGGGTGCCCAGGCCGGGACGGGGAAACCCCCGGCGCGCCACACCGGTACGCCCCTGCGCCGATCACTTGCCGTCAACCTCTAGATTGGCGGTGCGTGTCCGCGGTGGCTGGCTTCCCGCCCGCCGCAGCGGGAAGATGACATGTCGGAGAACCGGGCATCCCGGGTAAGGTCGCTCTCGACGGGTACGTCCGGCGTCGACGTGGGCGTCGACGCCGACCGTGCCGGTTCCACCGAAGCCAGAGCGGGAAGCCACATGCCCAGCAGCACGGGTCCATCGATCGACACGATCACCGAGGGAGGACGGGTGACCCAGGTCGGCGAGGGTCAGGAAGCGGAGGAAACCTCTCCCGCGGTCGTGACCCTCGGTGCTCCCACAGTCGGTGAGCTCCTCGCCGAGCGCTACGAACTGGTCGAGCACATCAACAACGACAGTGCCGGCCGGCTGGTCTGGCGCGGGGTCGACGTGGTGCTGCGCCGGCCCGTCGCGGTGGTTCTCCGCTACCCCGGCGGTGACTCCGCCACCGAGATGCTCCAGGCCGCCGTCGCGGCCAGCCGGGTCATCCACCCCAACCTGGTCGGCGTCTACGACGCCATCGACGAGGACGACCGGGCCTACGTGGTCCGCGAGTGGGTGGACGGCCAGTCGCTGCGGGAGATGGTCGCCGCCGACGGGCCGCTGGACCCGGCCCGCGCGACCGCGATCGGCAACGCCGTCGCCAGCGCCCTGGCCGCGGTGCACGCCACCGGCATGGTGCACGGCAACCTCCACCCCGGCACGGTGATGATCAGCGACGACGGCCGCGTGGTGCTGGCCGACGCGCGTACCGACGGGGCGGACAGCCAGGAAAACGACCTGCGGGCCGTCGGCGGGGTGCTCTACTTCGCGCTGACCGGGCACTGGCCGCACGGTGAGGCGCCGCTGCACGGCGCCACCGCCGGGCACGGCCGGGCCGCCCTGCCGGACGCCGTCCGGGACGCCAGCGGCAGCATCGCCGCGCCCCGGCAGGTGCGCGCCGGGGTGCCGGCGTACCTCGACGACCTCACCATGGACCTGCTCGACCCGGAGATCGCCCCGCCCTCGTCGGACGTGCTGTCCGCCGAGTTGAGCCGGCTCGACATCCCGGCCGACGAGCAGTTCCTGGAGCAGGCCGGCCCGCTGCGCTTCACCGCCGACCCCGGCGAGGAGCCGTCCTCGCCGCTGGCCGCGGCCGGCGGACGCAAGGTCGCCCTGGGCATCGCCGCCCTGCTGGTGGTGGCGCTGGTCGGGTTGCTCGTCGGGATCAGCGTGCTCGGCGGCGGCGACGACGACAAGCAGCCGGTGGCCCAGCCGACCGGCAGCGCCCCCGCCACGGGCGGCAGCACCGAGGCCGCCGCGCCGGTCCGCAAGCTCACCGTCTCCGACGTCCGGATCATCGACCCGGAGAGCGGGGACCGCGCCGAGGTGCGCAACGCCGAAAAAGTCATCGACGGCAGCGACGACGAGGGCTGGGAGACCCAGACCTACCGGAACAACGGCAAGTTCGGCGGCCTGAAGAAGGGCATGGGCGTCTGGATCGACCTCGGCGCCCCGCACACGGTCAAGTCGCTCCAGGCCACGCTCTCGTCCACCGGCGCCTCGGCCGAGCTGCGCGCCGGCACCAACGGTGAGTTCCCGTCCACCTCCAAGGGCGACAAGGACCTCGTCGCGGCGTACCCCACCGTGATCGGGCAGCCGTTCGAGGACCACGACGGCACCAAGATGATTTTCAACGGGTTCGACCCGGCCCAGAAGTACCAGTACCTCCTCTTCTGGATCACCGAGCTGCCGAAGAAGGACGACGGCAGCGGCTGGAAGATCGGGGTCCAGGAGATCACGGTCCAGGGCTCGTGAGCCGCTGGTCGGCGACCGGCGACGGCCCGCCGGCCGGCTCCGACCTGGAGCTGCTCCGGGCCCACGTCGCGGGCGACCGCGACGCCTTCACCGAGCTGTTCCACCGGCACCGCGACCGCCTCTGGGCGGTGGCGCTGCGGACGGCAGGTGACCGCGAGGAGGCGGCCGACGCGCTCCAGGACGCGATGCTGTCGGCGCACCGCGCCGCGGCCCGTTTCCGGGGCGACTCGGCGGTCACCACCTGGCTGCACCGGATCGTGGTGAACGCGTGCCTGGACCGGATGCGGCGACGGCAGACCCACGCGACCGTCCCGCTGCCCGACGGGGTGCACACCGACGGGGAGCCCGGACGCCACACCGGTGGCGTCGAGCCGGCCGCGCCCGCCCCCGACCACGACACCGCGCTGGTGGTCCGGCAGGCGCTCGCGGCCCTGCCGGCGGAGCAGCGGGCCGCGCTGGTCCTGGTGGACGTGCAGGGTTACCCGGTGGCCGAGGTGGCCCGGATCCTCGACGTCGCCGAGGGGACGGTGAAGAGCCGGTGCGCCCGGGGCCGGGCACGACTCGCCGTGCTGCTGGGGCACCTGCGTACCGGTGCCGACGACGCGGTGGACGTGCCCCGGGTCACCACAGGGAACCGTCGGCCGCCCGAAGGCGTCCGATCCTCGTCGGGACTCACCCGGCCGGACGTCAGCCAGGAGGAGCCGTGAGTTCGCGGGAGTTCAGCGAGGTCGACCACGACCTCCTCGCCGACTACCTCGGCGGGGCGCTGGACGGCACCCCCGAGCAGGCGACCGTGGCCCGGCTGGTCGAGCAGGACCCGGCCTGGCGCGCGGCGTACGCGACCCTGGCCGGCGCGCTCGACCTGGTGCACGCCGACCTCGCCGCCTGGGCGTCGTCGCCCGCGCCGGAGCTGCCGGCGGCGGTGGCCGACCGGATCACGGCCGCGCTCGCCGGCGCCGGCCCCGTCCCGGCCGCCGACCACGTGCCCGGTCACGCCGGCCGGGACGCGGCACCGGTCGTCGTGCCGGCGCAGCCCGGCCGGGCGACCCGCCCGCCCGGCACGGCCACCCGCCCCGAGCGGCACACCGGGCCCGGACGACGCTCCCGGCGCTGGGCCCGGCTCGCCGGCCCGGTGGCGTTGGCCGCCGCCTCGGTCGCCGCGGTCAGCCTCGGCGTCGGCCGGCTGGCGGACACGGGCGGGGACAGCAGCGGCACCGCCGACCGACCGGCCGGTGAGGCGGCGCCGGCGGCGGGTGCGCCGTACCGGACCACCGGCCCGGCCGTGCGCAGCGGCACGGACTGGACGCCGGAACGCCTCGGCCGGGCACCCGCGGCGACGTCGTACCGGCCGGACATGGCCGGGCCGTCGGGCGCGGCGGACAACGGCCGGGAGACCCCCCTGGCCGCCGACAAGAGCCGCCTCAGCGCGACGGGCGGGTTGGACCGGCTCGCCCGACCCGAGGCGCTGGCCGCCTGCCTGACCGCGATCGGCGCCGAGCACGGCGCGACGCCGCTCACCGTCGAGCTGGTCGACTACGCCCGGTTCCAGGGCAGCCCGGCGCTGGTGGTGACGTTCTCGGACGCCGTCGGTGTCCGCTGGGGCTGGGTGAGCGGGCCGGAATGCGGCGTACCCGGGTCCGGCGCGGACACCCGGTTCCGCACGCGGGTAGGCTGAAACCGCGCGGTCAGCGGGCCTGTCCCGCCACGTGACGTGACCCACCGGATGACCGGTCCGGGAATCCCCGCTTCGTACGATGACGTTCTGGAAGTCAGGCGCCGACCCCTCCGCGCGGTCGGCACTCGGGATCGACATCGGTGCGCGCCGGTGACGAACACACACATCGGGAGACGGCAGTGGACGAGGTCCGCAACCTGATCATCATCGGCTCCGGGCCGGCCGGCTACACCGCGGCGGTCTACGCCGCACGTGCCAACCTCAAGCCGCTGATCATCGAGGGCGTGCAGTCCGGTGGCGCGCTGATGACCACCACCGAGGTGGAGAACTTCCCCGGCTTCGCCGACGGCATCCTCGGCCCCGAGCTGATGGACAACATGCGCAAGCAGGCCGAGCGGTTCGGCGCGGAGTTCCTCACCGACGACGTGACCCGGGTCGAGCTGAAGGACACCGGCGAGATCGGCTCCGACGCGGTGAGCACGGTCTGGGTGGGCGAGACCGCCTACCGGGCCCGCGCCGTCATCCTCTCCACCGGCTCGGCCTGGCGTCCGCTGGGCGTGCCGGGCGAGCAGGAATACCTCGGCCACGGTGTGTCGTCCTGCGCCACCTGTGACGGCTTCTTCTTCCGTAACCAGCACATCGTGGTGGTCGGCGGCGGCGACTCGGCGATGGAGGAGGCGAGCTTCCTCACCCGCTTCGCCGAGTCGGTGACGATCATCCACCGCCGCGACTCGTTCCGGGCCAGCAAGATCATGGCGGAGCGGGCGCTGGGCAACGAGAAGATCAAGGTGGAGTGGAACACCACGGTCGAGGAGATCCTCGGCGACGACGGCAAGGTCAGCGGCGTACGGGTGCGCGACGTGCACACCGGCCAGACCAAGGTGCTCGACGTGACCGGCGTGTTCGTGGCGATCGGCCACGACCCGCGCAGCGAACTGTTCCGCGACCAGGTGGAGCTGGACGACGAGGGTTACGTGAAGGTGCAGGCGCCGAGCACCCGCACCAGCGTGCCGGGCGTGTTCGCCGCCGGCGACGTGGTCGACCACACGTACCGGCAGGCCATCACCGCGGCCGGCACCGGATGTGCGGCAGCGCTGGACGCCGAGCGGTTCATCGCCACCCTGCAGGGCTGAGAATTTTCACGAGGAGGAGGGGTTCATAGTGGGAGCCACCAAGGCGGTCACGGACGCGAGCTTCGCGAGCGACGTGCTGAAGTCCGACAAGCCGGTTCTGGTCGACTTCTGGGCGGAGTGGTGCGGTCCGTGCCGCAAGGTCTCGCCGCTGCTGGAGGAGATCGCGGGCGAGATGAGTGACCAGGTCACCATCGTCAAGCTCAACATCGACGAGAACCCCGAGACGGCGCGCGCCTACCGGGTGATGTCCGTGCCGACGCTGACCGTCTTCAAGAACGGCGAGCCGGTGCAGTCGATCGCCGGCGCCAAGCCGAAGGGCGAGCTGGTCAAGCTCATCCAGTCGGCGCTCTGACCCGACCCGACACCGTCGGAGCCCCCGTCACCCCGCCCGGGTGTCGGGGGCTCCGACGTTCCTGACCTGCGCGAACCTGAGCCCGGTGGGTAACCGGTCACGGTACGCTCCGTAGGCGTCCGTCGGAGTTTCCGCCTCCGCCAGCGTCCGTGCAGAGGGGGGTCGTCGTGCGTCCGATCCGACCCGGTGACCGGGGCCCCGCGGTGGCCGAGATCCGTACCGTGCTCGCCGGCCTGGAACTTCTGCCCACCGACGGTCGCGCCGACGACTACGACGCCGCGACGGAACGCGCGGTCCGCGCCTTCCAGCAGTCCCGCGGCCTCAGCGTCGACGGGCGGGTGGGCGCGGAGACCTGGCGGGCGCTGGACGCGGCCCGCTGGCGGTTCGGCGCCCGCGCGCTCTACCACGCGGTGCCCGAACCGCTCACCGGCGAGGACGTCCGGTCACTTCAGGAACGCCTGTTGGAGATGGGGTACGACGTGGGCCGCGCCGACGCCATCTACGGCATCCGCACCTCCCGCGCGGTGGCCCAGTTCCAGCGCGAGATGGGGTTGAAGCCGGACGGCGCCTGCGGCCCGCACACCGTCAACGCGCTGCGCCGGCTCGGCCGCAAGGTCGTCGGCGGGCGCCCGCAGTGGTTGCGCGAGTCCGACGCGATCCGCCAGGCCGGGCCGACGCTGGTCGGCCGGACCGTGGTGATCGACCCGGGGCACGGCGGCACCGACCCCGGCGTGGTGGTGCCCGACGGCTCGCTGCGCTGGAGCGAGGCGGACCTCGTGCACGACCTCGCCAGCCGGCTGGAGGGACGGCTCGCGGCGGCCGGCGTACGGGTGCAGCTGACCCGGGGCCCGTCGTCCCCGACCTGCCTGCCGGACGCGGACCGGGCCCAGCTCGCCAACTCGCTCGGCGCGGACGTGTTCATCTCGCTGCACACCGACGGGCACGCCAACCCGGAGGCCGACGGCGTCGCCACCTACCACTACGGCACCGACAACGGCGTCACCTCGGCCACCGGGGAGCGCCTGGCCGGGCTGGTGCAGCGGGAGATCGTGGCCCGCACCGGGCTGCGCGACTGCCGCACCCACGCCAAGGCGTGGGACCTGCTGCGGCTCACCCGGATGCCCGCGGTCCGCGTCGAGGTGGGCTACCTGACCTCCCCCGCCGACCGCGGCCGGCTGATCGACCCGCGCTTCCGCGACCGGGTGGTCGAGGCGATCGTGGCCGGGGTGCAACGGATGTACCTGCCGATCGAGCGGGACGTGCCGACCGGCTCGATCGACGTGAGCGAGCTGCGGGCGATCGTGGCCGCCGGCACCGTGGTCGACTGAGCCGGTCAGCTCGTCGAACGGGTGGCCGGCGCCGGCCGCACCGGGCGCAGCAGCGTCTCCGGGCTCATCGAGCCCAGCAGCTTCTCCAACGCGTACTCGACGTCGGACTTCCAGCTCAACGCGGTGCGCAGCTCCAGCCGCAGGCGCGGGTAGCGGGGGTGCGGGCGGACCGTCTTGAAGCCCACCGAGAGGAAGAAGTCGGCCGGCGCGACGCAGGCCGAGGCCGGACCGTCCGGCTCGTCGCCGAACTTGGCGTCGCCGAACGCCTCGATCGCCTTGATGCCGCGCTTGGTGAGATCCCGGGCCACGCCCTGCACCAGCATCCGGCCCAGGCCGCCGTCGGCGAACGCGGGCACCACGTGCGCGGTCATCAGCAGCGCCGCGTCCGCCGAGACCGGCGAGGTCGGAAACGCCATCGAACGCGGGACGTACGCCGGCGGGGCGTACATGACGAAACCGGCCGGCATGCCGTCGACGTAGACCAACTTGCCGCAGGAGCCCCACTCCAGCAGCGTCTGGGAGACCCAGGCCTCCTTCTCCAGGCCGGGATCGCCGGCCGCGCAGGCCCGCTCGGCGGAGACGGGATCCAGCTCCCAGTAGACGCACCGCCGGCAGGATCGGGGAAGGTCCTCCAGGGTGTCAAGCGTCAGGCTGACCAGACGTCGCGACATGAGCGCACCCCACCAACAGTCTCGGAACGTCGGTCACCGCGGTGTCCCGCCGCCTCCTGCTCCCGACGAGCGATCGTACGCTTCCGCCCGCCGGTGCGGGAGGGGACGCGCGAACGCCCACCCGGGCGACGGACCGGCGGTCCGGGATGTGGACGTGTCCACACGGCGGGTTCCGCGCCGGTCACCAGGGACTACGATCGACCAATCGGCCGCGCGCCGCCATTGGATGCCGGCATCGCGGGTACCACACCGGGCGGCAGCCCCGCCGACACCCGATCGAGGTGATGTCATGACCGGCACGACGCTCGACGACTACACCGACCGGTACGCCCGGCGTGTGCGGGGGATGACCGCCTCCGAGATCCGGGCACTCTTCGCGGTGGCCAGCCGGCCGGAGGTCGTCTCGCTCGCCGGCGGGGCGCCCTACATCGCCGCGCTGCCGCTCGACGCGGTGGGCGAGATGCTCGGCCGGCTCGGCGCCGAGCACGGCGCCACCACCCTCCAGTACGGCATCGGCCAGGGGACCCTGGAGCTGCGCGAGCGGATCTGCGAGGTGATGGCGCTCTCCGGGATCGACGCGTCCTGCGGCGCCTCCCCGGAGGACGTGGTGGTGACCGTCGGCGGGCAGCAGGCGCTCGACCTGGTGGCCCGTCTCTTCCTGGACCCGGGTGACGTGGTGCTCGCCGAGGGCCCGACGTACGTCGGCGCGCTCGGGGTGTTCCAGGCCGCCCAGGCGCAGGTGACCCACGTGCCGATGGACGACCAGGGCCTCATCCCGGAGGCGCTGGAGGTGGCGATCGCCGACCTGGCCCGGGCCGGCCGGCGGGTGAAGTTCCTCTACACCATCCCGACCTACCAGAACCCGGCCGGCGTGACGTTGAGCGAGGAGCGGCGCGAACGGGTGCTCGACATCTGCGAGCGCGCCGGGCTGCTGGTGGTGGAGGACGACCCGTACGGTCAGCTCGGTTTCGAGGGCGAGGCGCCGGCGCCGCTGCGGGCCCGCCGGCGTGACGGCGTCTTCTACCTGAGCACGTTCTCCAAGACGTTCGCCCCCGGGCTGCGGGTGGGCTGGATCCTCGCCCCGCACGCGGTGCGCGACAAGCTGGTCATCGCCAGCGAGGCGCAGATCCTCTGCCCCAGCGCCTACGCACAGGCCGCCGTCTCGACGTACCTCGGCACCATGCCGTGGCGGGAGCAACTCAAGATCTACCGGGAGGTCTACCGCGAGCGTCGGGACGCGCTGCTCGACGCGCTGGCCGACCTGATGCCCGAGGGAACCACCTGGACCACCCCGACCGGTGGTCTCTTCGTGTGGGCCACCCTGCCGGACGGGCTCGACGCCAAGGCGATGATGCCGCGGGCCGTCGCCGCCCGGGTCGCGTACGTGCCGGGCACCGGCTTCTACGCCGACGGGACGGGCACCGGAAACATGCGGCTCAACTTCTCCTTCCCCCCGCCGGAGCGGATCCGGGAGGGCGTGCGCCGGCTGGCCGGCGTGATGGAGCAGGAGCTCGCCATGCGGAAGGTCTTCGGGGCGGTCGGCAGCGCCGGACCGCGCCGACGCCAGGGCGGCTCCGACGCGCCCGGTCCCGACTTGGCATGATGCCCGCATGGCCGTCACCCCTGCCGCACCGACACCTGTGACCGGATCCTCCGGCGACGAGCTGCACGTGCTCGTGCTCGCCGGCGGCCTCTCCTACGAGCGGGACGTCTCCCTCCGGTCCGGTCGTCGGGTGCTCGACGCGCTGCGCGCGGTCGGCGTGCAGGCGGAGCTGCGGGACGCCGACGTCGCGCTGCTGCCCGCGCTGGCCGCCGACCCGCCGGACGCGGTGGTGATCGCCCTGCACGGCGCCACCGGCGAGGACGGCTCCCTGCGCGGCGTGCTCGACCTCTGTGACGTGCCCTACGTCGGCTGCGACGCCCGCTCCTCCCGGCTGGCCTGGGACAAGCCGTCCGCCAAGGCCGTCCTGCGCGAGGCCGGCATTCCCACGCCCGACTGGGTGGCGCTGCCGCACGACCGCTTCTCCGAGCTGGGCGCGGTCGCCGTCCTGGACCGGATCGTCGACCGCCTCGGGCTGCCGTTGATGGTCAAGCCGGCGCAGGGCGGTTCCGGACTGGGCGCCGCCGTGGTCCGGGATGCCGCGTCGCTGCCGGCCGCGATGGTCGGCTGTTTCGCGTACGACCAGACGGCGCTGGTGGAGCGCTACGTGGCCGGAATGGACGTGGCGGTGTCCGTGCTCGACCTGGGCGACGGCCCGCAGGCCCTGCCTCCGGTCGAGATCGTGCCCCGCAACGGGGTCTACGACTACGCGGCCCGCTACACGGCGGGGCGCACCACCTGGCACGCGCCCGCCCGGCTCGACGCCGCCACGACCGCGCAGGTGACCGACGTGGCGCTCGCCGCGCACACGGCGCTCGGCCTGCGGGACGTGTCCCGCGTCGACCTGATCGTCGACGCGGAGGGCCGGCCGCACGTGTTGGAGGTCAACGTCTCGCCCGGCATGACGGAAACCTCGCTGCTGCCGCTGGCGATCCAGGCGGCCGGGCTCGACTTCGGCCGCGTCCTGGGCGCGCTCGTGGGCCGGGCCGCCACCCGCCGCCGCTGAGCTGACTCAGCCGGCGCACTCCGGTACGCCCACCCTCATTCCCGGCTCGACCCGGCCGGGCCCGTGGCCGACTCCCCGCCGCCGTCGCCAGCCGTGGGAGCGGCCTCGTCGGTCGCGGGCTCGCCACCTCCGTCGCGGTGCTCGCCGGTCGGGGTGTGCGCGGGCGTCTCGTCGGTCGCGGGGCTCGGCGCGGTCCCGTCGGCGTTATCGGCCGGCTCCGCCTCGGGGATCTCGTCCGCCGCCTCGATCACCGACGCGGTCTCCTCGTCGGGCTCCTCGACCTTGCTCACCGGCGACGGCGAGGAGAGACTCGACGGCGCCTGCCACCGGATGCGCGGCGGCTCGGCGAGCGGCCGGCCACCGAACTCGGCGAGCCACGCGGCCACCATGGCGAGGTTCTCCCGCCACTGCTCCTCGGAGATCGGCGGCAGGATCGAGTCCCACAGGGACAGGAACGTGCCCCGCAGTTGAAGTCGCCCGTAGGGCCGGGCCAGGAACCACATGTGCAGGTGTGCCGACCCGTCGCCCCAGCGGTTGACGTGCACCCGGGCGACCCCGTCCAACGAGCGGATGGCCCGTTCCAGGCGCACGGTCATCACCCCCAGCTCGGCGGCGAGCAGATTCGGCAGGTCTCCGAGGTCCAGGTGGGAGCGGGACTCCAGGATCAGGACCATCGGCAGGCCGGTGGGCCGGTCCATGGTGCGGACCCGCCACCGCTCACCGACCCAGATGTACGCCTCGTCAGGGGCGTTGCACGCGGTGCACTCCCGGTCCTCCTCGCCCCGACGGGGAGGTTCGACCGGTACGGGATCGTCGAGCTGCTTGACGCGGAGATCGCCCTCGAAGGGGAAGGAAGGCCACTGGGTGAAGTCCGGGACTGAGGGAGGGGTGTCCTGCACGACGCTGACCCTAACGGAGTTGGCGACGCCTGTCCCTCCCCGTTCCCACCGGAGCCTTCGCCCCGTTCCACCCGGGGTCGAGCCCGCTCCGGCCCTCCACAGCATGTTGTCCACCACGTTGTCCACAGGCCGCCGAGATCACCACCACAGCGCGTCATCCACAGCTCAGCAAGGGTTTCCGGGTTTTGTTTCACGTGAAACGGAGTGAGCCTGTGGACAACCGCTGTGGATAACTATTGCGACGCGACGTCTCCGTCGACCCTTCCTTACAACGAGCGGACGGCCTCGCCGTAGCGGTCCGGGCGACCCCCTGACTCTCTGCCCCGCCGACCCCGTTTCACGTGAAACGGAGCGCTCCGTGATTCCTGGGCTCGTGGCGCGGTGTCGCCCAGAGAGAGGCTGTCCGTCGGGCGGGGGCGTTCGGTTTCACGTGAAACGAGGCTGGCGGCTTCATGGGCACGGACGTCCGCCTCCCCCGAGGCCGACGTGCCGACTCGTGCGGTTGGACTCGACTAGCCCTCTCTGAGCGGCGCCGGCGTCCCAGCCCTCCGATGCGGTGCGCCCGCTGATGCGCATCCGGGTTCGGCACCGTCCGGCGGCGGGGCTCACTCCGGGTCCACACGACGCCAGGCCGGCGGTCCCTGCCCTCGGCGAGTGCTCTCCGTTGCGACGGCTCATTGCGTGGCCGCTCCGGGCGTCGCAACGGTGCCCGGTAGGACCGTGCGGTTGAACGACCCCATGCTTGTCTCGCCGCCTCCACACGTGACGCGTACCCGCCACCGTCATCTCACGGTCGTACCGAAGCGCGCTGCCGGCTCCGGTCTCATCGTGTCGGTGCGAAGCGGGGCCGCACCTCTCGGGTGCCCGTCCCACGTCGTCATCGACGCCGGCCCGGGTTCGGCGCGTCGGCTGTGCTCCGCGATCGGGCGCTCCGGTCGGTTGTCATGCCTCCGATCAGGCATGAAATGGGAACGGTGTCCGGGGCTCCGGTCTTTTCACCGCGCACGCCTTCACCGCCAGGCGGCGGTTCCGGAACGAGGCCCGGCTCGCGGTCGACCCCGCGATCCGGGGCGGCTGGTTTCCAGCCACAGCTGGTCCGCCGGTCGATCGGATGGATTCTGGTGGCGCTCGGGATCTCTTCCTCGGCAGCACACCGTTGCGTCTACTCGCGGCAGCGCACCAGGCCGCCTTCCTCAGGAGAGGGGACGGCCGTGCGACCTTTGGCAGACGAGCCCGCCGACGCCACGGCTCACTCGGATGCGGCGGACGAGGACGCCGCACTCGCCGGCAGGCCACAGCCGCCGCCGTCGTGCTCGTCGTCGGTGCCCCGCTCGTCCTGACCGGGGACAAGCAAACCCCGACGTCACCCGGCCCTGCTCCCGCTGGCCGGGCCGGTTTCACGTGAAACCGCGCTGCCGCCAAGCTCTGTCGTTTCACACTGCAAGGAGACGCCCCGGCTCGCCCTCGCCCTCGCCCGGCGCGGTCCGGTCCGGCGCGGTCCGGTCCGGCGCGGTCCGGTCCGGCGCGGTCCGGTCCGGCGCGGTCCGGTCCGGCGCGGTCCGGTCCGGCGCGATCCGGTCCGGCGCGATCCGGCCCGGCGCGATCCGGCCCGGCGCGATCCGGCCCGGCGCGGCCCGGCCCGGTGCGGCCCGGCTCATTTCCGCGCGGTAGCTGGCGGTCGGCGGTCGGCCATGCCGGCGGTGCGCTGGCGAACCTCGGGCGGGTGCGGTATCGACGCCGGCGGGCCCGCTGCGGATCGGGCCTGAGCCGGAACGCCACCGGCCGCACCCCTCGACGGAGATGCGGCCGGATGTCGAGCAGAGACTCACTCCTCGGGCTGGTCCTCCTGGGGCACCCCGATGATGCCGACGATCCGCTCCAGATCGTCGACGGTCGCGAACTCGATGGTGATCTTGCCTTTGCTCCGGCCGATGTCGACCTTCACGCGCGTGTCGAACCGGTCGGAGAGCCGGTCGGCGAGGTCGGAGAGCGCGGGGGCGTGCGCCTTGGTCCGGCGCTTGGCCGCAGGGGGCTTCGCCGGCCCCTCAGCGAGCGCCAGAGCCACCAACTCCTCGGTGCCGCGTACGGATATGCCCTCGGCGACGATGCGCGTGGCGAGCTTCTCCTGGGCCTCACTGTCATCGAGGCTGAGCAGTGCCCGCGCATGGCCGGCGGAGAGCACTCCGGCGGCGACCCGCCGCTGTACGGCTCCGGGGAGATTCATCAGCCGGATGGTGTTGGAGATCTGCGGTCGGCTGCGGCCGATCCGGCGTGCCAACTCCTCGTGGGTGGCACCGAACTCTTCCAGCAACTGCTGGTAGGCCGCCGCCTCTTCGAGCGGGTTCAGGTTGGCGCGGTGGATGTTCTCCAGCAGCGCGTCCCGGAGCATCGCGTCGTCCTTGGTCTCCCGGACGATGGCGGGAATGCTCTCCCGGCCGACCGCCTGGGCGGCGCGCCAGCGCCGCTCACCCATGACGAGTTCGTACTTCTCGTCGTCGAGTTGCCGGACGACGATCGGCTGGAGGAAGCCGACCTCCTGGATGGAGGTCTTCAGTTCCTCCAGCGCCTCCTCGTCGAAGACGTGCCGGGGCTGCTTCGGGTTCGGCACGATGGAGTCGACCGGGATCTCGGCGAAGCGGGCGCCGGGCACCGGGCTCAGCTCGAACTCCGGTTCGGCGGCCGGCACCGCGCGGCCGGCGAGCGCACCGGTCACGGCAGGGGGCGGGTCCGCGACGGGAGGAGCCGGGGTGGCCACCGTCGGGACGGGTGCCTCATCGACCTCCGGCGGCGCGGCACCCGGTGCCGGCCCGGTCGGGATGAGGGCACCGAGTCCTCGGCCCAGACCGCCGCGGGGACGGTTCTTCATGCGACGCCTCCCAGCGACATCTCCGCACTACGCATTCCGGCTCACCGGCTCCTTGACCCCTCGTTCAGCGATCTCCTGGGCGGCCTCGAAGTAGCTCGTGGCACCCCGCGAACCGGGATCGTAGGTCATGACCGACTGGCCGTAGCTCGGTGCCTCGGAGACACGCACGTTCCGGGGGATGACGGCCTGGAGCACCTTGTCCCCGAAGTGGTTCCGGACGTCCTGCTCCACCGCGTCGGCCAGCCGGGTACGCCGGTCGTACATGGTCAACAGGATGGTGGAGACGTCGAGCTTCGGGTTGAGGTGCTGGCGTACCAGGTTGATGTTGTTGATCAGCTGGTTGAGGCCCTCCAGCGCGTAGTACTCGCACTGGATGGGAATCAGCACCTCCTGCGCGGCCACCAACGCGTTGACGGTCAGCAGGCCGAGCGAGGGCGGGCAGTCGATGAAGACGTAGTCGAAGTGGCCCGGGTACGCTTCGATGGCGCGCGACAGGCGGGACTCCCGGGCGACCACCGAGACCAGCTCGATCTCGGCGCCGGCCAGGTCGATGGTCGCCGGCACGCACCACAGGTTGGGGATGCCCTCGACCGCCTGGGCCACCTCTTCCAGCGGCACGCTGTCGATGAGGCAGTCGTAGACGTCCGGGACACCGGTGTGGTGCGGCACGTTCAGCCCGGTGGACGCGTTGCCCTGCGGGTCGAGGTCGACCACGAGCACGCGGTTGCCGTGCAGCGCGAGCGCCACCGCCAGGTTCACGGTGGTGGTGGTCTTGCCCACGCCACCCTTCTGGTTGGCGACGCACATCACCCGGGTCCGGTCGGGGCGGGGCATGTTGACCTCGCCACTGGGATTCAGGATCTGCACGGCGCGCATCGCCTCCATAGCCAACGGTGGGTCATCCTCTTCGCGCGTCGGGGTTTCACGTGAAACGTACGTGTTGGCCGCCGCCTCATCCTCGTATCCGGCGACCGGTGGCGTGTCGGCCGGTGCCGCGGCGGTGGCAGGTTGGTGCGGTACGGCGGAGACCGGCGGTTGTGGTTCGTAGCGGGCGGGGATCGCGGCGTTCGCCCGTGCCGACGCCGGCCGGGGGGACGGGGCGTTCACCGGCCCGTCGCTCGGGTCGTGCGGTTCGCGGGCCGGCGGGACGTTGGCCGGCGCGGACGAGACCGGCCGGACGGCTCCCGTCGCCGATGCATCCGGCCGGTGGACCGGGTCGACGGGGTGATGCGGCGACGCGTCACGGGGATCGTTCACCGCCCACTCCTGGTAGCTGGTTTCACGTGAAACGGAACCGTCCGGGGCTCGCCCCCCGGAACCGGTCAGCCGTGGATCGTCGTACCTGCCGTCGTCATGCACCTGTCATCCCTACCCGCTCCGGATGGTCGGTCCGCACCGTCGATCGGGTCTCCGCTGTGCGCGGCGTCACCGGCTGGCGGAACGGTCGGGTCGGGTGCCGCCCGGCACCGCCGCTCCACACTATCGACGCGCGGTCAGCCTACGGCCGACGGGCGTGGTGGGTCCATGTCGGGTTGTGATCGATCCGGTCACGCCCCCTGGGGTCCAACGACCGGCCGGACGTCCGGAAAGCCTTGCCCGCTCAGCGATCCCGATTCCGGTCGCCGCGTCGACGACCGCCGCGCGAGCGTTTCGGCCCCTTCGCCTTCTTCGGGTTGACCACCCGTTCCCGGACCACCTCGACCACCGTTGCCGCCGGCTCGATCATCCCGGTCCCGCACCGGTGCAGCGTGGGCTCCCCACCACCGAGACGGGCCACCGCGTCGGCGTGCTCGGTGATCTCCTCGGCGGCGGACGCGCCCTTGAGCGCCAGCAGCCGGCCACCCGGAGCCATCAGCGGCAGGCACCAGCCGGCGAGCCGGTCCAGCGGGGCAACGGCGCGCGCGGTGACGATGTCGGCGGAGAGCGGCTCGCGGTCGCGAGAACCGGCCGCCGCCTCGTCGGCCCGCCCACGGAACACCCGGACGGACCTGGTCAGACCGAGCCGCTGCACCGCCTCGACCAGGAAGGCGACCCGCCGCGCGAGCGGCTCGACCAGGGTCACGGTGAGATCCGGGCGGGCGATCGCCAGCACCAGGCCGGGCAGCCCGGCCCCGGAGCCGACGTCGATCACGCTGGCGCCCTCCGGGATCCGCTCCGCCACCACGGCGCAGTTGAGCAGGTGCCGGTCCCACAGCCGGGGCGTCTCGCGGGGCCCGATCAGGCCCCGGAGCACGCCCTCGGTGGCCAGCAGTTCGGCGTACGCGGCGGCGAGGTCGAGCCGGTCACCGAAGAGCGCACGCGCGGCTTCCGCCAGCTCCGGCGGCAACGTCGCGTCGGCCGGGTCGGGCGCGGTGCCCGCGACGGGGCCGTGCGTCGTGGACGGCTCGGGCACGGCCGCCGGCTCCGCGAAGGCCGGAACCGCCACCACGTCCGGCTCAGCGAAGATCGGGTCGACCGTCCCGGCCGGAGCGTCGGAACCGGCCGGCTCGGCCTCCGCCGGCGGCTCACCGGAGAAGGCCGGTGTCACCTCGGTGGCGGCGGGCTCGGCACCGCCCACCGGTGCGGGTTCGCCGGAGAACTCGGGATCGGCCGGCCGGCCCTCGTCGGAGCGGAACGGGTCGGGAGTCGCGTCGGGCCGCACAGCCGGCGGCCCGGGTGGCGTACCACCCGGGCCGGCCACGGCGTCCGCCGTCGTGTCGTCGGAGGTCACTGACCTCAGTCCGCAACCGGGCGGACGACGATGCGGCGGTTCGGCTCCACGCCTTCGGACTCGCTCTCCACACCGCTCATCGCGTTGACCACGTCGTGTACGCACTTGCGCTCGAACGCCGACATCGGCTCCAGGCGCACCGGCTCGCCGTGCTCCTTGACCTTCTCGACCGCGTTCTTGGCGACCGCGGCCAGTTCCTTGCGCCGGGCGGCCCGGTAGCCGCCGACGTCCAGCAGCAGGCGGCTCGGCGTGCCGGTCTGCCGGAACACCGCCAGCCGGGCCAGCTCCTGGAGCGCCTCCAGCGTGGCGCCGCGCTGGCCGACCAGGCTCTGCAGTCGGCCGCCGACCACCTCGACGACGGGGCGGCCACCGGAGACCAACTCGTCGATGTCGCCGTCGTAGTCGAGGATGTCCAGCAGACCCTCGACGTAGTCGGCGGCGATCTCGCTCTGCCGGAACAGATCGCTGTCGGCCGGGGCCTTCTTCTCCCGGGTCCCGGCCGTGCCCTCCTCGATCTCGGTGGCGGCAGCCGCGGGGCTCTCGTCGTCCACGGACTGGTCGGCGCTGGGGATGCTGGTGTCGGTCACGGTCTCATCTCCGTACTCGCTCGGCCGGACCGTCGAGGTCCGCTTGTCTCCCGGGGGCCGGCGGGAGGTTCGCCGGATGCCCTCGGGCACGTCCGTACGGGCCAGTCTCGCCCGTGACCGCGCGTCGCGCGGTGGTTCCGGCCCGGCGCCGACCTCTCGGGTGGCTGCTCGGGAACCGGACGGGCCACCGCCGGTCGCGGCGGTGGCCCGGTTGGGCTCAGCCCTGCCGCTTGGCGGGGCGGCTGCCGCCCTTCTTCGGGTTGGCCGGCTTGGCGCCCGGCTTCGGGCCGGCCACCTTCGGCGCGGCGGCCGGGGCCTTGGCCACCGGCGGAGCGGCCTTGCGACCGAACAGGCCGCTGGTCTTGGCCGGCTGGGCGGCGGTGGCCTTGCCGGCGGTGGCGGTGGCCTTCTTCGGCGGCACCAGCGGCGGGAACTTCCGCAGCACCCACTGCTGCTGGCCGAGCGTGAAGAGGTTGTTGGTGACCCAGTAGATGATCACACCGATCGGGAAGATCGAGCCCGAGACCAGCAGCGAGACCGGGATGCCGTAGAGCATCAGCCGCTGCACCATGCGCTGCTGCGGGTCCTCCGCCCAGCCGGTCTTGAGAATCATCTGCCGGCTGGTGAGGTAGGTCGTGGCGATCATGATGAGCACCAGGACACCGGCGATCAGCTTCACCGTGCCGGTGTTCGCGCCCAGCGGGGCCAGGTCGGCGGCGGTGGAGCCGAACCGGCCGGAGATCGGGGCGGTGAAGAGCTTCGCGCTGGAGGCGCTGTTGAACTGGTCGGCGGTCCAGCCGTAGAGCGTCTTGCCCGGGTTCGTCGGGTTGAGCCGCTTGAGGGTGTGGAACAGGCCCAGGAAGACCGGGATCTGGAGGAACATCGGAAGGCAGCCCATCAGCGGGTTGGCCTTTTCCTTCCGGTAGAGCTCCATCATCTCCTTCTGGAGCGTCTCCCGGTCACCCTTGTGCTTCTCCTGGAGCTCCTTCACCTTCGGCTGGAGCGCCTGCATGGCCCGTTGCGACTTGATCTGCTTGACGAAGACCGGGAACAGGATCACCCGGACCGTCACCACCAGGAAGATGATGGAGAGGATCCAGGCCCAGTTCGTGCCGATGACCGCGCCGACCGGCACCCCGATGGCGTCCCAGGCCGAGTGCCAGGTCAGCAGGATCCACGAGATCGCGTAGTAGATCCAGTCGAGACTCAATTCTCAGGCTCCAGTCACGTCGGCACGGCGGCGTCCGCCCGGCTCCGGCACCGGGTCGTGTCCACCTGGGTGAAAGGGGTGGCAGCGCGACAGCCGCCGGACCGTCAGCCAGGCTCCCCGCAACGCGCCGTGCCGGGACACCGCCTCCACGGCGTAGGCACTGCACGACGGGTAGAACCGGCAGCGGGCCGGCAGTGCCGGACTTATCCAACGACGGTACGCGACGATGGGTACCAGCAGCAGGCGGGCACCGGTAGTCGGCGATGGAGTCGCGGTGTCGCCGTTCATCGCGACCGCCGTCCCCGGGGGGCACGCGCGGCGGTGAGGGCGGCGTCCAGGTCGGCCGCCAGTCGGGCGTACGTCGCGTCGGCGGCCGGGGGCAGGGCGCGTACCACCAGGGTGGTGCCGGCGGGCAGCTCGGCCAGGCGCTCCCGGACCAGGTGCCGCAGCCGGCGGCGGACCTTGTTGCGCACCACCGCGCCGCCGACGGCCTTGGACACGACGAAGCCGGCGCGGCGGGGTGCGGAGATCTCCGCACCGCTGCTCCGCGCCGGCTCCGGCGAGGGTGTCGCGGTGGCGCCGGCCGGCTCGGGGACTGTCAGGTGAACCACGACGGCGCCGCGGCCGACGCGTCGGCCACCACGAACCGCTGCGGCGAAGTCGCTACTGCGCCGCAGTCGCTGTGCGGCGGCCAGCACGACTGCCCACGTCCCCGTACCGGACCGGTCGGCCTCAGGCCGCCAGGCGGGTGCGGCCCTTGGCGCGACGGGTCGAAAGGATGGCGCGGCCGGCACGGGTGCGCATGCGCAGCCGGAAGCCGTGGGTCTTCGCGCGCCGGCGGTTGTTCGGCTGGTAGGTGCGCTTGCTCACGTCAGGCTCTCCGTTGTCGTACGCCCCGCGCGGCGGATCGCCCGGGGTCCTGTGCTGGTCCAGATCACCACGACGGTGACCGCTGATCGACGCTGCCCGGTGAGCCGGCCTCCGGTGGTGCCGGGGAGGTGGCCGCGGGCAACGAGCATCCATCACCCTAGCAGAGGGCGAGAGAGCATCCGCTCCAGCCTACGCAGCACCGCAATGACCGTCAAACCCTTCCCGCCGGCCCCGACCTGCGCCGGAACGGCGACCGGAGGGACGGTTCGCGGCGAGGTCGTCACCGCCTCCCGGGTGTCGGCGGTTGATGGCGCGGGGTCCGCGCTGTTAGCGTGCGCGATTGCGGTCGGTGTCGGGTGCCCGGGTTTGTCGCCGACCGGCAAGACCGGACAAGCTGTTGAATCGTTCGGCACGGTGAACCCGCTTCAGCGCCTCCGCGAATCAGGGGGCAGGTCCGACCCGCGTCCGGTGGGCGGCCACAATCGGTCGGTACACAGGCTGTGGATAACTTGTGGATGACGACCGGTCAGCCGTCCGGGCGGGCGTGAGGATCAGGCGAGGGGGGTGGCACGACGTGACCGGAGCGACAGACCTTGCCGCGGTGTGGGCGGCAGCCACCGAGGAACTCGCCGACGAGATCATCTCCGCTCAGCAGCGGGCGTACCTCCGACTCACCCGGCTCCGCGCGATCGTCGAGGACACCGCGCTGCTCTCCGTGCCCGACGCCTTCACCCGGGACGTGATCGAGTCGCGGCTCCGTCCGGCCATCACCGAGGCGTTGAGCCGCCGGCTCGGCCGGCCGATCCAGGTGGCCGTCACCGTGCGGGTCGCCGAGGACCCGAGCGGGCGACCGGCCGGCACGGTGTACCGCAGCGGCCCGGAACAGCTCCCGGACCGGGACGGCGCGGCCGATCTGCTCCCCGGCTTCGACCGGGCGGGCCCGCCGCCCCAGTCCGCCTATCCCGCCCCCCGCCCGGAGCCCCAGTACGCGGACACCCGGCCGGAGCATCCGATGGAGGAGCCCGCGCCACGGCAGCGCGGCGCGGACGGCGGACGGCCGCACCTGATCCCGGCCGGTCGGGACGGACAGGACACGCTCTTCGGCGCCGCGTTCGCCGAACCGCTGCGGGCCGCCCCCGACCGCCGTTCCTTCGACGACCGTCCCCGCCTGGAGCCGTCCGCCCCCGAGCAGGGGTACGAGCCCCGCTACCGGGAGGCACCCGGGCCGGTCGACTCCCCGCCGCTGCGCGGACTGCCGCGCGACGGCGCCACCGACAACGGGCCGGGTCGCGGTGCCACCGACAGCGGTCCCGGCCGCGGCACCCCCGACCACCACCGGCCCGGCGGACAGGTCGACCGCCGGATGCCCGGCGTGGAGAGCGGCGGCAACCGGCTCAATCCGAAGTACATGTTCGAGACGTTCGTCATCGGCTCGTCCAACCGTTTCGCGCACGCGGCGAGCGTGGCGGTGGCCGAGTCGCCGGCCAAGGCGTACAACCCGCTGTTCATCTACGGCAGCTCGGGGCTGGGCAAGACCCACCTGCTGCACGCCATCGGGCACTACGCCACCACGTTGGGCAACGCCCGCTCGGTCCGGTACGTCTCGACCGAGGAGTTCACCAACGACTTCATCAACTCGTTGCGGGACGACAAGACCAGCGCGTTCCAGCGTCGCTACCGGGACGTGGACATCCTCCTGATCGACGACATCCAGTTCCTGGAGAACCGGGAACGGACGCAGGAGGAGTTCTTCCACACCTTCAACACGCTGCACAACGCCAACAAGCAGATCGTGATCACCTCCGACCGCTCGCCGAAGCAGCTGGCGACGCTGGAGGACCGGCTCCGGACCCGGTTCGAGTGGGGCCTGCTCGCCGACATCCAGCCGCCCGACCTGGAGACCCGGATCGCGATCCTCCAGAAGAAGGCGGCGCAGGAGCGGCTCTACGCCCCGCCGGACGTGCTGGAGTTCATCGCCTCCCGGGTGTCGAACTCGATCCGGGAGCTGGAGGGGGCGTTGATCCGGGTCACCGCGTTCGCCAGCCTCACCCGGTCCTCGGTCGAGTTGTCCCTGGCCGAGGAGGTGCTGCGCGACTTCATCCCGGACGGCACCGGCCCGGAGATCACCGCGGACCAGATCATGGTTTCGACCTCCGAGTACTTCGGGGTCAGCCTGGAGGACCTGCGCGGTCACTCCCGGTCCCGGGTGCTGGTCAACGCACGCCAGGTGGCCATGTACCTGTGCCGGGAGCTGACCGACCTGTCGCTGCCCCGGATCGGCCAGGCGTTCGGCGGACGCGACCACACCACGGTGATGCACGCCGACCGCAAGATCCGGCAGCAGATGGCGGAGCGGCGCTCGCTCTACAACCAGATCGCCGAGCTGACCAACCGGATCAAGCAGAACACCTGAGACGCTCGTCTCGTACCCGTCACGACAGCCCGGCCGGACGACGTTCCGGCCGGGCTTCTTCGTGCCCGACGGGACCCGCGTCGGCGGCGCCCGGTCGCTCGCGGACGCCGCCGGTTGACCCTCGACCCGGTGGAGGGCCCAGAATCGGCGTCGTGGTTGTCCACAACTCGTACCGGTTGTCCACACCCCCTGTGTCACAGGCAGTGGAAAACCACCCTGTGCACTTGGCCGGTTACCCACAGACTGTGGACAACTCCTGGGGATGAGCCTGTGGACGCCTGGGGATGACGGCGGCGTTGTCCACCGACGACGGTCCGCCTGTGGGCAGCCTGTTGAAGGCTCTGGGGATGACGGTGGTCCGGGCCGTCGGCGTTGTCCACAGCCCTGGGGAGAAAACCGGTGGATTACCGGTGGACAACCGGTGGACAGCGGTGGAAAACCCGGCGGCTGGCGGGGCCTGTGGACCGGGACCCCGGTTGTACCCCGGGTTCTCCACAGCAAAGCCACTTGTGGATAAGGTATCTGACCTGCGCAGACGCCGGTTCTCCACAGTTTGCACAGGTGCGATGAAGACGATGAGTTATCTCTTCTAAACAACAAAAACCAATCATCACCGTTGGACTTCCTGTGGATCGGGCCGCAGCGCTGCCGTCGGCAGTCGCCCGGGCACCTGGATCCACGGGGTCGGGCGCACAGCCGATGCCCACGCGCCCTAAGGTGCGATGGGTACCCGCACGGTCGGGCGGGACGGGTGGCAGCGGTCGGCATGAGAGAGTTGTCGCTGACGTCGACGCGGAGGCATTGATGAAGTTCCGAGTGGAGCGCGACGCGCTCGCCGAGGCGGTCGCGTGGACCGCCAAGAGCCTGCCCAACCGACCCTCCGTGCCGGTGCTGGCCGGGGTGATGCTCCGGGTGACCGACGGCAATCTCCAGGTCTCCGGCTTCGACTACGAGGTCTCCAGCCAGGTGACAGTCGAGGTGCAGGGCGACGCGGACGGCGCGGCCCTGGTCTCCGGTCGGCTGCTCGCCGAGATCACCAAGGCGCTGCCGGCCAAGCCGGTGGACATCGCCGCCGTCGGCGCCCACCTGGAGCTGGTCTGCGGCAGCGCCCGGTTCACGCTCCCCACCATGCCGGTGGAGGACTATCCGACCCTGCCGGAGATGCCGGAGAGCGCCGGCACCGTCGACGCCGCCGCCTTCGCCGCCGCCGTGGCCCAGGTGGCTGTCGCCGCCGGCCGCGACGAGACGCTGCCGATGATGACCGGCGTCCGGATCGAGCTGTCCGGCAGCACCATGGCCATGCTCGCCACCGACCGCTACCGTCTGGCGCTGCGCGAGATGGAGTGGCACCCGGACGACCCGGAGATCAGCCTCAACGCGCTGGTGCCGGCCCGCACGCTCAACGACACCGCGAAGGCGCTCGGCCCGCTCGGCGGGCACGTCACCATGGCGCTCTCCGCCGGCGGCGCCGGCGAAGGCATGATCGGCTTCTCCGGCGGCACCCGCCGGACCACCAGCCGCCTGCTCGACGGCGCCAACTACCCGCCGGTGCGCTCGCTGTTCCCGGCCGACCACAACGCCGAGGCCCAGGTCGCGGTCGCCACCCTCATCGAGGTGGTCAAGCGGGTGGCGCTGGTCGCCGAGCGCACCACCCCGGTGCTGCTCAGCTTCAGCTCCGACGGCCTGGTGGTGGAGGCCGGCGGCACCGAGGAGGCCCGGGCCAGCGAGGCCATGGAGGCCACCTTCAGCGGTGACCCGCTCACCATCGGCTTCAACCCGCAGTACCTGATCGACGGCCTGTCCAACCTGGGGGCCCAGCACGCCCTGCTGCGGTTCGTCGACGCCTTCAAGCCCGCGGTCCTTTCCCCGGCCGGCGAGGATGGCGAGGTCATTCCGGGGTACCGGTACCTCATCATGCCGATCCGCGTGTCCCGCTGATCGCCGGCAGCACCACCCCGACGTACGGAGGTAGCAGCACATGCAGCTCGGCCTGGTAGGACTCGGCCGGATGGGCGGCAACATGCGCGAGCGGTTGCGCGCCGCCGGGCACGAGGTGGTCGGCTACGACCGGAACCCGGAGCTCAGCGACGCCGCGAGCCTCGCGGAGCTGGCCGAGAAGCTCGACTCGCCGCGCGCGGTCTGGGTCATGGTCCCGGCCGGCGTCACCGACGCCACCATCGACGAACTCGCCGGCGTGCTCGGCGAGGGCGACATCATCATCGACGGCGGCAACTCCCGGTTCAGCGACGACGCCCCGCGCGCCGAGCGGCTCAACGAGCAGGGCATCGGCTACGTCGACGTCGGCGTCTCCGGCGGTGTCTGGGGCAAGCAGAACGGGTACGGCCTGATGGTCGGCGGCGCGCAGGAGCACGTCGACCGGCTCATGCCGATCTTCGAGGCGCTCAAGCCCGAGGGTGAGTTCGGCTTCGTGCACGCCGGCCCGGTCGGCGCCGGCCACTACGCCAAGATGGTGCACAACGGCATCGAGTACGGCCTGATGCACGCCTACGCGGAGGGCTTCGAGCTGCTGTCGAAGTCCGAGGTCGTGACCAACGTGCCGGGTGTGTTCAAGTCCTGGCGCGAGGGCACCGTCGTCCGGTCCTGGCTGCTCGACCTGCTCGACCGGGCGCTCGACGAGGACCCGGAGCTGGCCGAGCTGAGCGGCTACACCGAGGACACCGGCGAGGGCCGGTGGACGGTCGACGAGGCGGTCCGGCTCGCCGTGCCGCTCAACGTCATCACCGCCTCGCTGTTCGCCCGGTTCGCCTCCCGGCAGGACGACTCGCCCGCCATGAAGGCCGTCGCCGCGCTGCGCCAGCAGTTCGGCGGCCACGCCGTCCGCAAGCGCTGACAAGCATCCACAGGCTGTGTACGTCCGCCGGCTCGAACTGGTCGACTTCCGCTCGTACGAGCGGGTCGGCGTCGACCTGGAGCCGGGTCCGAGCGTGCTCGTCGGCGCCAACGGCGTCGGCAAGACCAACCTGGTCGAGGCGTTGGGCTACGTGGCGACCCTGGACTCGCACCGGGTCGCCACGGACGCCCCGCTGGTCCGGATGGGCGCCACCTCGGCGGTGATCCGCTGCGCGGTGGTGCACGACGGCCGGGAACTGCTCGTCGAGCTGGAGATCGTGCCGGGCAAGGCGAACCGGGCCCGGCTCGGTCGCTCGCCGGCCCGCCGCGCCCGGGACGTGCTCGGCGCGCTGCGGCTGGTGCTCTTCGCGCCGGAGGACCTGGAACTCGTCCGTGGTGACCCGGCCGAACGCCGCCGCTACCTGGACGACCTGCTGGTCACCCGCCAGCCGCGCTACGCCGGTGTCCGCGCCGACTACGAGCGGGTGGTCAAGCAACGCAACGCGCTGCTGCGCTCCGCGTACCTGGCCCGCAAGACCGGCGGCTCGCGCGGCGGCGACCTGTCCACGCTCACCGTCTGGGACACCCACCTCGCGCAGCACGGTGCCGACCTGCTCGCCGCCCGGCTGGAGCTGGTCGCCGCGCTCACCCCGCACGTGTCGAAGGCGTACGACGCGGTGGCGGCCGGCCGGGGCGCGGCCGGCATCACCTACCGGCCGTCGATCGAGCTGCCCGAGCCGGCCGCCGACCGGCCGGCGCTGGCCGAGGCGCTGACCGCCGCGCTCGCCGCGAGCCGCACCGCCGAGATCGAACGCGGCACCACGCTGGTCGGCCCGCACCGGGACGACCTGGCCCTCACCCTCGGTCCGCTGCCCGTCAAGGGGTACGCCAGCCACGGCGAGTCCTGGTCCTACGCGCTGGCGCTGCGGCTGGCCGGGTACGACCTGCTCCGCGCCGACGGGATCGAGCCGGTGCTGGTGCTGGACGACGTCTTCGCCGAGCTGGACACCGGCCGGCGGGAACGGCTGGCCGAACTGGTCGGCGGCGCCAGCCAGCTCCTGGTCACCTGCGCGGTGGACGACGACGTGCCGGTGACGCTGCGCGGGGCCCGTTACACGGTCGACGAGGGGACGGTGCGACGTGCCGGATGACGACGAGGTGCGGCTGCCGCCCGCGCGGCTCGGGCCCGGACGCGACGGTGGGACGGCCGCACGGGCCGGCGCGGACAGGGCCGCCGCGCGTACCCCGGGAAAGCCGGCGGACGGCGAGTCGGCCGCGGGCCGGGCGGACGGCGCGGCCGGGCCGGAGCTGGCCCGGGCGGTGCTGGACGCGGCGAAGGCCCGGCGCCAGGCCGCGGCCGGTCCCCGGCGACGCAGCGCGGTCCGCGGCGACGGCGAGAAGCGGCTGCGCGGCTACTCCGGGCCGGGCCCGGACCCGCGCGACCCGCAGCCGCTCGGCGCGGTGCTCGACAAGCTGGTCAAGGCGCGGGGCTGGCAGCAGCCGGCGGCCGAGGCGACCGTCTTCGGCGCGTGGGAGAAGGTGGTCGGCGCGGAGGTCGCCCAGCACAGCCGCCCGGTGAAGCTGGAGGACGGCGAGCTGACCGTGGAGGCCCGCTCGACGGCCTGGGCCACCCAGTTGCGGCTGCTGGCCGGCTCGCTGCTCAAGCAGATCGCCAGCGAGGTCGGCCACAACGTGGTGCGCAAGCTGCACATCCACGGCCCGGCCGCGCCGTCCTGGTCGCGCGGCCCCCGGCGGGTGCGCGGGCGTGGCCCCCGGGACACCTACGGCTGACCGGAGCGGCTGCTACACGTCCGCGTAGACCGCGAAGCCCCGCTCCGCGCAGCGCCGGTAGAACGCGGCCAGCACGCTCAGCTCGGCGCAGGTGAAGTTCCACTGCGGCGGATCGCCGCTGTCGTCGCGCAGCTTGTCGAGCCGGCTCTCCAGCCAGCGGAGCTGCTGCTCGGCCAGCCGCCCGTCGCCGAGCAGCGCGCGCAGCACCTCGCTGACCGACTCGAACGTGACCGCCTCGCCGTAGGGCCGGTGTCGGGCGACGAACTTCTCCACGCCCTCGGCGATCCAGGCGCAGCCGTCCGGGTCGATCACCGGATCTTCGTCCTCGGCCGCGTTCTCCGTGGCGTAGAGCACATTTTCCAGCCCGAGGATCAGGTCGACCAGCTCGGTGTACGCGGTCGCCCGCACCGTGCCGGTCTTGGCGATCAGCTCGGCGAGCGCGGCGGTCGGGGCGGAGATGCGTGGCATGTCCACGATTTCGCCGAAGTCCACGAACTCAGCCGGCGCGACCGGGTCGTAGAAGCGGCCGGTACGCGGCCAGTGCACCGCGACGTTGTCCAGCCCCATCTGGCGTCACCTCTCACCAAGCGTCTGTCGGACCATCCCAGCCGATGGTCCCCGGTCCGGGCGCAAAAGATCAAGACCGCAACGGCGGCGCCGCAAAAGGTACGGCACGTCGCGTTCCACCGCGACCCCCGGCCCGCGAACCGCCGGTCACCGGCCCGGCGGCCCCGACCGGGCGCGGTGGCCGATGGCACGGCGCGGCGTCGTGGCGTGTAGGGGGAGTCGCGGGCAGCGAGGTTCGTCCGGCTACGGCATTCTCAGCCGCCTCTCCAGGGGTGCCGAGTGGCGGTTTGGTCGGCTGCGCACAGTAAGATTGGAGGCGAGACGAAAGACCCGACACGGAGCGACCGACATGGGCCCCCGGGGCCCTTGATCATTGTGCCGCATCGGGTCCGAGCCGATCGCGATCCGCGGGCAATCGCGGCGCCCGGCGTACACGATCCGTGACCTGGTGATCCCGGGGGCGGCCCGGGCACGCCGACGTCGTGTCCTGTCCGCCGAACCCGCGCCCCGCGCCCGTGCGCGGCCGGTGCGAGAAAGTGGCCGAGCGTGGCAGCGGAGGACAACAAGAAGTACGGCGCCGAGTCCATCACCGTGCTGGAGGGCCTGGAAGCGGTCCGGAAGCGGCCCGGTATGTACATCGGGTCCACCGGCGAGCGCGGTCTGCACCACCTGGTGTGGGAGGTCGTCGACAACGCGGTGGACGAGGCCATGGCCGGCTACTGCGACACCATCGACGTGGTGCTGCTGGCCGACGGTGGCGTCCGGGTCACCGACAACGGCCGGGGCTTCCCGGTCGACCTGCACCCCAAGCTGAAGAAGCCCGGCGTCGAGGTGGCGCTGACCGTGTTGCACGCGGGCGGCAAGTTCGACGGCAAGGCGTACGCCGTCTCCGGCGGCCTGCACGGCGTCGGCGTCTCGGTGGTCAACGCGCTCTCCACCCGGATGGCCGTGGAGATCCACAAGGACGGTTTCGTCTGGCGGCAGCGCTACAACCAGTCGAAGCCGACGCCCCTGGAGAAGGGCGAGCCGACCGACCGGACCGGCTCCGCGGTCTCCTTCTGGCCCGACCCGGACGTCTTCGAGACCGTCGACTTCGACTTCCACACCATCTACCGGCGCCTCCAGGAGATGGCCTTCCTCACCCGCGGCCTCACCATCCACCTGCTCGACGAGCGGGTGCCGGAGGACGAGGACGGCAAGCTCCGCGAGGTCACCTTCCACTACGACGGCGGCATCGCCGACTTCGTCCGGCACCTCAACGCCTCGAAGAGCCCGATCCACAAGACGGTGGTCGAGTTCGGGGCCGAGGAGACCGGCATGTCGGCCGAGATCGCCATGCAGTGGAACGAGTCGTACGGCGAGTCGGTCTACACCTTCGCCAACAACATCAACACCCACGAGGGCGGCACCCACGAGGAGGGCTTCCGGGCCGCGTTGACCAGCGTGGTCAACCGCTACGGCGCGGAGAAGAAGCTGCTCAAGGGCGACGAGCGACTCTCCGGGGAGGACATCCGCGAGGGTCTGGCCGCGATCATCTCGGTCAAGCTGACCGACCCGCAGTTCGAGGGGCAGACGAAGACCAAGCTGGGCAACACCCCGGTGAAGGGCTTCGTCCAGCGGGTCTGCAACGAGTCGCTGGTCGACTGGTTCGACCGCAACCCCGCCGAGGCGAAGATCATCATCACCAAGGCGTCCCAGGCCGCCCGCGCCCGCATCGCCGCCCAGCAGGCGCGCAAGCTGGCCCGGCGCAAGTCGCTGCTGGAGTCCGGCTCGATGCCGGGCAAGCTGGCCGACTGCCAGTCCACCGACCCGCGCGAGTCCGAGGTCTTCATCGTCGAGGGCGACTCGGCCGGCGGTTCGGCGAAGCAGGGCCGCGACCCGCGTACCCAGGCGATCCTGCCGATCCGCGGCAAGATCCTGAACGTGGAGAAGGCCCGGATCGACCGGGTGCTGAAGAACAACGAGGTGCAGGCGCTGATCACGGCGCTCGGCACCGGCATCCACGACGACTTCGACATCGAGAAGCTGCGGTACCACAAGATCGTGCTGATGGCCGACGCGGACGTGGACGGCCAGCACATCCAGACGCTGCTGCTGACCCTGCTGTTCCGCTTCATGCGACCGCTCGTCGAGCTGGGCCACGTCTACCTGGCCGCCCCGCCGCTTTACAAGATCAAGTGGAACAAGAAGGGCGACGACGCCCAGTACGCGTACTCCGACCGGGAACGTGACGGGCTGATCGCGCTGCGTCAGCAGAAGAAGGCCAACGCCAAGCCGGACGACATCCAGCGGTTCAAGGGCCTCGGCGAGATGAACTACCCGGAGCTGTGGGAGACCACGATGAACCCGGCCACCCGCACCCTGCGCCAGGTCACGCTCGACGACGCCGCCACCGCGGACGAGTTGTTCAGCGTCCTGATGGGTGAGGACGTCGAGGCGCGCCGGTCGTTCATCCAGCGCAACGCCAAGGACGTGCGGTTCCTGGACATCTGACGGACGCGGCCGGGCCGGCCGGAGATCCACCGGTCGGCCCGGCAGTCCACAGACTTATCCACAGTCCGGCCGCTTTCCACAGCCGTTATCCACAGCTAGATCACGACTCTAAGTCTGATAAGGGTTAACAGTGACCGATCTTCCCGAGTCCACCCCGAACGAGCCGGAGACCCCGGAGACACTGGCCGCGGTCGTCCAGCACGACCGCATCGAGCCGGTCGGCCTCGAGGTCGAGATGCAGCGCTCGTACCTCGACTACGCGATGAGCGTCATCGTCGGGCGCGCCCTGCCGGACGTGCGGGACGGGCTCAAGCCGGTCCACCGCAAGATCCTCTACG
This sequence comes from Micromonospora sp. DSM 45708, assembly GCF_039566955.1. NCBI lineage: Bacteria > Bacillati > Actinomycetota > Actinomycetes > Micromonosporales > Micromonosporaceae > Micromonospora > Micromonospora schwarzwaldensis. The sequence continues at coordinate 6,545,964 of NZ_CP154796.1, read as the reverse complement.
CCATGTTCGACTCCGGCTACCGGCCGGACCGCGGCTACGTGAAGTGCTCCCGCGTCGTCGGCGACGTGATGGGCCAGTTCCACCCGCACGGCGACTCGGCCATCTACGACGCGCTGGTCCGGATGGCGCAGCCGTGGTCGCTGCGCTACCCGCTGGTCGACGGCAACGGCAACTTCGGCTCGCCCGGTAACGACCCGGCCGCCGCCATGCGCTACACCGAATGCAAGCTCGACCCGCTGGCGATGGAGATGCTGCGGGACATCGACGAGGACACCGTCGACCTCCAGGACAACTACGACGGCCGGGCCAAGGAGCCCACCATTCTGCCGTCGCGGATCCCGAACCTGCTGATCAACGGCTCCGAGGGCATCGCGGTCGGCATGGCCACCAAGATCCCGCCGCACAACCTGCGGGAGATCGGCGCGGCGGTGCAGTGGTGCCTGGAGAACCCGGAGGTCGACGAGGCGACCACGCTGGAAGCGCTGCTGGAGATCGTCAAGGGTCCGGACTTCCCGACCTACGGCCTGATCGTCGGGCAGCAGGCCATCCAGGACGCGTACCGGACCGGGCGTGGCTCGATCCGGATGCGCGCGGTGGTCGAGGTGGAGGAGGACAAGCGGGGTCGGCCGGCGCTCGTGGTCAGCGAGTTGCCCTACCAGGTCAACCCGGACAACCTCGCCGAGCGGATCGCCGAGCTGATCAAGGAGGGCAAGCTCGCCGGCATCGCCGACATCCGGGACGAGTCCTCCGGGCGTACCGGCATGCGGATCGTGCTGGTGCTCAAGCGCGACGCGGTCGCCAAGGTGGTGCTGAACAACCTCTACAAGCACACCCAGCTCCAGGAGACGTTCGGCGCCAACATGCTGGCGCTTGTCGACGGGGTGCCGCGCACGCTCAACCTGGCGCAGTTCCTCCGCTACTACGTCGAGCACCAGATCGAGGTGATCCGCCGGCGGACCGCGTTCCGGCTGCGCAAGGCGGAGGAGCGGGCGCACATCCTGCGCGGCCTGAGCAAGGCGCTGGACGCGCTGGACGAGGTGATCGCCCTGATCCGGCGTTCGCCGACGGTGGAGGACGCCCGGCAGGGCCTGATCCGGCTGCTGGAGATCGACGAGGTCCAGGCGACCGCGATCCTGGACATGCAGCTGCGCCGGCTGGCCGCGCTGGAGCGGCAGCGCATCCTGGACGACCTGGCCAAGCTCGAGGTGGAGATCGCCGACCTGAAGGACATCCTGGCGAAGCCGGAGCGGCAGCGGAAGATCGTCTCCGACGAGCTGGGCGAGATCGTCGCGAAGTGGGGCGACGACCGGCGTACCAAGATCGTGCCGTTCGACGGCGAGGTCTCGATGGAGGACCTCATCGCCCGCGAGGACGTGGTCGTGACGATCACCCGCACCGGGTACGCGAAGCGGACCAAGGTCGACCTGTACCGGTCGCAGCGGCGTGGCGGCAAGGGCGTGAGCGGGGCGACGCTCCGGCAGGACGACATCGTGAGCCACTTCTTCGTATGCTCTACCCACGACTGGATCCTGTTCTTCACGAACAAGGGTCGGGTCTACCGGGCGAAGGCGTACGAGCTTCCCGAGGCCAGTAGGGTGGCCAAGGGCCAGCACGTGGCCAACCTGCTCGCGTTCCAACCGGACGAGCAGATCGCGCAGATCATCGAAATCCCGAACTACCAGGTGGCGCCCTACCTGGTACTGGCCACGAAGAACGGCCTGGTGAAGAAGACGCGGCTCGAGGAGTTCGACTCCAACCGTTCCGGCGGCATCATCGCGGTCAACCTGCGCGATGAGGACGAGCTGGTCGGTGCGGTGCTGGTGGCGCCGGAGGACGACCTGTTGCTGGTTTCCAAGAACGCGCAGGCGATCCGCTTCAACGCCACCGACGAGGCGCTGCGTCCGATGGGCCGGGCCACCTCGGGGGTGATCGGCATGCGCTTCAGCGGTGAGGACGAGCTGCTCGCCGTCGAGGTCGTCCGGGAGGGTCTGGACGTGCTGGTCGCGACGAACGGGGGGTTCGCGAAACGTACCCCGATCGAGGAATACCCGGTCCAGGGCCGGGGAGGTAAGGGCGTGCTGACTGCGAAGATCACCGAGCGACGCGGTGGTCTGGTCGGCGCGGTCGTGATCGATCCGGAGGACGAGCTGTTCGCCATCACGAGCAACGGCGGCGTCATCCGGACTCCGGTGAAGCCTGTACGCCGTACGCGTGACCGGAACACAATGGGGGTCAAGCTGATGGACCTCCCGGACGGCGTGACTATCGTGGCGATTGCTCGCAATGCCGACGAGCCTGACGAACAGGACTAGTTGATGACGGAGACACAGGCGAAGTCGGGGAACAAGGGGACCTCGGCCACCCCGGTCGACGAGGAGGCCGCGCAGGGCGGTACACCAGCGACCGGCCGCGCGGCCGTGGGTCGGGCCACGGTCCCCGCCGACGCGCCTGCCCCGAAGTTCACCCGGGCCCCCGGCATGGCCCCGCCTCCCGAGAAGCCGGCCGAGGGTTCGGAGTCCCGCGACTCGACCGAGACGAAGGTCGACGCGCCGACGTCGGCCGACGGCTTCGCGGCTCCGGCCGCGGCGAAGCCCGCCACGAGCACACCGCCGAGCAGGCCGACAGCGACCGCCCGGGCCTCCACCGGCACGACCGGCACGCAGCCCCGCATCGGCGCCGGCCTCGGCACCGCCCCGAAGGGGGCACCCGAGGCCACCGGTCCGGCCGGCGGTCCCCCCGGGCGTCCCGCCAACGGGGGCGGCCTGCCGCCGGGCATCAGCGGTGCGGCGGCGGTCGGTGCCGCGCGCGTGGGTGAGGCGGTACGCGCCGCGCGTACCTCGGTCAGTTCGGCCGCGTCGCGCGGGCCCCGCCGGGCGCGGTTGAACCTGAAGCGGATCGACCCGTGGTCGGTGATGAAGTTCGCCTTCGCGGTCTCGGTGGTGCTCTTCATCGTGGTGGTCGTGGCCACGTCGGTGCTCTACCTCGCGCTCGACGCGATGGGTGTGTTCAAGAGCGTCAACGACAGCCTGACCGATCTGGTGAACGCCGGCGGCGGTTCGGGCGGCGGCGGGTTCCGCATCACCGCGAAGGGCGTGATCCTCACGTCCGCACTGATCGGCCTCGTCAACGTGGTGCTGTTCACCGCGCTGGCCACGCTCAGCGCGTTCGTCTACAACGTCTGCGCCGACCTGGTCGGCGGGATCGAGCTGACGCTCGCCGAGCGGGACTGACATGACGACGCCGGGGCGCCGCGTAAAGCGGTCGCCCCGGCGTCGTGCGTCCGGGTAGGTTCGTGATGGCGCGGGTGCTTCCGCCACGGGCCCCCCGATTTGGGCGCGCTGGCGGCGATGGGTTAACCTTGCTCGTCGCCACGCGGGGCTATAGCTCAGTCGGTTAGAGCGCAGAGCTGATAACTCTGAGGTCGCTGGTTCGATTCCAGCTAGCCCCACCGCACATCGTCCGACGGTAGTCGAGCACGAGGGGTCAATCCCATGTTCAAGAAGCTCCTGATCCTGGCCGGCATCGTCGGGGTGGCCGCTGTGGTGGCCAAGAAGGTCAAGGCCTCGAACGACGAGCGCGCCCTGTGGCACGAGGCGACCACCGCTCCCGACCTGCGCTGAGCGCCGTCTCGGGGCCCTAGCTCAACTGGCAGAGCACTGCCTTTGCAAGGCAGGGGTTAGGGGTTCGAGTCCCCTGGGCTCCACCAGCACTTTCACCGTTCGATCTCGCTCCCGCGCGCATGGCCGCTGTCGGCCGTCGAGCCACGATGGAGCCTCATCTCTCAAGGCAACGCGCCCGGCCCGACGAAGCGTCGAGCCGGGCGCATCGGCGTGAGCTACGCCCCGAAGCAGGCCGTGTTCGGGTGATGCCGGTGGTGGATTCGTTCCGGGTGCCCGAGGCCGGGCGGGGAGCGGTCGCTTCCGGTGCTTGATAGGCAAGTCACCGCTTGCCTATCATGGTGGGGTGGGCGATCTGTACCAGGCGCTGGCCGATCCCACCCGCCGCCTGATTCTCGACGAGCTGACCGAGCGCGACGGTCAGACGCTGTTCGAGATCTGCGGCCGGTTGGCCACCCGGCACCAGGTCGGCTCGTCCCGGCAGGCGATCTCCCAGCATCTCGACGTCCTGGAGGCCGCCGGCCTGATCGTCACGCGCCGGCAGGGCCGGTACAAGTTCCACCACCTCGACACCCGGCCGCTGCGGTCCATCACCGAGCGGTGGCTCAGGCCCGAACCCATCCAGGAGACTCCATGAAAATCAACCTGACCAGCGTGTACGTCGACGACCAGGAGAAGGCGCTGCGCTTCTACACCGAGGTGCTGGGCTTCGTGAAGAAGACGGACGTGCCGACCGGCGAGCACCGCTGGCTGACCGTCGTCTCACCGGACGCTCCCGAGGGGGTCGAGCTGCTGCTGGAACCGGAGGCCCACCCGGCCGCCAAGGCGTTCAAGGAGGCGCTGGCGGCCGACGGCATCCCGTTCACCCAGTTCGCGGTGGACGACGCCGTCGCCGAACACGAGCGGCTGCGGCAGCTCGGTGTGCTGTTCACGCAGGAGCCGGTGGACATGGGCCCGGTGGTGACCGCCGTCTTCGACGACACGTGCGGCAACCTGATCCAGATCGCCGAGCACCGGTAGCGGGCGACCGGTCAGCCAAGCCGGTCGAGGAGGTCGCGGCTGCGGGTCACGACCAGCGCGGTCGCCTCGGCGTCGTACGACGGGAGCGAGCTGTCGGTGAACAGGTGCCGGTCACCGGGGTAGACGAACAGCTCTCCCCGGTCCGGGCCGACGATCGAGACCAGTTCGCGGGCGGCGTCGACGTCACCCTCCAGCCCGAAGAACGGGTCCCGCTCCATGCCGTGCACCTGCACCGCCACGTCGTCGGGCCAGGGGCCGAGCGCCCATTCGCCGGTGACCGGCAGGCAGGCTTCATAGAGCAGGGCGGCCCGCGCGCCGGGCCGGGTCTGGGCGAGTCGTTGGGCGATGGCGGCGCCCCAGGAGACCCCGGCGTGGACCAGGTCGGGGGGCAGGTCAGCGGCGATCCGGTCGGCACGCCGGTCGAGGACGTCCGCGCCGATCCGCTTGACCAGCGCCGAGCCCTCCTCGACGCTGGCCGGACGCTCGCCGTCGAAGAGATCGGGGACGTGCACGGTGTGCCCGCCGGCACCGAGGGCGTCGGCGAGGGCACGTACGCCGTCGGTGAGCCCTTGCAAATGGTGGAAGAGGAGGACCTGGGCCATCTCTAGACTCCCTGATTGTCGGACCGGAATCATCGAACGAACCAGAATATTAGAACGGTCGAGAAATGTCGGTCAATAAGCGGGTCCCGGACTACGACCTCGACGACCTGCTCGTGGTCACCGCGCCCGAGCAGTTGCGTGCGCTCGCCGACCCCCTGCGCGGCACCCTGCTGGAGCTGCTGCTGGAGCGCGCGGCCACGGTCAACGAGCTGGCCCGCGCCGTGGACCGGCCGAAGAGCAGCGTGGCTTACCACGTGAACCAGCTCGTCGACGCCGGGCTGCTGCGGGTGGTGCGTACCCGTCGGGTCCGGGCCATCGAGGAACGCTTCTACGGGCGGGTCGCGCGCACGTTCTACGTCGGCGCGCTCCACCGACCCGAGGACAGGCAGGTCGTCGCCCGGATGAACGGTCTGGCCGAGGCCGCGGCGGAGGCCGCCGCCGCGCACGCCGCCGACGAGCTGCGGTGCACGCTGGTGCACGCGCGCATCCCGATCGAGGACGTGCGGGAGTTCTGGACCGAGGTGCAGGCGCTGGCCCGGCGGTTCGCCCAGATTCCGCGCGCCGGTGACCAGGTCTACGGCTTCGCCGCCGGCCTCTACCCGACCGACGCGCCCACCCTGCCCGACGCGGACCACCCCGCCGACTGACCCGCGCTCCCCACCCGCGCCTGCGCCCGCGCCCGCGTCGGACCGCGCGGTGATCATGAGGTTGGCGGGAGTGAAACGGACAAGAAGCGCGGTCCACTTCATGATCACCGAGGCGAGGGCGGGGAGGGGCGCGGCGGGGCGGCGTGCGGTCGGGTCCGTGCCGGGGTGGTGAGCGGCGCAGGCTAGCGTCGCAGCGTGAGCAACGGATCCCCGCGCGTCCTGCCGGCCGGCAGTGGCATCGACGAGGCCGCCGCCGTCCTGCGCGCCGGCGGGCTGGTCGCTTTTCCCACCGAGACGGTCTACGGGCTGGGCGCGAACGCCCTCGACGCCCGGGCCGCGGCGCGGATCTTCGAGGCGAAGGCACGGCCCAGCTTCGACCCCCTGATCAGCCACCTGGCCGACGCCGCCGACCTGCCCGCGCTGGTCGGCGCCGTGCCGCCGGCCGTGGCCGCGCTGGTGGCGCGGTTCTGGCCCGGCCCGCTCACGCTGATCGTGGACCGGCCGGCGGCTATTCCGCCGATCGTCACCTCCGGCCTGGACACCATGGCCGTCCGGGTGCCCGACGAGCCGGCCGCCCGGGCGCTGATCGCCGCCGCCGGCGTGCCGGTGGCCGCGCCGAGCGCCAACCGGTTCGGCCAGCTCAGCCCGACCCGGGCCGAGCACGTGGTGAACGGCCTGGGCGACGCGGTGGACGTGGTGCTCGACGGTGGACCCACCCGCTGCGGCATCGAGTCGACAATCGTGGACGCCCGGGGTGAACGGCCGGTGGTGCTGCGGCTGGGCGCGTTGCCGGTCGAGGCGCTGATCGAGGCCGTCGGGCCGGTCGAGGTGCGTCAGGGCAGCTCCGGCCAGCCGGTCGCGCCCGGGACGCTGGCCGCGCACTACGCCCCGCGTACCCCGTTGCGGTTGGGCGCGGCGGCCGGGCACGACGGGGGCCGGCGAGGGTTCCTGGCCTTCCGGGACGCACCGGCGGACGGCGACTGGGCGGCGGTGGAGGTGCTGTCGCCGGACGGCGACCTCACCGTGGCGGCGGCGCGCCTCTTCGACGCGCTGCACCGGCTCGACGCGGCCGGGGTGACCGAGATCGTCGCCGAGCCGGTGCCCGACGAAGGCGTCGGGCGGGCGATCAACGACCGGCTGCGCCGGGCCGCTGCCACCTGGCGGTAGGGCCCGTCAGGACGAGCCGGGCTGCGGCAGGCGGTCCACCAGCCGGGTCAGCGCGCCGTTGGCGAGCGTCGCGCCGAGCGCCGAACCGGTGGCGATCGTCCAGCCCACCGGGCCGAGCGGGGTGCAGCCGAAGAACTGGCTGACCCCGGGCGTCTGCACCACCACGACCAGCACACCGACGGACGCGGCGGTGGCGGCCAGCACGGTGGGGCTGGTGCCGCCGGCCAGCACGGTCTGGCCGAGCTGGGTGCCGATCAGCGAGGCGAGCGCGACGGTACCGGCCCGGCGGCGGGTGCCGGTCCACCGGGCCAGCGTCCAGCCGGCGGTCGCGCCCAGCGTGGTCGCCGCCGCGCGTAGCCCGATCTCCCGGGTCATGGTGGCGCCCAGCGACGAGTCGGGGCCCTCGCGCAGCAGGTGGTCGGCGCGGTCGTCAGCCGGCGGCCGGACCGCGATGGCGAGCGCCGGCGCGAGGTCGGTGAGCAGGTTGACCAGCAGCAGTTGCCGCCCGGTCAGCGCGGACCGGCCGGTCGAGGCGGCGGTCAGCACGCTGAACGCGATCTCGCCGAGGTTGCCGCCGACCAGGATGCTCAGCGCGTGCCGCACCGACGACCACATGGCCCGTCCCTCGACCAGCGTGGCGATGATCGTCTCCAGCCGGTCGTCGGTGACCACCAGGTCGGCGGCGGCGCGGGCGGCCGGGGTGCCCCGCTGGCCGAGCGCGATGCCGACGTCGGCCAGCCGGATCGCCGGAGCGTCGTTGGCGCCGTCGCCGGTCATCGCCACGGTCCGGCCCCGGCGCTGCAACGCCTGGATGATCCGTACCTTGTGGGCGGGCGTGCAGCGGGCCACCACATCGGTGGCCATCAGCCGTTCGGCGAGCGCGGTGTCGTCGAGCCGGTCCAGGTCGGTCGCGGTCACCACGCGCTGCTGGCCGTGGTCGGGGCTGATGGTGGCGGCGATCGCCTCGGCGGTGGCCGGATGGTCGCCGGTGATCATGACGGTGTGCACGCCGGCCGCCCGGATCCGCTCCACCGCCGGCCGGGCGCTCTCCCGCACCCCGTCGGCGAGCGTCAGGAAACCCACGAAGACCAGCCCGTCGACCTGCTCGTCGGTGACCCCGTCGGTGGACACCGGGCACTCGGCCACGGCGAGGACGCGGTGCCCGGCGCCGGCCCGGCCGGCCAGCATGGCCTGCACCTCGTCCCGGCCGGCCGCGTCCAACGGCCGGTCACCCGCGGCGGTCCGCCGGGACGCGCAACGCGGCAGCACCGACTCGGGCGCGCCCTTCACGCTGAGCAGCGACCCGTCGGCGGTGCGCCCGACCGTGGCGCTGTAGCCCCGGGACGGCTCGAACGGCAGCCCCCCGGTCGCGGTCCACTCCGCCGCGCCGGTGCGCTCGGTCACCCCGGCCGCGGTCGCGCCCCGGCGTACCGCGCGGTCGGTCTGCTGCGGCAACTCGTCCGGGTCGGCCGCGGCCGGAGTGGCCCGCAGCGCCGCGGCCAGCGTCGACCGGAGCGGGTCGTCGAGGCGGTCCGCCGGGGCGTACCGGTCGTCGCCGGTGCCCACGCCGGCCAGCAGCAGCTTGCCCTCGGTCAGCGTGCCGGTCTTGTCGAAGCAGAGCACGTCGACCCGGCCCAGCGCCTCGATGGTGCGGGGATTGCGGACCAGCGCGCCGTGCTCGGCCAGCCGCCGCGCCGCCGCGAGCTGCGCGGCGCTGACCAGGAACGGCAGCCCCTCCGGCACCGACGCCACGGCCAGGTTCGCGGCGGTCGCCGCCGTCTCGGCCAGGGGTACGCCCCGCAGCAGCCCCGCCCCGGCCACCGCGATCGCCGAGGCGGCAGCCAGCGGTACGGCGCTGCTCGTCAGCTTCCCCAGCCGCGCCTCCACGCCGCTGACCGGCGGGGCCTGGCGGGCCAGCGCCAGGCTCCGCCCCGACTCGGTTTCCGCGCCGGTGGCCACCACCACGGCGGTGCCGTGCCCGGCGGCCACCGTGGTGCCCTCGAACAGCATCGAGTGCCGCTCGGCGATCGCCGCCGCGACCACCGGGTCGGGGCTCTTCGCCACCGGCAGCGACTCGCCGGTCAGGGACGACTCGTCGGCCTCCAGGCCGTCACTCGTCAGCACCCGGCAGTCGGCCGGTACGGCGTCACCGGAGGAGATGCTGATGACGTCGCCCGGCACCAGGTCCTCGGCGGGCACCACCCGTTCCGCGCCGTCGCGCCGTACGCGCGCGGTGGCTGCCGAACGGGACAGCAGTTCGGCCAGCGAACGTTCGGTGTTGCGTTGGTGCACGGCGCCGACCAGCGCGGAACCGCCGACCAGTCCGCCGACCAGCGCCGCGTCGACGAGGGAGCCGAACGCGGCGGAGAGCACCGCGCCGGCGGCCAGCACCGGGGTGAGCGGGTTGGACAGCTCGTCGACGAACGCGCGGAGCAGCCCGGCCGGCCCGTGCCCGTCGCCGGCCCCGGCACCCCGGCGACGGTCCGCCTCCTCGTCGGTCAGCCCGTCGGGGTGGGCGTCGAGCTGGTCGAGGACGGTCTCCACCGGCATGAGGTGCCAGGCGGTGAGCGCGGGCACCGGGGTGCCGGCGCGGTCCGGCAGGCGGTGCGCCCGGAAGACGCCGTGCGCGAACGCGACCGCGGCGGCGCCGTTCACCGCTGCCAGGGTCGGGCGGGGCAGTTGCCGCCGGTCGGCGGTGAACGCGCCGAGCGCGCCGAGCCCGCTGCCGGCCATGGCGATCCGGATGTTCTGCCGGGTCATCCGGCGGGCCACCCCCGCGGCGTCGATGAGCAGCGCCGGGACGCGCAGGTCGTCGCCGACCAGCAGGTGCGCGCCCCACGGGGGCAGGTCGTCGGGCGCGGACACGCCGAGACCGCAGTCGGCAGCCGCGAGCGCCGACCGGTCGCCGGAGACCACCAGCACCACCGCGCCCTCGCGTTGCAGGTCGCGTACCGCGTCGGCGAGTCGGGTCCCACCCGGTACGTGACGGTCCGCGTCGTCGTGGCCGCCGTCCTCGGCGCCGCCGATCACGAGCCGGAATCCGGCCTGGCGGGTGGCGGACACCAGCGCGTCCATCCCAGGGGCGGGTTCCGGCTCGACCCGCAGCACGGCGGCGAGCCGGTCCCCCCGGGCCAGGCCGAGCAGCCGTCCGCCGCCGGCGCGCAGCCGTTCGCTCTCCGGGGTGTCCCCCGGGTCCTCGACGTCCAGGCGGTCCAGCGGCCCGATCCGCCAGCCGCCGTCGGCGCGCACCGCGTCCGGGTCGGCCGGGTCGAACAGGGCGAACGCCCGGGCGGCCACCTGTCCGGTGTCGGCGCCGGGCAGCGGCGCCAGGTCGGCCAGCACGCCCCGGTCCGAGCCGAGCACCGCCGCGTCCAGCAGCACCGTGTCGATCCGGTCCAACTCGCGCAGCACGCTGCGGTCCATCGCGATCACGCCGCGCCGGGCCAGCATCCGGCCGAGCTGCGCCGCGTACCCCTCGCGACCGCTGCCGGGCGCCTTGGACAGCGCGGAGAGCGCCAGCGCGGCGGCCCGCTTGCCGCCGGCCACCGGGAGCGCCGCCGCGCCGGCTGCCGCGCCGGCGGCGAGCATCCGCTGGACGTAGCGTTCGACCTGACCGTCCGGGACCGGGCAGGGGCGCTCGCCGTCCGGCACCCGGGCGACCGCCCGGTCCGGGTCACCGGTCAGCCCCGGTTCGGCGCGGCTCCAGGCGGCGAGCTGGGCGCGCGCCTCACCCCACTGCACCACCCGCTGCGCGCCGTCGAGCACGATGCCGGTCCAGCCTCCGGTGAGGCCCTGCACCACCGCCTCGGCCAGCGGGAAGATCACCTCGGCGCGGGGGTCGGCGCGCAGGCCCCGGTCGGCCAGCGCGTGCAGCTTCGGGTGCAGGTCGACTGCGGCGAGCAGGCCCGCGACCTCACCGGGGACCGGGGTGAACGGCAGGATCCGGGTGGCCGCGGAGATGGTCAGACCGAGCGCGTCGGAGGCCAGCGCGCCGAGCGTACGAGGGGTGCGCGGCCCCTCCTCTGGCGGATGCGGCGGCGGGATCTCCGGGTCCGGCTCGTACGGGCAGGCACGCTCGGCGCGCGCCACGGTGTCGATCAGGTCCCGCAGCTTCGGCGCCGGCTCCCGGGTCGCCACCACCACCCGGCCGGACGGCGCGTTCACCCGGGCCCAGGTCACGCCCGGCACCGCCTCCAGCGCCGTCTCGACCTGCCGGGCCAGCCGGTCCCCGCCGTCCTGACAGACACCGTGCACCTCGATGTGGTGCCGGCCGTCGCGTGACCACACCCGTCGGCGGGTCAGGCCGGCCACCCGGGCCAGCCGGGTGGCGGCCGTGCCGACCGCGCCCGCCGCCTCGGTCACCCCGGTCGGCACGGCGGCGCCGGGCAGGACCGAACCGACGGTACGGGCGACCCGCGCGACCGCGTCCGGTACGGCGGCCGGCGACAGCAGGAGACCGGCGAAGCCGTACGCCATCTCGCCTCCCGGACTCGTCCCGGCGGCCCGACTTCCCGGCGGCGCGTCCGTTATGCCCTTTGGGAGGGGGAAGTTTCCCGACTGCCGGGGCATGGATGCCCGGGGCGGTGGAATGCCGGTCGGGTCGATGCCGTCGTCGCAACCGGGGAGGCTGGGATGAGCACGCTGACACGACATCTGAGCGGATCGCGGGAGATGGTTCGGGCGTACAGCCGTCGGGTGGACGTTCCGTTCCTGGGTGAGGTGGCGGTGCCCCCGCCGGACAAGCTGGCCTACTACGCCGGCATCGGGGTGCTCACCGCGTTGCAGGTCATCGAGTGGCCGTTGGCCCTGGTGATCACCGCCGGGCACGTCCTGGCCGACCAGCATTTCTCGGGACTGGTGAAGGGCGTGGGTGAGGCGCTGGAGACCGCCTGACGAGACGGGGCCCACAGTTGACCTCAACCGCGGTTGAGGTCACAGGCTGGGTGCATGACGATCGCCGCCACCACCGCCGCAGCGGAGGACCGGGACCTCTGGTCGCCACGCCTGCGGGCGATGACTGTGGGCAGCGTCGCCCTGGTGTCGCTGCTGGCGTTCGAGGCGCTCGCGGTCGGCACCGCCATGCCCACGGTGGCGCGTCACCTGCACGGGCTCGGCCTGTACGCGTTGGCCTTCGGCGGCCCGTTCGCCTCCGGCGTGGTGGCGATGGTGGTCTCCGGCATCTGGTGCGACGCGCGTGGGCCCCGGCCGGCGATGTGGCACGGGGTCGCCTGGTTCGTCACCGGGCTGGCGGTGGCGGGCGCGGCCACCAGCATGGGCACGCTGGTCGTCGGGCGGGTGGTGCAGGGTTTCGGCTCCGGCCTGCTCTCCGTGGCGCTCTACGTGATCGTCGGGCATGCGTACCCGGAACGGCTGCGGCGGCGGATGTTCGCCGCCTTCGCGGCGGCCTGGGTGGTGCCCTCGCTCGTCGGTCCGGCGTTGGCCGGCCTGATCGTGGAGCACCTGGGCTGGCGCTGGGTGTTCCTCGCGGTGCCGGCGGTCGCGGTGCCGGCGGTGCTGCTGATCCAGCCGGGCCTGCGCACGCTCGCCGGCACCGTGCCGACCGGGCCGCCGGCCGGCGCGTTGGCCCGGGTGGGCTGGGCCTGCGGCGCCGGGGCGAGCGCCGCGCTGCTGCACTACGGGGGGCAGCAGCGCGGCGCGTACGCCGTCGCCCTGATCGGCGTGGCGCTGGCCGGGTTGCTCACCTGCGTACCCCGGTTGCTGCCGCCCGGGTTCCTGCGGGCGGCGCGCGGGCTGCCGACGGTGATCGGCCTGCGCGGGCTGGCGTCGGCGGCGTTCGTCGGCGCGGAGGTGGTGATCCCGCTGATGCTCTCCCGGGAACGCGGGTTCACGCCCACGGGTGCCGGGTTGGTGCTCACCGTCGGGGCGCTCTCCTGGTCGGTGGGCTCGTGGGTCCAGGGCCGCATCACCGCGCCCCGATCCGCCGCCAGCCTGCCCCGGGCCGGGCTGGCCTGCATCGCGGTCGGTACGGCGGGTGTCGCGTCGGCGCTGCTGCCGGGACTTCCGGTGTCGCTCGCGGTGGCCGCCTGGGCGGTCGCCGGCCTCGGCATGGGACTGCTCTATCCCTCGCTGTCGGTGCTCACGCTGGAGCTGTCCGCCCCGGCCGAACAGGGCCGGAACTCCTCGGCGCTGCAACTGGGCGACTCGCTGGCGGCGGCCACCGTGCTGGCGCTGACCGGGGCGGTGCTGGCCACCGGCTCGTCACCCGGCCCGGCCAGCTACGCGGTTACGCTCGCCGTCGCCGCCGGCTGTGGCCTGCTCGGCCTGCTGCTCGCCGGCCGGGTGACGGCGCGCTGACCGGGTTCGCGGCCGGCGTGTGCACGCTGCGTGATGTTCGCGCCGGAAGGTGTCGCTCGGCAGCGATATACCTCTCCGGCATAATTATGCCTCCTTGGTATATCGCTCGGAGCGGTCGTCTCCCGCGCGGGCGACACGCCCGGGTGGGTGGGCCGTCGGTCGGGGGCATCGGGCCGCGCGACACGTTCGGGGGAACCGGGCGAAGACGAGAAGGGATCGCGTCCGCCGTCGACCTACCGTGATGCCATGCTGGTCTTCGTCGCCACCGTGGTGCTCTACGTCTTCGGCTTCGTCTTCCTCTACGGCGTGATCCGGGTCGGTGTCCGGCACGGCATCCAGGACGCCGAGGCGAACCGCCCCGAACCGCTGCAACGCCGCCAGCTCACCGAGGTGTGAGGCCGGGGCCGCCCCGCCCTGTCGAGCGGATCCCGGTCGCAGGTGCGAGGATCGCACCCGTGATGGGGACGCTGAAGACCGAGCCGGCCCGGCTCCGGCTGGACCTGCTGGCTCCGCCGGTCGCCGCGGCGGTGGAGCAGTGGCCGGACGAGGCGCCGGTGAGCGTGGACGAGGTGCTGGTCGCCCCGATCGACGCCGAGCTGGCCGACACCGCGGCCTTCTGCGCGGCGTACGAGGTGGAGTTGACGGAGTCGGCCAACTGTGTGGTGGTCGCCGGCAAGCGTGGCGGCGAGACCCGGTACGCGGCCTGCGTCGTGCTCGCCACCACCCGGGCCGACGTGAACGGCGTGGTCCGTAAGCTGCTCGACGTGCGCAAGGCGAGCTTCGCGCCGATGGCCGAGGCGGTGGAGCTGACCGGGATGAAGTACGGCGGGATCACGCCGATCGGGCTGCCCGAGGAGTGGCCGATCCTGGTCGACGCACGGGTGATCGCCGCGCCGCACGTGATCATCGGCTCGGGCGTACGGCACAGCAAGATCGCCCTGCCCGGGCCGGCGCTCGGCGCGCTGCCCGGGGCGCAGGTGGTGGACGGACTGGCCCGACCGGCCTAGCCGCTCACTCGCATCGATCTTGTTCCACGTGAAACATCACCCGGCCGCCTCGCGCTGCTCGACCTCACGCAGCGCGGCGAGCAGTGTCTCCGGCTCCTGGGCGCCGGTGACCGCGTACTTCCCGGCCAGCACGAACGTCGGCACGCTGGAGACGCCGAGCTGGTGCGCGGCGCTCAGGTCGGCGGCCACCTCGCGGCGACCGAGGTTCGACGTCAGGTAGCGGCGTGCCTCGTTCTCGTCCAGCCCGGCCTCACCGGCGAGCGTGACCAGCACGTCGATCGAGCCGACGTCGAGGCCGTCGAAGAAGTGCGCCCGGTAGAGCCGCTCGACCGTCTCGGCGGCCCGGCCGTGCTCGGTGGCGAACCGCACCAGCCGGTGCGCGTCGAACGTGTTCGCCGCCACCGCGCGGTCGAACCGCAGGTCGAGCCCCGCGCCCGCGGCGACACCGGAGACGTGGGCGGCCATGCCCTCGGCCTTGTCCCGCCCACCGAACTTGCCGCCCAGCGCGTCCAACAGCGGCTTCGGCTCGGTCACCGGCGTCGGGTCGAGCTGGAACGGTCGGTACCGGACGGTCACCTCGCCGTCGTACGAGTCGAGGGCCTGTTCGAGCCGGCGCTTGCCGATCCAGCACCAGGGGCAGACGACGTCGGCGTAGATCTCGATCTCCATGACCAGCGACAACCCGCCGGTCAGGCGATCTGTTCCCGGACCTGCCGCTTCAGCCGGGCCAGGATGGCCGTGCCGCCGCGCACCCGGAGCGGGCTGATCGCCTGGGCCAGGCCCATCCGTTGGTAGAGGTCGTCCGGCACGGCCAGCACCTGCTCGGCGCTCGCCCCGGCCAGCCCTTCGGCGAGGATGCCGGCGAACGCCCGGGTGGTCGGCGCCTCCGGCGGACAGTCGAAGACCGTGGTCACCGTCCGGTCCGGGTTCACCTCGGCGCGCAGGAAGAACGCGGTCTGACACTCGGGGACCTGCTCCAGTTCCTCCCGGTCGACTCCCTCCGGCAGGGGCGGGATCACGTCGGCGAACTCCAGCATCATCTCCAGCACGACGTCGCGCGGGGCGGCGGCGAACTCGTCGACGATCTCGGCCAGCTTGGTCGGCATCTCGGGCATGGGTCGAGGCTATCCGCCGCCGCCTCTCACGCGTTCGGGGCGGCCTCGCTGATGTCGCCGAGCGCCGACTGGGGGTCGAGCTGCATGGCCAGGTCGCCGAGGGAGACGATGCCGACCAGCTTCCGGTCGCTGTCGCAGACCAGCACCCGCCGGATGTTGCGCTCGCGCATCAGCGAGGCCGCCTCGTTCGCCGTGCAGTGCTGCTCGATCATGACGACCTCGCGCGTGATGATCGACCCGATCGTGGTGGTGCCCGGGTCGGCGCGCTCGGCCACGGCCCGCACCACGATGTCGCGGTCGGTCAACATGCCGGCGAGCGTGGCGCCGTCGGTCACCACCACGTCGCCGATGTCCGACTCCTTCATCACCCGGGCCGCCTCGTCGAGCGGGGTCTCTGCGGGAAGATAGACAACCTGCTTGGTCATCACGTCACTGACGCGGTACATGAGAGCCTCCGAAACGCCTCGGTCGATCCGATTGCGGTACCCGGTGGCACGATCGCTACACCCGGTCGCGGCGCGTCGTGCCCAGTTCGTCGCGCAGGCGCTCGACGACCGCCTCGACCACGGCCGGGCGATCCGTTTCCGGGTCGACGGGGTAGGAGAGTCGGTATGAGTGAGCGACCCCGTTTCTCGTTGACGTCCACCGTGCTCGACGCGCCGTCCGCACAGGAACTCGCCGGCTTCTACGAGCGGCTGCTCGGCTGGCCACGACGCGAGGACGAGCCGGAGTGGGTCGTGCTGGCCCCACCGGACGGCGGCGCCACGCTGGCGTTCCAGGACGAGCCGGCGTACGTGCGTCCGGTGTGGCCGGCCGGCCCGGGCGACCCGCCGATGATGCTCCACCTCGACATCAAGGTCGACGACCTCGACACGGCCTCGGCGTACGCGGTGTCGCTCGGGGCCACGGTGGCCGACCACCAGCCCCAGGACGACGTGCGGGTGCACCTCGACCCGGCCGGTCACCCGTTCTGCCTCTACCTCTGAGGCACGCCTTCCGGGTACGCGAGCACGCGGTGCTGATCGGCCTCGACACCCCGGCCACGTCGTCGCTGCTTCCGCCGGCGACGGTGGCCGAGTGGGCCTACGAACTTGATGGCGTGAACGGGTCGCGGCCGGCACCATCCCGGACGAAGGCACGCCACGCGTCGGCGGTGAAGGTGAGCACGGGACCGGTCGGGTCCTTGCTGTCCCGCACCCCGACCACCCCGACCAGGTCGCCCGCCACCTACGATCCACCGACGTGACCGCCCGCAGGAATGTCGTGTCCGGAGACTTCGACCTGACCATGGACGAGCTGCGTGTCGTGGCGCACTACGTGGTCCGGCACGCCGAGGACGTCCTGCCGGTCTTCGAGCAGGCCGTACCCGACGATCCGCGTCCCCGGGCGGCGATCGACGCGGCCCGCGCGTTCGTCGACGGCGCCGACCGGACGCGACGGCAACGCGTGACGTCCATGGACGCCCACCGGGCCGCCCGGTCCGCGCCCACCGAGGCCGCGCGACTGGCCGCGCGGTCCGCCGGTGATGCCGCCGCCGCGGCGTATCTGCATCCGCTCGCGCAGGCCAGCCAGGTCGGCCACATCCTGCGGGCCGCGGCGAGCGCGGCGCGGGTCGGGGAGTTGGCGGCCGGCGGTGACCCGACGGTCGGCGACGCGCTGCTGGACCGCTCACGGCGGTGGGCCACGCCGGTGCTCGTCGACGTGCTCCGCCGATACCCGCCGGCGACCGGCGGCAGCAGCCGCGTCGCCCGGCTGATGAGCACGCTGGACGACGCCCTGCGCGCGACCGGAGCGGAGCACACGCCGTGATCCTGCCGACGGTCCGGGACCCCCGCTTCGTGACGATCCGCCGGGGCGGCACGCTCACCGACGACGACCACCGGCTGCTCGCGCTCTGGGCCGCCGACTGCGCGGAACACGTCCTCGGTCTGTTCGAGTCGGTCCGACCCGACGATCCGCGACCTCGCCAGGCGATCGAACACATCCGGGCCTGGGTGCGCGGCGAGGTCACCATGATGGTGTCCCGCGCGGCCGGCGGCCACGCCATGGGGGCGGCCCGGGACCTGCGGGGAGCCGCCCGGCACGCCGCGTACGCGGCCGGCCAGGCCGGAGCCGTCGCCCACGTCGCCGCGCACGAACTCGGCGCCGCCGCGTACGCCATCAAGGCGGTGCGCGCCGCCGCGCCGCAGGGGGAGGCCGACGCGGCGGGCCGGCGCGAGTGCCGGTGGCAGCGCGACCAGCTCCCGGCGGCGATCCGTGAGCTGGTCCTCGACGACCAGCGGCTGCGCAACGACATCTGCTGGTCGGTGTTCGCGGACTGAATTGCCGGGACCGACCAGCCGGCGGCGGCAACCATCGAGCGGCGAGGCGACGTCTGGGAAGGCATCAGACCGACGCACCACTGACCCGAAGGATCGGCTCGTGTGGACCCTCTCCTGAGTGAGTTCGACTCGTTCGTGCGCACCCGCACACCGGCGCTCCTGCGCTCGGCCTACCTGCTCACCGGTGACCAGCACCTGGCCGAGGATCTCGTCCAGTCCGCCCTCGCCCGTACCCACCGCTCCTGGAGCCGGCTGCACGACAGCGGCAACGCGGAGGCGTACACCCGAAAGATCATGTACCACCTCCAGGTCTCCTGGTGGCGACGTCGCCGGGTGGCCGAGTCGATGTCGGGCGACCTGCCCGAGCCACGCGGAGGCGACTCGGCCCCCGACCACGCCCAGCAGACCACGCTGCGGCTCACGCTCCGGGCTGCGCTGGCCCGGCTGTCCACGAAACAGCGGGCCGTGCTGGTGCTGCGGTTCTTCGAGGACCGCACCGAGACGGAGGCCGCAGACCTGCTCGGCGTCACCGTCGGCACGGTCAAGAGTCAGACCTCGAAGGCGCTCGCCAAGCTGCGCACCGTCGCCCCGGAACTCGCCGACCTGTACGCCACGGAAGGAACCGTCCGATGAACCAGGATCGCCTGCGCTTCGACCTGGCCGACCTGGCCGACGAGGTCACCCCGGTCGACCTGCGGGACCGGGCCCTGCGTACCTCCCGCCGGCTCGGCATCCGGCGGGCCGTCGCCACCTCCGCCGCCGCGCTGCTGGTGCTGGCCGCCGCGACCGGAACCGCGCTCGCGATCCGGCCGGACGGTTCGGCGCCCGCGCCGGCCGTCCCGTCGGTGACCAGCACCCCGCCGCCGGTCGAGCCCACCCCGACGCCGCCGGTCGAGCCGACCCGCGCGCCGTCGAAGGACCCGAGCCCGAGCGCCGGCCAGCCCCGGTCGGCGTTGACCGGCACCCGTTACTACCTGGAGCAGACGCCCACCCGGTCCCGGATCCACGCGGTCCGAGGCACGCAGGACCAGGTGGTCCACGAGGTCGTCCACTCCGGCAGCGGCTGCGAGGCCAACACCCTCAGCGTCTCGCCGGACGGCAGGCAGGCGGTATGGGTGCAGGACAGCACCGACAACAACATGAGTGGTGTCCTGCTGATCGCCACCGTCGAAAAGCAGGGGGTGAGGACGCTGGCCGAGGGAATCAGCTGCCTCGGCAGCCGGCCGCTGCGCTGGCAGGGCAGCTACCTGCTGATGGCACAGAAGAAGAACGGCCAGTCCGTGCTGCTGGACGTGCCGGCTCGCCAGCCGGTGCCCGGCGATCCTGGCCAGGAGACGGATCGCTGCTGGTCCGCCGACGGCACCTGGCTGGCCGCGGTGGCGGACGGCAAGCCGTACGTCACGGACGGCACCCGGACGCGGCAGTACACCTACACGCCGCCGAAGCAGGAGGCCGACAAGTGGGGCGGCTGGGAGGCGCGCAGCGTCTCCATGGACGGCCGGTACGTGGCGGTGGGCTGGATCGGCACCGATCCGTCCCGCCGGGACGGCAGCTTCGCGGTGGTCGACACCATCACCGGCAAGGTCGTCGACCTGCCCGGCACGGGCGAGGTGCGCAGCGTCCTGTTCAGCGCCGACGGCACCGTGCTGCTGCGGCGGGGAACCGGCATCACGGTCCTCGACAGCACGTTCGCGCCGCTTGGCGTGGTGACCGAGCCGGCACCGACCCGCAACCGGGCGCTGCTGGCGTACCTGCCGGTGAGTTGATCACGACGCCGGGCGGTCCACCCGGTGGACCGCCCGGCGTCGAGACGTCCACCACGTCCGACCCCGGGGGGCGAGCGGGAGCGCACCGGGCGGTGACAGACTGGACGACGCTTCTGCGGGGGACGTCGGAGGGAGGCGCCGTGCGCTGGCGCAGCTTCGTGGCGGTGGGCGACAGCTTCACCGAGGGCATGGACGACGCGTATCCGGACGGCAGCTACCGGGGCTGGGCCGATCTGGTCGCCACCCGGCTCGCCGCCGAGGCCGGCCCCGACTTCCGCTACGCCAACCTGGCCATCCGGGGGCGGCTGTTCCCGAACGTCGTGGCCGAGCAGGTGCCGGCCGCGCTGGCCATGAAGCCCGACCTGATCAGCTTCGCGGCCGGCGGCAACGACGTGCTGCGCCGCAGCTTCGACCCGGACGTCTTCGTCCCGCGCTTCGACGCGGTGATCGGGCGACTGCGGGCCGGCGGCAGCGACGTGGTGCTGTTCCGGTTCGCCGACGTGATGGCCCGGCTGCCCGGCCAGCGGCTGGTGGCGCCTCGGGTGACGCTGCTCAACCGGGCCGTCGGTGAGGTCGCCGAGCGACACGGCGCGATCCTGGTCGACCTCTACGCCGACGAGGCGTACCTCAACCCGATGCTCTGGAGCACCGACCGGCTGCACCTGTCGGCGACCGGGCACCGGCGGGTCGCCGCGCAGGTGCTCACCGCGCTCGGGGTGGGCTGCGAGGAGGAGTGGCTGATGGTGCCGCCGCATCCGGCGCCCACCCCGTGGCTCGCCGCCCGCGGCGCCGACCTGCGCTGGGCCGGCCGGCACCTGGCGCCGTGGATCAAACGTCGGCTGACCGGCCGCTCCTCCGGGGACTTCGTCACCGCCAAGCGGCCCGTGCTCGGCCCGGTCGACGCCGGCTGAGCGGTGCGCACCGTCCACGCCGCGGACCTGCTGCGGCTCACCGTCGACGACGAGCCCCGCGCCGGGCTGGCGGTCCTGGTGGGCGGCGACCGGGTCGAGGCGGTCGCGCCGCTGGGTGAGCTGACCGCCGCGTACCCCGAGGTGCGGGTGCGGCGGTGGGCCGGCATGCTCGGGCCGGCGCGGGTGCACGACGGCCCGCTGCCGCCCGCGCCCACGCCGCGTGAGCGGGTGTACGCGCTGTTCCGGCTCGGTGTCGCCGCGGTGCTCGACGCCCACGTCACCGATCCGGCGCTGCGCGCCGCCGCAGCCCGTAACGGGGTGGCGGTGCTGCCCGCCGCCCGGCCCCCGACGCTGGTGGTCGGTGACCGGGCCGACCTCGCCGTGTTCGACGCGGACGGCTCCTGCCGGGCCACCGTGGTCGCCGGGCGGCTGGTGCACCGCCGCGCCTGACGATTCGTCGGCCACCCGGCCCGGTCTGTTGCCGTGGGTCATCGCGGTCCTCTGCGGTCGGGGCGTTCGCAACTGCCGAATACGACCCGCCGGATCCGCTGCGGTGGGGCCGGTGTCACATCCGGCGCGTCCGATCCGGCGTACCTTGGGGCTCATGCCTGTGCCGAGTGATCCGCATCCCCGCCTCCAGTCGTACGCCGACCCGCAGCGCCTGGTCACCACGGAGTGGTTGGCCGAGCACCTGGGCGACGAGGGCCTCGTGGTGGTCGAGTCGGACGAGGACGTGCTCCTCTACGACACCGGTCACCTTCCCGGCGCCGTCAAGGTCGACTGGCACACCGAACTGAACGACCAGGTCACCCGCGACTACCTGGACGCCGCCAGCTTCGCCGAGCTGTGCGCGGCCAAGGGCATCGGCCGCGACGACACGGTCGTCTTCTACGGCGACAACTTCAACTGGTGGGCCGCGTACGCCCTCTGGGTCTTCTCCCTGTTCGGCCACGCCGACGTGCGGCTGCTCGACGGCGGCCGGCAGAAGTGGATCGCCGAGGGGCGGGAGCTGACCCGGGACAAGGTCAGCCGGCCCCGCGCCTCCTACCCGGTGCCGGAGCGCAACGACGCGCCGATCCGGGCGTACCGGGAGCAGGTCATGGCGCACGTGGCGGCCGGCCGGCCGCTCGTCGACGTGCGGTCGCCGGGTGAGTACACCGGCGAGATGCTGCACATGCCGGACTACCCGCAGGAGGGCGCGCTGCGCGGCGGGCACATCCCGGGCGCGGTGAGCAAGCCGTGGAAGTCCGCCGCGAACGACGACGGCACCTTCAAGTCGGCCGACGAGCTGCGCGCCATCTACGCCGACCAGCTCGGGCTGAGCCCGGCCGACGACGTGGTGGCGTACTGCCGGATCGGCGAGCGGTCCAGCCACACCTGGTTCGTGTTGCACCACCTGCTCGGGTTCCCGCAGGTGCGCAACTACGACGGCTCGTGGACCGAGTGGGGCAACCTGGTCCGGGCGCCCGTCGTCAAGGGCGACCAGCCCGGCGGCCTGACTCGCTGAGGGTTCCCGGCCGGCTCCGGTCGGGGCCGGCCGGTCACCCCTCGATCGCCTCGGGGAACGGCTGGGTCAGGTAGCGCTGGATCGTCGGGCCGACCCACCCGGCCAGCTCGTCCGCGTCGAGGTCGACCACCGGGGGCAGCCGGATCACGTACCGGGTCAGGGCGGGGCCGAGGATCTGGCTGGCCACCAGCCGACCCCGGCGAGTCGTTCCTGCTCGCCGACGTGCGGGTGGACAGCGGGCGCACCATTTTCAGGCACTGCTCGACGAGCGCGGCCCGGCCCGGCGGCCGGACCGGGTCACCGAGATGGCGTGGGCGTCCCGGTTCCGGATCCACCACCGGATCGCCAGCCGGTACCGGTCCGGCCCGGTGCTGCTCGCCGGCGACGCGGCGCACGTGCACAGCCCGGCCGGTGGGCAGGGGATGAATCTCGGGCTGCGCGACGCGGTCGCCCTCGGTGAGGCGCTCGCCGTCGGCCCGGACGCCCTCGACCGGTACGCCGCCGACCGTCGCCCCCGCGCCGAGGAGGTGCTCGGCTTCGCCGCCGGGCTCACCCGGCTCGCCGCTGCCCCGCCGGCCCTCCGGCCGTTGCGCGACCTGCTGCTCCGGACCGTCTCGGCGCTGCCGCCGGCCCGCCGACGGCTGGCCGTCCGCCTGGCCGGCTTCGAGCCCGCTCCCCTCCCACCCGACCCCGCACTGACCGGCGGGTAACCACGGGTCCCCCACCTCGAAGGCGAGGTCTAGGCTGGCCCGGTGGCGGTGGAACAGCAGGCGCGGGGGGCGGCGGGCACGACCCGGCGCCGATCCCGGCGGGACGAGATCCTGGAGATCGCGGTCGGCCTCTTCGCCCAGCGGGGCTATCACGGCGTGTCGATGGACGACATCGGTGCGGCGGCCGGCGTCACCGGTCCGGCGCTCTACCATCACTTCGCCGGCAAGGAGGCGATGCTGGTCGCGGCGCTGGTGCCGGTCAGTGAGGGGCTGCTCGCCGGGGGCAAGGAACGGGCCGCCGGCCGTCCGGGCGACCCGCGCGGCGCGCTGGAGTCGCTGATCGACTTCCACGTCGAGTTCGCGCTGGCGAACCCCGCGGTGATCGCGCTGCACCTGCACGAGCTGGACCGCCTCCCGGACGAGCCGCGCCGCCGGATCCGCCGGCTCCAGCGGATGTACGTCGAAGAGTGGGTCACGGTGCTGACCGCGCTGCACCCGGGCCTGCCGGACGGCGCCGCCCGGGTGCTCGCGCACGCCGCGTTCGGCCTGATGAACTCCACCCCGTTCCTCGGTGGCGAGGTGGATCGCCGACGCCGGGCCGAGCTGCTGCGCGGCGCGACCCTGGCGGCCCTGCTGGCCCCCACCGACCCCACGACCCCACCTGACACGCCGCACGCGCCTTAACGCATGTTAAGAAGGGGCCTACACCTCAGGCGTCGAGAAGGGGCCCTTCCTTGCCGAACATGTTTGATTCGCTGCTGGTGGCCAACCGTGGGGAGATCGCGCGCCGGGTCATCCGCACGGCCCGACGGCTCGGGGTGCGGGCGATCGCGGTGCACTCGGAGGCGGACGCCGACCTGCCGTTCGTGACCGAGGCCGACGAGGCGGTCTGCGTCGGCCCGGCCAACCCGGCGCAGAGCTACCGCAACGTGGAGGCGATCCTCGCCGCGGCCCGGAGCACCGGCGCGCAGGCGATCCACCCCGGCTACGGCTTCCTGTCGGAGAACGCCGACTTCGCCCGTACCGTCGAGGGGGCCGGCCTGATCTGGGTCGGGCCCGGCGCGGACGCGATCACCGCGATGGGCGACAAGATCAACGCTCGGAACCTGATGGCGGCGGCCGGCGTCCCGGTCGCGCCCGGCACCACCGAGCCGGCGGCCGACCTGGACGCGGCGGTCACCGCTGCCGCCGAGATCGGCTACCCGGTGATGGTCAAGGCGGCGGCCGGTGGCGGCGGCATGGGCATGGGCGTGGCGGCCGACGAGGCCGCGCTGCGCACCGAGTACGACAAGGTCCGCGCGTTCGCCGAGCGCATGTTCGGCGACGGCTCGGTGCTGATCGAGCGGTACTTCCCCCGGGTCCGCCACGTCGAGGTGCAGATCCTCGGCCTGGCCGACGGCCGGGTGGTGGCGCTCGGCGAGCGCGAGTGCTCGGTGCAGCGGCGCAACCAGAAGCTGGTCGAGGAGTCCCCCTCCCCGGCGGTCTCGGAGGAGCTGCGGTCGCGGTTCCTGGCCGCGGCGGTCCGCGCCGGCGAGGCGGTCGGCTACCGCAACGCGGGCACCGTCGAATGTCTGCTCGACCCCACCACGCAGGAGTTCTTCTTCCTGGAGATGAACACGCGGCTCCAGGTCGAGCACCCGGTCACCGAGTACGTCTACGGCGTCGACCTGGTCGAGGAGCAGTTGCGGGTGGCCGCCGGCCTGCCGCCGACGTTCGACCCGGACGCGCTCACCCCGCGCGGGCACGCCATCGAGCTGCGGATCAACGCGGAGGACCCGAAGCGGTTCCTGCCCGGACCGGGCGCGATCACCACCTGGAACGAGCCGTCCGGCACCGGGGTGCGGGTGGATTCCGGCTACGTCGCCGGCAACACGGTCACCCCGTTCTACGACAGCCTGCTGGCCAAGCTGATCGTCAGCGGCGCCACCCGGGCGGAGGCCGTCGAGCGGGCGCGGGCGGCGGTCGCCCAGTTCGAGGTCGCCGGCCCGAAGTGCAACCTGCCGTTCTTCGCCGAGCTGCTGGAGAACCCGGAGTTCTGCTCCGGCGACTACGACACCGGCATCGTGGGCCGGATGCGCTGAACGGGACGATGCCCGCCGGGCCACGAGGTTGCCGTCTCCAGGGCGGCAACGGCGTCGATCGGCGTACACGGCCGGGGTGCGGCGTTGAGCCCGAGCGTGGTGTTCGGGTGGGTGGTGTCGGTCTGCTGGACCGCCAGCCGGCACTTGAGGTCGTTGTTCTCCCGCCGCATGGGTTGGACTGCATTAGTCGGAGGTCGCTGGCGTCCCGGCGATCCGGTCTGATTCTCTTGGATACGAGTCGAACCACGTCACAGTGAGGTGACCCCTTATGACGCAACTGCCGGACGCCGTCTCCATCCGCGAGGTCGGCCCGCGGGACGGGCTCCAGAACGAGGAGCCCATCCCCACCGACGCCAAGGTGCGGCTGCTCGACGCGCTGTCCCGGACCGGGGTACGCCGCATCGAGGCCGTCTCCTTCGTGCACCCGAAAGCGATCCCGCAGATGGCCGACGCCGACGAGGTGTGGCAGCGGGCGGCGAAGGTCGACGGCGTGCGCTACTCGGCGCTGGTGCCGAACACCCGGGGCGCGCAGCGGGCCCTAGCCGCCGGCTTCACCGAGATCGAGGTGGTGGTGTCGGCGAGCGACACGCACAACCGGCGCAACGTCAACCGCTCGACAGACGAGTCGCTCGACGACATCGCCGAGCTGATCGCGCTGCTGCACGAGGCGGGCGCGACCGCCGAGGTGATCGTGGCGACCAGCTTCGGGTGCCCCTACGAGGGGGACGTCGACCCGGCGCGGGTGGCCGCCATCGTGGACCGGGTGGTCCGGGACGGCGCGGACCGGGTCGCATTCGGCGACACCACCGGCATGGGTACGCCCCGGCGGGTCCGCGAGCTGGTCACCGCCGTACGCGACCGCAACGCGCAGGTGCCGGTGCTGCTGCACTTCCACAACACCCGGGGCACCGCGCTGGCGAACATGCTGACCGCCATGGAGCTGGGGGTCACCGAGTTCGACGCCAGCGTCGGTGGCCTCGGCGGCTGCCCGTACGCCCCGGGGGCGAGCGGCAACCTGGCCACCGAGGAGGCGGTGCACATGCTGCACGACATGGGCGTCGACACCGGCATCGACCTGGACGCCCTGATCGAGGCGGCGGAGCTGGCCGAGCACCTGCTCGCCAAGAAGCTCCCCTCCGGCGTCCTCCGAGCCGGCCCCCGCACCCGCCTCACCCCCCTCCCGTCCTGACCCACCCCACCCACCCCGCCCACCCACCGTCCGCCCCGGTGATCAAGGAGTTTGTGTCCCGATCCGACGGCTCGGACGACGCAAAGTCCTTGATCACGAGCGGGGGGTCGGGTGGGGTCGGGTGGGAGGGAGGGGGTGGGGCGGCGGGTGGGTGGTGGGTCGCCGGAGGGGGCGGGGGTGGGGTAGCCTAACGATCGTTCAGGTCGGTGGGGTGGCAAAGGGAGTCGGCGTGACGCTCGACGGTGAGGCACTGGAGCAGCTGCGCAAGCGCGCCCGCGCCGGCGGTGCGGACAAATACCATGCGGCCAACGCCGCCAAGGGCAAGCTCTTCGCCCGCGAACGGGTGGCCTACCTGGTCGACGAGGGCTCCTTCGTCGAGGACGGGCTCTACGCCAACGCCATGGCCGACGGCCTGCCCGCCGACGGGGTGGTGACCGGCACCGCGACCATCGACGGCCGGCCGGTCTGCCTGATGGCGAACGACTCCACGGTCAAGGCCGGCAGTTGGGGCGCGCGCACCGTCGAGAAGATCATCCGGATCATCGAGCGGGCCTACTCGACCCGCGTCCCGATGGTCTACCTGGTCGACTCCGCCGGCGCCCGGATCACCGACCAGGTCGACCTGTTCCCGGGCCGGCGCGGCGCCGGGAAGATCTTCTGGAACCAGGTCCGGGCCTCCGGCGCGATCCCGCAGGTCTGCGCGCTGTTCGGGCCGAGCGCGGCGGGCGGGGCGTACATTCCGGCGTTCTGCGACGTGGTGGCCATGGTGGACGGCAACGCCAGCATGTACCTCGGCTCCGACCGGATGGTCGAGATGGTCACCGGCGAGAAGACCACGCTGGAGGCGATGGGCGGCGCCAAGGTGCACTGCGTCGAGTCCGGGGTGGGTCACTTCCTCTGCAAGACCGAGAACGACGCGCTCGACGTGGTGCGGACCTACCTGTCGTACCTGCCGTCGAACTGGCAGCAGGACCCGCCGGCCGTCGAGGCGAAGCCGGCACCGGAGAAGGCCGACCTGGCCGCGCTGGTCCCGGCCAGCGAGCGGCAGGCGTTCGACATGCGCCGGTACGTCAAGGGCCTGCTCGACGAGGGCAGCTTCTTCGAGATCCAGGCGCTCTGGGCCAAGGAGCTGACCATCGGCTTCGGCCGGCTGAACGGCGAGGTCGTCGGCGTGCTCGGCAACAACTCCATGTTCAAGGGCGGCGTGCTCTTCGTCGACTCGGCCGACAAGGCGACCCGGTTCGTGCAGCTCTGCGACGCGTTCAACGTGCCGCTGCTGTTCCTGAGCGACGTGCCCGGGTTCATGGTCGGCAGCGCGGTGGAGAAGCAGGGCATCATCCGGCACGGCGCGAAGATGATCACGGCGATCTCCGAGGCGACCGTACCGAAGATCTGCGTGGTGGTCCGCAAGGCGTACGGCGCGGGCCTCTACGCCATGGCCGGCCCCGGCTTCGAGCCCGACGCCACCATCGCGCTGCCCACCGCGAAGATCGCGGTGATGGGCGCGGAGGCCGCGGTCAACGCGGTCTACGCCAACAAGATCGCCGCCATCGCCGACGCCGACGAGCGGGCCGCCTTCGTCGCCGCGAAGCGCGAGGAGTACGAGCGCGACATCGACGTGGTCCGCCTCGCCAGCGAGCTGGTGGTGGACGCGATCGTCGAGCCGCACGAGCTGCGCGCCGAGCTGGTCCGCCGGTTCGCCGCCGCGCGCGGCAAGGAGCGGCACTTCTCCACCCGCCGGCACGGCGTCACCCCGGTCTGACCACCGGCCCGGCGTCACGAGCGCCGGCCGTCCGCACAGGCGTCCCACCAGGAGGATCAGATGGACTACCGGCTCGACGACGAGCAGGCGGCGCTGCGCGAGAGCGTCCGGGAGTTCGCCCGCGAGGTGGTGGCGCCGACCATCGCCGAGCACTACGAGAACCACACCTTCCCGTACGAGATCGTCCGCCAGATGGGCAAGATGGGGCTGTTCGGGCTCCCGTTCCCGGAGGAGCACGGCGGCATGGGCGGCGACTACTTCGCGCTCTGCCTGGCGCTGGAGGAGCTGGCCCGGGTCGATTCGAGCGTGGCCATCACGCTGGAGGCGGCGGTTTCGCTCGGCGCGATGCCGATCCACCGGTTCGGCACCGCGGAGCAGAAGGAGCGGTGGCTGCCGAAGCTGCTCAGCGGCGAGGCGCTGGCCGGCTTCGGGCTCACCGAGCCGGGCACCGGCTCGGACGCGGGCGGCACCCGGACCCGGGCGGTGCTGGACGGCGACGAGTGGGTGATCAACGGTTCGAAGGCGTTCATCACCAACTCCGGCACCGACATCACCGCGCTGGTCACGGTCACCGCGGTCACCGGCACGAAGCCGGACGGCAGCAAGGAGCTGTCCACCATCATCGTGCCGTCGGGCACGCCCGGCTTCACGGTCGCGCCCGGTTACTCCAAGGTCGGTTGGACCGCCTCGGACACGCACGAGTTGACGTTCGACGACTGCCGGGTGCCGGCGGGCAACCTGCTCGGTGAGCGCGGCCGGGGCTTCGCCCAGTTCCTGCGCATCCTCGACGAGGGCCGGATCGCCATCGCCGCGCTGGCGGTCGGGCTGGCCCAGGGCTGCGTCGACGAGTCGATCAAGTACGCCAAGGAGCGCCAGGCGTTCGGCCAGCCGATCGGCAACTACCAGGCGATCCAGTTCAAGATCGCCGACATGGAGCTGAAGGCGCACACCGCCCGGCTGGCCTACTACGACGCCGCCGCCCGGATGCTGGCCGGTGAGCCGTTCAAGCGGCAGGCGGCGATCGCGAAGTTGCACGCCAGCACCGTCGCGGTGGACAACGCGCGGGAGGCGACCCAGATCCACGGCGGCTACGGCTTCATGAACGAGTACCCGGTCGCCCGCTTCTGGCGCGATTCCAAGATCCTGGAGATCGGCGAGGGCACCAGCGAGGTGCAGCGCATGATCATTGCGCGCGACCTCGGCATGTGACAGACGGCCGACTCGGCCGTCTGTCGGATATCGGCGTCGTACGGTCGGGTGGTTGACGGTGGACTGTAGAGCGTCGCATCCCCTCCGTACTCTTCGTGCCCATGACTCCCGAGCATGATCGTTCGCGGAGCCCGGGTGGTCGGGCGTCGTTGTCCGATCTGTTGCGCGGGCACCGGCTCGCCGTCGGCCTGACTCAGGCCGAGCTGGCGGGCCGGGCCGGCGTGGGCGTGCGGACCGTCCGCGATCTGGAGCGGGGGCGCGCGACCCGACCCCAACGCACCACCGTCGACCTGCTCGCCGACGCGCTCGGCCTGACCGGCCCGGCCCGCCGGGAGTTCGTCGCCACCGCCCGACCCGCGCCGGTAGCGGCCGATCCGGGTACGCCGGTCGCGCTGCCCCAGCCCGTGCCGCTGCTCGGCCGGGAACGCGACGTGGCCGAGGTGACCGCCCTGCTCGACGCGCACCCGGTGGTGAGCCTGGTCGGGCTCGCCGGCGTCGGCAAGACCGCGCTCGCGCTCACCGTCGCCCATGCGGTCGCGGCCCGGCACCCGGGCGGCGCGGTCGGCGTGCTGATCGGCGACGGCTCGGACGCCGCCGACGTGGTCGCCGCCTCGGTGACGGTGTTCGGTGTGAGCCGGCTCGCCGACCTGCCCTGCCGGCTCGCCGGCCGACCGGCGCTGCTGCTCGTCGACGCCGTCGAGCGGGCGCCCGGGCCGGTGGCTGAGGCGCTGCGGTCGCTGACCGCCGTCGCGCCGACCCTGCGGGTCCTGGCGACCGGCCGCCGTCCGGTCGGGCTCCCCGGCGAGCTGGTCCGGCCGGTGGCGCCGCTCGACGTGCCACCCGCCGGCGCCGAACCGGCGGACCGGGCCGAGCTGGACCGCTGGCCCGCCGCGGCGCTCTTCGCCACCCGCTTCACCCAGGCCCGGCACGCGCCGCCCGCCCCGGCCGAACTGCCGGCGCTCGCGGCGCTGGTCCGCCGCCTCGGCGGCCTGCCGCTGGCGATCGAACTGATGGCGGCGCGGGGCCGCATCCTCGACGTCACCGAACTGCTGGACCGCTACGGCGACCGGGTCCTCGACCTGGCCGGCGGGCGTCCCGGCTGGACGCCTGCCGACCCGGTCGCCGCCACGGTGACGCTGCGGGAGGCGGTCGCGACCAGCTATCACCTGCTCGCCCCGGCCGAACGCGCTGCGCTGCGCCGGCTCTCCGCCTTCCGTAACCGCTGGTCGGTCGCGCTGGCCGAGGAACTACTCGCCGACGGTGGGGACCGGTGGGACGCGGTGCCGCTGCTGGACCGGCTCAGCGAGCTGGGCCTGCTGAGTGTCCGGGGCGTCGGCCCGTTCCGGTTCCGGCTGCTCGACGCGGTCCGGGACTTCGCGGCCGAGCAGGCCGACCTGGCGGGCGAGACGGCGGCGATCCGGCTCCGCCACGCGTCGGTGATCGCCGCGCTGGTCCGGCGTACCGCGCCCGGCCTGGTCGGCGCGGAGCTGCCCGGCACCGTGCACCTGCTCGACGAGGCGACCGGCGACATCACCGCCGCGCTGGCGTACGCCGCCGAGGAGGCGCCGGCCACCGCGCTGCTGCTGGCCGCCGCGCTGCCCCGGTGGTGGCGGTTGCGCGGACGGGACGTCTCCGGCCGCCGGTGGCTGCGCCGGCTGCTGGCCGATCCGCGTACCGCCGACGCCCGTCCG
Organism: Micromonospora sp. DSM 45708; assembly: GCF_039566955.1. Classification (NCBI taxonomy): domain Bacteria; kingdom Bacillati; phylum Actinomycetota; class Actinomycetes; order Micromonosporales; family Micromonosporaceae; genus Micromonospora; species Micromonospora schwarzwaldensis. The sequence goes on along the minus strand of NZ_CP154796.1, from coordinate 6,515,327 downwards.
GTGCTGCGGGCCTGGGCCCTGCTCGGGTCGGCGCGGCTGGCCGCCGAGCACGGCGCGGGGCCGGAGGAGCTGCCGGCGGCGCGTGCGGCACTGGCCGTCTTCGCCGAGGTCGGCGACGTGACCGGGGAGCTGTCCGCGCGGTCGGTGCTCTGCGCGGTGCTGCGCGGGCTGGGTTCCCACGACGAGGCCCGCGAGCAGGCCGAGGCGGCGCTGACGCTGGCCTCCCGGCACGGCCGGGTACGCGAGATGGCGGTCGCCCAGCACCACCTGACCTGGCACGACGTACGCGTGGGAGAGCTGGCCGGCGCCCGGCGGCGGCTGGCCGCGGTCGACCGGCTGGCGGCGCAGTGCGGCGACCAGCGGCTCCGCCTGCTGGCCCGGGCCGATCTGGCCGAGCTGACCCGGTTGGAGGGCCGTTACGCCGAGGCGGTCGAGCAGGGGCGGCGGGCGGCGTCCGCGCTGGTGGAGCTGGGCGATCCGGGCCGGCGTCGCCGGACGATCGGCACGGTCGGGCTGGCGCTCGCACTCCAGGGGCGGGACGACGAGGCGCTGGCGGTGGTGGCCGAGCTGTGGCCGTGCGGCCCGGCGCCGGGCCCGCGTCGCGCACCGGACGCCGAGCGGTGGGAAGCGCCCGGTGCGGGCCGGGACGCCCGCACCGAGGATGCGCTCCGCGCGTTGATCGAGGGTCAGGTGGCGTTGCACCGCGGCGACCGCGAGCTGGCGGCGGAGTGGTTCGCCACGGCGGCGGAGGCGGCGGCCGGGGGCGCGGACCGGCGGGACCTGGTCGAGGCGCTGGTGGGGCTGGCGGCCAGCACCGGCGATCTGACCGTGCTGGACCGGCTGGACCGGGCGCGGCAGATCACCGGCGTCAACCTGCTGCCCCGTGAGGAGGAGTTGCTCTACGCGTTGGCCGCGCAGCGGGGACGCGCGGGCCGGACCTGACCCGGGCTGTCGCGGTGGGGGCGCGGGGGTGGCGCGAGCGAAGTAGCCCCCTGGTGCTGCCCCTCGCTCGACGCTCGCGCCCGCACCCCCCGGTGCCCCCCGCGCTGAAAGCTTATCCAGCCACCCCGACGTCTTTGGTGGCTATTGATCGCTTTTGTCCCGGCGTAGCGGCGGTTCTGCCGGTCATTCTGCCGGTGACCGGCGAGTAGTGAACGGGCTCAGCAGGTGGCGTTCCCGGCCGGTTCGGTGCTGCCGGCCGTGGCGCCCGGGTGGACCGCGTCCCGCACCCGGCGCAACCCGTCCAGGAGCCCGTCGAGCTGGGTCGGTTCGAGCTGGCCGGTGAACCACTGCTCGATGATCTTCAGGTGGCCGGGCAGGATCTCGTCCAGTCGGCCCAGACCCGCGGTGGTCACCACGGCGAACGAGCTGCGCCGGTCGGAGGGGCAGGCCCGGCGGCGGATCAGGCCGTCGCGCTCCATCCGGTCCACCACCCGGGTCACCCCGCTGGTGGAGAGCGAGGTCTGGGCCGCCAGGTCGGTCATCCGTAGCTGGTTGTTGGGGGAACGGGCGAGTCGGGTGAGCACCTCGAACTCGACCGGGGAGAGCCCGTGCTCCTCGAACTGGGCGGCGAACCGGGCGGAGAGCCCGGCGTGCGCCTCGACGAGCAGGCCGACGGCGGTGATCCGGGGGTCGTCGAACACGTTCTGATCCACGTCACCATCCTAGCAACACTTGACACAGGGAATATTGCTGTGGCTATAGTTGCTCAGTCAGTCGTTGGGCTACTAAACAATCTTCTCCGGAGGAGCGCATCATGACCAGCAGCACCGAGGCGACTACCCGCGACTGGGAGGGTCTCACCATCCCCACCCCCGGCACCTACCTCCTGGACGCCGCGCACAAGCGCGTCGGTTTCGTCGCGCGGCACATGATGGTCAGCAAGGTACGCGGTGAGTTCGCCGACGCCACCGCCACCATCACCGTCACCGACGACCCGCTGCAGTCCTCGGTCACGGCCAGCATCCAGGCGGCCAGCATCAACACCGCGCAGGCCGACCGGGACGGGCACCTGCGCAGCCCGGAGTTCCTCGACGCCGAGCAGTTCCCGACGCTGGAGTTCCGCAGCACCGGCGTGAAGTCCCGTGAGGGCAACGAGTTCGTGCTCGCCGGTGAGCTGACCGTGAAGGGCGTGACCCGTCCGGTGGACCTCCAGGTCGAGTTCGAGGGCGTCGGCCGCAGCCCGTTCGGGCAGGACATCTTCGGCTTCTCCGCGCACACCGAGATCGACCGGGAGGACTTCGGTCTCACCTGGAACGTGGCGCTGGAGACCGGCGGCGTCCTGGTCGGCCGCAAGGTCAAGATCGAGATCGAGGGCGAGGCCATCCGCCAGGGCTGATCCCCTCGCCGGACCCACGGGCCCGCACCGTCCACCGACGGTGCGGGCCCGTCCCGTTCCCCCACCCACTCGGCCCCGACGGGGGTGGGCGCGAGGTGATCGTGCGAATTGTCACGTGTTGTTCGCGGGTTGACGGCGCTGGGCGAGGTGGCGGCGGGGTACAGGTGCAAACCTGCGCCCGGCCGGCGGTCAACCAAGCCGGACGCTCTTACGCACATCACGTGAATGGTTCACAATGCGTTGCGGAACGCCAACGGTTCCGTGGCGCCGGCGCCGGGAGGACACATGGGCAGGGACGTCGAGCAGGGCGCCTTCTCCCGGGAGGATCGGGTCCGCTACCGGCAGAAGGTCCGGCGATGCCTGGACGTCTTCGCGCTGATGCTGGACGACTTCGGCTTCGACGCCGACCGCCCGATGACCGGGCTGGAGATCGAACTCAACCTGGTCGACGCCGCCGCCGAACCGGCCATGCGCAACGACCAGATCCTGGCCGACATCGCCGACCCGCTCTTCCAGACCGAGCTGGGGCAGTTCAACCTCGAACTGAACGCCTCACCCCGGCTGATCGAGGGCACCGGTTTCAGCGACTACGAGCAGGATCTGCGCAGCAGCCTCAGCCGCGCCGACGAGCGGGCCGTCAAGTCCGACGCCACCATCGTGATGGTCGGCATTCTGCCCACCCTCACCGAGCGTCACCTCGTCGCGGACAACCTCTCCACCGACGAGCGCTACCGGGTGCTCAACGACCAGATCGTCGGTGCCCGCGGCGAGGACATCGAGCTGGACATCAACGGCGTCGAACGGCTGCGGACGCACACCGACTCGATCGCGCCGGAGGCCGCCTGCACCAGCCTCCAGTTCCACCTCCAGGTCGCGCCGGACAGCTTCGCCGACTACTGGAACGCCTCCCAGGCGATCGCCGGCGTGCAGGTCGCCGTCGGGGCCAACTCGCCGTTCCTCTACGGCCGACAGCTCTGGGCGGAGACCCGGATCGGGCTCTTCGAACAGGCCACCGACACCCGGCCCGACGAGCTGAAGGCCCAGGGCGTACGCCCACGGGTCTGGTTCGGCGAGCGCTGGATCACCTCGATCTTCGACCTGTTCGAGGAGAACGTCCGCTACTTCCCGCCGCTGCTGCCGATCTGCGAGGACGAGGACCCGGTCGAGGTGCTGCACGCCGGCGGCGTGCCCAAGCTCGGCGAGCTGCGGCTGCACAACGGCACCGTCTACCGCTGGAACCGGCCGGTCTACGACATCATGAACGACCGCCCGCACCTGCGGGTGGAGAACCGGGTGCTGCCCGCCGGCCCGACCGTGGTGGACATGCTCGCCAACGCGGCGCTCTACTTCGGGCTCGCCCGTGGCCTCGCCGAGTCGGACCGTCCCATCTGGAGCCAGCTCACGTTCAGCTCGGCGGAGGAGAACTTCCACGCCGCCGCCCGACGTGGCATCGACGCGGTGCTGCACTGGCCCAAGCTCGGCGACGTGCCGGTCACCACGCTCGTCCTCGACACGCTGCTGCCGGTGGCCTCGCAGGGGCTGGACCGGTTCGGGGTCGCCCCGGCCGAGCGGGACCGCCTCCTCGGTGTGATCGAGGGGCGCTGCCGTACCGGCCGTAACGGCGCGGTCTGGCAGACCGAGGCGGTGTGGGCGGCCGAGCGGCACCGGGGCATGGACCGGAAGGCCGCGCTGCACCACATGGTCCAGCGCTACGCCGAGTTGCAGCGCGCCAACGAGCCGGTCCACACCTGGCCCGTCGACTGATCGGTTGCCCGCCCCGGCTGGTATCCGGCCCACTCGGGTGTGTCGCCCTCTCGGAAGAAGGCCGGCCCGGAGCGATATGCCTCTGAGGCATAATTATGCCTCAGAGGCATATCGCTCCAAGCAGCGTCCTTCGGTGGAGACATCACTGTGCGTATCGCCGGCCCGCCGGAGTGGTGCCGGCTCGGGCGTCGACCGGAGGTCGGAGCCGGACGGCGGGATCAGCGGGCGCGGCGGCGCGTCTTCGGTTCGACGGGCGGGGACGACGGCCCGGGTTGTGGTCCGGCCGCAGCCCTCCCGGTGCCCGACCCGCCCGTGCCCGCCTCGTCGTCTGGCGCGTCGTCTTGATTGCTGGCCGGGTCGTCCGGCGGCGCAACCTCGGGCTGCCGCTGCTGGGGCACCGTCCGGCCTCGACGGTCGGTGGCGGTCCGGGCGGCGCGACCCGGCGACCCGGGCCGCTCGCCGGCGCGACCCGGCGACCCGGCCGGCTTCTCCGTAGTCGTCGGCAGCGAACCGGGGCCGGCCTCCCCGGACGGCCCCGTGTCCGAGGGGCTGTCCGGATCGGGATCGACGGACCTGTGCGGCGTGGGCCCGGCCGACTCCGGATCGGCGGACCGCTGCGGCGTGGGCCCGGCCGGCTCCGCCGTGTCAAGACCGGCCGGCGTCGCGGTCGCGCCGGTCGGGGGTTCCGCCTCCGCACCGCGCCGACGGTCGGCCCGCTGGGCCAGCGCGGCCATCAGCATCGAGCCGCCCACCCCGGCGATCACCGCGTACGGCGCGATCAGGTGGGCCGACAACTGCTCGGCGGCGATTCCGGCCAGTCGCGGCACGGCCAGCAGGTACGCCAGTGCCACCAGCAGCGGACCGGCCGCGCCGGAGGCGGCGGCACCGACCCGCACCCCCGGCGACCGGGTCGCGTGCCGGGCGGCGAGCACCCCGATCACCAGCGCGGAGCCCAGCGAGAGCAGCGCCCCCGGCCAGTAGAAGTAGTCACGGATCCAGAAGCGGGCGCTGTCCGCGCTGATCTGCCAGATGCCGAGTTGGGCGGTGGTCAGGCCCCGGCCGGAGAGCACCCCGTCCACCACCGACACCACGGCGAGCAGCCAGAGCCAGCCGGTGGTGGCGATCAGGTTGGTGGCGGCGGCGCGGGTGTGCAGCGCCCAGGTCGCCAGCAGCACGCCGAGCACCAGGCCCGCGCCCGCGTACGCGGCGGCGACGGTCTGCGGCGCGGTGGTGTCCGGCACCCGGGCGGCGCGGGCCGGCACCGCCACCAGCAGCACGGTGACCAGCGCGCCGACACCGGCGGCGAGGGCTAGCCCGAGCCGGGGCAACACGCCCACCGGCTCGTCCCCGCCGCCGCGCAGGCGCTGCGCGCAGACCGCACCGGCGATGACCGAGGTCGCGGCGATCCAGGTCGCCCAGGCGAGGCTCGCCACCCAGGCCGACTCGATGCGTACGGTGCCGGTGGGCGCCCAGTTGATGATGCCCAGCCCGTAGCCGAAGCCGAGCTGAGCGGCGCCCGCGCCGGCAGCGACGCCGAGCGCGGCGGCGGTCGATCCTCCCCAGCCCCGTCTGGCCATGCCGGGCAGCGTAGCGTCCCGAGGTCGGCCCGGCGAGTCGTGGGAGCGGCCGGTAGGGCTCGGATGACTTGGCGGCACCGGCTACGGTCGCCGATGACTGAGGCGGGAGACGCGATGACGGACGAGCGGCAGCCGGTACGTGACGAGACCGGTCCGGACCGGACCCGGCTGCTCGTCGGCGGCGGCCTGGCGGCGGTCCTGCTGGCTGTGATCGGGGCCAGCGGGGGCTGGGTCCTGGCCGGAGAACCGGACCGGCCGACCACCTCGTCCGAGGCCGCGTCGCCACCTGTGGTCCCGTCGTCCGGCCCGACCGGGGCGAGTCCCACGGCGGACCGTCCCGTCGAGGACCGCCCGACCGGTACGCGTTCGCGCACCCCGGCCGGCCTCACCGTGCCGGAGGTGGTGGGTACCGACTTCGTGCGGGCCCGACAGGAGTTGCGCGACCGTCGGCTCGGTTGGCGGCTGGTGTTCGGCAGCGGCTCGGGACGCGCCGTGGAGCGCACGTCGCCCCGGCCGGGGGAGCCGGTGAAGCGCGGTGTCACCGTCACCGTCTGGGTTGCCGGGCCGGCGCCCGAGGTCACCGTGCCCGACGTGGGCGGCGAGTCCTGCTCCGACGCCGCCGACGACCTGGTGGAGGCGGGGCTGTATCCCCGCTACCTGACCGGTCGCCGGGGGCCGGTCACCGGGCAGGACCCGGTCGCCGGGGGCACCGCCCACTGGAACGATCAGGTGTCGTTGACCTGCGGGAACGAGCCGTCCGGCACGCCGACCGAGGGCCCGTCGCCGACGCCCTGACGCCGCCCGGCGTGCTGATCCCTGCCGGCTTGGCCGTGGCCCGTTACCGTGGACGTTCGAGGGCCGCGTGCCCCGTCCCGGTGCGGGAAGGACGTGTGCCATGAGCGACGACCGTCAGGAACCACCCGCCGACGACGCGGACGCCACCCGGGCCCTGCCGCCGGACCGGTCCCCGGGCGGTGACGTGGACGCCACGCGGGCCATGCCGCGGAACGCGGCCGGGTCGGGCGAGGACGTGGACGCCACCCGGGCCATGCCGCGGAACGCGGCCGGCGCCGGCGGGGACGCGGATGCCACCCGGCCGTTGCCCGGTGGGGCACCTCGGCCTCTCGACGCCACCAGCCGGCAGGAGCCGGTCGGGGGCGCGGCCTGGTCCGGCCGGGCCGGCGTGCCGCCGCCACGGTCGGCGGCCTATCCGGAGCCGGGTGCCGAGTGGTACGGCGACGAGCAGGCCGGGCGCCGCTGGTGGATGCCGATCCTGCTGGGCGTCCTGGCCCTGATCCTGGTCGGGCTGATCGCGGCCGGGGTGTGGCTGGCGTTGCGGGCCGCGGACCGCGACTCCGGTCCGGGGACGCCGTCGGCGGCGCCCAGCGCGTCCGCGCCGGCCAGTGCCACCTCGGCCAGCGCCACCCCGACCAGCGCGTCACCGTCCAGTTCCCCGTCCGGCACGCCGCCGACCACGGCGGTGGAGGTGCCGATGCCGCCGCTGGTGGGGCTCCCGGAGTCGGCCGCCCGGACGGTGCTGGACCGGCTCGGCGTCGACTACCGCGTGCAACGCCGACCGTCGGACCGGCCGGCCGGGACGGTGCTCGCCACGGATCCGGAGGCCGGTTACGCCGTGGGCGAGGGCGAACGGGTCACCCTCGTGGTGGCCGCGCCCGCCGCACCCACCACCGGCGCACCGACGACCGCTGCGAGCACTCCGGGCTCCGCGCCGACCACCTCCGCCACCCCCTGACGTTCACCACTGTCGGCGGCGGGTGCCGACCAGGCCGAGCCCGGCCAGTGAGATGGCGAGACCGAGCACGCCGGAGTAGAACAGCGGCCGGCTGAGATCCTCCGATCCGGTGGGGCGCTCGGCCAGCGTGCCCTCGCCGGCCCCGCTGCCCGCCGCGTCGGACGGGGGCGCTGCTTCCCCGTCCGCCACCGACGGCTGTTCGACCTCGTTCGGGTCGTCCCCGGGCGGTTCGGCGGTCGGCCGGGCGTCCGCGCCGGCCACGGTGATCTCCGGAGCCGGCACGGGCTCGGCCAGTTGCTCGGTGGTGGAGAACGCCGGGTGGCGGACCATGAGCGCGAGCGCGGTCGCGACCCCGAGGAAGACGAAGAGCCCGAGGGCGTAGCCGGTGCGGGACCGGTGGTGCCGCCGCGCGGCGGGCAGATTGACCATGACCATCCCTGGTTCAGGGTCCGTGGCGCGCGGGGTGGAACGTGCCGGGGTGGGCGTACCGATTCTATGGCGGCGGCACGCCCACCGGCCGGGAATCGTGAGGTCAGCTCACCCGGACCGGGGTCCGGACGACCGGACGGCGGGCCGTCCGGACGGTGTGCTGCCGTGGGGCCGGCGCGGCCTGGATCTGCCGCAGCCCCTCCTGCTGTACGAAGATCGACCGCCGGTTGACCGCGTCCCCCGCCGCGTTCAACTCGTAGCCGTCGAGCCAGAGCCAACCGTCGTAGGCCGGCCAGTCGAGCACCCGGATCATCCGGAACATGATCGGTCGGAAGAACTGGACACTCGCCGCGCGCGTCACGTGCAGTACGTCACCGGAGCGGGGAAGCACATGGGCTCCTGGGAGGGTTCGGCCGGCGCGGGGCCGGCGATCTTGAACGGGTCGGTGCGGTCCGGTGACGGGGGGTCTACCTCGTGGACCGGTGGTCGTCGGTGCTGGTCGGGCCGTACCCGCGGTGGCGAGCCGTCACCCGACCATCACCCGGCTGCTCCCGGTTACCGCTCCCGCCGCCGCAGCCAAGCTGGCGTGCAGCGGTGGGGTCTTCACTCCGGGGCAGGTCGCACGGCGCGGGACGGCTCCCCTCCGGCCGTCCCGCGGACCGTGGTGTCACCACGCGCGGAGATCAAGCGAAGACGGTGAGTAACCCGTGCCATACGGACAGAGTGCATCAGCGACGTGCGTCATGCAAGTTGCACGTCGACTTTTGCCGATAGGTGAGCGGGACACGTGAACCGGACGCTTGAAGCCTCAGGTGCCGGGCCGGCACACTGGACGCCGGTTTCGCCCGTCGCGGCCGGTCGACGACCGGCACCACCCCTGCCGCGAACGCTTGCCCGCCGCCCGCCGGTCGCGCCCACGGCGGGTGTGGAACCGGGCGCGACCGACCGGAGGTAGCCGGGTGACTGTGAGTCCTGGGGCCGCGTCGTGAGCGAACGGCGCAGCCCGACCATCCGTCGACGCCGACTCGGCGCCGAGCTCCGCCGGCAACGGGAAGCCGCCGGCATCACCATAGAAGCGGTCGCCGAGCAACTGGAGTGCTCGGCGTCCAAGGTCTCCCGGATCGAGACCGGGCACACCACCGCCACGCCTCGCGACGTGCGGGACATGCTCCGCATCTACGGGGTGGTCGGCGCCGAGAGCGACGAGCTGGTGCAGATCGCCCGCGAGGCCCGGCAGAAGGGGTGGTGGCACCCGTACAGCACGGTGCTGGTGGGCGCGTACGTCGGCCTGGAGGCCGCGGCCGGCCAGATCCGGGCGTACGAGCAGCAGGTCGTGCCCGGCCTGCTGGAGACCGAGGAGTACGCCGGGGCGATGATCCGCGCCGCCCGTCCGGACTTCACCGCCGAACAGATCGACCAACGGGTCCGTGTCCGATTGGGCCGACAGTCGTTGTTGACCCAGGACGATCCGGTCGATCTGTGGGTGGTGCTCGATGAGGCGGTGCTGAGCCGGCCGGTTGGCGGCGACGCGGTGATGCGTGGTCAGCTCAAGCGGTTGGTGGAGGTGGCCCAACTGCCGAACGTGACGGTGCAGGTCCTCCCCTTCGAGGTGGGGGCACACGCCGGTATGGACGGAACCTTCACGATCCTCAGCTTCCCCGAACCGAGTGATCCCGATGTCGTGTACGCGGAGAACGCCACGGGTGGGCTCTTCCTCGAGAAGAGCGACGAGCTTCAGAAGTACAGCTTCATCTTCGATCACATTCGAGCAGCGGCCATTCGACCGGAGGAGTCCGTCGCACACATCGCGAGACTGGCAGAGGAGCCGCTGTGGAAATGGCGACCAAGGAGTTCCCCGTGGACCTGACGCAGGCGACGTGGTTCAAAAGCTCGAAGAGCGGGCCGAACTGCGACAACTGCGTGGAGGTCGCGTACGTGACCGGGGCGGTCGGCGTCCGGGACTCGAAGGACAAGGCGGGACCCGCCCTGGTCTTCGCCCCGGGTGACTGGCACGCATTCGTCGCCCGGGCCCGGGGCGGAGCCTTCGGCCAAAGCTGATCGGTAACCCCGAGGAACGGTCCCGCCCGCCAGCGTCGCCGGGCGGGACCGTTCCACGTCCACCGGCCGTCGACGCCGGGCACCCGTCGCCTGTTCCGTTCCGCCTCGTTGAACCGCACGGATCGGCAACCGAACGAGGCAGGCGAGACTGATGACGACGATCGGTTCAGAGAATCTCACCAACGGCCCGGGCAAGCCCGAGCGGTTCGGTGGCAAGTACCGCGGGGCCCGCCGGGACACCGTCCTGACCGAGGTGGTCTCCACCGACGGCGAGGACCTCACCGACCGGGACACCGGCGTGCCGGAGCCGTCCTCGTCGACGCTCTCGCTGCCGTCGCTCGACCCGAACCCGCTGACCGAGCCGTCGTTCCCGCCCAGCGGATGGCCGCTGGAGCAGCAGGAGTCCCTGGTGGACCATCCGCTGTTGCGCGGGCTGCTGCTGGAGTTGCCGCCCAAGGGGAGCGTGCCCCCGCCCGGCTGGCTGGACCGCTGGTTCGAAGCGACCCGGGCGATCCTCGAACTGCTATACGTGCAGGGCACCGGCCGGGCGCGTTGACACCGCCGCAGCCCGGGGCATCGCCCGTTCGGCGAGACGGTTGTGCCGCAGCGCGTGGCGTACCCCGATCGCGGTCAGCCCGAGCACCGCGACGGTGATCGCCGGGCCGGCCACGCCCGGCGCGGCGAACAGGTCGACCCCGGCGGCCGGCAGCACCGCCACCAGCACCGCGAGCGCGGTCGCCTGGAGCGGGAGCGCGATCAGCGGGTGTGCGGCGGCGGCCCGCAACCCGTGCGGGGCCGGGGTCCCCGGCGCCGCGGCGAAGGCGCCCGCGCCGGCCCGCAGCCGCCGCAGCCGGCGTACGGTGCAGACCGCGACGAGCGCCGCCGGGGCCGCCGCGACCGCGAGCCCGGCGGCGGCCCGGTCGACCGCCGTGGCGCCGGCGCTCTGGAGGCCCGCGACGAGGACCGCCGCGGTGAGCGTGAGGCCGGTCAGCACCAGTGCGGACAACCATCCGGTACGCCGGCGCAGCGCGCGGGCGCGGTCCAGCCCGGGCAGGCCCTCCGCGACCAGGCCGGCGGCCAGCCAGACGGCGGCGACGGGGAGCAGCAGGGCGAGACGGTCATCCATGGGCCCAGCCTTGCCCAGTTCGACGTCCACCGAATCCGGGACGGCACCCCGGTCGACCCGGAACGTCCTCCCGTAGGGGTCCGGCCGGGTCAGACGTCGAAGGTGGACGGACGCCCGGTGGCCGGCGCCGGCGGGGTGGCCTTCCACAGGCCGGTCTTCTGCGCCGCGAGGCGGGCCAGGTAGGCCGGGTTGAGGATGACGTAGCGGCGCCAGAGCCGCTTCGGCTCCAGGCCGAGCCGCCAGAACCACTCCAGCCCGGCGCGCTGCATCCACGGCGGCGGGTTGCGCAGCAGGCCGGCGTGGTAGTCGAACGCCGCGCCGACCGCCATCAGCGGCATGTCCAGCAGCGGTCGCATGGCGTACGCGAAGACCTCCTGCCGGGGGCAGCCCAGCCCGACCAGGACCAGGCGCGCGCCGCTGCTCCGGATCCGGTCGGCGATCTCGGCGTCCTCGCCCGGGAGGACGGCCCGGAACTTGGACGGCTCGACGCCGGCGATCTTCAGTGCGGGGAACTTGCGCTCCAGCGCCGGGATCAGCCGGGACAGCGTCTCCTCGGTGGAGCCGTAGAGGTAGACCGGCAGGCCCTCGTCGGCGAACCGGGCGAGCACCCGCAGCGTCAGCTCCGGCCCGTAGACGCGGTCGGTGAGGCCGGCGCCGTGCAGCAGGTTGAGCGCCCACCGCACCGGCTGCCCGTCCGGGGTGACCACGTCGAACGCGTTGAGCCGGGCGTTGTGCGCCGGGTCGAGCACCCCGGTCATCACGCCGTGCACGGCCAGCGCGGTCAGCGCGAGGGGACGGCGTTGCCGGGCGGCGTCGACCACCGCCTCGGTGGCCCGGGTGTAGTCGGTCGCGTCGACGCCGACGCCGAGCACGTTGCGCTTCGTGCCGCCGGTCATGCCTTCGGCACCCACTTGTCGACGTTCGCCTCGTGGATCTCGCGGAGGATCATCGGCACGTCGTAGGTGATCTTCCAGGCCGGGTAGTGCTCCTCGAACCGGGCCATGCTGCTGACGTACCACTGGTGGTCGCCGGTGCGGGCCTGCTCGACGTAGTTGATCCGAGCCTCCCGGCCGGTGATCTCCTGGGCGATCCGGAACGCCTCGATGTGCGAGGTGTTCGAGTGCCGGCCGCCGCCGAGGTTGTAGACCTGGGCGGAACGCGGCTCCCGGAAGAACGCCTCGAACGCGGTGAGCACGTCGTGGGAGTGGATCGCGTCCCGGACCATCTTCCCCTTGTAGCCGAAGAGGTTGTACGTCCGGCCCTCCATCACGCACCGCATCAGGTAGGCGAGGAAGCCGTGCAGCTCGGCGGCGGAGTGCGCCGGGCCGGTCAGCGTCCCGCCCCGGAAGCAGGCGGTCTTCATGCCGAAGTACCGGCCGTACTCCTGGACCATCACGTCCGAGGCCACCTTCGACGCGCCGAAGATCGAGTGCAGCGACTCGTCGATCGACATGTCCTCGGTGATGCCGCCGTACCAGTGGTGGTCCTCGGGCAGCTCGTAGCGCGTCTCCAGCTCGATCAGCGGGAGCGTGTTCGGCCGGTCGCCGTAGACCTTGTTCGTCGAACAGTGGATGAACGGCGCGTCGATCGCGTGCCGCCGGGTGTTCTCCAGCACGTTGAGCGTGCCGCCGGCGTTCACGTCGAAGTCGGTGTACGGCTCCTTGGCGGCCCAGTCGTGGCTCGGCTGGGCGGCGCTGTGGATCACCACGGCGATGTCCCGGCCGTACCGCGTGAAGACCCGCTCCAGGCCGTCCCGGTCCCGGATGTCCACGGCGTGGTGGGTGTATGCGGAGCCGAGGTCGGCGGCGAGCCGGTCGAGGCTCCACGCGGTCGAGCCGTCCTCGCCGAAGAAGTACCGCCGCATGTCGTTGTCGATGCCGACCACGTCGAGACCGAGGCCGGCGAAGTGCCGGGCCGCCTCGGAGCCGATCAGACCGCCGGAACCGGTCACCAACGCGACACTCACACGCCACTCCTGGTCCATGGGAGGCAGGGAAACCATCGGAGCATAGCGTGACGTCCGGTACGCCCCGATACGGCGCGAGGGCCCCGCAGTCTGCGGAGCCCTCGTTCTGGTGGGGATGGGGGGAGTTGAACCCCCACGTCCTTTCGGACACACGGACCTGAACCGTGCGCGTCTGCCATTCCGCCACATCCCCGTGGCACGACCCGGAACACCATATCGCATCCCTCGCCCGCCATCTGCGGCGGGCGTCGGGACATATTACGCTGTCCACTGGTCACGCCACGAACGATCACCGCTCGTGGCGGGCGAAACTGTAGCACGTCCGCGGGCCTGGTCACGAACGGGTCGACGGTAGCCGGCCGAGCGGCGTGTGAGCTGCGGAGGCGGTGTCCGGATACCATCATTGCCTCGGGACCCGAGGAGGAGCCGGTGAGCGTGCTGCAACGCTTCGAGAAGCGTCTGGAAGGCCTGGTCGAGGGGGCCTTCGCCAAGGTCTTCAAAGGGGTGGTCCACCCCGTGGAGATCCTCAACGCCATGCAGCGGGAGGCCGAGGCGCACAAGGCGATCCTGGCCGGTGGGCGCACGTTGGTGCCCAACCGCTACGTGATCGATCTCTCGCCGTACGACCACAGTCGGTTGGCGCCGTACGCCGCCGCGCTGGCCCAGGAGCTGGCCCAGTCGCAGGCGGAGTTCATCGGCGAGCAGGCCTGGACGGTCTACGGCGACGTGATCGTCGAGGTCGAACGTGGTGAGGGGCTGGACACCGGCATGTTCCGGGTCACCGCCGAGGTCTACACCGGCGGCGACGTCGCCCCCGTCTCCGCGCCGGGCGGCTACGACCAGGGCGGCTACGACGCCGGCCCGGCGTACCCGGCCTACGACCAGGGTGGCGGCTACGGCCCGCCGCCCGGCCACGGCGGCGGTCGTAACGTCCGCCTGGTCTCCGGCGACGGGCGCACCTACCCGCTCCAGATGGGCTCGACCGTGATCGGTCGCGGTGACCAGGCCAACCTGCGTCTGCCCGACGTCGGCATCTCCCGGCGCCACGCCCGGCTGGACTTCGACGGCGGCCAGGTCGTGCTGACCGACCTCGGCTCCACGAACGGCACGATGGTCAACGGTCAGCGGGTCTCGGCGGTCGCCCTCAACCCGGGCGACATGATCCAGCTCGGCACCACGACGCTGACCTTCCGCGTGGACGGCTGATCCCCGTTGCCGGAGCTCGTCATCACCGTCGCCCGGTTCGGGTTCCTCATCCTGCTGTGGATCTTCGTCTTCACGGTGGTCGGCGTGATCCGCCGGGACCTCTTCGCGGGGGCCCGTTCGGGTCGTCTGGTGGCCGCGCCACGCGCGGTCGGCGCGTCGACCAACCAGCCCGCCCCGCCCGGCAAGCCGGCGAAGGCCAAGCGGGGTCGCGCCGCCCATCAGATGGTGGTCACCGCCGGTCAACTCGCCGGTACCCGGATCACGCTCGGGGAGGCTCAGATCACCATCGGTCGGGCGGAGGACTCGACGCTGGTGATCACCGACGACTACGCCTCGGCGCGACACGCCCGGCTCGTGCCGCGTGACGGGCAGTGGTACGTCGAGGACCTCGGATCGACTAACGGCACCTACCTGGATCGCGCTAAGGTCACCGGACCAACCCCCGTCCCCCTCGGCGTGCCGATCCGGATCGGCCGCACTTCCCTCGAATTACGGCCATGACTCTGACCCTGCGCTACGCGGCCCACAGTGACCGCGGTCTGATCCGAGACGGTAATCAGGATTCCGTCTACGCCGGACCGCGGCTGCTCGCCGTTGCCGACGGCATGGGCGGCATGGCCGCCGGTGACGTCGCCAGCAACATCGTCATCGGTGCCATGGCGCCCCTCGACGAGGACGTCCCCGGTGACGCCCTGGTCGACGCGCTCCGATCCGCCGTGGGCACCGCCAACCAGCAACTCCGCGACACCGTGGACGCCAACCCGCAGCTGGAGGGGATGGGCACGACGCTCACCGCGACCCTCTTCTCCGGCAGCAAGCTCGGCATGGTCCACATCGGTGACTCGCGGGCCTACCTCCTGCGCAACGGCGAGTTCGCGCAGATCACCAAGGACGACACCTACGTCCAGATGCTCGTCGACGAGGGCCGGATCAGCGCGGAGGAGGCGAGCAGCCACCCCCAGCGCTCGCTGCTCACCCGCGCGCTCGACGGCCGGGACATCGACCCGGAGTACAGCGTCCGCCAGGTGCTGCCCGGCGACCGCTACCTGATCTGCTCCGACGGCCTCTCCGGCGTGGTCAGCGCGGACACCATCGGCGACACCCTGCGGGAGTACCCCGACCCGCAGCAGTGTGTGGAACGCCTGGTGCAGCTCGCGCTGCGCGGCGGCGGGCCGGACAACATCACGGTGATCATCGCCGACGCGACCGACCAGGACATCGTCGAGGCGTCCCCGATCGTCGGCGGCGCCGCCGCCCGGGACCGGGGCATGGCGACGTCGGCCGACGACTCCACCCCGGCGGCCCGCGCCTCGGCGCTGTCCGCGCCCCGGCCGCCCGTGCCCGAGGAGCCGGCCGACAACCGCGACGACGATCCCGAGCCGCGTCGGCGGCGACCGCTGCGGACCGTGGCCATGGCGCTCGCGCTGGCGGTCATCGTCGCCGGCGGTCTCTTCGGCGGCTGGACGTACACCCAGCGGCAGTACTACGTCGGCGCCACCGACGACGGTCAGCTCGCGGTCTTCCGTGGGGTGCCGGGCCAGGTCGCCGGGCTCGACCTGTCGGACGTGCACGCCCGCAGCGAGTCCCGGCTGGACGACCTGACCCTGGCGGCCCAGGAGCGGGTGAAGCAGGGCATCCAGGCCAAGAACGAGCCGGACGCCGAGCGCCGGCTGGCCGAGCTGACCAGCGACGACCCGGCCAACCCGAACCTCAAGCCGCTCTGTCCGCCCAGTACGGCGCCCGGCCCGACGCCGGCCACGCCGAGTCCGACGCCGGTGACGACGGCCGGAGCGCTGTCCCCGGCGGTCACCGGCAGCGCCGTGCCGCCGACCGTGCCGCCCGGCACACCGACGTTGACCACCACGCCCGACGCCGTACCCTCCGACACCGTTCTGCCGGCCGATCCCGCCGGTTGCCGGTCGCCGGAGTGAGCGCCGGCTCGATCCCGAGGACGCATCCGTGACCGCAGCCGCCGCACCGGCCGCCTCGCCCGCTTCGACGGGCGAGCAGTCCGGCGTACGCCTGGCCCGGTCCCGGCGTAACGCCGAGTTGTCCCTGCTCCTGCTCGCCATGGTGTTGGTGGCGGCGTACTCGGCGATGATCGAGGCGAAGGCGCTGGACACCATCACCCCGGACTTCTGGATCCCGGCCGCCGCGCTGGGGCTGGTCTTCCTGGGTCTGCACCTGGTGATCCGGTGGCTGGCGCCGTACGCCGATCCGGCACTGTTGCCGGCGGTGGCGCTGCTCAACGGCATCGGGGTCGGTTTCCTGCGCCGCTACGACCTGGCCCAGGCCGCCCCGGCGGAGCGGGCCGACCTGGCCATCTTCGCCGGCACCGGGGGTCGGCAACTGGCGTGGACGCTGGCCGCGGTGGTGCTCGCCGCCGGGCTGCTGGCGATCCTGCGCGACCACCGCACGCTCTCGCGGTACGCGTACACGCTGGGGCTGGCCGGCATCGTGCTGGTGATGATCCCGGCGGTGCTGCCCGGCCGGTTCTCCGAGATCAACGGCGCCAAGCTGTGGATCCGGGTCGGCGGGTTCCAGATCCAGCCGGGTGAGTTCGCCAAGCTGGCCCTGCTCACGTTCTTCGCCTACTACCTGGTGCGCAAGCGTGAGGTGCTCTCACTGGCCAGCCGGCGGGTGCTCGGCATCGACTTCCCGCGCGGGCGGGACCTCGGGCCGGTGCTGGTGGTCTGGATGGTCAGCATCCTGGTCCTGGTCTTCGAGAAGGACCTGGGCACCTCGCTGCTCTACTTCGGCATGTTCGTGGTGACGCTCTATGTCGCCACCGAGCGGGTGAGCTGGCTGCTCATCGGTCTGATCCTGTTCTTCGGCGGCGCCTACCTGGCCTACCTGCTGGGCAGCACCGTGGGTGGCCCGTTCGCCAACTTCTACGACCGGGCGCAGATCTGGCTCGACCCGTTCGCCGAGCCGTACGACCGCGGCTACCAGCTCGTCCAGGGGCTGCTCACGCTCGGCACCGGTGGTCTGTTCGGGGCCGGGCCGGGCGGCGGTCAGCCGACGCTGCTGCCCGAGGTGCAGACCGACTTCATCTTCGCCGGCATCGGTGAGGAGATCGGCCTGTTCGGCCTCTCCGCGCTGCTGGTGGTCTACCTGCTGATCGTCGAGCGGGGCCTGCGGGCGGCGCTGGCGGTGCGCGACTCGTTCGGCAAGCTGCTCGCCGGCGGCCTGGCGTTCACGCTGGGCCTCCAGGTCTTCGTCATCGTCGGCGGCATCAGCAAGCTGATTCCGCTGACCGGTCAGACCACGCCGTTCCTGTCCGCCGGTGGTTCCTCGCTGATGGCGAACTGGCTGCTGATCGCCGTGCTGCTGCGGGTCTCCGACGGCGCCCGTCGACCGGTCACCGGCGGTCGCGGCTCGGCCGCCCGGCCCGCCGGCGGCCCGCCCGACCAGCTCCACGGTGCTCCCACGGAGGTGATCCGGCCGTGAACGCACCCCTGCGCCGCGTCGGTGTGGTCGTGATGATCCTGTTCGGGTTGCTCTTCGCGAACCTGAACTGGATCCAGGCCTACAAGGCCGACGAGTACCGCACCAGCGACTACAACGGCCGGGTCCAGGTCGCCGAGTACGACCGCAAGCGCGGCAACATCGAGGTCGGCGGCACCGCGTACGCGCTCAGCAAGGAGACCGGCGGGGAGCTGAAGTACCTGCGCACCTACCCCCAGGGGGAGATGTACGCGCACGTGCTCGGCTGGAAGCCGGTGAACGGCGGCGCGAGCGGCATCGAGCGGGTGGAGAACGACTTCCTCGCCGGCACCAGCGACGCGCTCATCGCCAACCGGATCAAGGACATGTTCACCGGTGACGAGACCGGTGGCGGCAACGTGCTGCTGACCCTCTCCAAGCGGGCCCAGGAGACGGCGTTCAAGCAGCTCAACGACAACCAGGTCGGGGCGAAGAAGGGCGCGGCGATCGCGATCGACCCGCGTACCGGCGCGGTGCAGGCGCTGGTCTCCATGCCGAGCTTCGACCCGAACCCGCTGGCCAGCCACTCCAGCACCGAGGCCGACCGGGCCTACAACGCGCTGGAGAAGGACAAGGACCGCCCGCTCGCCAACCGCGCGTTGGCCGAGACGCTGCCACCCGGCTCCACCTTCAAGGTCGTCATGGCCGCCGCGGCGCTGGAGAACGGCATCGGCCAGCAGACGCAGATCCCGGCCGGGTCGAGCTACACCGCGCCGGGCGCCGGCGTGCCGATCCGGAACGCGGCCCCGTCGATCTGCCCCGAATCCCAGGTGACGCTGCGGGAGGCGGTGACCGAGTCGTGCAACACCGGTTTCGCCCAGCTCGGCGTGCGGCTCGGCGCGGACAAGGTCAAGGAGAAGGCGAAGCAGTTCGGCTTCGAGCAGGAGGACCTCACGGTCGGGCAGAACGGTGACGGCGGTCTCCCGGTCGCGGCCAGCCGTACCGGCGAGATGCAGAACCCGGACGGCAGCACCGACCAGGCCGCGCTGGCCCAGTCGTCGATCGGCCAGAACAACGTGCGGATGACGCCGTTGCAGGGCGCGCTGATCGCCGCCGCGGTGGCCAACGACGGTAGCCAGATGCGTCCGTACCTGGTGAAGCAGCTACTCGGGCCGGACCGCACCACGGTCTACGACGCGGCCAAGCCGCGTGAGCTGCGCCGCCCGGTCAGCAGCCAGGTCTCGGCCGACCTGCGTTCCATGATGCAGAACGTGGTGAAGGAGGGCACCGGTCGCCGGGCCGCCATCGACGGGTACGTGGTCGGCGGCAAGACCGGCACCGCGCAGTCCGGTCCGAACACCCCGGACCACGGCTGGTTCATCGGCTTCGCGCTGGACAAGGACGGCACGCCGCTCTCCGCGGTCTGCGTCGAGTTGGAGCAGGCCGGCAGCGGCGGCAGCGCGGAGGCGGCCCGGATCGCCGGCCGGATCATGGCGGCGGCCATCGCGGACTCCGGGAGGCGCTGACGTGCTGAGCCCGGGGGTGCAGCTCGGCAACCGCTACCGTCTCGACGAGCGGATCGCCAGCGGTGGCATGGGCGACGTCTGGCGTGGCACCGACCAGGTGCTGGGCCGGACGGTCGCGGTCAAGAGCCTGCTGCCCGCGCTGCTCGACGAGCCGGGCTTCGCCGAGCGCTTCCGGGGCGAGGCGCGGACCATGGCCACCATCAACCACCCCGGCGTGGTGGACGTCTACGACTTCGGCAGTGACCAGCAGATCGCGTTCCTGGTCATGGAATACGTGGAGGGCGACGCGCTCTCCGCCACGCTCGGCCGGGTCGGCCGGCTCACCCCGGCCCGCACCATGGCGCTGCTGGCCCAGGCCGCCGACGCGTTGCACGCCGCGCACGAGAAGGGCATCGTGCACCGCGACGTGAAGCCGGGCAACCTGCTGGTCCGGCCGAACGGCACGCTGGTGCTCACCGACTTCGGCATCGCCCGGTCGGAGCTGGTCGGTCAGCTCACCGCCGCCGGCTCGGTGCTCGGCACCGCCTCGTACATCTCGCCCGAGCAGGCCACCGGCGCGGTCGCCACCCCCGCCTCGGACGTCTACGCGCTCGGCGTGGTCGCCTACCAGTGCCTGGCCGGCCGGCGGCCGTTCGAGGGGGACAACCCGCTCGAGATCGCCATGAAGCACGTGCGGGAGGCGCCCCGCGCGCTCCCCGCCGACATCCCGCCGCAGGTGCGGGCGATCGTCGAGCGGGCCATGGCCAAGGACCCGGCGGCCCGCTGGTCCAGCGCCGCCGCGTTGGCCGGTGTCGCCCGGCAGGCCAAGCTCGCGATCTCCCAGCAGTCGCGCGGCGGGCGGCCGATCTCCGGCGTACCGGCCTCGCCGGCCGCACCGACCGCGCGGGCGCAGGTGCCGAACGCCGCGCCGCGCCCGCAGCCCCGGCCGCCTGTGGTGCCGGCCCGCCCACCGGTGGCGCCGCGCCCGACCGTGGTCGCGCATCCCGCCCCGCAGGCCCGCCCACCGGTGGGTCCACGCGGCGCGGCACCCGTCCCGCACCCCCGGCCCCCGCACAACCCCCTGGGGTACGCTCGCCCGCCCGTCGCGGCACCCCCGCCGGCGCCCCGCCGCTCGCGGTCCGGGCTCTGGACGACCGCGATCCTGGTGGCGGTGCTGGTCATCCTCTGCTCGGGCGTGATCTCGTTCTGGTACCGGAAGTACAGTTCGGCCGCCCCCGGTCCGGCGAGTGTGAGCGTGACCTCCGGCGCGGTGCGCGCGTACGGGGGCGACTATCCGGTCCGCACGTCGTACCGTCGTGAGGTACGCCTCCAGCCGGCCGGCGGCGGTACGACGACGAGCGAAGGACGAGAGACGCGATGACAGCGCAGGCCCGCCTGCTCGGTGGCAGGTACCAGGTCGGCGAGCTGCTGGGCTACGGCGGCATGGCGGAGGTGCACCGCGGTCGCGATCTCCGGCTCGGGCGGGACGTCGCGATCAAGATGCTTCGTGCCGACCTGGCCCGCGACGCGACGTTCCAGATGCGGTTCCGCCGGGAGGCGCAGAACGCCGCCTCGCTCAACCACCCGGCCATCGTCGCCGTCTACGACACCGGCGAGGAGACCGCCCCGACCGGCGAGACGCTGCCGTTCATCGTGATGGAGTTCGTCAACGGGCGGACCCTGAAGGAGGTCCTCGGCGTCGAGGGGCGGCTCCAGCCGCGCCGGGCGCTGGAGATCTGCGCCGACATGTGCGCCGCGCTGGAGTTCAGCCACCGGCACGGGATCATCCACCGGGACATCAAGCCCGGCAACGTGATGCTCACCCAGACCGGCCAGGTCAAGGTGATGGACTTCGGCATCGCCCGCGCGCTGGCCAGCGGCGCCACCACCATGACGCAGACCAGCGCGGTCATCGGCACGGCACAATATCTTTCCCCGGAGCAGGCGCGCGGCGAGGCGGTCGACGCCCGCTCCGACGTCTACGCGGCCGGCTGCGTGCTGTTCGAGCTGCTCTGCGGGCATCCGCCGTTCGTCGGGGACAGCCCGGTCAGCGTCGCCTACCAGCACGTGCGGGAGCAGCCGCCGACGCCGAGCACGATCAACCCGGACGTCAACCCGGCGGTCGACGCCATCGTGCTCAAGGCGCTCTCCAAGAACCCGCTCAACCGCTACCAGAGCGCCGGTGAGATGCGGGCGGACCTGCTCCGCGCCGCCGCCGGCCGGCCGGTGCTGGCGACCCCGGTGATGCCGGCCGAGGAGACCATGCCGATGACGGCCGCCGCGGGCGGCTACCAGGCGGCGCAGCAGACCCAGATGATGGGCCCGCAGACCCGCCAGCAGCCGCCGGCCCGGGTCGGGGATCCGCGCAAGCGCCGGAGTTCGTCCTGGGTCATCGCCACGTTCGCCGCGCTCGGCGTGCTCGCGGTGATCGCGCTGGGCACCGCGCTCTGGCTCAACCAGGCCGGCAACGAGAAGGTGTCCGTCCCGCAGCTCGGCGACCGGACCCAGGCCGACGCGCAGGCCGCGCTCACCCAGGCGGGGTTGCGGTTCGTTCCCGGCACCCCGGTGCAGAACGCGGAGTGCAAGGAGGGCACGGTGGTGGGGCAGAACCCCGGGCCGGGTCTCCGGGTGGACAAGAACACCCCCGTCACGGTCCAGATCTGCGCCGGACCGGGCGACGTCACCATCCCGCCGGGCCTGAAGGGCGGCACCTACACCAGCGTGAAGGCCCAACTGGAGGCCCTGGGGCTCACCGTCGACCGCAAGGACGTCAACAGCGGTGCCCCGGAGGGGCAGGTCATCGACGTGACGCCCAAGGAGGGCAGCTCGGTGCCCCCGAACACCAAGGTGACGCTGGAGGTCTCCAGGGGCAACCTCAACGAGGTGCCGGACGTCAAGGGCTTCACGGAGGACCAGGCGAGGAAGCAGTTGGAGAACGCCGGCTACCGGGTCAAGGTCCGGGACGGCGACGAGGTCGAGCCGTCCCAGGCGGGCAAGGTGAGCGGTCAGTCCCCGTCCGCCGGCAAGAAGCTGGCCAAGGGTGAGACCGTGACCATCGAGGTCGACGTGCCGCTGCCGGAGGAGTCCGAGAGCCCGTCGCCGAGCGCGACCCCGAGTGGGACGCCGAGCGCGCCGGGGACCGGTGGCGGTTTCCCGTTCCCGTCGATCCCGCCGACGCGCGACCGCTGACCTCTCGCCCCGGGCGCGACGCGACCCCGGCGGCCGGGAACCACGGACGTGGCGGTGTCCCACCGGGGCACCGCGACGTGGCGTGTGCGGGTGCCTCAGGTGGTGGCGAACGCGGCCCGGCGTCGCACGTCGACCTCGGCGGCCAGCTCCGGGGCCCGTTCCAGCGCCTCCGGGTGGCCGCAGACGGCCAGCCAGTTCGCCAGCATGAGGTGACCGCCCTCGGTCAGCACCGACTCGGGGTGGAACTGGACGCCCTCGATCGGCAGCGTGCGGTGCCGCATCGCCATCACCACCCCGGAGCCGGTCCAGCCGGTGACCTCCAGCTCGTCGGGGAGCGTCTCGGGCAGCACGGCGAGTGAGTGGTAGCGGGTGGCGGTGAACGGGTCGGGCAGGCCGGCGAGCACGCCGTCGCCGCGGTGGCGCACCTCGGAGGTCTTGCCGTGCAGCAGTTCCGGCGCGCGGGTCACGGTCGCGCCGAACGCCTCGCCGATGGCCTGGTGGCCGAGGCAGACGCCGAAGAGCGGGAGCCTGCCGGCGTACTCGCGGATGACGTCCAGGCAGATGCCGGCCCGGTCCGGGCGGCCCGGGCCGGGCGACAGCAGGACGCCGGCCGCGCCGGACCGGCCCACCTCGGCCACGTCGATCTCGTCGTTGCGGCGGACCTCGCAGTCCACGCCGAGTTGGCCGAGATACTGCACCAGGTTGAAGACGAACGAGTCGTAGTTGTCGATCACCAGGACGCGCATGGGGTCACCCGCCCGGGGTGGCGGGCGGCGCGTTGTTCGTCTCGGTGCTGTAGGGGAGTTCCTCGTCCTCACCGGGCTGCCCGGTCGGGTCGGTGAGGCCGCCGCCGGGGGTGTCGCCGGGCACGCCGGAGTCCTGCGTGACCTGCACGTCGTCGAAGGGCAGCAGCGGCTCGGCCCACGGGAAGACCACGAACCAGAGCAGGGCCACGGTGGCGGTGGCCAGCAGCACCGACCCGATCAGCTTGCCGGGCAGGCCCAGGGGCAGCTTCCGCCAGATCCACGAGTACACGGTTCAGCCCTCCAACTCGGCCGGTCGCCCCGCCGACTTGGCCTGGGCCCGGTCGAAGCGGGCGTGGATGATCAGCCGCTGGTAGTTGTCGAACTTGGGGTTGCAGGTGGTCAGCGTGAGCAGCTTCTCGGTGGCCCGGCTGCCCGGCTTGCCCGGCACCGGCGCGACCACCTCGACCTGGGACGGCTTGACGATGCGCTGCTGGTAGACCCGGTAGACCAGCCACTCACCCTTGGTCTCGACCACGATCGTGTCGCCGGGGGTCAACTCGTCCAGTCGCCAGAACGTGGACCGGATGCGGTGTCCGGCGACGGAGAAGTTGCCCACCTCGCCGGGCATGGCGCTGTCCGGGTAGTGGCCCGGGGCGTACCGGATGTCGTCCGGGGTGACGCCCTCGACCACCACCCAGTGCTTGTCGAACTTCGGGATGTAGAGGCCGGCGACCGGCTTGCCCTCGGCCGGCGGCTTCGGCTTCGTGCTCGGGCCGGGGGTCGGGCCGACCGTCGGGTCCGCCGCCCACTCCTGGGCGAGCTGGCCGGTCAGGTCGTTCTGGTGGGCGTCGACGATGACCGACTTGCCCCAGATCTCGTAGCCGGCGAAGAGCAGCACCACCAGACCGAACGTGATCAGCAGTTCGCCCGCGCCGCGGACGACGGTGCGCAGCCGGGAGCCGGTGGTGGGACGCGTCAGTTCGGAGTAGACGCTGCGGTACCCCTCGCCGGTCTGTTCCGGCCGGAGCTGCACCACCCGCTCGCCGCGTCGTGGCCGGGGCGGCTCGGCGGGCGGGTCGCCGTCGTCGCCACCGGGCTCCGGCGCCGGCGGCACCGCGCCCATCAGGCCGGTGGCGTCCAGCCCCGGATCGGCCGGCCGGCGGGGGACGGTGGGCAGCAGCGCGGTCGCGCCGGGGTCGGCCGGCGCGGTCGGGTCCGGGCCGCGGCCGGTCGGGCCACCCGAGCGGGGTACGCCGGAGCGCCGCTCGGGTGGGGCGGGGTGCTGGTCGGACGCGGTGGAGTGCCGCTCGGACCGTCCTGCCACCGGCGGGATGAAGTCGGTCGGGGGTTCACCCGGCGCGGCGGGTCGCACACCGGTACCGGGCAGCCCGCCGGGACGCCCGGCCGGGGTGTCGGTGCGGTCCGGGCCGGTGCGGTGGTCGTAGGGGGCGTCGGCGGACGGGCGGGAGTGCGCTCCCCGGCCCGGTGGGTCGTACCGCCGGGGGTCGGTGGGAGCCGCCGGACCGGCGTACCGCCGGGGTTCGGTGCCGGGCGTCCGCGCCGGTCGGGTGGCGGGCGCGGGCGGGGCGGCGGGGGGTGGGGCGGTGAGCCCGTTCCGGACCTCCGGCGACCCTGCCTCGAGGCCGGCGGTCGGCCGGTCGGGTCGACGGGGCGGTGGGTACGCCTCGGCGCGGGAGGCCGCGGCGGGCGGGCCGGCCGCGTGGCCCGGCCAGGCCGGCGGCGGTGGGACGGCCGGCCGGGCGGGCGGTGGGGAGGCCGGGCGGGCGGTGGGGCCGGGCCGGGCCGGAGCGGAGTGGGCCGGGCCGTCGTCCGGCCACGGCAGGTCGAGCGGCGCCCGGACGGATGGCGGCGGCTCGACCTTCCGGAGGAACGCGGTGGGCTCCTCCGACCCGGCGCGTCGGCGGTCGTCGCGCTCCCGGGGGTCGTCGCTGGTCACCGGGGCACCGTCGCCGATTGCAGCGCGGTGGAGTCCTCGAACGCCGGCACGGTGACGGTGGAGATCTGCTCGTGGTAGCCGAGCTGGTAGTGGTCGGCCACTTCCTTGAACACCCGGACTCCCTCAGAGGCGGCGAGCGCCCGCTGGAACTGCGCGGGATCGCCGATAGCCACGATCTTGAAAGGAGGGGAGTAAACCCGGCCGTGCAGCAGCAGGGTGTTACCGACGCAGCGTACCGCGCTGGTGCTGAGCACGCGGACGTTCATGATTGACATGGCTTCCGCGCCACCGGCCCAGAGCGCGTTCACCACCGCCTGCACGTCGCCCTGGTGCACGACCAGGTCGTCGTTGCTGGCGCCCTTGGGCAGCGGCTGGCCGGGGCCCCAGTCGGCGTCGTTCAGCTCGATCGTGATGCCGGTGCCGGTGAGCGCGGTGAACCCGGCGGCCTGCCGGGTGGCGGCGGCGCGGTCCCGCTGCGTCTTGACCGGCCCGTCGGTGCCGGCCAGCGCCTCGGTCTGCTCCTCGACCTCGTCGCGCAGCCGGGCGGCCTTCGCCTCGCTGGCCGCGACCTGCTCGCGCCGGTCCTCGATCAACTGGGTGAGCTGGGGTCGCCGGTCCTCGCGCAGCGGGGTGCCGCCGGCGGTGGTCGCGGTGGTGGTGAACAGCAGCCCGGCCGCGGCGGCGATCAGGGGCACGCCGATCGACCAGCCGGGGCGGCGCTGGCGTGCCCGCCGGGGCAGCAGACCGGCGACCGCGCGGCGAAGGACCTTCCGCCAGGAGGCGGCGCCGGACGTGTACTCCACCGGGCGTTCCCTTTCCCGTCGTCTCGTTCCGGCCCGCGCCGATGCGAACCGACCTGCTCGACCCGAAAAGTCCGCTCTTTTCGGTAACTCCGTGCACCGGCCCGACCCCATTCGTGGCCTGGACGGTCCGTCGGGACTACGCTAGCTGTCGACACATTATTGGCCATGGACCGTCGCCCCCGCGCCCGGTTGTCAGGCCGGACGAGGTCGTACCCCCCTCTGGAGAGCGTCGTGCCCAAGTCTCAGGTCCGCAAGAAGAAGGTGTACACCCCGCCGACGGACGTCCGTCCGACGGCGACGGCGTCGACGCGCAAGCCTAGCCCGATCTGGCTGCCGGTCACCGCCGTCGCGCTGATCGTGGTGGGCATCGGCTGGCTGGTGGTCTACTACCTTTCCGAGCAGGCGTACCCGGTCGCCTCGTGGGGCTACTGGAACCTCGCGGTGGGCTTCGGCGCGATGGTCTCCTCGCTGATCCTGCTCTCCCGCTGGCGCTGACCGGCGCGTTTGCACCCCGGATGACGTCACGCCACGCCGCCCCTGCCCGGCGCCCGGGCGCCGGCCCACCTAAGGTGTCCGCAGGGCGGCGTGGCCGATGCGAGAAGACTCACGTTACTGCTGAGTAACCTTCCGCGTAGGCTGCACGGACAAGCAGCAGACCGGGAGGCCAACTCGATGGGCAGCGTCCAGATCGTCACCACGATCCTCGCGGCCGCAATCACCGCCGTGGCGGTGTGGCTTGCGGTACGCGCGGTCATGAAGATGACGGCCGTCATCCGGCTCGGGCAGCCCGCGCCCGAGCGGTTCGCCGACAAGGGCGCCCGCACCACCAAGATGCTGGTGGAGACCGCCGGTCACACCCGCATGCTCAAGTGGAGCGTGGTCGGGGCGGCCCACTGGTTCGTGATGGTCGGCTTCGTCGTGCTGTCGCTGCTGGTGCTCGAGGCGTACTTCGAGGTGGTCACGCCCGGCGGCGGCCTGCCGATCGTCGGGCACTGGACCGTCTTCGGCCTGGTCACCGAGTGGATCGGCATCCTCGGTCTGATCGGCATCGTGGTGCTGATGGCGATCCGGCTGCGCAACCGGCCGACCCGCCCCGGCGGCCTCTCCCGGTTCACCGGGTCGACCATGTGGCAGGGCTACTTCGTCGAGTGGGTCGTGCTGCTGGTCCTGATCTTCGGCTTCGTCATCCGGGGCTTCAAGGTCGCCACCGACCACTTCGAGTACCCGGTCTGGGCCACCCCGCTCAGCCACGCGGTCGGCGCTGTGCTGCCGGACTGGTCGGCCGGCGTCAGCGTGGCCGCCCTCATCAAGATCGCCATCTCGATGACCTGGCTGATCGTGATCTCGCTGAACGTCACCATGGGCGTGGCCTGGCACCGCTTCCTGGCGTTCCCCAACATCTTCTTCAAGCGCGACCCGGAGAAGGCGGCCGGCTCCGGCCTGGGCCCGCTGCGGCCGATGACGAGCGAGGGCAAGCCGCTCGACTTCGAGGAGGCCGACCCGGAGAAGGACCAGTTCGGCGTCGCCCAGGTGGAGCAGTTCACCTGGAAGGGCCTGCTCGACTTCAGCACCTGCACCGAGTGCGGTCGCTGCCAGTCGCAGTGCCCGGCCTGGAACACCGGCAAGCCGCTGTCGCCGAAGCTGCTGGTGCTGAGCCTGCGCGACCACGCGTACGCCAAGGCGCCCTACCTGCTGGCCGGCGGCGGCAAGGACCTGACCGGCGAGGAGAAGGCCACCGAGGCCCAGCTCGCCCACATGGACGTGCTGGCCCTGGCCGAGGCCGACCGGCCACTGATCGGCACCGCCGAGGAAGGCGGCGTCATCGACCCGGACGTGCTCTGGTCCTGCACCACCTGCGGCGCCTGCGTCGAGCAGTGCCCGGTGGACATCGAGCACGTCGACCACATCGTCGACATGCGCCGCTACCAGGTGCTGATCGAGTCGAGCTTCCCGTCCGAGGCCGGCGTGATGCTGCGCAACCTGGAGAACAAGGGCAACCCGTGGGGCGCGCCGCAGAACACCCGCGAGGACTGGACCAAGGGGCTCGACTTCGAGGTGCCCCGGGTCGGCGAGGTCGAGGACTTCGAGTACCTCTTCTGGGTCGGCTGCGCCGGCGCGTTCGAGGACCGGGCCAAGAAGACCACCCGCGCGGTCGCCACGCTGCTCAACGAGGCCGGCGTGAGCTTCGCCATCCTCGGCGAGGGCGAGACCTGCTCCGGTGACCCGGCCCGCCGCATCGGCAACGAGTTCGTGTTCCAGATGCTCGCCCAGCAGAACGTGGAGACGCTGAACGAGGCGTTCGACGGCCGGGAGAAGAGCAAGCGCAAGATCGTCGCCACCTGCCCGCACTGCTTCAACACGCTGGGCAACGAGTACGGCCAGCTCGGTGGCGAGTTCGAGGTGGTGCACCACACCCAGCTCCTGGCCCACCTGGTCAGCGCCGGCAAGCTCACGCCGGTGCAGCCGGTCGACGGCGGCGTCACCTACCACGACCCCTGCTACCTGGGCCGGCACAACCGGATCTTCGCCGCCCCCCGCGAGGTGCTCGGTGACTCGATGCAGGGCGAGCTGACCGAGATGCCGCGCAACAGCGAGCGCTCCTTCTGCTGCGGCGCCGGTGGCGCCCGGATGTGGATGGAGGAGAAGATCGGCAAGCGGATCAACGTGGACCGGGTCGAGGAGGCCATGTCCACCGGCGCGAAGACCATCGCGGTCGGCTGCCCGTTCTGCTCGACGATGCTCAACGACGGGGTGAACGGCAAGGGCGCCGGCGAGGACGTCGAGGTGGTCGACGTGGCCAGCGTGCTGCTGCGCTCGGTCAAGCCCGAGGCGCCGGCCGGCGAGAAGGAGACCGCGCCGGCGGCCGGCTGAGGCGTACTCCGGCGGGAGTCGGACCACGACGACGGCGGCACCCGCGCGGTGCCGCCGTCGTCGTCTCAGCTCGCTGTGGTGACCGCGATGGCGGCCGTGGTGGTGGTCGCGACCATCAGCGCCGCCCGGTCCGGCAGCCCCTTGGCCAGCTTGCCGATCCAGTCCTTCGGCTTGCGGGGCCGCCCGTCCCCGACGGTGGCCAGCGCCTCGTCGAGCAGGGGCACGCCGGTGGGACTCGGGTCGGTCACCACCAGCCGCTTGTCCGCCACCTCCACCCGACCGGCCAGCGCCAGCTCCAGCAGCACCGCGCCGGCGAGGCCGTAGTCGAGGTGCGGACGGCCGAGCCGGTTCGCGCCGGCGTCGTCGTAGGCGAGCAGAACCAGTTCGTCGGTGAGCAGCAGGCCGTTCATGCCCGCCACGCTACGGGTGACGCGCCACCGGCGCTCGCATGCCACAATCACGCGCATCGACGGCCTGCTGGTTCTGACGCTGTTGCCTCTGGTCGGCTTCGTGCTGCTGACCGCCGGCAACGCCTTCTTCGTCGCGGCCGAGTTCGCCCTGGTCACGGTGGACCGGGCGGAGATCGACAGGCGGGCCGGCGAGGGGGACGGCCGGGCCGCCACGGTCCGCCGCGCGCTGCGCGACCTGTCCTTCCAGCTCTCCGGCGCGCAGCTCGGCATCACCATCACCGCGCTGCTCACCGGCTATCTGGCCGAGCCCGCCCTGGCCCGGCTCGTCGCGCCGCTGCTGCGCCCGTTCGGCGGGGCGGACCACCTCTCCGGGCTGCTCGCCCTGGCGCTGGCCACGCTGCTCTCGATGCTCTTCGGTGAGCTGGTGCCGAAGAACCTCGCGCTGGCCCGGCCGATGCCGGCGGCGCTGGCCACCGCCGCGCCGATGCGCGCCTTCTCCCGCACCTTCGGCTGGCTGATCCGGCTGCTCAACGACTCCGCGAACCGGCTGGTCCGCCGGCTCGGCGTGGAGCCGCAGGAGGAGCTGGCCAGCGCCCGCTCCCCGGAGGAACTGGGGCTGCTGGCCGCGATCTCGGCGCGGGCCGGCGCGCTGCCGCCGGACACCGCGATGCTGCTGCGGCGCACCATCCGCTTCGGCGACAAGCGGGCCGCCGAGGCGATGACCCCCCGGGTGGACGTGATCGCGCTGCGCGCCACCGCCTCCGTCGCCGAGCTGCTCGATCTGTCCCGGCAGACCGGCCGGACCCGGTTCCCGGTGTACGAGGAGACGCTCGACCTGGTCACCGGTGTCGCCGGGGTGCCCGACGCGCTCGGCGTGCCGCTGGCCCGCCGGGCCGCCACCACCGTCGCCTCGGTCGCCCGGGAGCCGGTGTACGTGCCGGAGAGCCTGGACCTGGACGGCGTGCTGACCGCGCTCAAGGACGCCGGCGCGGACCTGGCCATCGTGGTCGACGAGTACGGCGGCACCGACGGCGTGGTGACCGTGGAGGACCTGGTCGAGGAACTGGTCGGGGAGATCGCCGACGAGTTCGACCCGGCCGCGGTGGACGACCTCGGGCCGGCTGAGCTGACCGTGCCCGGCGGGGAGCGGACCGTCCTGGTCGACGGCGTGCTGCGCGCCGACGAGCTGATCGAGCAGACCGGCTTCCGGCTGCCCGAGGGGCCGTACGAGACGTTGGGCGGCTTCCTGATGGCCCGCCTCGGGCACATCCCGGTCGCCTGTGAGACGGTCGACGAGGCCGGCTACGAGTTCACCGTGGTGGAGGTCGACAGGCACCGGATCGAGCAGGTCCGTGTGCTGCGCCCGGAGGAGCCCGACGACGGTGCCTGAGCTGCTGGTGGCCCTGGTGTTGCTGCTCGGCAACGCCTTCTTCGTGGGCAGCGAGTTCGCGTTGATCGCGTCCCGCCGTACCGTGATCGAACCGCTCACGGCGACGTCGAAGCGGGCCCGCTGGGCGCTCGCCGCGATGAACCAGATCCCGCTGATGATCGCCGGCGCGCAGCTCGGCATCACGGTCTGCTCGCTCGGTCTGGGCGCGATCGCCGAGCCGGCGTTGGCGCACCTGCTGGAGGTGCCCTTCACCGCGGTCGGGCTGCCGGCCTCGGCGGTGCACCCGGTGGCGTTCGTGATCGCGCTGGCCGTGGTGGTGTTCCTGCACACCGTGGTCGGCGAGATGGTGCCGAAGAACATCACGCTGGCCGGCCCGGAGCCGTCGGCGCTCTGGCTCGGCCCGGCGATGCTCGCGTTCTGCCTGGCCACGAAGCCGCTGCTGCTGGCGATGAAGTGGTCGGCCCGGCAGGTGCTGCGGTGGTGGGGGGTGGAGGCGACGGACGCGGTGAAGACCGTGTTCACCGCCGAGGAGCTGGCCGGGCTGGTCTCCCAGGCACGCACCGAGGGGTTGCTGGACGCCGAGGAGCACGCCCGGATCACCGGCGCGCTCGCGCTGCACACCCGTACCGCCGCCGACGCGTTGCAGCCGTGGTCGACGGTGACCACGGTGGCGGAGGACGTCTCACCGGCCTCGCTGGAGGTGCTGGCGACCCGCACCGGCCGGTCCCGCTTCCCGGTGGTGCAGCGGGCCACCCGCCGGGTGCTCGGCTTCGTCCACGTCAAGGACGTGCTCGGGTACGCCGGCGCGAGCCGGCGGGCCCCGGTGCCGGCCGAGGTCTACCGGCCGCTGGCCGTGGTGCCGCCGGACCGTACGCTGGCCGATCTGCTGCTGGCGATGCGCCGCGAGCGCCGGCACATGGTGCTGGTCAGCGACGGTCGACGGCCCCTCGGTGTGGTGACGCTCGACGACGTATTGACGGCCATCGTCGGCACGTGAATGAATACCCTTGGTGTGCAAGCGATTGCGGACGCGTGATTGAACAGACGGCCGCCTTGATTCCACCCCGGTGCCTTCCCTAATGTGATGCACCGACCGCCGTGGGTCGTCCGCCTCGATCTTCCCTCTCGCGAGGCGCCCGCCGGTCGGTTGCAAAGGAGTCCGTGCCGGTGGCAACCATGCCCCCTCAACGTCACGCCCCGAGCGCTCCCCCCGGCCGGCCGGTCGGGGTCCACCGGGTGGTACGCCGTCTCCTCACCCTGGTCGCGGCCGTCGCGGTCGGCGCCGGGATGCTGACGGCTCCGGCGTACGCGGCACCCTCGGTGGACGAGATCGACGCGCAGATCGACAAGCAGTGGGAGCAGCTCGAACCCACGATCGAGCAGTACAACAAGGTCAGCGCCCAGCTCAAGGCCGACCAGAAGAAGTCGGCCGAGCTGAAGAAGAAGATGGTCCCGCTGGAGCTGGCCTCGACGCTGGCGATGAACAAGGTCGGCGACATCGCCTCCCGCTACTACATGCGCGGCCCGTCCCAGGAGATGGGCGCGCTGCTGGTGAGCACCAAGCCGGGCACGCTGGCCGAGCAGCTGGTCATGCTGGACCGGATCGCCGACGACCAGCGCCGGCAGATCGCCGGTGTGCTCGCGGCCCGCGACAAGTACAACGCGCAGAAGCAGAAGCTGGACGCGTTGATCGCCACCGAGGTCAAGCGGAAGAACGACCTGGCGGCGAAGAAGAAGCAGATCGACTCCGAGATCAAGCGGCTGACCGGGATGCTGCCGGTGACCTCGATCCGTCCGGAGGGCTGCCCCTCGATCGACGGGGTGGTGAGCAGCGCCGCGCGTACCGCGATCAAGACCGCGTGCGCCCAGGTCGGCGACCCGTACGTGTGGGGCGCGACCGGCCCGAACTCGTTCGACTGCTCCGGCCTCACGCAGTACGCGTACAAGGCGGCGGGCATCTCGCTGACCCACTTCACCGGCGCGCAGTGGAACGAGGGCCGGAAGATCTCGGCGAGCGAGGCCCGCCCCGGTGACCTGGTCTTCTTCTTCAGCGACCTGCACCATGTCGGGCTCTACCTGGGCAACGGTCTGATGGTGCACGCGCCGCGGACCGGTAAACCGGTCCA
Source organism: Micromonospora sp. DSM 45708 (assembly GCF_039566955.1). Taxonomy (NCBI): domain Bacteria; kingdom Bacillati; phylum Actinomycetota; class Actinomycetes; order Micromonosporales; family Micromonosporaceae; genus Micromonospora; species Micromonospora schwarzwaldensis. The sequence goes on along the minus strand of NZ_CP154796.1, from coordinate 6,482,687 downwards.
GGTGGCGAAGGTGGAGTACATGCCGGTCGCGGGCTACCGCCGGCCGTACTGATCGAGTCGTGACGAAGGCCCCCGGTCCGAAGCGGACCGGGGGCCTTCCCTGTCGGACCGTCAGCGCGGCGCGCCGAGCGGCGACGGCAGGATCAGCACGTCGTCGAGATTCACGAACATGATCCGGTGGCCGAACTGGACCTGCACGTAGCGGTTCGTGCCGCGGACCACGGTGCGGTCACCGGGGACGGAGCCGTCGAAGGAGACCGCCCGGTAGTACTCGCCCGGCAGCACGCCGCCCACCGCGTACCGCTGGCCGGCCGCGAACGTGTACTGGAGCGGGGAGATGGCCTGGTACGGGATGGTCTCCGGGTAGGCGGCCTGCTCGGGGTAGGCGCGACCGTACACCGGAACGGTGGCCCTGCCGGGGCGCGGCGTCACCACGAAGCCGGTGGCCCACTTCGCGGTGGGCGCGTCGGCCGGGTTGTGGAACCACGCCTTCTGGCCGAGGTACCAGATCGCGGTCCAGTCGCCCTGCCGGCCGGCCACCGCGTACGTCTGTCCGGCGGAGGCGCGGGCACCGTGGTCGGAGACGTACATCGTGTCCGGCGTGCCGTCCGGGCGCAGCCCGAGGTCGTTGACCAGCGGGGCGTCCGCGCTCGGCGCGGTCCGCAGCACGACCGCCGAGGAGCCGCGCGACGGGCAGGGCGCGGCCGGCGGGGTGGGCGTCGGGACGCCCGGCGGCTGCTGGTTGCAGCCGACGAACGCCGGCCGGTTGGTGGCGAAGTCCGGGTCGATGGTGACCAGCCCGGTACGCGACGTGCCGGTGGCCCGGAACGGCGCCTTCATCAGGTCGAAGTAGTGCGACCAGTCCCAGTAGGGGCCCGGGTCCCAGTGCATGCCCTTCACGGTCGGGGCGGTGGTGCCGGGCACGTTGTCGTGGCCGATGATGTGCTGCCGGTCCATCGGGATGCCGAACTTCTGCGCCAGGTACCGGACCAGCTTGGCCGAGCTGCGGTACATCGCCTCGGTGTACCAGGTGCCCTGCCCGGCGAAGCCCTCGTGTTCCAGGCCGATGGACTTGGCGTTGACGTACCAGTTGCCGGCGTGCCAGCCGACGTCCTTGGCCTTGATGTGCTGGGCGACGTAGCCGTCCACCGACCGCAGCGTGTAGTGCCAGCCCAGGTAGTCGGCGCGCTTCACCAGGTCGACGCTGGGGTTGAAGTAGCCCTCGGTGTCGTGGATGACGATGTATTCGATCTTCTGCTGCTTCGGCCGGTCGCCCAGGTCGTGGTTGCCGTAGTCGCCCGGGTCCGCGCTGAGCTGCTCGTAGGGGGCGGGGATCCACTCGCAGGCCAGCCGCACCGGGCACTCCAGCCCGTCCGGCCGCGCGGCCTGGCGCAGCCCGAGGCGGGCCAGCCCGGCACGGTCCGGCTCGGCGGCGGTGGCGGCCAGCGTGACCCGCTGCCCGTCGTCGGTGGTCCGGGCCGCGCCCTGGCCGAGCTGGTCGTAGACCTCGTCGGCGAAGGCCGCCGCCGCGTCGGACGTGTCCGCGCCGGAGTAGCGGGCCACCGCGCCGTACCAGGCCGCGGCGTCGCTGCCGGCGCCGACCGGCCCGCCCAGTGCCTTCTGGTGCGACGCCAGCAGCGCCGCGCCACCGCGGATGTTCGCGGCCGGGTCGGTGCGCAGCGTCTGCGCGTCCAGTCCGGTGAGAGTGGCGGCGGCGTCGAGCGTCTGGAGCGAGGCGGCCGGCAGCGGCGTCTCCCGTGTCGGCGCGGCGGCGGTGGCCGGGTCGAGCGTGAGCGGACGGGCGTCGTCGCCGCGCGGGTCCTCGTCCTCGTCGACGTGCGCGCTGCCCGGCGTGGCCAGGATGTGCGCGGCGTCGGTCAGGTGCATCGGGCCGTAGCCGCCGCTGGTGCTGGGCTGGCCCGGGTGGGTGTCCCACCTCGACTCCAGGTAGGAGACGCCGAGCAGCACGTTCTGCGGTACGCCGTACTCGGCCGCCGCGGCGGCGTACTGCTGCTGGCGGTCGCCGGTGGGCCGGTCCGCCTGTGGCGCGGCGCTCACCGGGCCGGTGGTGGCCAGCGCGGTGGCCGTCGCCACGGCGGCGGCGAGCAGTATCCGTCTGCTGGACGGCGGGGCTGAGAGGTGCATCGAACCTCCTGGACAGGGATGGGGGTCACTGCGTTTCCCACCCTCACGCCCGCCACCCGTGGGGGTCAATAGCTTTCTGGGCAGTAATCCGACATGAAAGAAATCTTCATTCGCGTTCGGGTGGCACATCCGATACGGAGTGTCACGGCCGTTCGGGTTGCGGATTGATAACGGGAATCCTTACTCTGGTCAATCGTCGGCCGCACGTTTCACCGTCCAACCCGGTCGGTGACGGCCCGACACCGCCGAGTCGCCCACGGGCGAGCCGGGGACCCAGGTACCTGGGGTGAATCCGCAGCCACTGCGGTAGGGCGTCTCCCTTCCCGCCCGAACCCGTCAGCTAACCCGGTAGGCGGCCAGGCAGAAGGAGTACGGACGCCCGGTGGCACACCATGCCCCGCGGCCGACGTCGAGCCGGTCGGTCGACCGGTCCGCTGTCGTGCCGCGTTCCCGCTGGTCCCGCTTCACCACCACACTCGCCGCCCTGGTCGGCGCCGCGGTCGTCCTGACCGGCGGCGCGACGGCGGCGCACGCGGAACCCTCGGTCGCCGAGATCGAGGCCCAGATCGACCGCGACTGGAACAAGCTCGAACCCGTCATCGAACAGGTCAACGCCGTGCGCGGGCAGCTCGCCGTGCGCCGCAAGCAGGCCGACGCGCTCGGCCGGCAGATCGCCCCGCTCCAGGCCCGGGTGGACGCCGCGCTCGGCCAGGTCGGCGGGCTCGCCGCCGACGCGTACAAGGGCGACAACCTCTCCACCGTCAACGCGCTGCTGGGCAGCCGTTCGCCGAGCGAGCTGGTCACCGGCCTGGAAATGCTCGACCGCTTCGCGCACCACCAGCAGGAGCAGGTCCGCGACATCGCCGCGCTGCGCGACGAGCTGGCGGCGAAGAAGAAGCCGCTGGACGCGATGGTCGCCGACCTGAGCCGCACCGAGGCCCAGCTCGCGGCGAAGAAGAAGCAGATCGACGCCGAGATCGCCAAGCTCCAGAAGCTGCGGCTCAAGGTGTACGGCAACGGTGGCGGCGGCCCGCTGCGCCCGGCCCCCTGTCCCGCCGGCTATCCCGGCGGCCCGGCCGGGGTGGCGGTCAAGTTCGCCTGCGCCCAGATCGGCAAGATCTACGTGTGGGGCGCGGCCGGCCCGGACCACTTCGACTGCTCGGGCCTCACCATGGCCGCCTGGGCGAAGGCCGGGGTCTCGCTGCCGCACAACGCCCGCCAGCAGCACGACGTGACGAAGCGGGTCAGCCGCGCCGAGCTGCGCGCCGGTGACCTGGTCTTCTACTACGGCGACCTGCACCACGTGGGGATGTACGTCGGCGACGGCTGGGTGGTGCACGCCTCCCAGTCCGGCAAGCCCATCACCATGAAGCGCGTCGACGACGGCGACATCAACAGCTACGGCCGCCCCGGCTGAGGTGCAAGGAGGGGCCCCCTGTTAACGCATTCCGCATAACAGGGAGCCCCTCCTGACAGCCACGGGTCGGCGTCAGCGGGTCGGCCAGGTGCGCCAGCTCTGCCAGGACCGGCTCGGCGTCGGGCCGCGCTGACCCTGGTAGCGCGAACCGTAGACGGCCGAGCCGTACGGGTGCTCGGCCGGCGACGAGAGCCGGAAGATGCAGAGCTGGCCGATCTTCATGCCCGGCCAGAGCGTGATCGGCAGATTCGCCACGTTGGACAGCTCCAGCGTGACGTGACCGGAGAAGCCCGGGTCGATGAAGCCGGCGGTGGAGTGGGTGAGCAGACCGAGCCGGCCCAGCGACGACTTGCCCTCCAGCCGGCCGGCCAGCTCCTCACCCAGCGAGATCACCTCCAGCGTGGAGGCGAGCACGAACTCGCCCGGGTGCAGCACGAACGGCTGCCCCTCGGGGACCTCCACCATCGACGTCAGGTCGTCCTGCTGCACCGACGGGTCGATGTGGGTGTAGAGGTGGTTGTTGAAGACCCGGAACAGCCGGTCCAGGCGTACGTCGATGCTGGACGGCTGCACCAGCGTGGGCTCGAAGGGCTCCAGCGCGAGCGTGCCCGCCTTGATCTCGGAGACCAGGTCGCGGTCGGAGAGCAGCATCGGAACACTCTAGCGACAGGCGCGTGTGAGCAGCGTGTCGGACTACTTCTTCGTACACGTGTTCGATAGAATGTCGGCATGGCTTCCTGGTCCGAATTCGCCGCCGACGAACCCCGACTCGCCGCCGAGATCCGCCTCCTGATGCAGCAGTACGGGCCGGGCTTCGGCTACCTCGCCACGGTCCGCGCCGACGGGGGCCCGCGGGTCCACCCCGTCTCGCCGCTGATCACCGACGACGGTCTCTGGTGCTTCGTCATCGACTCGCCGAAGCGCCACGACCTCGAACGCGACGGCCGCTACGCGCTGCACTCCTTCCCGCCGGAGGAGAGCGACGACGAGGCTTACGTGGCCGGTCGGGCCCTTCCGGTGACCGACCCGGCGACGGTGTCGCGGCTGTCCCGGCTCGGCCGGGCGACGCCGCAGGGTGACTGGCGGCTGTTCGAGTTCACCGTCGACGTGGCGATGCTGACCCGCCGCGACCCGGTCACCCTGATCGGTGCCGGCCGACCGGAGGTGCGGCTCTGGCTCGACCCGGGGGAGGGCGCACCCGCCGCCACGGCGACGACGCCACCCCCGGTCGCGGCCCGGTGTGACGTGCTCGCCCCGGAGGCCCCGCGTGGCCGGCACGGCTTCGACACCCGCCGGTCGGCCGCCTGACCGGCCCCGGAAACGACGGTGCCGGCCCTGTCCGTGGACAGGGCCGGCACCGGTACGTGGTGCGGTGGTGATCAGGCCGCGCGGTAGGCGTTCCACGCGGTCAGCATCCGGCTCGCCTGGCCGGCGGTGAACTGGTACATGCAGGAGTCGTACGTGTAGTCCATGAAGTTGGTGATCGGGTCCTTGCCGGTCGTGGAGCAGGTGTCCCGACCGGTCGGGCACTCGTACGCCGGGGAGGCCTCGGCCGGGGTGTCGGAGACGCTGTCACCCGAGCCCGAGCAGCCGCCCTGGAAGGTGTGGTAGAGGTTCAGCCAGTGGCCGATCTCGTGGGTGCCGGTGTCGCCCTGGTTGTAGTTGGTCGCCGAGCCACCGGGCAGCGACTCGTTGAGCACCACCACGCCGTCCATCTTGTCCAGCGTCTGCTTCGGGAAGGTCGCCCAGCCCAGCAGGCCGTTGCTGAGCTCACCGAGGTACATGTTCAGCGTGTTCTTGCCGCCCGTGCGCAGCGAGGTCTTCATCGACCGCTCCGCGGAGGAGCCCTGCACGATCGGGTACCACGACGCGTTGGTGACCCGGTTGATCTTCGAGAGCTGGAAGCTGAACGCGGTGGCCGCGCCGCCGGTCGAGCCCGCGTACGCCTGGTTGAGCACGCTGATCTGCTGGGTGATCAGCGAGTCCGGGATGTTGCCGCCGGCGCGGGTGCTGTTCTCCTGGATGACGTGCACGACGACCGGGATGGTCACGGTCGCCAGCGGGGCGACGGGACCGGTCCGGAAGTTTGCCCGCGCGCGCTGGGCGGCGGCGAGGTCGGCCTCACGGTCGCGAACCTGCTTGGCGGTCAGGTGGTTCGGGTCGAGATTGGCGTGGCCGCCCTTGGCGACGCGGGCGTCGGCGTGGGCGTCGGCCGGCTCGGCGCAGACGCCGGCCGGGGCGGCCGAGAAGGCCGAAGCAGCGGGGACGACACCGACGGCCGCGGTGCTGAGCAGCAGCGCGAGGGTCGACGTCGCGACACCGGCGGTACGCCGGGTCAGCAGGTTGGGACGAAGTCCCATGAGCCCACCTCTTTCTGACGGCGTGCCAGGGGGTGTGTCACGCCGGGTCGGAAACGTGTGGCAGACGTTACATCCCATCGAGGGATTTGAGAACGGCCATATGTTGCCGGCGCGCAACATCCCTTGATCAACTCGGCCGGGCCGCGTGGGCGGGGGTACCTGGGTGCACGGGGGTGGTGACCTCAGGTACAGTGGTGCCGCCCGCGGGTGTAGTTCAATGGCAGAACATCAGCTTCCCAAGCTGACAGTGCGGGTTCGATTCCCGTCACCCGCTCCACGATCGAGGCCCTGGTGAGGACGACAGTCCCGCCGGGGCCTTCGACGTCGCGGGAGTTGGCGGGCATCGAATTCGCCGTCAGAGGGCTACCCTTCCGGGACTGACGAAGATCCATCGGGGGATGATCTTGAAGCTGCTTCTCACGTCCGCGGGCATCACGAACGCGAGCATCCGGGACGAACTCGTCGGCCTTCTGGGCAAACCGATTGCCGACTCCACAGCCCTCTGCATTCCCACCGCCGGATATGCGATGGGTGGTCCCGCCGGGGCGTGGCGTTTCATCACCGGCCAATCCTCCACGCCGATGTGCGAGTTGGGGTGGAAGTCGTTGGGGGTGCTGGAACTCACCGCGTTGCCCAGCGTCGGTGAAGATCGCTGGGTGCCGTGGGTCAGGGAAGCGGATGTCCTGCTGGTGGGCGGCGGGGACGCCTTGTATCTGGGCCACTGGATGCGACAGTCCGGGTTGGCGGATCTGCTGCCGTCGCTGGACACGGTCTGGGTGGGGCTGAGCGCCGGGAGCATGGTGATGGCCCCCCGCGTCGGGGCCGAATTCGTCGCCTGGACACCACCCGGCGGGACCGACGAAACGTTGGGCGTGGTCGACTTCGCGATCTTCCCGCACCTGGATCACCCGGACCTGCCGGAGAACACCATGGCCGAGGCCGAGAAATGGGCCGCCGGGATGTCGATACCGGCATACGGGATCGACGATCAGACCGCCATCAAAGTGATCGACGGCAGCGTCGAGGTCGTCACCGAGGGGCATTGGAAGCTGTTCCCGGCACAGGGGTGACGACAGGCGATCGGCATGCCGCCGCGGGCCCGGACCGCGTTTCAGGACGGGTTCCAGCGCGTTAGCCCCGCCGGGCCTCGACAACCGCGTCCGGCCCCACCCGACGGCACCACGCCGCGACGAGGGCGGGATCGGCGGAGAGGGCGTCGATCCCGCAGCACGGACGGACGCTCTCGACCTCACAACGGGCGAGGCAACCGCTCAGGGGCGACGGAATGTCGATCGACGTCGCTCATCGCTGATCCCCCGGGTGCAGGTCGAGGACGTGCCGCTGGCCGGGCTCCCCACCCAGGTCCACCTTTCCGGCCGGCACGAACCCGGTCCGCCGGAGCACCGCCAGGGACGCCGGGTTCGCCAGCGCCGCGTCGGCGACCAGCCGGTGCAGCCCGTACCCGTCGCGGGCCAGTTCGCAGACCCGCCGTACGCCGTACTGCGCGAGGCCGCGGCCGGCGGCGCGTTCGGCCACCCGGTAGCCCAGCCCGGCGCTGCCGTCGGCGACGTCGACCAGGTTGAACCGCCCGAGCACGAAGCCGTCGTCGTCGACCAGCACGTGGAAGTGGCAGATGCCGCGGTCCTGCTCGTCCAGCAGGTCGGCGAGCCGGTCGGCGAACAGGTCGAAGTAGTCGTCGCCGCGGTCGGGCACGTAGCGGGCGAAGTAGGCCCGGTTCTCCCGCTCGAACCGGTACAGCACGTAGGCGTGGTGAGCGGCGAGTCGTTCGAGTTCCGGCACCGGGCCAGGCTAGTCGCCGACGTCCGTCGTACCCGGATGGCAGCATCGCGGGATGCGCGACGAGATCCGGGCCCTGGTCGAGGCGTTGACGCCGGGCGACGGGCAGGAGGCGCGGCACCGGGCGGCGGCGTTGGCCTGGCTGGCCGGCACGGAGGACATCTTCCGCCGGGTCAAACCGCGCACCCCGTCGCCGCACCTGGTCGCCTACTTCCTGCTCCGCGACCCGTCCGACGGCGCGGTGCTGCTGGTCGACCACCGCAACGCCGGCATGTGGCTGCCCAGCGGCGGCCATGTCGAGCCGGGCGAGCACCCCGTGCACACCGTGCGCCGCGAGCTGCGGGAGGAGCTTGGCGTGCCGGCGGTCTTCGCGCCGCCGTTCGGCGAACGGCCAGCGTTCCTCACCGTCACCGAGACGGTCGGCCCGCCCGCCCAGCGGCACACCGACGTCAGCCTCTGGTACGTGCTGGCCGCCCACCGTGAGCAGCGGTTCACCCCGGACCCGGTCGAGTTCCGGGGTGTCCGCTGGTGGACACCGGCCGAGGTGGGCGACGCGCCGGCCGGCACGGTCGAGCCGCACCTGGGCCGGATGCTGGCCAAGTTGGCGGCCGGCACGCCTTGACCCGACCCCTGCGGCAAGCCGCAGCGTGGTCCCTGCCGGCCACCGGGCCGGCACGAGGAGGAGGGTGACGTGCGGCTGCTGACCATCGGGGCGTTCGCCCGCGCGGCCCGCCTGACCGCCAAGGCGCTGCGGGTCTACGACGACTGCGGGCTGCTGCCGCCGGCCGCCGTGGACCCGCACTCCGGCTACCGCTACTACGCGCCGGAGCAGCTCGACCGCGCGCGGCTGATCGCCGCGTTGCGCCGGGCCGGCATGCCGCTGGCTGAGATCCGGACGGTCTGCGCGCTGCCGCCGTCGGCCGCCGCCGAGGCGCTCGACGCCTGGTGGCGGCGGGTCAGCGCGGACACCGACGCCCGCGGCCGGGCCGTCGCGCTCCTCGTCGGCCAGCTCAGCGAGAGGGGCACCACCATGTCCGAGCACACCTTCCGGTACGCGGCGCGCTGCGAGACCGGCACGGTCCGGGACTCCAACGAGGACGTCGCGTACGCCAGCGGCACGCTGCTCGCGGTCGCCGACGGCGTACGCGGTCCGGGTGGGTCCGCCGCCAGCGCGGCGGCGGTGGACGCGCTGCGGCCGTTGGCGACGGCCGACGCGCCGGTGGGCGACCTGCTCGCCGCGCTGGGTGACGCGGTCGGCCGGGCCGACCGGGCGGTACGCGCGCAGGCCACCGACGCCGACCGGCCGGCCAGCACGCTCACCGCGATCGTCCGGCGGGGCACCCGGCTCGCCCTGGTGCACGTCGGGGACACCCGTGCCTACCTGCTGCGCGGCGGCGAGCTGTCCCGGCTCACCCAGGACCACACGTACGTGCAGACGCTCGTCGACCAGGGGCGGCTCACGCCGGCCGAGGCCGGGGCGCACCCGCAGCGGGCGCTGCTGGCCCGGGCGCTGGGTGCCGGCGTCGAGGTGGAGGCGGATCTGGCGCTGCGGACCGCGCTGCCCGGTGACCGCTACCTGCTCTGCTCGGACGGCCTCGCCGCGGTGGTCGACCCCGGGGCGCTGCACGCCGCGCTGGCCGGGGCGGACGACCCGGAAACCGCCGTCGGGCGCCTGGTCGGCCTGGCGTACGCGGCGGGCGCGCCGGACAACATCGCCTGCGTGGTGGCCGATCTGGCGACGACGTGACGGGACGGTCGGGGCCGTACCCTGGCGATCATGCGGATTGGCATCGTGATCCTGCCGGACCAGCGCTGGTCGGAAGCGCGCCGACGGTGGGCGCAGGCGGACGAGTGGGGCTTCGACCATGCCTGGACCTACGACCACCTGGGCTGGCGTGACCTGGTCGACGGGCCGTGGTTCGACTCCTGGACGACACTGACCGCGGCGGCCTCGGTGACCTCCCGGGTCCGGCTCGGCACGCTCGTGGCCTCGCCGAACTTCCGCCACCCGGCGGCGTTCGCCCGGCAGGTGACCGCGCTGGACGACGTCTCCGGCGGTCGGGTGCTGCTCGGGCTGGGCGCGGGCGGCATCGGCTTCGACTCGGCCGTGCTCGGCGACGAGACGCTGCCGCCCCGGCAGCGGGTCGACCGGTTCGCCGAGTTCACCGAGCTGCTCGACCTGATCCTGCGCGAGGACGGCACGACCTGGCGCGGGGAGTGGTTCGCGGCGGTGGACGCCCGCAACAACCCCGGCTGCGTCCAGCAGCCCCGGGTGCCGTTCGTGATGGCCGCGAACGGTCCCCGGTCGATGCGCCTGGTCGCCCGGTTCGGGCAGGGCTGGGTGACCACCGGTCTCGGCGGCGACGACCTGGCGGGCTGGTGGGACACGGTGGCGGAGCTGTCCGACCGGATGACGCGGGCGCTGGAGCAGGCCGGCCGGGACCCGGCCACCCTGGACCGCTACCTGTCGCTCGACTCGGCTCCGGTCTTCTCGCTGACCAGCGCCGACTTTCTCGCGGAGCAAACGGCCCGGGCGGCCCGGCTGGGCTTCACCGACGTGATCACGCACTGGCCCCGGGCCAGTAGCTGGTACGCCGGCGACGAGGCGGTGCTGACCGAGGCGGCGGCGCTGCTGCCGGAGCTGCGTCGCGCCGGCTAGGGCAAGGAGGGACCCCGCTTGACGCATTCTGCACAGGCGGGGCCCTTCCAACACCTTCAGGTGCCGACGCTGCCCTCGGTGGAGACCAGCCGGAACCGCAGGCAGACGATCTCGCTGTCGTCGGTGACCGGGGTGCCCTGCCGGGCCCAGTAGGCGCCGTGACCGGCCCGCCACTCCTCGATCGACCGGTCGCCCTCGCCCTCGGCGCGGGCGAAGTCCCACGGCACGTCGGCGAACCGCACCACCTCGACGCCGGTGATCTCGACCACGCCGACCAGCGCGTCGTGATCGTCGACCAGCGCCAGCCGTTCGCCGACGTGCTCCAGCTCCTCGTGCTCGTCGGCGTACTCGCCGATCAGCCCGGCGGTGGCGGTCTTCACGCCGGAGAGCACCAGGGTGTTGAGGCGGGCGCGCAGCTCGCCGGGGGTGCCGAGGGCGAGCGCGCGCAGTCCACCGATGCGGGGCCACATGCCACGGAGGCTACGGCACCGGTCAGATCAGACGGCCGGCGTGGCCGGCCGCGGCCAGCACCCGGTCGTCACCGGTGGCCGCGTACGCCTCCAGCGTCGCGTCGGCCAGCTTCACCACGTGTTCGTCGCCGTGCCGGGCCGCCCGGGCGAACACCTCGGCCGGGTCGGTGGGCCCGTCGACAGGCGTGGCGGCGGCCGGGGCGGGTGCGGCGTACACCGAAGTCACGGCCGCCGTCGCGGCCCAGGCCGCGGCGACGCTCGGCGCTCGCAGCGCCGGGTCCAGGGCCGGCAGGGTACGCAGCACCGCGGTCGGCGCGGTGACCGCGTGCACCAGCATCACCGGCTCACCGTGCCCGAACCGTAGGTAGTCCAGCGCGGCGCGGTGCACCACCTCGGTGAGCGTGCGGGCGGCCTGGTCCGGGTCGGCCGGCGGACGCAGCGCCGTGACCGCCGTCGACCATCCGGGCTCGTCGGTCAGCCGGCCCAGCCGCTCCCGGATGCCGCCGCTGCGGTCCGCGATCCGGGGCACCCCGGCCAGTGCCGACGCGACGTCGGAGTGGCCGGTGAGCGGGCCGGCGCCGGGGACCGGCTGCCAGCGGGCCGCCCAGTAGCCGAGCGCCTGGCCCAGCTCGGCGCGGCGGTCCGGCGTCTCCCCGTCGGTACGCAGCACCCGCACCGCGTGCCCGACCCGGATCACGCCGTGGGTGGCGCCGGCCGCGATCCCGGGCAGCAGCCGGGGCCACCATTCGCCGAGCACCTCCCGCCACGGCCGGTCGCGCAGCTCGCGGTCGAAGTGGTCGAGCCAGTCGCCGGCCCGTTTCGGGTCGCCGAGCGCGGCCCGCCAGTCGTCGATCGGCCGCAGCCCGCGGGGCAGGTCGTCCAGCCGGCGCAGGTAGCCGTCGAGCCAGCGGTGCACGCGGGCGGCCTGCCCGTGCCGGACCAGCGCCTCGGCGGCCATCGGCCCGTGGTTGGAGAGCCAGCCGTCGAACTCGGGGCCGGTGCGGTGCAGTCGGTGGTACGCCTCGTCGAGGATGCCGTCGTCCATCCGCCGATCGTCGGGGTTGAAGCGTGCTTGAGGTCAACCCTCAGGCAGGTCGTCCCCGGTGAGCAGCGCGCGTACCCGCAGTCGTTCGCCGACGGCGGCCGGGCAGGTGGCGACCAGCGCGGCGGTGCCGACCGGCTCGGCGGCGGCATCCCGGACCAGTCGGTGCAGCGCGTCGAGCTGTGCGCCGGTGTCGACCCAGTCGTCCACCAGGAGCACCCGGTCGCCGGGGCCGAGACGCCGGCCGTCCACGCCGACGCGGAGCCGCTGCCCACGGTGGTCCGGCGGGGTCTGCGCCCATCGTGTCGGCCCGATCCGCCGCCGCTCGCCGCCGTCCTTGTACGCGGGCAGGAACCCGGCGTCGGCGGCCACCGCGACCAGCGGGCCGAGCAGCAGCCCGGTCACCTCGGGCGCGATCACCAGGGTCGGGCGCGCGTCGGGGAAGAGGGCGGCCAGCGCGGGCCCGACCTCGGCGAGCACGTGCGGGTCGCGCCACCAGCCGGAGAGGTCGCTGACGAGGTGGCTGCTGCCCGGCCCGGGATCGGCCCAGCGGAACAGTTCGACCAGGCGACGGTTCAGCACGGGTCCCATCCTGCCCGCGGTCCACCGTTCGGCCCAACGGCGGTGGCTTGATCGGCTACACGTACCGCCGCAAATACGAGCATACCATCATGATCACGTTGACGTCGGAAGTGCTTCTCTCGTTACGGTCCGGGCCGGTTTGTTCAGCTGACGAAAGGACCGGGCCGGTGGCTGCAAGGCACCTTCGTACCCGCAGATTGTTCTCCTCGCCGGCCGGCATCGCCGCCACCGCGGCGGTCGGCGTGGCGCTCGCGGTCGGCGGCACCGTCGGCGCGGTCCAGCTCACCTCCGCCGAGCCGCCCGCCGCGCCGGCCCTGGTCGAGGCGCTGCCCAGCACGCCGGCCCCCACCTCGGCCGCGCCGTCGCCGAGCGCCTCCGCCACCGCGAGCCTGAGCCCGTCGCCGAAGGCCACCCCGAGCCCGAAGCCGAGCCGCACCCAGCCGGCGTCCCGTGGCAAGACCCGGACCGCGGCGCCGAAGCCGACCGCGACGAAGAAGAAGACCGCCGCCCCGACGGTGGTGGACAGCGGCTCCTGCGGCGCGTCCTTCTACGACGAGGGCCAGATGACCGCGAACGGCGAGACGTTCGACCCGGACGCGCTCACCGCGGCACACAAGACGCTGCCGTTCAACACCCGGGTCCGGGTCACCAACCCGGCCAACGGCAAGTCCGTGGTGGTCCGCATCAACGACCGGGGTCCCTACATCGACGGCCGGTGCATCGACCTGTCCCGCGCCGCGTTCGCGGCCATCGCCTCGACCGGTCTCGGCGAGGTGGACGTCCGCTACGAGGTGCTCGGCTGACAGCCGGTCCGGCAGAACTTCCGCGACGGACGGGCCGCGTTCGTTCTCCGGTTCACATCCATCAGGCATGCTGTCCGATGTACGCACGCAACCCTTCCAGCCGGGCCGCGGCCCGCTGAGCCCCGGATCCCGCGCCGGCCTCGGCGCGGCCCTCGCGCTGCTCGCGATCGTCTCGGCGGCGGAGGCGGCCGACGGCCGGCCGGTGCACTACCTCGCGCTGATGGCCGCCGCGCCCGTCCTCGCCGGCGCGCTGGCCTCCTGGCAGGTGGTGCTCGCCGTGGGGGCGCTGGCCACCGCCGCCGGGGTCGCCTTCGCCGCGGCCGAACCGGGCGTCTCGCTGGTGACCGCCGTCAACGTGACCGCCATCGTGCTGGCCACCGCGATCTCCGCCGCCACGGCGGCCGTGCGACAGCGCCAGGCGGAGCGGATCGCCGAGCTGACCCGGCTCGCCGCGGTCGCCCAGCAGGCGGTGCTCCGTCCGCTCGGCCCGCAGGTCGGCACGCTGGCCGTGGCCGCGCGCTACATCTCCTCCACGGCCACCGCCGAGATCGGCGGCGATCTGTACGAGGTGATGGACACCCCGTACGGCGTCCGCATGATCATCGGGGACGTGCGCGGGAAGGGGCTGGACGCGGTCCGGCTGGCCAGCATCGTGCTCGGCTCCTACCGGCACGTGGCCTACGAGCGGGCCGACCTGCGCGCGGTGGTGACCGACCTGGACCGGGCGGTGGCCCGCAACGTCGGCGACGAGGACTTCGTCACCGCCGCTCTGGTCGAGGAGCGCGGCGGCACGCTCACCATCGTCAACTGCGGGCACCCGCCGCCGCTGCTGCTGCGCCGCGGCGCGGTGATCCCCTTGGAGCCGCCGGCCCCCGCGCCGCCGCTGGGCTTCATGCCGGTGGTCCGGCCCCGGGTGGAGCGGCTGGAGCCGGGCGACCGGCTGCTGTTGTTCACCGACGGGCTGGGTGAGGCCCGGCGGGACGGCGAGTTCTTCCCGACCGCCGACCGCGCCTGGCGCCTGCTCGGTCACGGGACCGTCGGCGACGGGCTCGCCTCGCTGGAGACCGCCCTGGTCGAGTGGGTGCAGGACCGGCTCGACGACGACATCGCACTGGTCCTGATGGAGTACGCCGGCCCGCGCAGCGCGGCGGCGGCCCCGGTGCCGAGCTGGGAGGTCGGCGCCGCCGACGGGTGAATCGGAAGTGTGTAATCGCTGTCACTTCCGAGATCGGGTTGTCGTTGCCTACCGGTGAGTAATACAGTCTGGAGTTACTGATCGGTAACACCTGTCCGGAAGCGGGGCCAGCGAGCATGACCCACTACAAGAGCAATCTTCGGGACCTCGAGTTCAACCTGTTCGAGGTGTTCGGGGCGGACCGGACGTTCGGCCAGGAGCCGTACACGGACCTGGACGTCGACACCGCCCGTAGCTTCCTCTCCGAGGTCGACCGCCTGGCCCGCGAGGACCTCGCCGCCAGCTACACGGACAGCGACCGCAACCCGCCGGTCTTCGACCCGGCCACCCACACCGCGCCGCTGCCGGAGTCGTTCAAGAAGTCGTACCAGGCGTTCATGGACTCCGAGTTCTGGCGCCTCGACCTGCCGGAGGCCCTCGGCGGCACGAACGCCCCGCGCGCGCTCTGGTGGTCGCTGGCCGAGCTGGTGCTCGGTGCCAACGCCCCGGTCTGGATGTACGCCTCCGGCCCGTCCTTCGCGCACGTGCTGCACGTCGAGGGCACCGAGGAGCAGCAGAAGTGGGCCCGGCTGTTCATCGAGAAGCAGTGGGGCTCGACCATGGTGCTGACCGAGCCGGACGCCGGCTCGGACGTGGGCGCCGGCCGCACCCGGGCCGTCCAGCAGCCGGACGGCTCGTGGCACATCGAGGGCGTCAAGCGCTTCATCACCTCCGGTGAGCACGACCTGAGCGACAACATCGTCCACTACGTGCTGGCCCGCCCGGTCGGCGTGGAGGGCGTCGGCGGTCCCGGCACCAAGGGCCTGTCCCTCTTCGTGGTGCCGAAGTTCCACTTCGACGCCGAGACCGGCGAGCTGGGCGAGCGTAACGGCGTCTACGCCACGAACGTCGAGCACAAGATGGGCCTGAAGGTCTCCAACACCTGCGAGGTGACCTTCGGCGAGCACGGCGTACCGGCCAAGGGCTGGCTGCTGGGCGAGAAGCACGACGGCATCCGCCAGATGTTCATGATCATCGAGTACGCCCGGATGATGGTCGGCACCAAGGCCATCGCCACGCTCTCCACCGGCTACCTGAACGCGCTGGAGTACGCCAAGAACCGCGTGCAGGGCGCCGACCTGATCCAGCAGGCCGACAAGACCGCTCCGCGGGTGACCATCACCCATCACCCGGACGTGCGCCGCTCGCTGCTGATGCAGAAGTCGTACGCCGAGGGCCTGCGCGCGCTGGTCTGCTATACCGCGAGCTGGCAGGACAAGGTCGCGCTCGCCGAGGCGGCCGGCGACGAGAAGGCCACCAAGCTGGCCAAGCGGGTCAACGACCTGCTGCTGCCGCTGGTCAAGGGCGTCGGCTCGGAGCGGGCGTACGAGCTGCTCGGGCACGAGTCGCTCCAGACGTTCGGCGGCTCCGGCTTCCTCCAGGACTACCCGCTGGAGCAGTACGTCCGGGACGCCAAGATCGACACTTTGTACGAGGGCACCACCGCGATCCAGAGCCTCGACCTGATCTTCCGGAAGATCGTCCGGGACAACGGCAAGGCGCTGATGGCGGTCGCCGGCGAGATCCAGGAGCACATCACCTCCGAGGCCGGCAACGGCCAGCTCAAGGAGGAGCGGCAGGCGCTCGGCAAGGCGCTCGCCGAGATCCAGAACATGATCGGGGTGATGACCGGCTGGCTGGGTGAGGCCCAGGCCGGCGACACCCGCGCGCTCTACAAGGTCGGCCTGAGCAGCCGTCGGTTCCTGCTCGCGATCGGCGACCTGGTGGTCGGCTGGCTGCTCCAGAAGCAGGCGGACGTGGCCCTGAAGGCGCTGGCCGGCGAGGTCTCCGCCACCGACAAGGCGTTCTACACCGGCAAGGTGGCCGCCGCCCGGTTCTTCGCCCGCGAGGTGCTGCCCCGCATCGGCGCCGACCGGCGGATCGTCGAGAGCGCCGACCTGGAGATCATGGACCTCCCGGAGGAGGCGTTCTGAGCCCCTGCGGGCTCTTTCTCCCCTTCACCTCGACGGCCGGTGGGCGACAGCCCGCCGGCCGTCGTCGTTGGGGGCGCCGCGGGTGGATAGGCCGGCCGGTGGGCGGGTAACCGTCGCGGACCACGACCGGAGTACGCCCAAGGGCCACCGCACGGGGGAGTGCAGCGCACATGGGCATTGGCAGCGCCATCTTTCTCATCGCGCTCGGCGCGATCATGACCTTCGCCATCCGGGCCAACGTCTGGTGGATCGACCTGCGCGCGGTCGGCTGGGTCTTCATCCTGGCCGGGCTGGGCGTCCTGCTCACCACGCTGTGGTTCTGGCAGGACCGCCGCAAGCGGGCCCGCACGCTCATCGTGGAGGAGAACCGGCTCTCCCATCCGACCGCGATGATGCCGCCGCCGCCCGACCCGCCGCCGCCGACGGCCCCGCCGTCCTGACGGTTCCCGCGGCTGTTGGGCGGGGCCCTCCACTACCGGATGCGTTAGGCGGGGGCCCCTCCCTTGCACCTCAGCTGCGGGCGGTGTGGCGGGCCGCCAGGGGCGCGCGGGTCAGGTCGGCCCAGCCGGTGGCCGGGTGATGCACCACCAGGTCGGTGGTGCGCAGCCCCTCCTGATCCGCCCGTTCCGGGTCGAGGAGCGCCGAGAGTAGCGAGATGCCCGGGTTGTGCGCGATCAGCAGGACCGTGCCGGCCGCCGGGTCCACCGACCGGACCAGCTCCAGCAGCTCGTCGGGGTGCGCCTCGTACGCGGTCGGCTCGTACCGCACCGCGGGCGTCGACCCCGCCGGGCCGCTCTCCGGCGGGGACCCGGTCATGCCCAGCGCCACACCGTGCCAGGTCTGCCGGGTGCGCCGGGCCGGCGAGCAGAGCACCACGTCGGGGAGCAACCCGTGTCGGGCCAGCCAGGCGCCCGCCGCGGCGGCGTCGGCGTGCCCCCGCGCGGTAAGCGGTCGTTCCGCGTCCGGGGCGTCCCGGGACTGCTCGGCCTTGGCGTGCCGTAACAGCACCAGCGTCCGCTGCCGGTTCCTGCCGTCCGTCATCCGCCCAGCTTGCCTGATTGGCGATCGGAGCGCGTGGGTATGTCGATGTGTGCCGCTACCTCATCCCTGGCCGCGGCGGGCAGAAACGCCAGCAGGACGCCAAGGAGGCGACATCATGGGCATCGGTGCCAGCATCTTCCTCATCGCGCTCGGCGCGATCTTCGCGTTCGCCATCGACGCCGACCTGGGATGGCTGAACCTCAACGTGGTGGGCTGGGTGCTCATGCTCGCCGGGCTCGCCGGCCTGCTCACGACGCTCTACTTCTGGAACAGCCGGCGCCGCGTGGTCGCCGCGCCGGTGCGCCAGCAGGTCGTCGCCGAGCCGGTGGCACCGGTGCAGGGCGACCGGGTCGTGCGCGAGGAGTACCGCGAGGTGCGCCGCCCGGGTTCGGGCTACCCGGCCTGACCCACCCCGAGACCCGAGGGCCCCGCAACGGCGCGGGGCCCTCGTGCACGTCCGGGCCGGGGTGCGGCGTGCCGGCTCAGGCGAACAGCGCGAAGTAGATCGCGATGTGGTGGCAGATCGCCGCGACCAGCGTGCACGCGTGGAAGAACTCGTGGTGGCCGAAGACGGTGGGCCACGGGTTCGGCCGGCGCAGCGCGTAGAACACCGCGCCCACGCTGTAGATCGCGCCACCCACACTCAGCAGCACCAGCGCGGTGACGCCGCCGGAGTGCAGGATCTCCGGCAGCATCGCCACCGCCACCCAGCCGAGCGCCAGGTAGAGCGGGGCGGAGACCCAGCGCGGCGCGTGCGGCCAGATCATCTTGACCGCGACGCCGGCCAGCGCGCCGCCCCAGACCAGGCTGAGCATGATCGTCGCGTGCCGGGTGTCCAGCAGCAGCGCGCAGAACGGGGTGTACGTGCCGGCGATGAACACGAAGATCATCGAGTGGTCCATCCGGCGCATGATCTGGTAGCCGCGCTCGGACCAGACCCGCCGGTGGTACAGCGCGCTGGTGCCGAAGAGCCCGCACACGGTGAGGCTGTAGATCAGGCAGCTCACCAGCGGCGCCCAGCCGGGCCGGGTGGCGGCGACCGAACAGAGGACGATGCCGCAGACGAGCGCGGCGAAGAACGCGTACGCGTGGAGCCAGCCGCGCATGCGCGGCTTTCCGATGTCGACCGGCCGGAGCCGGAGCGGTGCGGAGGTGGTCACCTCATCAGGTTACGACACCGTAGGTTACTTGCAAGTAGTGTGGACCGTCACGCCCGACGACGCGAGGATGACCGGATGCGGATCCGGCCCGTCGGGGCGCACGCCCTGCTGCTCGACTGCGACGACCCCGACCAGGTCGAGGCGTGGCGCGCCGAGCTGTGGCACCGGCGCGCGGCCGGTGAACTGGTCGCGGCCGAGATCGTCCCCGCCGCGCTCACCGTACTGCTCGACGACGTGCCGGACCCGGCGGCCACCGCCGCGCGGATCGCCGGCTGGCACCCCCGACACACCCCGATCGGCGCCGCCACCGCCGAGATCCGGGTGCCCGTCGCGTACGACGGGGCGGACCTGCCCGCCGTCGCCGACCACTGGGGCGTCGACGTGCCGACCGTGGTCGACCGGCTGCGGCGCACCGGGTTCCGCGTCGCGTTCTGCGGCTTCGCACCCGGGTTCGCCTACCTCACCGGGCTGCCGCCGGAGCTGGCCGTGCCGCGGCTCACCACCCCGCGTACCCGGGTACCGGCCGGCTCGGTCGCGCTGGCCGGCCCGTACGCGGGCATCTACCCCGCCGCCTCACCGGGCGGCTGGCTGCTGGTCGGCCGGACCGAGCTGACCCTCTTCGACGTACGTGCCGACCCGCCGGCCCGGCTCACGCCCGGCACCCGGGTCCGGTTCGTCGACGCGCCATGATCGAGGTGCTGCGGGCCGGCGCGCTCACCACCGTCCAGGACCAGGGCCGGCCCGGCTGGGCCCACCTCGGCGTCCCCCGTTCCGGCGCGCTCGACCCGGCCGCCCTGCGCCTGGCCAACCGCCTCGTCGGCAACCCGGAGCACGCCGCCGGCCTGGAGATCACCCTGACCGGCTGCGTGCTGCGCGTCACCCGGGCGGTCACCGTCGCGCTCACCGGCGCCCCCGCCGACGTGCTCGTCGAGCAGCGCCCGCGGGGACCCGGGCAACGACCCGGCGAGATCGAGCGGCGGCCCGGCGACGTGGGACGACCGCTGTCGCTGCCGGCCGGCGCGGTGCTGCGGATCGGTCCGGCCCGCGCCGGCGTCCGCACCTGGCTGGCCGTCAGCGGCGGAATCACCGTCGAGCCGGTGCTCGGCAGCCGGTCCACCGACACGCTCTCCGGCCTCGGGCCGCCGCCGCTGCGCGACCGGGACCGGCTGCCGACGGGCACACCGGTCGGCCCGCCACCCCCGGTCGACCTCGCCGTCACCCGGGCGGTGCCGCCCGAGGTGTCGCTGACCGTGCGACCCGGCCCCCGGCAGGACTGGTTCACACCGGCCGCGCTCGACCTGCTGGGCCGCGCCGCGTACACCGTCGCAACGGACAGCAACCGGGTCGGCGCGCGGCTGGCCGGCGCCGCCCTGCCCCGCGCGTTCGCCGGCGAACTGCCGAGCGAGGGCCTGGTGCTCGGCGCGGTGCAGGTGCCGCCGAACGGCCAGCCGCTGATCTTCCTCGCCGACCACCCCACCACCGGCGGCTACCCGGTCATCGGGGTGGTGGACGACGTGACCGCGCTCGCCCAGGCCCGCCCAGGGACTACGGTCAGGTTCCATGGACCTCAACGCTGACCTCGGCGAGGGATTCGGCAGCTGGCGGCTCGGCGACGACGAGGCGCTGCTCGGGCTGATCAGCTCCGCCAACGTGGCCTGCGGCTTCCACGCCGGGGACGCGGCCACCATGCACCGGGTGTGCGCCGCCGCCGCCGAGCGCGGCGTCGCGGTCGGTGCCCAGGTCGGCTACCGGGACCTCGCCGGTTTCGGCCGGCGGCACATCGCCTACGACTTCGCCGAACTGCGCGACGAGACGATCTACCAGCTCGGGGCGCTGGACGCGTTCTGCCGGCTCTACCGCACCCGGGTGCGCTACCTCAAGCCGCACGGCGCGCTCTACCACGCGGCGGCGTGCGACGAGGCGCAGGCCGCCGCACTGGTGGCGGCGATCAGCGGGTACGACCACGAACTGCCGGTGCTCTGCCAGCCCGGCACCGTGCTCGCCCAGCTCGCGGTCGGCGCCGGCCTGCGCGTGGTGGCCGAGGGCTTCGCCGACCGCAACTACCTGCCCAACGGGGCACTGGTGCCCCGGAGCGCCCCGAACGCGCTGGTGACCGACCCGGACCAGGTCGCCGCGCGGGCGGTCCGGATGGCCGTCGAACGGACCGTGGTCGCGGTCGACGGCAGCGTGATCCCATGCCCCGTCGAGTCGATCTGCCTGCACGGGGACACGCCGGGCGCGGTGCGCTGCGCCGAGCTGGTGCGGGCGGCGCTAGTCGACGCGGGCGTCACGCTCACTCCGTTCGCGTGACAGGAGGGCCCCCGGTCAACGCCTGACGCATAACAGGGGCCCCTCCTGACACACGTCGGCTCAGGACTCGTCGAGGCCGCGCAGCACCAGCGGAAGGCGGGTGGCACCGCCGGTGACCACCCGGACCGGCACGCCCCAGTCCTGCCGGGTCAGGTGGCAGGCGGCGTGCTCGACATCCGCGTCGCAGGTCGCCGCCTGGGCGGTCACCTGCAACACCCCCTGCGTCACGTCCCCGCTGACCACCAGCCGCCGGGACAGGTCGGTGGTCGTGCCGGCACCGTCGACCAGCAGCTCCGGCGGGGACGCCGACACCACCAGCCGCGTCGACGGCCCGTACGTGTCGTCGAGCTTCTGCCCCGGCGCCGGCGTGAAGATCACGTCCAGCGTCAGCTCCCCGGCCGCCACGTCGGAGGGCCTGCGCTCCATCCGGTGCCGCGCGCCCGCCACCGTGCTCGCGCCGGCCGCCGTCAGCGCGCCGGGTGCCAGCCGGGTCAACCGGTGCGCGGCCGACTCGACCACAAGCACCTCGCCCGCCGGGGTGACCACCAGGTCGCTCGGCTCAGCCAACCCGTCGGCCACGGTCGCGACCTGGCCGGCCGCCGGATCGAAGCGGCGCACCGCGCCGTTGTACGTGTCCGCGATCAGCACCGAGCCGTCCGGCAGCGCGCACACGCCCAGCGGGTGCTGGAGCAACGCCTGGTCGGCCGGGCCGTCGACGTGCCCGAAGTCGAACAGGCCCTGACCCACGGCGGTGTGCATCTCGCCGGCCTCGACCCAGCGGACCGCGCTGGTCTCGCTGTCGGCGATCCAGAGCCGGACGCCGTCGGCCGAGACGGACAACCCGGAGGGCTGGGCCATCCAGACGTCCGGCAGCGGGCCGTCGCGCAGCGCCTCGACCGTGGTGCCGGCGTACATGCCGGCGGTCCGCTTGATCGGGTCGAACCACCAGAGCTGGTGGATGCCGGCCATCGCCACGATCACCCGGTCGTCGTACCAGGCGACGTCCCAGGGGGAGGAGAGGTCGACGGCGCGCGCGTCGTGCGCGTGGTCGTCGACCGTCGAGCGCCACTGCCGCCCGGTGCCGGCCACGGTGACCACCTCGCCGGTCTCCAGCCGTACGCCGCGCAGCAGGTGGTTGACCGTGTCGGCGACGACCAGGTCGTAGCCGGCCACCTCGGCCACGTGCGGCGGCAGGAGGCAGAGGCCCTGCGGCTCGGCGAACGTGGCGCCGGCCGCCGGGCCGTCGGTGCGGCCACGGGTGCCGGTGCCGATCCGGCGCACCACGGTCTCCCCGTCCGGCGCCAGCTCGACCAGGGAGTGCCGGGCCGAGTCGGAGACCAGCAGATGCCCGCCGTCGAGCGGTACGGCCTTGCCGGGGAAGCGCAGCGCCGTCTCCGGCTCCGCCGGCGGCACGTACGGGCCCTCGCCCCGGTGCAACGTCCCCTTCGCCTCGTGCGTGGCGATCAGGTCGTCGATGAGCCGGGCCAGCCCTTCGGCGTGCCCCTCCCCGGCCATGGTGGCCACCACGTAACCCTCCGGGTCGACCACCGACAGCGTCGGCCAGGCCTTCGCCGCGTACTGCTGCCACATGTCCATCTCGGGGTCGTCGAGCACCGGGTGGTGCACGCCGTACCGCTCGACGGCCGCGGCCAGCGCGTCCGGGTCCTTCTCGTGCTCGAACTTCGGCGAGTGCACCCCGATCACGACCAGCACGTCGCCGTACTTCTCCTCGAGCGGGCGCAGCTCGTCCAGCACGTGCAGGCAGTTGATGCAGCAGAAGGTCCAAAAATCCAACAAGACGATCTTGCCCCGCAGGTCGGCCAGCGTCACGGCCTTGCCGCCGGTGTTCAGCCAGCCGCGACCGCGCAGCTCAGGTGCCCGTACTCGTGCGCTCATCCCCCCATCGTGCCGCACCCCCGGCCCGCGCTCCCAGCCACCGCCCGGGGGGGGTGGGGACAGCGCGAAGCGCCCGCCCCCGGGAGGGAGCGGGCGCTTCGGGTGGGGTTACTGGCCGGCCGGCTTCAGGCAGAGCACCCGGTTGGTGCCGCCGCCCTGGAGGACGACCGTGGGCTGCGACAGGTCTGCGCACTTGTCCTTGTTGTCCACCTTCGACACCACGGTGAACGCGCCCTGCTCGCCGCAGTCCGCAGCCGCGGCGGTCGCGCCGGACTGCTTGATGCACGAGCCGACCGCCGGATCGAAGGCCGCCGGCTTGTCGTCGCCGCCGATCTTGCCGAGCAGCGTGAGCAGGCCGAGCGGCACGGCGAGGATCAGCACGGCCGCGATGAGCACCAGAGCCAGCACCCGGCCGTTGCGCACCTTCGGCGCGGGCGCCTCGGTCTTCGGCTCGGCGTCCGGCTTGAACGCGTCGAAGCGGCCCTGATCGGAGTCGTCGGCCGGGCCGTCCGGGGACCAGGCCGGTGGGCCCTGCTGGGGCGGCGGCGGGAACGCGGGCGGGAAGCCGCCCGGCTCGCCCGCCGGACCCTGACCCGGTACGGCGACCGAGGCGCGCCCACCGGCCGACGGGCCGTACGCGTCCTGCTGGCCACCCGGGCCGGCGAACGGGTCGGGACGGCCGCCGGGGGCGCCGTACGCGTCCTGGTGGCCGCCCGGACCGCCGTAGGGGTCCTGGTGACCACCCGGGCCGCCGAACGGGTTCTGCTGGCCGCCGGGGCTGCCGAAGGAGTCGCGCGACCCGCCGGGCTGCTCGCTGTCCTGCGGGTGCACGCCGTTGGCCGGACGGTTGTTGCCGGGCGGGTCCACGAAGGACGGCACACCGACCGGGAACGGCGGCGGACCGGCCGGCGAGGACGGCCGGTCGGCGTATCCGCGCGGCTCGTCGTCGTCGGACCGGGACTGCGGCCCGCCGAAGCCGGGCGGACCGTCCTGACCGGGGTAGCCGTGCGGGCCGTCGGGCCGGGACTGTGGGCCGCCGAAGCCGTGTGCGTCGTCGGAGCGGGAGGCAGGGCCGCCGTAGCCGTGTGCGTCGTCGGGCCGGGAGGCAGGGCCGCCGTAGCCGTGTGCGTCGTCGGGCCGGGACTGTGGGCCGCCGAAGCCGTGTGCGTCGTCGGAGCGGGACTGCGGGCCGGCGAAGGCGGCGGGACCGTCCTGGCCGGGGTAGCCGTGTGAGTCGTCCGCCCCGGGGGTGTCCTCGGGTTCCGGCCGGGTCGGCCGGCCGTACACCCGGGGCTGCGGCGTGGACGCGCCGGTCGGGTGCACCGGCTGGTCGGACGGCGGGGTGACCCGGCTGGCCACCGGCACGGACGCGCTGGCCGAGATCGGCCCGGCGGCGCCGGCCTCGGGCGAGGTGCGCGGGCCGGGAACGAGCGGACCGGCCGGCGACTGCGGTTCCTCCTGGCCGGACCGGGCGGCGCCCCAGCCGGCGTCACCGCGCTCCGGCTCGTACGCCTGGGGTTCACGCTCGGCCGGGCCGAACTGCGCGGCGGCCGGGTGGTCGGCGGGCGGTACGGCCGCCAGTGCGGCCCCCGGCACCCGCTGGCTCTGCGCGGGCAGCGGCACCGCGTGGCCGGGGGAGATGCCCGGCGCGGGCGCGGGCTGGTAGACCGGTCCGTCCTCGGCGGGCTGCCAGCCGCGCGACGGCGCCGACGGGGCCTCGTCGGCGTGGCCCCACGCCTCGGCGGGCGACCAGGGCTCGACGGTCGCGCGTCCGGGCGACCGCTCGTCCTGGTTGCCGCCCCACCCGGGCCGGACCGGCTCGTCCGCCGGCCGCTCGGCTTCCCGCTGCTGCTGCCCGGCTGCGGCGCCACCCCAACCGGCGGCCGGTCCGTCGCCGTCACGTTGCGGCGAGGCGGGAGCGTCGTTCCAGCCGCCGGCCTGCTCGTCGGCGTCGCGCTGCGGCAGCGCGGGAGCGTCGTTCCAGGCGCCGGCCTGCTCGTCGGTGCCGCGCTGCGGCATGGCCGGGGCGCCGTTCCAGCCGGCGGACCGGGGGTGCTCCGACTCGCCCCAGGCGCCCGACTGCGGGACCTCGGCAGCGCCGGCGGCGCGACCACCCGCGGCCCAACCGCCGGAGCGGTCCGGGTCGTCGTCCCGAGTGGAACCGTCCCAGCCGCCGGCCCGGTTCTCTCCCTGCGGGGCGGGCCAGCCGCCGGAGCGGGCCGGTTCGTCGTGCTGCGGCCCGCCGGCCGCCTGCCAACCGCCGGAGCGGTGCGGGTCGTCCTCGGTGTGGGGGGACCGGTTGTCCTGGTCGGACTGCTCCGGAGTGGACCACGCCGGTTCGGGCCGGACGGCGCCGGGCACGGAGACCTTGGCGGCGGCTCGGGCGGTCGGCTCGGCCGGCGGCCAGGTGGCCCCGCTCTGCTGACCGGGCGGAACCCAGGCCGGCTGGGCGTCGCGCGGCGTCCAACCGCCGGAGCGGTTCGGGTCGTCGGGCTGCGCGCCGGGCTGCTCGTCCCGCCGGTTCCAACCGCCGGAGCGGTTCGGGTCGTCCGGCTGGGCGCCGGTGCCGACGGCCCAGCCCGCGTCGTCGCCGTGCTGCGCGGCGGGGGTGAATCCGCCGAAGCGGTTCGGGTCGTCCGAGCCGGCGGGGGTGACCCAGGACTCGTTCGGCACGGTGGCCGGAGCCGGGACGTAGCCGGTACTCCGCGCGCCCGCCTCGGGCTGCGCCCAGCCGGGCTGCTCCCCGGCGGCGCCCCGGGCGGGACGGTTCTGCTCGGCGGCCCAGGCGGGCGGAGCCGGTTCGGTGGGACCGGCGGGCGGCGCCGGCGCCCAGGCGGGCGGTCCCGGCTCGCCGGACCGGTCCGGACGGGCCGGCTCGCCCGGCCCCCACGCGGGAGCACCCGGGCCGGAGGCGGCCCAGGCCGGTGCGCCCTGCTCGGGGGCGTCCCAGGCGGGCTGCGGACCCCGACCGCCCGGCTCGGCGGGCGGGGGGACCTGGGCGGTGGCCCGGCCGGTGACGTGCTGGCCGGCGGGCGGGGCCCAGGCGGGGGCCTGGTCGTCGGCCGCGGCCCAGGCCGGAGCCGGCGGGGCGGGCCGACCGGGCGGCGGGGGTGGGGCCCAGCCGAGGTCGGGCGTGCCGTTGTACCCGTTGTCCTGCTGCGCCGGCTGATCGCCGTACGGCACCGGTCCGCCGGTGCCCGGCGACACCTCGCCCGGCTCCTGGCCGGGGTGGTGCGGAGCCTCGGACGTCATGGGTGCTCCTCCTCCATCACAGGTCGACCGCCGATGCCGGCCGGGGACCGTCGGCATGGCTGCCGGCGTCGCCGGCGGGTACCGGCTGTGCGGGCTCCCCGCACCGTATCCGGTGGTCGCCGGAGGTGCTCGGGGGAGCACCGGCCGTCACCGAAAGTCACCGGTCGACGTCGATGAGTTTCGCTTTCCGCGTCGGTCCGGAGCAGTCGGTCGGCGACCGTGCCAACCGTACCGGGCGGTGCGGCGAGGTGGAATCCCGGTGCCGAACGACGCGCAACGCCGAAGACCCGCCCGGCGTGCCGGGCGGGTCTTCGGACTGGAGGAGGTGAGGAATGTCGAGGGCGTCAGCTCATGTGACGCTGGGCGATGGCGAGAAGCTCTGCGCGGACCGCGGGCGAGTTGGCGGAACGCAGGGCGTGCTCGATGGCACGGGCCCGGCGGTTGGCGTCGCGGCGGGTGCGGATTCGCTCGATCATGCTCATCTTGGGTCTCTCCTCCTGGCTATTCGGTTGTCAGCCCTTGATGTCTCTATTTAACCGCACCGCACGCGTGATCGCCATCGATTACAAGGTGAGCTGAACCACCTGCCTAAGGATCGTAGGTGCATCTCCCCTCCGGGCCGATGATTCCTTCCCCCAACGGCAACGGCCGGTGTGCCTTGCGTTCACCCGTGGCACACCGGCCGTCGCCGGAGCGGTGGTACGTCAGGTCCAGGCGAGCAGCGCCGCCTCCGGGTCGGCCAGGAAGTCCCCGATGTCGCGCAGGAACTTCGAGCCCAGCTCACCGTCGATGATCCGGTGGTCGAAGGAGAGCCCCAGCGTGGTGACCAGGCGTGGCTTCACCTTGCCCTTGTGCACCCAGGGCTGCTCGCGTACCGCGCCGAAGGCGAGGATCGCCGACTCGCCCGGGGGCAGGATCGGCGTACCGGTGTCGACGCCGAAGACGCCGACGTTGGTGATGGTGAGCGTGCCGCCGGACATGTCCGAAGGGGACGTCCGCCCCGACTTCGCGGTCTGCACCAGCGCCGTCATCGCGTCCGCCAGCTCACGCAACGTGAGCCGGCCGGCGTCCTTGATGTTCGGCACGATGAGGCCGCGCTCGGTGGCCGCCGCGATGCCCAGGTTGACGTACTCCTTGACCACGATCTCGTCGCCGGCCCAGGTCGAGTTGACCATCGGGTGCCGCTCGACCGCCAGCAGCACCGCCTTGGCGACCAGCAGCAGCGGGGAGACCCGCACGTCGCGCCACTCGCGCCGGTCGCGGAGCCGGTCCAGCGCCTTCATCGCGCGGGTCACGTCGACGGTCAGGAACTCCGTCACGTGCGGGGCGGTGAACGCCGAGCGGGCCATGTTCTCCGCGGTGAGCTTGCGTACCCCCTTGACCGGGATGCGCTGCTCGCGGTCCGCGCCGAAGCTCGCGGCCGACGCCGCCGGCGCGGTGACCGTCAGCGGCTCGGCCGCCGCCGGGGTCCCGCTCGCCGCCCGCTGTACGTCCTCGCGGGTGATCGAGCCCAGCGGACCGGAACCGGTCAGCGTGGCCAGGTCGACCCCGAGGTCCTTGGCGAGCTTGCGGACCGGCGGCTTGGCCAGCACCGGGCCACCGCCTGGCCGGCCGTTGCCGTTCAGTGTCGCCGCCGGGGCCGCCGGGGCCACCGGGGCCACCGGGGCCGGCGCCGGGGCGGCCTGGACCGGCGCGGCCGGGGTCGGGGTCTGGGTCGGGGCGCCGCCCTTGCGCGGGCGGCGCTTGGCCGGCGCGTTGCGCGGGCCGTAGCCGACCAGCACGGCGGTACGCCCACCCGGTGCCACGCCACCGATCAGGCCCGGCTCGACCATGCCCTCCTCGGGGGCGACCTCGACGGCAGCCAGCGAGGCCGCCGACGGGGTGGGCAGGTCGGCGGCCGGCGTGCCGGTCGTCGACTGCTCCACCGGCCCGGCGTTCGGGTCGGTGTCGATCGCGATGATCGGGACGCCGACCTCGACCGTCGAACCCTCCGGGTGGAAGATCGCCTGCACCCGGCCGGCCCACTTCGCCGGGATCTCGACCGCCGCCTTCGCGGTCTCCACCTCGACGATCGGCTGGTTCAGCTCGATGTCGTCGCCCACCTTGACCAGCCAGGCGAGGATCTCGCCCTCGGTCAGGCCCTCGCCCAGGTCGGGCAGGTTGAACTCCTTGATCCGGGACATGCCGCTCACCAGCCGAAGGTGCGGTCGACGGCGTCGAGCACCCGGTCGAGGTCGGGAAGGTACTCCTCCTCCACCCGGGCGGCCGGGTAGGGGATGTCGAAACCGGTCACCCGCAGCACCGGGGACTCCAGGGAGTAGAAGCACTCCTCGGTGATCCGGGCCGCGATCTCCGACCCGAGACCCAGGTTGCCGGGCGCCTCGTGCACGACCACGCAGCGGCCGGTGCGCTTCACCGACTCGTACGCGGCGGTCAGGTCCAGCGGCGACAGCGTCCGCAGGTCGATGACCTCCAGCTCCCGCCCGTCCTCGGCGGCGGCGGTGGCCGCGTCCAGCGCGGTGCGCACCATCGGGCCGTACGCCAGCACGGTGGCGTCCGTGCCGGGCCGGGCGACCCGCGCGGTGTGCAGCGGGTACGCGTCGGCGAGCGGGGCGTCCAGGTCGACCGGACCCTTCTCCCAGTAGCGCCGCTTCGGCTCCAGGAAGACGATCGGATCGTCCGAGGCGATCGCCTGCTGGATCATCACGTACGCGTCCTGCGGGTTCGCGCAGGTGACCACCTTGAGACCGGCGGTGTGCGCGAAGTACGCCTCGGGCGACTCCGAGTGGTGCTCGACCGCGCCGATGCCGCCGCCGTACGGGATCCGGATGACCATCGGGATCCGCACCTTGCCCTGCGAGCGGTAGTGCATCTTCGCCACCTGCGACACGATCTGGTCGTACGCCGGGTAGACGAAGCCGTCGAACTGGATCTCGCAGACCGGCCGGAAGCCCCGGATGGCCAGGCCGACCGCGGTGCCGATGATGCCGGACTCGGCCAGCGGGGTGTCGATCACCCGCTGGTCGCCGAAGTCCTTCTGGAGGCCGTCGGTGATCCGGAAGACGCCGCCGAGCTTGCCGACGTCCTCGCCCATGATGACGACCTTCTGGTCGTTCTCCAGGGCCCGCCGCAGACCGGTGTTGAGTGCCTTGCCGAGCGTGAGCGTCTCCGTGGCCATCAGTGCGCGCTCCCCTCGAACGACTCCATGTACTGCGAGAACCGGGCCCGCTGCTCGTCCAGCTCCGGGGAGCCGTGCGGGTAGACGTGGTCGAACATGCTGACCGGCTGCGGGTCGGGCATGTTGAGCACCCGCTCACGCAGGTGCACCGACTCGGTACGGGCCTGCTCGTCGATCTCGGTGAAGAACGAGTCGTCGACGATCTGCTGCTTGAGCAGGAACGCCTTCATCCGGGCGATCGGGTCCTTGGCCTGCCAGGCCTCGACCTCGCTGGCGATCCGGTAACGCGTCGGGTCGTCCGAGGTGGTGTGCGCGCCCATCCGGTAGGTGTACGCCTCGATCAGGGACGGGCCCTGGCCGCTGCGCGCGGTGTCCAGCGCGTGCCGGGTCACCGCGTACGAGGCGAGCACGTCGTTGCCGTCCACCCGGACGCCGGGGAAGCCGAAACCGCCGGCCCGCCGGTAGAGCGGGACCCGGGTCTGCCGCTCCAGCGGCTCGGAGATGGCGTACTGGTTGTTCTGGCAGAAGAACACCAGCGGGGCGTTGAACACGCTGGCCCAGACGAACGACTCGTTGACGTCGCCCTGGCTGGTGGCGCCGTCACCGAAGTAGGCGATCACCGCCTCGCCGTCCTCGCCGCCGGTCCGGCCGTCCATGGCGACGCCCATGGCGTACCCGGTCGCGTGCAGGGTCTGCGCCCCGATGACGATCGTGTACATGTTGAACTTGAACTCGTTCGGGTCCCAGCCGCCCTGGTCGACGCCGCGGAACAGGCCGAGCGGCATGATCGGGTCGATGCCGCGGCAGTAGAGGACGCCGTGCTCCCGGTAGGTCGGGAACGCCATGTCCTGCGCGCGCAGCGCCCGGCCGGAGCCGACCTGTGCGGCCTCCTGGCCCAGCAGGCTGGCCCACAGGCCCAGCTCGCCCTGGCGTTGCAGGGCGGTCGCCTCGGCGTCGAGCTTGCGGACCAGCACGAGGTCGCGGTAGAGCCCGCGGTACTCCTCGTCGGTGAAGTCGACGCGGTACTCGGTCCCGTCCGGGCCGAGCGCGGTCTCGATCCGCTCCCCTTCCGGCGTGAGGAGCTGTACGAGTTCCGGTTCGCCGGTCGCGGCGGCGCGTCTGGTACGGGGTGCGGCCCGCTTGCTGCGGGTGGCGGCCCCGGGGTCGCCCTTTGCCATCGGTCTCTCCCTGTCTGTCTGCGCCGCCGGGGGTGACCCGAGCCGCGCACCTCGTGCGCCCGCCCGGCTGCTGCCGGGTCGGTCCCTGGCGACCGCGCCTAGCCCCGGTGGGGGTTGCCGCGCGGCGTGAGCCGGGGTCCGTCGGGGGACCCAGGCCCGGGAGCGCCGGCGCCGTTCCGCACCAGCCGCGGGGTGCGCGGAGGTGGCGGCTGCGTTGCCGTCGTGCCTGAATGATTGCAGAGGAGGTGAGCGGGCCCACAGTATGGCCTCCCCCGCCGGCGAGCTTCCGTCGGCTTCGCGACGGATAGGCGCTTTTGTCCGACAGGCCGCGTTGAGTCGGCGGACAAAATGTGTGTCGACACGCGGTCGCGGCTGGTGAACTGAGCGTCACTGGGTCAAGCTGGCGATGAGCGCTCACGCGGCTTTTGTCCGGATATTTGCGTGGGTTCTTCCGTCCCGTCGACGCGTACGAGGAGTGTGCCGGTGTCCGAGCCAGAGGGTCCTTCCGGTATTCCCTTCCTGGGCCGGCACCGGGCCCTGCCCGCCGCCCGCTACCGACGGGTGGTCGGCGCGCACCGCGCCCCCGGCGCCGGCGGCCCGAGCCGGGGCTACCTGCTGACCGTGGCGCTGCTCGCCGGCACCGCGTCGATGCCCATCCTGGCCGCGATCAGCACCGGCTCGGCCACCGTCGGGAACAGCGCCCTCCCCGACGCCGGCACGCCGTTCATCCCGACGCCCTCGGTCGGGCCGGTGGTCATCCCGCTGCCCCGGACCACCCCGGCCCCGGTGCTCCCGGCACCCACGCCCGCGGTCGACGCCACCACCACCGTGCCGCCGCGACCGATGCTCCCGGCCGCCCCGGCCCTGCCTGACGACAGCGACCTCGGCTCCGCGCGCCGGTCCCGGCCGGCCACCGCGCCGGCGGCCCCGCCCGTACCGCCCCGGCCCACACCGGTCCGGCCGCCGCGGCCGTCGCCGGTGCCCTCGCCCACGCCCTCGGCGTCCGACCCGGTGACCCACGAGCCGGTCCCGGAGCCGACCACCACCAGCCCCGCGCCCGAGCCGACCGGCACCTCGTCCGGGCCGCCCCCGGAGCCGACGTCCGGGCCCACGGAGGAGCCGACGTCCGGGCCCACCGAGGAGCCGACGTCCGGGCCCACCGAGGGGCCGTCGCCGAGCGACGACCCGACCCCGACCGCCACCGCGTCCAGTGCCACGCCTGCTCCCGGCGGGACGACGGCTCCCGGGTCGACGGCGACGCCGAGCGCGTCCCGAGCGCTCCCGGCGGGTCCGCTCGACGGCCGGGCGCGCTGACCCCTGGGCGGGGTCAGGCGGGGTCGTCGGTGAGGCGGTGCCGGTTCGCCTCGATCCAGGCGTCCAGCGCCGCCGGGTCGTCCGGGTCCACCCCGTCCGCCATCAGTTGCGCCACCGCCGCGGTGGCCGCGCTACGCCGCTCACCGGTGCTGTAGAGCCGGGCGAACTCGGGCACCATCTCGGTGACCGCCTCGTCCGTCCGGGCCGCGGCGGGCGGCGCCAGGCCACGCTGTCGGCCCGCGTACGCCGCCCAGGCCCGCAACACCCGGGGTAGCATCGCGGCGTCGTCCATGTCCAGCACGGCGCGCCGGTGCACCCAGTCGAGCAGGAACAGCTCGGCGACCATCGGGCTCCACCGCATCGGGTCGGCGTCCGGGAAGCTCGCCGCGTGATCCAGCAGCAGGCCCAGGCAGAAGTGCAGCGAGGCCAGCTCGCCGTCGGCCACCTCGGGCAGGCCGAAGCGGGTGGCCTCGGGCGAGTCGAGGAAGGCGCGTACCAGCCTGGTCCGTTCCTCGTCGGTGGGCGGCGGCACGACCGTCGGCCCGGCCGGCGGCGTCGGGCCGGGCAGCGCGGCCAGCCGGGCGCCCACCAGGGCCCGGTCGGTGGCGAGCGAACCCTGGGCGGGCAGCTCGGCGAGGTCGTCGGTGACCGCCAGGTGCCGGCTCACCTCCGCGTGCATCCGGGCCGGGTCCTCGGTGCGGAACCAGGTCAGCTCGTCCTCGGTGCAGATCTCCCGGGCCTGCTCGACGATCCGGGCCGCCGGACCGCCGACGAACACGTCCTTGGTGATGCCGATGTTGTGGTCGACGAGGGCCACCAGGGCGTGCTCCGGCCCGCCCTGCTCCTCGTCCTCGTAGGCGAACGTGGCCAGGTAGGACGTCTGGTCGCCGTACACGTCGCCGTACGCCCAGGTGCCGGTGAGGCGCACCCGGCCGAGCTGGCCGGCCCACGCCGGGGCGTACGCGCCGGGCCGGACCCGGGCGGCACCCTCGGCGTCCGGCACCAGGGCGGCGAAGACGGCGCGGATGGTGGTCGCGGCGGCGCTGCGCCGGCGTGACGTGGCGGCGAGGAAGCCGGCCACGAACTCGTGGACGGCTCGCTGCCGGTCGTGCTCCGCGACGGCGTAGACGCTGCCCAGCAACGCGGCGCCGAGCATCTCCGCGTCCAGGGCGGAGTCGAGCCTCGTCACGTCGCGCGCGGCGTGCAGCACCGCGTCGTAGGGGGTCTGTGGCGTGGCCATGCACCGACCCTACGCCGCGTCGACGGCCATCACACCGGTCCGTGTGCCCGGTTCAGCGGCGGCCGGCCTCACGCAGCGCGTCCCGTGCCGCGCCGTAGCGCGCCAGCAACGCCCAGACCGGGTCCAGCACGTACTTCTCGCCGACGCTGCCGACCGAGGTGAGCAGGCGCTGCTCGGCCCGGTCGCGGGCCCGCCGGGCCGCCCACCCGACCACCGGCCGGGTCAGCGCCGCCACCAGCAGGCCGGCCAGCAGGCCGCCGAGCAGCAGCACGGTGGGCCAGGGCACCTCGCCGAGCTTCGGGTGCTCCAGCGGTGGCAGGCCGAGGAAGCGCAGCGCGTACCCCAGGAGCAGCCAGACCAGGCCGCCCACCGCCGCGAGCGTGACCAGCCACTGGATCCCGCCGACCACCCGCCACCAGGCCGGTCGGCGGTCCATGCCGAGGTCGGTGGCGGCGACCGCGTGGTCCAGCGCGCCCGGCAGGTCGGCCAGCCGGGACCGGGCCGCGGCGGTCACCGCGGTCGGCCACGGCGCCGGCAGGTCGGCGCCGGAGCGGTCGGCCACCGCCCGGATCGCGAGGTTCAGCGCCGAGCGCTGTGCGGCGGTCGGATCGGGTACGGAGGTGGCCGAGATCAGGCTCTCCGCCGGCGCGTCCGGGTCCCGCCCGGGCAGGTGCAGCCGGCGCAGCGGATCCGGACGCAGCTTCCGCCAGCTCCGCACCAACGGCCAGCCGGTGCTGCTCACCGCCCGGTGGCGGTACGCGCCCTGGACGGCCTGCGCCACGGTCGGCACGCCGGCCGCCCCGGCCAGCGCCCGGGTGAGTTCCTGGGCCGAGGCGTCGCCCGGCCGGGTACGCGGCGGCTCCGGCCCGACCAGCGGTTCGAGGTCGGTCACCACCGCGTCCACGTCGCCGGAGAGCCGGCGCAGCGCGGCCTGCCGTTCGGCGACCGTCTTCTCCAACTCGGCCCGCAGCCCGGCCAGCCCGGCCGGGTCCGTGGCCACCGTGGGCAGCAGCGGCACCCCGCCCAGCCCGTCGGCGTCGAGCAGCCGGCGCAGGTCGTCGAGGACGGTGGGCAGCTCGGTCGGGTGCAACCGGTCGGCCTGGTTGAGCACCACCACCGTCACGTCCCGGTGCCGGTGGAACTCGCGCAGGTAGCTGGTGTGGATCACGCGGTCGGCGTACTTCTGCGGGTCGACCACCCAGACCACCAGGTCGACCAGGCCGAGCAGCCGGTCGACCTCCAGCCGGTGGTGGTGCTGCACCGAGTCGAAGTCGGGCAGGTCCAGCAGGACGAGACCGTGCAGGTTGGACTCGTCGTCGCCGTCCAGCGGGCTCTCCCGGACGAACCGGTGCCGGGGCAGCACCCCGACCCAGTCGAGCAGCCGTACCGCGCCGTCGAGCGGGCCCCACACGCAGGCGTGGGCCACGCCGGTGGTCGGCCGGCGCACGCCGACCGGAGAGAGGTCCATCCGGGCCAGCGCGTTGAACAGGCTCGACTTCCCGCTGCCGGTGGCGCCGGCGAGCGCGACCACGGTGTGGCGGCCGGAGAGGGCGAGCCGGTCGCCGGCCCGCTCCACCACGGTGTGCGCGGCCACCAGTTGGGCGTCCGGCACCTGGCCGTCCACCGCGGCGAGGAACCGCTGGACCGCCTGCAGGCGCGCGATCAGGACGTCCGGGTCGATCCGCTGGTCGGCCCGCAACGCCTCGCGCATCCGTCCCACGAGGTTCGTCACCGGGCCGTCCTCGGTCGCGACTGCGGGGCTCGCAACACCGGCTCACTCCTCGCGCTCACGGGTGGCGTCCGTCCTCATCGGTGGTGGGCGACGGGGTGCCGTCGGCGGCGGAGAGGCCGCTGCGGTGCCGGGCCCGCTCGACCGTCACCGCCGCCTCACGCAGCGCCTCGCCGGCGTCGGTGGCCGGGCGGGCGGCCTCGGTGCGGGCCAGGAAGCGGGCGGCCTCCTCGGTCAGCAGCGCGCCGACCCGGTCGAGCAGGTCCACCCGTGCCTTGCGGGACAGGTTACGCACCGCCTGGTCACCGAAGATGGCCTGGAGCACGGTCTGCCCGGCGACCGCGGTGCCGGTGCCGGCGGCGACCTCCAGGCCGGTGGGGATGAACGCGGTGGAGGCGAAGACACCGATCATGACGGCCAGGCCGGTGGCGTTGACCGCGTACGCGGCCGTACGGGCCACGAACCGCCGGTCGCCGCCCTCCACGCGGACCAGCTCCAGCACCGCGCGCTGCCAGTCGCGGACCAGTTGCTCGCCGCGCGCCGGCAGGTCGGCCGACGCGTACGCCAGCTCCGGTTCGAGCAGCGCCGCGCCGGCCGGGTGCGCCTTCCAACCGGTGTACGCGTTCTCGGCCGCCTCGGCGGCCACCCCGCGCAGCAGCGTGACCAGTTGCGACTCGATCGCGGTCCGCAGCTCCGCCGCCGGGGCGGGCCGCCCGGTGACCGCCGCGACCATCCGGTCGCGCAGTCGACCGATCCGCGCCTCCAGGCTGCGGAAGAACTCGCCGGTGCCGACGAACTCCTGCCAGCGGGCCAGCACCTCGCCCCGGAGCAGCCGGCCGTCCCGGAGCCCCTGGTCGACGGTGCGCTCCGCGCCCCGGTAGGCGGCCCGGACCCGTTCGTCGAGCGCCTCGGCGGCGGCCATCTGCTCGTCGGCGGCGTCGGCCAACCCCTCGACGACCGGACGCAGGGCGGCCAGCGCGCCGTCGAGCGTCTGCCGGACCACCGCCGAGCGGGCCTCCGCGTCGCCGGCGAGCCGGGCGAACCAGCCGCTCAGCGGCGCGGTCATCCGGTCCGGCAGCAGGCCCTGCCCGTCCACCCAGGTCTCCGGCAGCACGAACAGCGGCGCGGCGCCCAGCTCCTGCGAGGCGAGCATCTCGGACAGGTGGGCGGCGATCTCGTCGGCGGCCTCGGGCGGGACCCGGTCGAGCACCATGGCGACGGCGGTGCCCCGGGCCCGGGCACTGCGCAGCAGCTCCCAGGGCACGGCGTCGGCGTAGCGCGCGGCGGTGGTGACGAACAACCACAGGTCGGCGGCGGCGAGCAGTTGCCCGGCGAGCGCCCGGTTGGCGTCGACCACGGAGTCGATGTCGGGGGCGTCGAGGAAGGCCAGCCCGGCCGGCAGCGCCGGGGCGGTGACCAGTTGGAGGGTGCCCGGATGCTCGCTCGGCTCGGTGGTGCGGGTCAGGCCGGGCAGCAGCTCGCCCTGGCGGAACCAGGCGGCGTCGGCCGGATTGCAGACCAGCACCGGGGAACGGGTGGTGGGGCGGAGCACGCCGGCCGCGCTGACCCGCGCCTGGACCAGGCTGTTGACGAGCGTCGACTTGCCGGCGCCGGTCGAGCCGCCGACCACCACGAGCAGCGGGGCGTCGAGTCGCGCGAGCCGCGGCAGCAGGTAGTCGTCGAGCTGGTCGGTGAGGCTGCGGGCGGCGTGCCGGGCCGACTCGGCCGAGGGGAGGGCGAGCGGGAAGCGAGCCGCGTCGATCGCGGCCCGCAGGTCGGTGAGCGCGGCGGACAGGCCCGCCGTGGCATCGGCGGGCTGCTCGTCGCCGTTGGGGGTTCCGGTGCGGGCTGCGACGGCGGGC
The DNA here is from genome assembly GCF_039566955.1 of Micromonospora sp. DSM 45708. Classification (NCBI taxonomy): domain Bacteria; kingdom Bacillati; phylum Actinomycetota; class Actinomycetes; order Micromonosporales; family Micromonosporaceae; genus Micromonospora; species Micromonospora schwarzwaldensis. The sequence goes on along the minus strand of NZ_CP154796.1, from coordinate 6,446,084 downwards.
GCGCCGGCACGGGTGGCGGAATCGCCATGCGTCGTCACCGCTAAAGCGTGCCCGACCGACGCAAGGTAAGACAACCGGACGGTAATAACGGTCAGGTTGCGTCGAGTCGACTCAACCTCGACTTGCGGTTTGCCGATCGCGTGGCACTATTGAGTCAAGTTCACTCAACTTGTGGCGTGGCCGTCTCCCGGGCGACCCCGCCGGGCAGGCCAACCGACCTGCTCACCCGTTATGAAGCGAGGAAGCGAACATGGCACGTGCGGTCGGCATCGACCTCGGCACGACGAACTCCTGCGTCAGCGTTCTCGAGGGCGGTGAGCCCACCGTCATCGCCAACGCTGAGGGCTCGCGTACGACTCCCTCGATCGTCGCGTTCGCCCGCAACGGCGAGGTGCTCGTCGGTGAGGTCGCCAAGCGCCAGGCGGTGACCAACCCCGACCGGACCATCCGCTCGGTCAAGCGGGAGATCGGCACCAACTGGACCGTCGACATCGACGGCAAGAAGTACACCCCGCAGGAGATCTCGGCGCGGACGCTGATGAAGCTCAAGCGGGACGCCGAGGCGTACCTGGGCGAGCAGATCGCCGACGCGGTGATCACCGTCCCGGCCTACTTCAACGACGGGCAGCGCCAGGCCACCAAGGAGGCCGGGGAGATCGCCGGCTTCAACGTGCTGCGGATCGTGAACGAGCCGACCGCGGCGGCCCTGGCGTACGGCCTGGACAAGGGCTCCAAGGAGCAGACCGTCCTGGTCTTCGACCTCGGTGGCGGCACGTTCGACGTGTCGCTGCTGGAGCTGGCCGAGGGCGTCGTCGAGGTGAAGTCGACGAGCGGTGACAACCAGCTCGGCGGCGACGACTGGGACCAGCGGATCATCGACCACCTGGTCAAGACGTTCCGCGGCGAGCACGGCATCGACCTCTCGCAGGACAAGATGGCCATGCAGCGGCTCAAGGAGGCGGCCGAGAAGGCCAAGATCGAGCTGTCCGCGGCCACCACCAGCAACATCAACCTGCCGTACATCACCGCCGGCTCGGCCGGCCCGCTGCACCTCGACGTGACGCTGAGCCGCGCCGAGTTCCAGCGCATGACGCAGGACCTGCTGGACCGCTGCAAGGGCCCGTTCGAGCAGGCCGTCAAGGACGCCGGGATCAAGGTCTCCGACGTCGACCACGTCATCCTGGTCGGCGGCTCGACCCGGATGCCGGCCGTCACCGACCTGGTCAAGCAGCTCACCGGCCGCGACCCGAACAAGGGCGTCAACCCGGACGAGGTCGTCGCCGTCGGCGCCGCGCTCCAGGCCGGCGTGCTCAAGGGCGAGGTCAAGGACGTCCTGCTGCTCGACGTGACGCCGCTGAGCCTCGGCATCGAGACCAAGGGTGGCATCTTCACCAAGCTCATCGAGCGCAACACCACCATCCCGACGAAGCGCTCCGAGGTCTTCACCACGGCGGACGACAACCAGCCGTCGGTGCTGATCCAGGTGTTCCAGGGTGAGCGCGAGATCGCGGCCTACAACAAGAAGCTCGGCACGTTCGAGCTGACCGGCCTCCCGCCGGCGCCGCGCGGCGTGCCGCAGATCGAGGTCACGTTCGACATCGACGCCAACGGCATCGTCAACGTGCACGCCAAGGACCTGGGCACCGGCAAGGAGCAGAAGATGACGATCACCGGCGGCTCCTCGCTGCCGAAGGACGACATCGAGCGCATGCGCCGGGACGCCGAGGAGCACGCCGACGAGGACAAGCGCCGCCGCGAGGAGGCGGAGACCCGCAACGTCGCCGAGGCGCTCCAGTGGCAGACCGAGAAGTTCCTCGCCGAGAGCGGCGACAAGCTGCCGACCGAGAACCGGGACCAGCTCAACGAGGCGCTCGGCGAGCTGCGCAGCGCCCTCGGCGGGCAGGACATCGAAAAGATCAAGGCCGCGCACGAGAAGCTGGCGCAGGTTTCCCAGCAGGCCGGCTCGCTGCTCTACGCGCAGCAGCAGGAGGGTGAGCCGGGCGCTCCGGGCGCCGGTGCGGCCGGGCCGGGTGCCGGCGCGGGTGCGACCGGCGGTCCGCAGGCCGGCGGCGCCGACGACGTGGTCGACGCGGAGATCGTGGACGAGGACAAGAAGTGACCTCCGGTCCCGGGCACGATCCGCACCGCACAGGGATGAGGTAACCGCATGACGGACACGCCACGAGCGGCCGACCCGGGCTCCACCGGGTCGGCGCCGGGTGGCTCCGCGGGCGCCGGCAAGGACGCCGGTGACGAGCCGCGGGTCGTCATCCGCGACAAGCGCAAGCTCGGCAAGGTGACCGAGGAGCCGGCGAACGACCCGTCGGCCGCCGACGCCGCCGCCGACGCGCCCGCGGAAGGGCTGGTCGAGGAGGCCGAGGTCGTGGTCGACGAGATCGGCGGCGACGCCGAGGTCTCCGGGCCCCCCGTGGTCGACGCGCCGGCCGAGCCGAGCGACGAGACCGGCAAGGCGCCGCTCGGTGCCGAGCTGGAGTCGCTCCGCTCCGACCTGGAGGAGCGCACCCGCGACCTCCAACGGGTGTCGGCGGAGTACGCCAACTACCGCAAGCGGGTCGACCGCGATCGCAACCTGGTCCAGGAGCAGGCGACCGGCGGGGTGCTCACCGCGCTCCTGCCGATCCTCGACGACCTCGACCGGGCCCGCGAGCACGGCGACCTGGTGGGCCCGTTCGGCAGCGTGGCCGACCAGCTCACCGCCGCGCTGGGCAAGTTCGGCCTGACCGCGTTCGGCGAGCAGGGCGACCCGTTCGACCCGACCCGGCACGAGGCGGTGGCGCACCAGACCTCCGCCGACGTGACCGAGCCGACCTGCGTGCAGGTCATGCGCCGGGGTTACCAGCTCGGCGAGCGCCTGCTGCGGCCGGCCCTGGTCGCGGTCGCGGACCCGGAGTAGTGCCGACCCGCGACGTCCCGCCCGCCCGCCTCGGGCGGGCGGGACGACCGGGGTTCGACCCGTGGAAGGGGGTGGACCGGTGAGTTCCAAGGACTGGATCGAGAAGGACTACTACGCCGCGTTGGGCGTGGACAAGTCCGCCTCCTCGGACGAGATCAAGAAGTCGTACCGGAAGCTGGCCCGGGAGTCGCATCCGGACCACAACCCCGGTGATGCCGGGGCCGAGGAGCGGTTCAAGACCGTCTCCGAGGCGTACGCGGTGCTCGGCGACGAGAAGAAGCGTCGCGAGTACGACGAGATGCGGTCGCTCTTCGGCTCGGGCGCGTTCCGGCGCGGCGCCCGCGGCGCGGGCCAGCCCGGTGGCGCGCCGTTCGACGTCTCCGACCTGTTCGGCGGCGGTGCCGGCGGTGGCGGCGACGCCCGGTTCGGCGGTGGCGGCGGCTTCACCGACCTGTTCAGCACGATCTTCTCCGGTGGCGGTGCCGGCGGCGGGGCACGCCGGCCCGGCCCGGCCCGGGGCCGGGACGTCGAGGCCGAGGTGGCGCTGGACTTCTCCGACGCGGTCCGCGGCGTCACCCTGCCGCTGACGCTGCGCGCACCCGGAGTCTGCGACACCTGCCACGGCAACGGCGCGAAGCCGGGCACCACGCCGGTGACCTGCCCGGTCTGCCACGGCGCCGGCGTGACCACCCGCAACCAGGGGTCGTTCAGCTTCTCCGAGCCGTGCCGCAACTGCCAGGGCGTCGGCACCATCGTCGAGGAGAAGTGCCCGGAGTGTCACGGCACCGGCGGGGTCACCAAGACCCGCACGCTGACCGTGCGCTTCCCGGCCGGGGTGGCCGACGGCCAGCGGATCCGGCTGGCCGGTCGCGGCGAACCCGGCGAGCGGGGCGGCCCGGCGGGCGACCTGTTCGTGCACGTGAAGGTCCGTCCCGACGAGCTGTTCGGGCGCACCGGGGACGACCTGACCCTGAACGTCCCGATCACGTACGCCGAGGCGGTGCTCGGCACCGACCTGCGGGTGCCGACCCTGGACGGCACGGTGACGTTGCGGGTGCCACCGGGTACACCCGCCGGGCGGGTGCTGCGGGCCCGCGGCAAGGGCGTCGTACGCAATGACGGCCGCGCCGGTGACCTGCTGGTCACGCTCGACGTGGTGGTCCCGGCGAAGGTGTCGGACGAGGCGCGGGCGGCGCTGGAGACCTTCGCGGCACAGACTCCGCCCGCCGCGCGGGAACATCTCGACGCGCGGGTACGTCGATTCAGTTGACGGCGGCAGCGGAGGTGAGCGGGCATGTCGGAGGAGTACGTCGGCTCGGGTGACCCGGCCTACGAAGCCAAGATTCTGATGATCTCGGTGGCGGCGCGGATGGCGGGCATGCACCCCCAGACGCTGCGCCAGTACGACCGGCTGGGCCTGGTGCAGCCCGGCCGGGCGGCCGGCGGCGGTCGCCGGTACAGCGTCCGGGACGTGGTGCTGCTCCGCGAGGTGCAACGGCTCAGCCAGGACGACGGGATCAACCTGGCCGGGGTCAAGCGGATCATCGGGCTGGAGCGGCTGCTGGAGGAGGCGCAGCAGCGGGTGGCCCGGCTGGAGGCGGAGCTGGACGCCGCGTACCGGCGGATCGCCGAGCTGGAGTCGCTGGGTGGCTTCCCGCGCGGCGACCTGGTGCCCACCAACCGCACCTCCACCGCGCTCGTGGTCTGGCGTCCCCGCCGCACCCCCGACCGCTGACGCTCGCTACCCGCGCTCGTCCGAAGGCCGGCCCGCCCGCTGTTCCCGGGGCGGCCGGCCTTCTGCCGCTCCGCTTCCCCGTCCCGCTCCCGCGACGCGGAGGTCGCCGAAACGGGGGTGCGGCGGGATGCGTTCCACTACGCTTGCACTCAGGGGATAAACGCCCTGAAACGGAATCCGGGCTGGCGGGGGGAGCCATGGCGGAACCGGCGAAGAAAGTGGCGGAACGCGCGGAGGAACGCCTGGAGAAGGTGGCCGAGAACGTCAAGGAGCGATTCGACCGGGTCACCGAGGGTCGCTTCAGTGACAAGGTCAAGGAAGGGCGCTTCGCCGACCAGACCGACCACGGAGTGGACCGCGCCAGGGACGACGAGCGGCGCAAGAAGCAGGGCGGATCGGCCTGACGGTCCGCCGACGACCGGGCCGGGACCCACGGGGGGTCCCGGCCCGTCTCGATCGACACCAGCTCGCAGCTCGCCTAGAGGCGGCGGTTCTCGCGGACCAGGCCGCCCTCGCACCAGTCGCGGTAGACGAAGAGATCCGGGCGGGCGAGCAGCACCCGGCTGTTGTGCGCCCAGTTGCGCATCAGGTCGTCGCCGGTCCGTTCGGCCTGCTCGACCAGCTTGCGGAAGCGGCGTTTCGGGTGCGCCCGGAAGTTCGTCCGGATGCCGTCGGCGGCGTAGATGTAGAGGCAGTGCAGCGCGAACCGGCGGGCCGGGCAGGACCGGTCCATGGCCAGGTCGAACAGCGTCTGCACCAGGTGGTCACCGGCGACCAGCAGGTCCCAGTCCGGCGGCATGGAGGCCAGCGGCACCGAGTCCGGCTGGTACGCCCAGGCCCGCAACTCGGCGGGCGAGGGGTCGACCGGGTTGGCGAAGCCGTGGAACGTCTCTTCCTGCACGCTCACCGGCCGACCTTCCGCTGACGCTGGCGGGGGCACCGGCCACCCGCGGACCCTGGCTGCTGGGGCGACACGTTAACGCGGTTCGGCGGAGCAGTGGTAGACCTTCCCGGGATCAATTTGACAACCGTTGGCCGGGCCGACCGGCTGAGCAGCCGATCAGCCCGGCCCAGGTCAGTCGCCCACCGGCACCGTGGCCGTCGACCGGGCGGCGGCGGCACGTCGGCGCAGCCACTGCTTGAACCACGGAGTGTCCGTCAACCGGGCGAGCAGCGGACCGGTCACCACCGTGATCAGCACGTACGCGGTGGCGAGCGCGGCCAGCTTCGGCTCCACCGGGTAGACGGCGGAGACGGCCAGCCCGGCGATGACGATGGAGAACTCGCCGCGCGGGGTGAGCGCCAGGCCGGCCCGCCAGCGTCCCGGCTCGGCGATCCCGGCCCGGCGGGCGGCCAGGTAGCCGGTGGCCACCTTCGTCGCCATGGTCACCACGGCCAGCAGCAGCGCGGGCAGCAGCACCGGCGGCATGTCCAGCGGGTTGGTGACCAGCCCGAAGAACACGAAGAAGACCGCGGCGAAGAGGTCCCGCAGCGGCGACAGCAACTCGGTGGCGTGGTGCGCGACCGGCCCGGACAGCGCGATGCCGACCAGGAACGCGCCGACCGCGGCGGAGACCTGGAGCTTGGCCGCGATGCCGGCGACCAGCAGGGTCAGCCCGAGCACGCCGAGCAGCAGCGCCTCCGGGTCCTTGGCGGAGAGCGCGGTGGAGATCAGATGCCCGTACCGGATCGCCACGGCCAGCACGACGACCACGGTGAACACCGCGACGGCGAGCGCGATGCCGCCCTTCACCAGGCCGACGCCGGCGAGCAGCGCGGTGACCAGCGGCAGGTAGAGCGCCATCGCCAGGTCCTCGATCACGAGGACGGAGAGGATCACCGGCGTCTCCCGGTTACCGACCCGGCCCAGGTCGCCGAGCACCTTGGCGATCACGCCCGAGGACGACACCCAGGTGACGCCGGCCAGCACCACGGCGGCGACCCAGCCCCAGCCGAGCAGCAGCGCGAAGGCGAAGCCGGGCAGCGCGTTGAACACCGCGTCGATCAGGCCGGCCGGCGCCGCCGAGCGGAGGTTGCCGACCAGTTCGTTCGCGCTGTACTCCAGGCCGAGCATGACCAGCAGCAGGATCACGCCGATCTCCGCGCCGATCGCGAAGAACTCCTCGCTGGCGTTGAGCGGCAGCAGGCCGCCGTGCCCGAAGGCGAGGCCGGCGAGCAGGTAGAGCGGGATGGGCGAGACGCCGACGCGACGGCTGAGGCGACCGAGCAGGCCGAGAAGCAGCAGCAGCGCGCCGACTTCGATGAGCAGGATGTGGGTTTCGTGCATACGCGTCAGCCGTCCGGGTCGGTCTCGGCGAGGATCGCGGTGACGCCGTCGAGCCCCTGACGGGTGCCGACCACGACGACCACGTCGCCGGATTCGAACCGGAAGGTGGGGTCGGGCGAGACGTTCACCTCGCCCTGACGCAGCACGGCCACGATGGACGCGCTGGTCCGGGTGCGGGCCTTCGTGTCGCCGAGCCGCCGGCCGACGTACTTCGAGCCGGCCGGGATCACGATCTGCTCGGTCAGCAGCCCGGCGGCCTGCTCGCGCAGCCCGGAGAGCTGACCCAGCATCAGCGACGCGCCGAGGATGTCGGCCAGCGCCTCCGCCTCGTCGTCGGTCAGCGGTATGTCGTGCTGACAGGAGTCGGGATCGTCCGGGTCGTAGAGGACCAGGTCGCGGCGGCCATTGCGATGGGAGACCACGCCGAGCCGGCGGCCGGATTCCGTCATCAGGTCATGACGTACGCCGATTCCCGGTAAGGCGGTCTGTTCGACACGTACTCGCACGTCGGTGAGGCTACCTCTGCCGGACACGTGCTGCTCCCGGGGCCGAGCCACGGCCCGGACGCTTCCTGGAATCAGGAGGCGTTGTCGCGGGAGGTGACATAGGTGCCTTTGCCCTGGTGCCCCTCGACCAGCCCTTCGGCTTGGAGGATCAGCAGCGCCGAGCGGACCGGCTCCGCGGAGACCTGATAGTGGGCGATCAGCTCGCGCAGCGAGGGCAGCTTGTCGCCCGGGGCGTACTCGCCCGAGGCGATCTTGTCTCTGATGTCCTGCGCGATTCTCTGACGGTCCGAAACTCGGGGCATGGCGGCGGCTCCTGGTAGGCCCCAAGATCTTCCCACGAGTGACACCCGCTGGCCAATACTTTGCGTGCTAAGCATGCTCACCCGTTGTCATGCAATGCTTTGCATTGTATGTTGTCGGTGCGGACGCCATCGGCGAAATGCCTGGTAGGCAACCGGCCTCCCGGTTGGCGGCCGTGGTCGGCACGACTGGTCGCGCGGCCAGTCGTGCCGGCTCCTGCTCATCTCCGTGGGCCCGGAAGAAGGGAAACACGATGACCGGGCGGTATGTGATCCACCTGCCGGTGCGGGCCTCCGACCTGGCGCGGGCCAAGATGCTCGGTCGCACGGCCGGCCGGTCGCTCGGGTTTCTCGCCGTGGTCGAGTTGGGCGGGATCACCGTCTCGACCGAAGACGACCAGGGCGTACGCCACTGGGTGTTCTGCGACCGCAAGCTCGACGGCGGCCGGCGGTGCGTGCTGCGCGCCGACCACGTGACGCCCTGCACCGCACGCCTCCCCGGCCGCCGTGGTCGCTGACGCCTGGGTGCGGCGCGGGTGGTGACTCAGGTCACACAGGCGGAGTTGAGCGGAATAGACTCAACTCTGGTTGTGTCGTTTCCAGTGGACACGCCGATCCCGGGGGAGCCCATGAACACGGAACGCCTCACCACCAAGAGCCGCGAGACCATCACCGGTGCCGTCGCGCTGGCGAACCAGCGCGGCCACGCCACCGTGGAGCCCTGGCACCTGCTGCTGGCCCTGCTGGACACCGACGGCTCGACCGCCGCGGGCCTGCTGCGCGCCGTCGGCGCCGACCCCGCCGAGCTGCGCCGGGTCGCCCAGCGCTCGGTCGACGCGCTGCCCGCCGCGCGGGGGTCCAGCCTCGCCGAGCCGACGCTGGCCCGCGAGTTCGTCAACGCCATCGGCGCGGCCGAGCAGATCGCCCGGCCGCTCGGCGACGAGTACACCTCCACCGAGCACCTGCTGGCCGGGCTGGCCCGGGTCGGCGGCGCGGTCTCGGTCGCGCTGAAGAACTCCGGCGCCACCGAGGAGAACCTGGTCGCCGCGTTCGCGACCGTCCGGGGCGGGGACCGCCGGGTCACCACCGCCGACCCGGAGCAGACCTACCAGGCGCTGGCCAAGTACGGCGTCGACCTCACCGCCAGCGCCCGCGATGGCAAGATCGACCCGGTGATCGGCCGGGACTCGGAGATCCGCCGCGTGATCCAGGTGCTGTCCCGGCGTACCAAGAACAACCCGGTGCTGATCGGTGAGCCGGGCGTCGGCAAGACCGCCATCGTCGAGGGCCTGGCCCAGCGGATCGTCGCCGGTGACGTGCCGGAGTCGCTGCGGAACAAGAAGCTGGTCTCGCTCGACCTGGGCGCGATGGTGGCCGGCGCGCAGTACCGCGGCCAGTTCGAGGAGCGGCTCAAGTCCGTGCTGGAGGAGATCAAGAACTCCGACGGCCAGGTCATCACGTTCCTCGACGAGCTGCACACCGTGGTCGGCGCCGGCAAGGGCGAAGGCTCGATGGACGCCGGCAACATGCTCAAGCCGATGCTGGCCCGGGGCGAGCTGCGGATGGTCGGCGCGACCACGCTCGACGAGTACCGCGAGCACATCGAGAAGGACCCGGCGCTGGAGCGCCGCTTCCAGCCGGTGCTGGTCGGCGAGCCGACGATCGAGGACACCATCGGCATCCTGCGCGGGCTCAAGGAGCGCTACGAGGTGCACCACGGCGTACGCATCACCGACGCCGCGCTGGTCGCCGCCGCCGCGCTCTCCGACCGCTACATCACCGACCGGTTCCTGCCGGACAAGGCGATCGACCTGGTCGACGAGTCCGCGTCCCGGCTGCGCATGGAGATCGACTCGCGCCCGGTCGAGGTCGACGAGATCGAGCGGGCGGTGCGCCGGCTGGAGATCGAGGAGATGGCGCTGGCCAAGGAGCCCGACGCCGCCTCCGCCGAGCGCCTGGAGCGGCTGCGCAAGGAGCTGGCCGACAAGCGCGAGCAGCTCACCGCGCTCTCCGAGCGTTGGCAGACCGAGAAGAGCCACATCGCCAAGCTCTCCACCGCCAAGGAGGAGTTGGAGCGGCTCGGCGGCGAGGCCGAGCGCGCCGAGCGCGACGGCGAGCTGGAACGCGCCGCCGAGCTGCGGTACGGCCGCATCCCCGCGCTCAAGGGTGAGCTGAAGCAGGCCGAGGAGGAGCTGGCCCGGCTCCAGGCCGACGGCGCGATGCTCAAGGAGGAGGTCGGCGCGGACGACATCGCCGCCGTGGTCGCCTCCTGGACCGGCATCCCGGCCGGTCGGCTGCTGGAGGGCGAGACCGCCAAGCTGCTCCGGATGGAGGAGTCGCTGCGGGCCCGCGTGGTCGGCCAGGCGGAGGCGGTCGGCGCGGTCTCCGACGCGGTCCGCCGCGCCCGGGCCGGCGTCGCCGACCCGGACCGCCCGACCGGCAGCTTCCTCTTCCTCGGCCCGACCGGTGTCGGCAAGACCGAGCTGGCCAAGGCGCTCGCCGAGTTCCTCTTCGACGACGAGCGGGCCATGGTCCGCATCGACATGAGCGAGTACGGGGAGAAGCACTCCGTGGCCCGCCTGGTCGGCGCCCCGCCCGGCTACGTCGGATACGAGGAGGGCGGCCAGCTCACCGAGGCGGTGCGCCGCCGGCCGTACTCGGTGATCCTGCTGGACGAGGTGGAGAAGGCCCACCCGGACGTCTTCGACATCCTGCTCCAGGTGCTCGACGACGGCCGGCTCACCGACGGTCAGGGCCGTACGGTGGACTTCCGCAACGCCATCCTGATCCTCACCTCGAACCTGGGATCGTCGGTGATCAGCGACCTCACGCTCAGCGACGAGGAGCGCCGGGAGGGGGTGCTCGCGGTGGTCCGGTCACACTTCAAGCCGGAGTTCCTCAACCGCCTCGACGACATCGTGGTGTTCGCCGCGCTCCGGGGCGAGGATCTGCGGGCCATCGTCGACATCCAGCTCGACCGGCTGCGGCGCCGGCTGGCGGACCGCCGGCTGGGCATGGACGTCACCGACGCCGCCCGCACCTGGCTGGCCGACCACGGGTACGACCCGATCTACGGCGCGCGCCCGCTGCGCCGGCTGGTCCAGTCCGCGATCGGTGACCGCCTCGCCAAGGCGCTCCTGTCCGGCGAGATCCGCGACGGCGACACGGTCCAGGTCGACCTGGCCGACACGAAGGACGGCCTGACCGTAACCGCCGCCTGACCCGCTCCACCCCGAAAGGCCCGGCCTCCGGCCGGGCCTTTCCCCTACCCGCCCCCGCCCCGCGCCCCCACTTCGTTGATCAAGGAGTTTGCGTCACCCGGAGGGCCCTTGGCCGACGCAAACTCCTTGATCAACGCCTGAGGGCGCGGGGAGGGGGAGGGGGAGGGGTGGGGAGGGGGTGGGGTGGGCACATAGTGGGGTATGAGTGGGAAGCGGGAGCTGGATCAGGCGGTGCGGGAGCTTGACGACGCGGACACCCTTGCCTTCGGCGGGGTCGGGTTCGCCGGGCAGGTGCTGCCCGCGACCTACGCGTACCGGCGGCTGGAGCAGGAGCTGCGCGAGCACCCGGAGTCGGGCCGGAAGCGGGTCGAGCGGCTGCTGAAGAAGGGCTCGCCGGCCGGGAAGGCGTACGCGGCGACGCTGCTGGAGACCGTCGACCCGGCGGCCGGGCGGGACGCCTGGGAACGGCTGCGCGCCGACGACGGCGAGTTCACCACGTTCCACGGCTGCGTGATGGGCCGCACCACGCTGCGTGAGTACGCCGCCGAGCGGCTCACGGGCGGCAGACCGTAGCTGACCCCACACTCAGCGAACAGCGCTTCATCCGAGGTGCGCGGGGTTGTTACCGTCTCCGCCAATGCAGGTTGGGGGAGGCGGTCATGAACGGTTCGGTGGCGTACGTGGTGGCCACGCTGGGGTGCCTGCTGGGGGTGGCCGGCGTGGTGATCGCCGTGATCGCGCTGCGCAGGTCCCGCTCGGCGCCACGGGAGAAGGCGGCGCCCGGTGACCCGTTCCGGGACCGGGACGCGGACGCGCTGCGCGGCGACCCGCGCGCGCTCAAGCCCGGTGACATCGTCGAGATCCGCCAGGTGCCGTACACCGTGCGCGGTTCGGTGCACCTGGTCGAGGGCGGCTGGAGCTGGGCGGAGCACCTGCTCGACGACGCCGGCGGCGTGAAGCGTTGGCTCTCCGTGGAGGCGGAGCCGGACCTGGAGATGGTGCTCTGGGCCAGTGAGCCGGGCGCCACCGTGACGCCGGGCGCCCCGACGCTGGAGATCGCCGGCCGTCGCTACAACTGGGACGAGTCCGGCCAGGCGCGCTACACCGCGACCGAGGGCACCGGCCTCGACCCGCGCGGCACCATGCGCTACCACGACTACCAGGCGCCCGGCGGGGCCCGGCTGTCGTTCGAGGCGTACGGCGAGGCCGGCTGGGAGGTGAACCTCGGCGAGGAACTGCGCCGCGCCGAGGTGATGATCTATCCGCAGGGCGGCCCGGACCAGGTGAAGTGAGCGTGCTCGTCGCCCTCCGGACCCCGTACGTCGACAGTCGCGCCGCCGACCTGAGCCTGACGCTCGGTGGCCCGGAGCTGCCGGCGCTGGCCGTCCGCGACCTCGACCTGCCCGGCGGGACACGGCTGCGGCTGCGGCTGCTCGGCGCCTCCCACCAGGTGGTCCTCGGCGGGCTGACCGAGACGGTCGCCTGCCTGCCCGGCAGCCGGCCGCACCTGCCGGACGCGCTGCACGACCCGACCGCCGGCTACCGGTTCACCGCCACCGTGCTGCGGCCGGCCGGCGACGGCCTGCGTACCCGGGTCGCGGCGCTTCGCGCCGAGCTGGCCGGCGACCCGTTCGCCCTGGTCGGGGTGTTTCCCGGCGACGAGGACGCGGTAACCGCGCTCGCCGTCCGACCCGACCCGCTAGGCGGCCCGGTCGCCTGGCGCACCTGGCACGCCTACCCCCAGACCAACGAGCTGGTCCTGACCGAGACGGTGGTGGAAGAGCTGTGACGTACCGACGGTGGTTCGTGGTGGGCGTGGCGGTCGCCGTCGTCGGCGCACTGGTTGCCGCCTTCGCGATCTTCTACGGCAACTTCTCGCCGCGCGGCTACGTGCAGGACCACTACTCCCGGGCGTCCGGGCGGGACATCGGCTCGCAGGCCGTCGCGTACACCTCGAACCGGTCGCCGAGCCAGGTCTCGAAGGAGATCACCGACACCTGGCAGCCGGCCGACCAGTACGTCGACGGCAGCGGCGTGTACCTGCGCTACGACGACGACTCCGTGGTGATCCTCCCGCTCGCCGTCGGCTCGGTGATCCTGCTGGAGCGGATGTCCACCGCGTACCCCCGGTACCACAGCGTCGTCGGCAACAGCTGGGGCTGGGGCCGAGGCAGCACCGTCCGGGGCGGCGGCCCCGGCGCCGGCAAGTAGCCCGTCCGACCCCCCTCACCCTGGAGTTCCTGTGCAGCATCTCGTCACCGATCTGCTGGTCACCCTCGCCTACGGCGTGGTCGGCGTGGTCCTGATGGCCGTCGGCTACCTGTTGGTCGACCTGGCCACCCCCGGCAAGCTCCACGAGCTGATCTGGGCCGGGCGCAACCGCAACGCCACGCTGCTGCTCGCCTCCAACCTGGTCGGCGTCGGCACCGTCGTGGTCGCCGCGATCGTGGCCAGCGACGACGACTTCATGCTCGGGCTGGCCGGCGCCGCCGCGTACGGGTTCCTCGGTCTGGTGATCATGGCGGCGGCGTTCGTGCTGCTCGACGTGGCCACCCCCGGCAAGCTCGGCGAGCTGCTGGTCGACCCGGAGCCGCACCCGGCGGTCTGGATCTCCGCCACCGTGCACGTCGCCACCGGCGCGATCATCGCCGCCGCCATCAGCTGATGCCCGACAAGGCCGCCGCGACGAAGGCGAAGGACACGCGCCGACAGGTGCTGGTCTGGACGGTGCTCATCGGGATCACGGTCGGCGCCTGCGTGATCGGTGCGGTCACCGGCGACTCGGACACCACGGTCGGAGCCCCGGCCGCCGACGAACGCTCCGGCACCGTGCCGATCCTTCGGGCCGCCGCGGACAGCCAGGGCATCTGCTACGGCTGGGAACTGCTCGACGGGTACCGCCAGGTGAGCGTCGGCTCCAACCTGGGCGACGGCACCGCGGTCGCGGACGCGCCCGGCTGCGCCCGCTGGATCGAGGTGACCGCGAACGTCTTCTACACGTCGTCCAGCAGCGAGTCGAACGACTCCGCCACCATCCGGGTGAAGGGGTCGGACGACATCGAGTTCAGCGACCTGTCCGCCATCGAATCGGGGCTGGGCCGGTTCGGGCTGGACGAGGACGCGTTCGTCGACGAACCGGGCTGGGCCGTCACCCGGGCCGCCACCATGCTGCCGCTGCTCGCCACCGAGCGAGGGCTGGCCGACCCGGCCGCGACCCCGACCGCGGACCCGAGCGTCCCGGCCGCCCCGCTGCCGGACGCCGGCAGCGACTTCTGGCGGGACCGCTGGAAACTGCTGCTCACCGCCGTCGGGCTGGCCCTGCTCGCCGCGCTGTTCATCACCGTGGGCGTGCGACAGCGGAACCGGTCGACTGCTCCGGGTCGCGGCGTGGCGCCAGACGCGCCGAGCCGGAGCAGTCGTCAGCGCAGGGAAGCCGGACCCGCGCAGCGCGCCGGGGCGGGACCCGCCGGGCTTACCCGGGAGAACGCGTGACCATCGACGTGCCCGCACGGCCGCGGTGGCGCGCGGCCCGCGCGGCGGTCCTGCTCGCGGTCTTCGTCTGCGCGGCCTGCGGCCTGGTGTACGAGCTGGCGCTCGTCGCGCTCGGCAGCTACCTGATCGGCGACGCGGTCGGTCAGGCGTCGATCGTGCTCGGCGTGATGGTCTTCGCGATGGGCGTCGGCGCGCTGGTGGCGAAGCCGTTGCAGTCCCGGGCCGCGCCCGCCTTCGCCGCGATCGAGCTGACGCTCGCGCTGCTCGGCGGCCTCTCCGTGCTCGGCCTCTACGCGGCGTTTGCCTGGCTCGACCTCTACGGCCCGGCGCTGGTCGGCACCGCGTTCGTGCTCGGGCTGCTGATCGGCGCGGAGATCCCGCTGCTGATGGTCATGCTGCAACGCATCCGCGAGCAGTCGGCGGGCAGCGCGGTGGCCGACCTGTTCGCCGCCGACTACGTCGGCGCGCTGCTCGGCGGGCTGGCCTTCCCGTTCCTGCTGATGCCGATCTTCGGCCAGCTCAAGGGCGCGCTGGTGGTCGGCGCGGTGAACGCCGTCGCCGGGGTGGTGCTGGTCTTCACGGTGTTCCGCGACGAGCTGAGCCGCCGGGCGCGCGTCGGGCTCGGCGCCGGCTCCGTCGTGGTCGCGCTCCTGCTCGGGTACGCGTGGGTGACCGCCCACGACTTCGAGGTGACCGCCCGTCAGCAGCTCTACCGCGACCCGGTGGTGCACGCCGAGCGCAGCCGATACCAGGAGATCGTGCTGACCCGCTCGGTGCGGGAGGTCGGCCACACCGACACCGACCTGCGGCTCTTCCTCAACGGCGACCTCCAGTTCAGCTCCGTCGACGAATACCGCTACCACGAGGCGCTGGTGCACCCGGTCATGCGCGGGCCGCACGGCGACGTGCTGGTGCTCGGCGCCGGCGACGGGCTGGCCGCGCGGGAGATCCTGAAGTACCCGGACGTGCGCTCGGTGACGCTCGTCGACCTCGACCCGGCCGTGGTGACGCTGGCCCGCAGCGAGCCGCAACTGCGCGACCTCAACCACGCCTCGCTCACCGACCCCCGGGTGCGGGTGCTCAACCTGGACGCGTTCGGCTGGCTGCGGACCGCCTCGCAACGCTTCGACGTGGTGATCGCCGACCTGCCCGACCCGGACGAGACGGCCACCGCGAAGCTCTACACGGTCGAGTTCTACGCGCTGGTCCGGCCGGTGCTGGCCCCGGGCGGGCGGCTGGTGGTGCAGTCCGGCTCGCCCTACTTCGCGCCCCGGTCGTACTGGTCGATCGAGCGGTCGGTGCGGGAGGCGGGCTTCGCCACCGTGCCGTACCACGTCGACGTGCCGAGCTTCGGCGACTGGGGATTCGTGCTCGCCGCACCCGGCGGCGTCGCGCCGGAGCTGGCCCTGCCGACCGACGCGCCCCCGCTGCGCTTCCTCACCCCGGCGGTGCTCGCCGCCGCCGCCACGTTCCCCGCCGACCGTGGCCGGGTGGACGTGCCCGCCTCCACGCTGTTGCAGCCCAGGGTGTTGGAGTACGCCCGCGAGGAGTGGCGCGGCTACTAGGTTTCGGAGCATGCGGTCACACCATCGGCTGGGCCGCCGGCTGCCGACCCGGGCGATCGACGCCGCCGCCTACCTCCAGGCGTTCGTGCTCTCCGGCGTGGTCACCGTGCTGGCCGTCCGGGCGTACCTCCAGGCCACCAACTATCCGCAGCTCGGCGGCGGTGGGCTGCACATCGCGCACGTGCTCTGGGGCGGCCTGCTGCTCGTCGTCGGCCTGGGCATCGCGCTGGTGTTCCTCGGTGGCGGGCCGCGCACCGCCGGCGCGGTGGTCGGCGGCGTCGGGTTCGGGCTCTTCATCGACGAGGTCGGCAAGTTCGTCACCACCCGCACCGACTACTTCTACGCGCCCGCCGCCGCCATCATCTACGTCGCGTTCGCCCTGCTCGTGCTGCTCACCCAGGCGGTACGCGGGCGCACCGGCCGGGCCCGCCTGACGCCGGCCGAACGCACCGCCAACGCGCTGGACCTGGTGCTCAGCGGCCTGCCCAACGGGCTGACCGACAGGCGTCGGATCGCGGTGCTGCGCCTGGTGCAGGGCACCGGGCCGGCCACCGAGGCGGCCCTCAGCCAGTTGCTGGACGCGGTGCCCCGACGGGAACCGCCGCCGGTGCGGTTCTGGCAGCGCGGGGCGGAGTGGACCCGACGCCTCGCCGCCTGGGCGGTGGGCCGGCGCTGGCTGGTCTGGCCGGTGGTGGTCTGGCTGGTGGTGGAGCCGGTGGTGACCGTGGTGGCGGTGGTCCTCGACGGCGTGACCGGGGCGCTGGATCAGGAACGGGAGTGGGGCGCGGTGCTCGGCGTCACCGCCACCGCGCTGGTCACCGCCGTACTCAGCCTGCGCGCGGCCTGGTTGCTGCGCCGGGACCGGACCGACGCGTTCCGGTTGTTCAAGCTGGCCCTGCTCGTCGACCTGCTGTTCGGGCAGGTCTTCAACTTCACGGTCAACCAGTTCGGCGCGGTCTCCGCGGTCGCACTCGACCTGGCGCTGCTCGGCGTGGTCACCGCCGAGCACCGGCGGCTGCGCCGCGCCGCCGACCGCTGAGCCTTTCTGCCGTGCTCACCTGGCCCGGGATCGCTACGGTGGTGATCTCATCCAGGGAGGGAGAATCATGGTCGATGCTCCGGGCACCCCGCCCCGCGCGCGTCCCAGTGTGGTGACGCTGTCCAGTTGGCTGCTCATTCTCGTCGCCGCCATCCAGGTGCTGAACCTGATCGTGACGCTGTCCGTCATCGGCAAGATCCGTGACGTGCTGACGGACGCGTACGCCGGCACCTCGGCCGAGTCGGCCGGCGACATCGCGTACGCGTTCACCATCGGCACGTCGATCCTGTCGCTGCTGCTGGCGGCCGGTCTGGTCGTGCTGGCGCTGCTGAACAACCGGGGGAAGAACGCCTCCCGCATCACCACCTGGGTGGTGGGCGGCATCCTGTTCTGCTGCACCGGTGGCAGCCTGCTCAACGGCGTCTCCGGCGGCACCATGGGCGGCGGCAACGCCAGCGGCGACCTGCCCAGCGGGCAGGAGATCCAGCGCCGGCTGGAGGACGCGCTGCCGTCCTGGTTCGCCCCGGTCAGCACGCTGCTCGGCATCGTCGCGCTGCTCGCGCTGCTGGGCGCGCTGATCCTGCTGGCGCTGCCGAAGTCGAACGAGTTCTTCCGCAAGCCCAAGGCGGGCTGGGAGCCGCCGGTGCCGGGTGGCGCCTACCCGGCGTACCCGTCGGCCCCGGGCCAGTCGGGCGACCCCGGTTACCCGTCGACGTCGGGCCAGTCGGGCGATCCGGCGTACCCGGCGTATCCGTCGACCCCCGACCAGCCGCCGACCACGCCGCCGCCGGCCGGGCCGACCGGTCAGCCGGGCGAGCGCCGTGACCCGGAGCCGCCACCCGGAAGTTGACGGCAGGATTTCAGCGACGCCGACGGTCCCTCCGAGTAGGTTGCAAGCCGACGCCTACCGGAGGGACCTGTCGTGTCGTACCCCGATCGGGCCGCGCCCCGCCGGCCGGGCGCGGTCGTCGCGGCGGTGACCGTGCTGCTGCTGATGGCGGCCGGCGCCGTGGCGTACGCGGTGACGAACCTGGTGGTCGCCGGCGGCACGGTGGACCGGTTCCGGGCCGCCGCGGCGGGCACCGACGCGAGCGGTGGCGACGTCGACCGGATGGCCGGCCTGCTGCGCGGCTCGACCGTGCTGGCCGCCGTGCTCGGCGTGCTGGCCGCGCTGCTGCTGGTCGGGCTCGCGCTCGGGCTGCGCGCCGGTCGCCCCGGCGCGCGGGTGGCCACCTGGACGGTCGCCGGGCTGGGGCTGCTCTGCGGCTGCTGCGGGTTCGCGACGCTGGTCGGGCAGCGGGCCGCCCCGCTGCGGCTCGGCGCCGACGACCGGGTCACCGCCGACCTGCTGGGCCTCGTCGGTGACGCGTACCCGGACCTGTGGATCTCGGTGAACGCGGCGATGCTGGCGGCGCAGATCGTCGGCTACCTGGTGGTCGCCGCGCTGCTCGCGACGCCCTCGGCCAATGCCTTCCTGCGCCGTCCGGCCCCGGCACGGTCCGGTCCGGCGACCGGCTACGGCGCGACCGTGTCCGGCGTGCCCGCCTCCGGGCCGACGCCCTGGGGGCCGCCACCCAGTCTGACCTCGCCGCCGTCCCCGCCCGCGCCGCGGTCCACGTCCCCGTTCGCGCCGCCTCCGCAGCCCTCGCCGCCCCCGCCGGCCGGGCCGCCGTCGCAGCCCTCGCAGCCCTCGCTGCCTCCGCCGGCCGGGCCGCCGTCGCAGCCCTCGCAGCCTCCGCCGGTTGGGCCGCCGTCGCCTCCGGAGGATCGTCCATGACCGACGCCGCCGAACCCGTCCGCCGTCGCGCCCTGGTCACCGGCGCAAGCCTGGGGATCGGCGAGGCGTTCGCCCGCCGGCTCGCCGCCGACGGCTGGGACCTGGTGCTGGTGGCCCGGGACGCCGCCCGGCTCGACGCGCTGGCGGCCGAGCTGACCGGCCGGCACGGCGGCGCGGCGGAGACGGTCCCGGCCGATCTGTCCACCGACGACGGTTGCGCGGTGGTCGAGCGCCGGTTGACCGCCGGCTCGCCGGTGGACCTGCTGGTGAACAACGCCGGGATCAGTCTGCACACCCCGTTCGTCAGGTCGGCGGTCCCGGACGAGGCGCGGTTGGTCCGGCTCAACGTGCTGGCGGTGCTCCGACTCACCCACGCGGCACTGGGCCCGATGATCGAACGAGGTCATGGGGCAGTGATAAATGTCTCTTCGGTTGCGGGGTTCGGGGTGCCCATGCCGGGATCGACGTACTCCGCCAGCAAGGCGTGGGTGACGAATTTCAGTGAGTCGATCGGGCAGTCGGTGGCTCCGCTCGGCGTACGCGTGATGGCGCTCTGTCCCGGCTACACCCGTACCGGCATTCACGAGCGAACCGGCATCGACATGTCGCGCCTGCCCGCCTGGGCCTGGCTGCGGGCCGACCAGGTCGTCGACGAAGGGCTGCGTGACCTGCGCAAAGGCAGGTTGGTGAGCGTGCCGGACTGGAAGTACAAGCTGGCCGTGGCCGGGCTGCGGCACGCGCCGAAACGCCTGTTGCGCGGCTTCAGGCGGGACACCCGGGGAGCTGTCGACCGGGCTCGCGGGTGACCGCGCCGCGTTCGCTCCGGCCGGCCCGATCCGCTGGTCGGGCCGGGATGGACGGTCGCACAGAGTAGCCGGGCATTGCCAATCATCGGTCGCCCACAGGGCTGACCGAGGTGGGCCCCGCAGACGGCGTACAGACTCGGGAAGTACGCTCTATCGCCATGGGGGACCACGACGACCTGCGTAAATTCATCACTGACCTGGCTGTGGTCCACGGTCGGGTGGTGCTCTCGTCGGGCCGTGAGGCGGACTGGTACGTCGATCTGCGTCGCGTCACGCTCCATCACCAGGCTGCCCCGCTGATCGGCCGGGTGATGCGCGACCTCACCGCGGACTGGGCGTACGACGCGGTCGGCGGCCTGACCCTGGGCGCCGATCCGGTGGCCGTCGCGATGCTGCACGCCTCGGCCGGCACCGACCGCCCGCTGGACGCCTTCGTGGTCCGGAAGGCGGGCAAGGCGCACGGCCTTCAGCGTCGGATCGAGGGCCCGGACGTGTCCGGGCGTCGGGTGCTGGCGGTGGAGGACACCTCGACCACGGGCGGAAGTGTGTTGACCGCCATCGAGGCGTTGCGTGAGGCGGGGGCGGAAGTCGTGGGCGTGGCGGTTATTGTTGATCGAGGCGCCGGCGACGCGGTGCGAGCCGCCGGACTGCCTTATCGGGCGGCCTATACGTTGGCTGACCTCGGCCTTGTGGCCTAAAAGTTTGCCGATTCGGATCTGCTGATATGCAGGCGGATCGATGCTGCTGGTGGAAGGATGGAATACGTGGGAACTGCGTTGGCTGAAATGACCATGCCTCAGATCTCGCCGCTTGCCGGCGAGCCGATCGAACGCGCCGACGCCGAGCGGCTGGCGGGGGTCCTCAAGGCCCTCGCCGACCCCGCCCGGCTGCGGCTGCTCAGCCTGATCCAGTCGGCTCCCGAGGGGGAGGCGTGCGTGTGTGACCTCACCGCGCCGCTCGGCCTCTCGCAGCCGACGGTCAGTCACCACCTGCGTATCCTCACCGAGGCCGGCTTGCTGGAGCGGGAGAAGCGTGGGGTCTGGGCGTACTACCGGCTGGTGCCGACCGCGATCGCGACGATCGCGGATCTGCTCACCCCGCCGCGGAAGCGGGCCACCAAGAAGGCTCGCTGACACCACGGCCCGTCCGCGGACGGGCCGGCCGGCCGAGGCCCCGGCGCGATGGCACGCGCGCCGAACCCGGCAGGCCGTTCCGCCCGGATGCGGGTGACCGGTGGCGTGCCAGGGGTGGCGCCACCATCGCACGGTGACGGCTGTCGTCATCCGTGTCACCCGTGAGCCGACAGGTCAGACGCGAAGGCCGGCCCCCGCCCGGGGGCCGGCCTTCGGCGTGTCCGTACCGGTCAGCGGCGGTGCTGGCCGCCGGGCCCGTGCGGGTGGTCGTCGCCGTCGACGGCGTCCCGGACGGCGTCCACGGTGCCGGCCGCGGTGGCCGCGGCGATCACCGCCACCGCCTCGCCGCGCTTGCGCGCCTTCCGGTCGCGAAGGAACTCGAAGAAGATCGGCAGCACCGAGATCAGGATGATCAGCGCGACGACCGGCAGGATGTACCGGTCGATCTTGTCGCCGATGGCGTCGTAGATCTGGCGGGCCAGCAGGTAGCCGATCAGCAGGATGCCGTCCACCCAGAGGACCGCGCCGACCACGTTCCACACGAAGAACTGCCGGGCCGGCATGCCGAGCACCCCGGCCACCGGGTTCAGGAACGTCCGCACGATCGGGATGAAGCGGGCCAGCACCACGGCCTTGGCCGGGCCGAACTTCTGGAAGTAGTACTCCGCCTTCGCCACGTACTCCCGCTTGAACAGGCGGGAGTTGGGCTTGTCGAACATGCGTCGCCCGTAGCGCGCGCCGAGCCAGTGCCCGAGCTGCGCGCCGGCGATCGCGCAGATCGGCCCGCCGATCATCAGCCCGGCCAGCGAGAGCCGCGTGCCGCTGCCGAAGATGGCGTCGGCCACCGGGGACGCGGCCACCCCGGCCAGGAAGAGCAGCGAGTCCCCCGGGAAGAAGAAACCGACCAGCAGACCGGTCTCGGCGAACAGGATCGCCCAGACGCCGATCATCCCGAAGGTGTGGATGAGGTCCTTCGGGTCGAGCGGATTCAACGCCACGTTCTCGGAGATCATCCGGGTCTTCTCTGCTGTGTCCACGGCCACAAAGGGTACCCGCCCACCCCCTACCCTCGGCCCACCCCTGCTGTTTCCCGGAAAGAGGGCCCATCGATGCTCGAACAGCCACACTTTCCGGGAAACAGCGAGGGTGGGTCACAGGCGCGGGTCGACGGGTTCCGACTCACAGGCCAGGATCGCGAACACCAGCTCGTGGCGGCGCCAGAGCGGAGCGTCCTCGGCCAACGCGTCCAGGGCGGCCAGGCCCAGGCCGTGCTCCCGCAGCGCCAGCCCGCGCTTGCGGCCCAGCGAACGGCGGCGCAACGCGGCGAGCTGCGCCGGCTCGGTGTACCCGGGACCGTAGATGATCCGTAGGTACTCCCGACCGCGGCACTTGATCCCCGGCTGGAGCAGCGAGCCCTTCGGCGACCGGGCGGCCAGGCCGGCGTACGGCTTGACCACCATGCCCTCGCCGCCGGCCGCGGTCAGCGCCAGCCACCAGTCGGTGGCGGCCGACACCGCCGCCTCGTCGGACAGCTCCACCACCAGCCGCCGGGTCGGGGTGAAGAACTCCGGGTCGGCCGTGCGGAGCCGGTCCGCCAGCGCCAGGTGCCAGCCGTGGTCGCGGTCGGCGTAGCTCGCCCCGGCACCGGCCAGCACCGCGAACGGGGCCAGCGTCACGCCGCGCAGCCCGTCCGTCGGCCCGACGTACGCCCGGTACGCGGCCGAGTACGCGGTCACCTCGGCCGCCCGCTCGGCCATCCGGGCCCGCAACCCGTCCACCGGCAGCCCGCGCCCGGCGGCGGCGTCCAGCGTGGCCAGCACCGCCGGCAGCGCCGCCCGGCCGGCCGCGCCCACCCCGGCGTACTGCTCGCGGATCAGGCCGCCCGCCTTCGCCGACCAGGGCAGCAGCTCCGCGTCGAGCAGCAGCCAGTCGGTGTCCAGTTCGGCCCAGAGACCGGCGGTGTCGACCGCCGCGCGCACCCGGGCCAGCAGTTCGTCGTCGAGCGGCGGCCCGAAGAACGGCCGGCCGGTACGGGTGTGCACGGCCCCACCGCCGAACCGGCCCGGCTCCCGTTCCACCAGCACCACGGCCCGCGAGCCCATGTGCTTCTCCTCGCACACCACCCGGTCGACGCCGGCCCCGCGGTAGTCGGCGAACGCCTGCGCCGGATGCTCCAGGAACCCCTCCACGGTCGACGTGGAGCAGGGCGCCATCGTCGGCGGCAGCCACACCAGCCGGCCCGGGTCCAGCGCGTACCGGCTCATCACCTCCAGCGCGGCGGCGGCGTTCTCGGCCGGCACGGTCAGCGACCCGTACGCGTGGGTCAGGTGCCGCCGACCGGTCACGTCCGCCACATCCAGCACGGTGTCCGGCCGGGCCGGGGCGGGCGGGACCAGCGGGCGGGCCGGGGCGTACCACTCCCGTTCCGCCGGGACCGCCACCAGTTCCTTCTCCGGGTAGCGCAGCGCGGTCAGCTTCCCGCCGAACACGCAGCCGGTGTCCAGGCAGATGGTGTTGTTGACCCACTCCGGCTCCGGCGTCGGGGTGTGCCCGTAGACGACCATCGCCGAGCCCCGGTAGTCGCGCGCCCACGGGTAACGCACCGGCAGGCCGTACTCGTCGGTCTCGCCGGTGGTCTCGCCGTAGAGCGCGAACGACCGCACCCGGCCGGACGCCCGGCCGTGGTAAGGCTCCTTGAGGCCGGCGTGCGCCACCACCAGCCGCCCGCCGTCCAGCACGTAGTGGCTGACCAGCCCGTCGATGAACGTCTCCGCCTCGGCGACGAAGGCCGCCGGCTCCGCGGCGAGCTGCGCCATCGTCTCGGCCAGCCCGTGGGTGAGCCGCACGTCCCGGCCGCGCAGCTTGCGCAGCAGCTTCTGCTCGTGGTTGCCCGGCACGCAGATCGCGTGGCCGGCCGCCACCATGCCCATCACCAGGCGGAGCACGCCGGGCGAGTCCGGGCCGCGGTCCACCAGGTCACCCACGAAGACCGCGGTACGCCCGGCGGGGTGCGTCGCGTCCACCGGGCGGCCCGCGTCGTCGCGGCGCAGCGCGTAACCGAGTCGGGACAGCAGCGCCTCCAGCTCGGCGCGGCAGCCGTGCACGTCCCCGACGATGTCGAACGGGCCGGTCAGCTCCCGCCGGTCGTTGAACAGCTTCTCGTAGCGGACCTCGGCCGCGTCGATCTCCTCGACGCCGTGCAGCACGTGCACCTTGCGGAAGCCCTCCCGGGCCAGCCGCCCGTACGACTGCCGCAGGTCACGCCGCATCCGGGTGAGCACCTGCCGGCCGTGCGTCCGGTCGGCGCGCGCCTCGGTACGCGCCCAGGCCACCGCCTCCGGCACGTCCAGCACGATCGCCACCGGCAGCACGTCGTGCTCCCGGGCCACCCGGATCAGCCCGGCGCGGGCGTGCGGCTGGAGGTTCGTCGCGTCCACCACGGTCAGCCGTCCGCGCCGCAGCCGGATGCCGGCCACGTGGTGCAGCGCGTCGAACGCGTCACCGGACGCGGACTGGTCGTTCTCGTCGTCGGCGACGAGGCCACGGAACATGTCCGAGGAGAGCACCTGGCTGGGCGCGAAGTGCCGGCGGGCGAACGTGGACTTGCCGGCGCCGGAGACGCCGACCAGCGCCACCAGCGCCAGCTCGGGAATGTCCAGGACGGTCATCGGCTAGTCTCCTCCTTCCGGTCGTCGCGGGTGAAGATCGCAAGCTGGGTCGGGGTGCCCACCTCGGGGTCGTCGTCGCCGACGCCGCCGATCGCGGCGGTGTAGCCGTGCGCCGCCGCCACCCGGGCCACCCAGGCCGTGAACTCCGCCCGGGTCCACTCGAACCGGTGGTCGGCGTGCCGGAACCGGCCCGGCCCGAGGCCCTCGTAGCGGACGTTGTACTCCACGTTCGGGGTGGTCACCACCACCGTGCCGGGCCGGGCGTGGCCGAACACCGCGTCCTCCAGCGCCGGCAGCCGGGGCGGGTCGAGGTGCTCGACCACCTCCATCAGCACCGCCGCGTCGTAGCCGCGCAGCCGGTCGTCCCGGTAGGTCAGCGCCGACTGCCACAGGTGGATGCGGTCCCGCTGCCGCTCCGGCAGCCGGTCCAGTCGCAGCCGCCGGGCCGCCATGGCGAGCGACCGGTCGGCCACGTCGACGCCCACCACCTCGGTGAACCGCCGGTCGGCGGCCAGCGCGGTGAGCAGCGCACCACCGCCGCAGCCCAGGTCCAGCACCCGGCTCGCGCCGCTGTCGCGCAACGCGGCGAGCACCGCCGCCCGCCGCTGCGTCGCCAGCGAGGCGCGGGGCGTCTCCGGGGGCGTCTCCGGGTCGACGCTGTCGTCGGCGGGCGGCTCGTCGGCGAGGCGCAGCTCCGCCAGGCGGGCCAGCGCGGCACCGGCCAGGGCCCGGCGGTGCGCCAGGTAGCGGCGGGTGATCAGGCCCCGCTCCGGGTGGTCGGCCAGCCAGCCGAAGCCGGCCCGCAGCAGCTTGTCCACCTCGTCCGGCGCGACCCAGTAGTGCTTGGCGTCGTCAAGCACCGGCAGCAGCACGTACAGGTGGTTGAGGGCGTCGGCGAGCCGCAGCGTCCCGGTCAGCGTCAGGTCGACGTAGCGGCTGTCACCCCATTCCGGGTACGTCTCGTCGAGCGGGACCGGAGTGGCCGTCACGGCCCAGCCGAGCGGGGCGAAGACGCGTACCGCCAGCTCGGCGCCGCCCCGGCAGCGCAGCACCGGCACCCGCACGGTCAGCGGGATGCCGGTGGCGGCCAGCTCGGGGCGGTCCCGGGACTCGCCGCGCAGCGCCGAGCGGAACACCTTCGTCAGCGCCGAGGAGAGCAGGCTGGAGGCCGCGTACGGGCGGTCGTTGACGTACTGCCCGAGGGTGAAGCCCTCCGGCGCGGTCGACTGCCGGCGGCCCCGGGCCCCGCCCAGCTTCAGCGGGTCCACCTCGACCAGCAGCGCCGCCGTGCACCGCGTCTCGTCCGCCTCCGGGTAGAACACGTGCGCGGTACCGGCGGGCAGGTCGAAGCTCTGCACGCGGTCCGGGTGCTTGACGAGGAGGTGGCCGAGGTCGGTGGCGGGGCGGTGGGTCGTGGTGAGGGTCAGCAGCACGGGGTTGATGTTCCTTGATCTTTGTTGCGCTGTCGTGGGGTTTCCGGGGGAGCCCGACCCGCTCCGGGCGGTCAGGCTTGATCCCTGCGCGGGTCGGGCTCCCCCGGAAACCCTTCGTGCTCGTTCGCCGCCGACCGTGCTGCTTTTGGGGTCTTCTTTTCGGGGTGCTCTGGATGTGGGGGTGCCCCGCCGATGTGGTGGTCGGCGGGGCACCCGGGGTGGTTCGGTCAGGCGACGAAGCGGGTCTTGCGGCGGCGGGCCACCACGTAGCCGCCGAAGCCGGCGGCGAGCAGCAGCGCGCCGATGCCGGCGATCAGGCCGGTGGAGGAACCGGTGATCGGCAGCGTGCCGCCGTCACCGCCACCCTGGCCGCCGTCACCACCCGCGGCGGCGTTGACGACGACCTTGGCGGTGTCGTTGGCCGGCTTCAGGTCACGGATGAAGCCGCCGTCGCACTGGCACGTGACATTGATCTTCACCGGCCCGGTCGCGTTGGGGATCACCTTGTCGATCCGGAGCGAGAAGTCCAGCATCGCCGACTCGCCGGCCTTCAGCACGCTGCCGAAGTAGCAGAAGTAGTGACGCTGACCCGGCTCGCCCGGCTCGCCCCACTCCTCGCCGTTCCTGGTGATGCAGTTCTCCGGTACGGCGACCGCGGTCGTGCCCTGCGGCACGTCGAAGTTCAGGTAGGTGACCGAGCTGCCCGCCCGGTTGTAGTCGAGAGTCGCCGGACCGTTGTTACGCAGCCCGAAGGTCGCCTTCACCGTGGCGCCGGCCTTGCCGGTCACCGAGGTGCCGAGCGCCTCGAGATCGGTGCCGTTCTTACCGGTCGCCGTCACCGTCATGATCGTGCCGTTGTTCTCCGGCTGCCGATCGGCCTGGAAGCCCCGGGCGGTCGCCTTGCCGGGGACCGGGGTGAGGGCCAGCTCGCCGTCGGTGCCCGGCTTACCGATGGTCTCCTGGTAGAAGCCCACGTCCTTCTGGAAGTCCTCGAACTCGGCCGGGGTCATCCAGATGATCTCGCCGTACTTGGAGCTCGGGGCGTAGGTGTCCGCGCCGAGGACGTACGGCAGCGACGCGCTGAAGGTGCTGCCCGAGGGCAGTTCCTCGTCGAACGTGCAGGTGCGCAGCTCGTCGCCCGCGTAGGTGCAGTTGTTGAAGTGCTTGGCCGCGTTGAGGCCGTAGTCGTGGTAGAAGATGGCGACCGCGCCCTTGGCGGTGAGCTCGCCCGCGTTGCTGACCGTCGCCGGAGCGGTGAAGGTGCCACCCGGCGCGACCGACGTCTTGGTCTCGGGACCGGCGGCCAGGTCGACGCCCTCGCCGACCCGGATCTTCGCGTCGTGCGAGACCGGCTCGTAGCCGGCCGCGGTCATGGTCACCTTCAGCGTGCCGGCATCGCCGTCCTTCGCCTTGGCGGTGGCCTTGAGCTGCACCTCGAAGATGCCGCTCGAACCCCACACGTCCGCGTCGATGTCGAACGGGTCGGCGCAGAGCAGCACGTACTCGGACGGGGTGCTGCAGTAGGGGTCGTCCGCGTTGCTGACGGTCACCTTGCCGGCCAGGTCGGAGAAGTCGTAGCGGACGGCGACGTCGTGCAGCACGGTCGGGGCGGAGCTGAAGATTCGACTGTCCCCGATCTTGCCGTCGGAGTTCGTCGCGATCGTGGTGTCGCTGAAGTAGAGGCCCAGCTTGACCTGGGGGGCCGCGGCGACGGCGGGGGTGGCGGAGGCGGCGACGAACGCGCCTGCGACGCCCAACCCGGCGAGACAGCGCCGGGTGGAGTTGCTGAGCATGGTGGGGGGTCCTCCCGTGGGGATGATCAGGTGGAGCCCGTGGAGCTTAAAGATTCCTTAAGTCGATCCGTTGCCCCGCACAGCGAACATTGACCGAACGGTTGATCACCATCGTCGCAATGTTCGGTGCCCCCGTGCCCGTCTATCGAGCGGGACACCGGGAGGTGCAGTGACGTACGAGGAGTTCGCCGACGCGCGGCTGGGCGCGCTGCTGCGGTACGCGGTCATGTTGACCGGCGACCCGCACCAGGCCCAGGACCTGGTGCAGGAGACCATGGTCCGGGTCCAGCTCCACTGGCGGCGGGTGGCCCACGCCGACGCGCCGGAACGGTACGTGCGCCGGATGCTCACCAACCAGTTCGTGGACTGGCGGCGCGGCTCGTGGGCCCGCCGGGTGCTGCTGCGTGGCGAGCCCGACGAGGCGGTGCCCGCGCCGGCCGACCACGCCCAGTCCGCGGTGGACCGGGACCAGGTCTGGTCCTGGCTGTCCCGGCTGCCCCGGCGGCAGCGCGCCGCGCTGGTGCTGCGCTACTACGAGGACCTGACCGACGCGGAGATCGCCGACGTGCTCGGCTGCGCCGTCGGCACCGTCCGGTCCAGCATCTCGCGTGCCCTGGCCACGCTCCGAGCCGAACACGTGGAGGTCTGCTCATGATCGAGGACGAGCTGCGGGCCGCGTTCGCCCGGCACGAGGCGCTGACGCCGCCCACCGGCCCGGTCCGGGCCGCCATCGACCGGGCGGTGGCCCATCGGCGGCGGCGTCGCCGCCGGGTGCGCCTGGCCGGCACCGCGCTGGCGGTGGCCGCCGTGGCGCTCGTCGGCTTCACCGTGGTGACGCCCCGGCCGCCGCAGTCCACGCGCCCCGCCGCTCCGCCGTCGCCGGCCCCCACCGCCGCGCTGAACGTGCTGCTGCTCGGCCTGGACGAAGCGGACGCGAGCCGGCGGGCCGACTCGATCCTGCTGGTGCACGTGCCGGCCGACCGGAGCCGGCTCTACCTCGTGTCCATCCCGCGCGACCTGCTCGTGCCGATGCCCGACGGCGGGACGGACAAGCTCAGCGCGACGTTCACCCAAGGTGCCGGGTCGGGGGACCTGGCGGCCGGCTACCGGGCCACCCGCCAGGCGGTCACCCGGCTGACCGGGGTGCCGGTGGACGCCGGGGTGGTGCTCACCTACCGGGACGCCCGGACGCTGACCGACGCGGTCGGCGGCGTACCGGTCTGTCTGCCGGCGGCGGTGCGCTCGGTGCACACCGGCCGGCGCTTCCCGGTCGGCTGCCAGCGGCTCGACGGCGCGCAGGCGGTGGACCTGCTCCGACAGCGGTACGGCCTGCGCGACGCCGTGCTGGACCGGGAACGCAACGCGCTCCGGTACGCGGCCGGCCTGCTCCACCAGGTGCGCGAGCAGGGGATCACCACCGACCCGGTACGCCTCGGCCGGCTGATCGGCCAGCTCGGGCCGGCCCTGACCACCGACACCGGTGACCTGTCCCTGCCGGCGCTGCTCTCCCTGGCCGGCCGGGCGAGCACGACGGACCCGGTCGCGCTCGGCCTGCCGGTCCGCTACCAGGAGTGGACGGCGCGCGGGTTCGCACCGGACCCGACGCTGGTCGACGGCTTCCGGGACGCGTTGCGCGGCGACCGGCTGGCCGGCTGGGCCGCCGCCCACCCGGCGCAGGTCACCAGCCTGCGCTGAGGGCCGTCAGCGGTAGTCGTCCTCGTCTGCGCCGACCACGCGGGCCTGCTCCATGGCGTCCCAGTCGGCGACCTCCAGGCCCCGGTGCGGCTCACCGTCGGTGTCGTCGAGGGTGGCCGGGGCGGCCTGCTCGACCGCGTCGGCCGGCTCCGCCTCGGGGTCCCGTTCCTCCGGAGCGAGGTGGTCGCTCGGGGCGAAGTCCTCGTCGGGCTGTCCCATCGTCCCCTCCTGCGTCTCGTTCCGACCGTGCCCCACCACCGTACGGGCTGGTCCGGGCCACCGCTCGGAGCCGGCCGAAGCGCGGAGTCGGCGATTGCGCCCTCCCCGGCGCGCGGCCGGTGCCAGGATGGGGTCGTGGGCTTCCTCATCCGACTGGCGATCACCGCGGTCGCGCTGTGGATGGCGACGCTGATCGTGCCCGGGGTGCAGGTGACCGGCCGCAACGGCGGCAGCACGGTGTTCACGCTGATCGTGGTGGCGCTCGTCTTCGGTGTGGTCAACGCGGTGCTCAAGCCGCTGATCAAGGTGTTCGGCTGTGTGTTCTACCTGCTCACGCTCGGCTTGTTCGCGCTCGTGGTGAACGCGCTGCTGTTCCTGCTGACCGACTGGATCGCCGGCGTGCTGCGCCTGCCGTTCCACGTCGACGGCTTCTGGGCCGCCTTCTGGGGGGCCATCGTGGTGTCGGTGGTGAGCTGGGTGATCAGTGTCGCCGTGCCGGACCGCCTGGAGGGGCGGTGAGCGGTGCCCGGGTCGGTTGTGCCCCGCGTTCGCTCCTACGGGATACTGCCCGCGGTGGACAGCGCGGTCCGGCGCACCCGAGGAAAGACGGCGGCCTGCACGGCCGAGAGCGGTAAGTAAGGAGCGTTCGACATGCCCATCGCTTCCCCCGAGGCTTACGCGGAGATGCTGGACCGGGCCAAGGCCGGCCGGTACGCGTACCCCGCGATCAACGTGACCTCCTCCCAGACGCTGAACGCGGCGCTCAAGGGCTTCGCCGACGCGGAGAGCGACGGCATCATCCAGGTCTCCACCGGCGGCGCGGAATACCTCTCCGGCCCGTCGATCAAGGACATGGTGACCGGCGCGACCGCGTTCGCCGCGTACGCGCACGAGGTGGCCAAGAAGTACCCGGTGACCGTCGCGCTGCACACCGACCACTGCCCGAAGGACAAGCTGGACAAGTTCGTCCGGCCGCTGATGGCCATCTCGCAGGAGCGGGTCAAGAACGGCCAGGAGCCGCTGTTCCAGTCGCACATGTGGGACGGCTCGGCCGTGCCGGTGGCGGAGAACCTGGAGATCGCCGAGCAGCTCCTCGCCGAGGCCGCCAAGGGCAAGATCGTCCTGGAGATCGAGGTCGGCGTCGTCGGTGGCGAGGAGGACGGCGTCGAGAACGCCATCAACGACAAGCTCTACACCACCGTGGACGACGGCCTGGCCATGGTCGAGGCGCTGGGCCTGGGCGAGAAGGGCCGCTACATGGCGGCGCTGACCTTCGGCAACGTGCACGGCGTCTACAAGCCGGGCAACGTGAAGCTCCGTCCCGAGGTGCTCAAGCAGATCCAGGACGCGGTCGGTGCCAAGTACGGCAAGGAGAAGCCGCTCAGCCTGGTCTTCCACGGCGGTTCCGGCTCGCTGCTGTCGGAGATCCGGGAGGCGCTGGACTACGGCGTGGTGAAGATGAACATCGACACCGACACCCAGTACACGTTCTCCCGCCCGGTCGCGGACCACATGTTCCGCAACTACGACGGCGTGCTGAAGGTCGACGGCGAGGTCGGCAACAAGAAGCTGTACGACCCGCGCGTCTGGGGCAAGGCCGCCGAGGCCGGCATGGCCGCCCGCGTGGTCGAGGCCTGCGAGCACCTGCGCTCCACCGGCACCACCATGAAGTAGTCGAGTCGAAAGGAGGGGCCCCCTTTAACAGGCGTCTGTTAGAAGGGGGCCCCTCCTTTCACTTCACCAGCAGCGCGACCGCCTCGCGGACGTCGTCGGTGAGGTGGATCGTGCGGGACAGGTCGCCGAACGGGGAGGCGGCGAAGAGTGGCCGCAGCAGCGACTCCACCGGCAGCTCGGTGGTCCAGAACGCGCGGTCGAGGAAGACGTACGCGCCGCTCGCCCCGTCGGTGCCGTAGAACGTCTTGGTGGCGGCCTGGAACACCTCCTGCACGGTGCCGGCCCGGCCGGGCGCGAACACGATCCCGCCCCGGGCCAGCCGCAGGATGGTGTCCTCGCGGATGGCGTTGGAGAAGTACTTCGCGATCCGCCCGGCGAACAGGTTCGCCGGTTCGTGGCCGTACAGCCAGGTGGGGATGGCCAGGCCGCCGGAGCGGGCCCACCCGGTGTCCGGCGCCGCCGGCCGGGGCGTGGGCAGCGACGGGCCGTCCGCGTACCGCTTGCGCACGGCCAGCGCCGCCGCCGTGTACCGGTCGTGGTCGGTGAAGTCCGGCGCGGTGGCCAGCACGTCGATCGCGGCGGCCAGCTCGTCGGCCGGCCAGGCCGCGAGGAACGCGCCGAGGTTCGCCGCCTCCATCACGCCCGGCCCGCCGCCGGTCACCACCAGCCGGTCGGCCCGCGCCAGCTCCCAACCCAGCACCGCCGCCATCCGGTACGCGGCGCTGCCGCGCGGCACCGCGTGCCCACCCATCACGCCCACCACGGACTGCGGCCCGTGCGCGGCCAGCCACGACCGGGTCGCGTCGGCCAGCGCGTTGTCCACGCCGTGGTCGTGCAGCCGCTGGCCGAGCGCCTCGCGGACGTCCGGCAGCGCGCCGCCGTGCGCCCGGAAGTGCGCGTACACCCGGGTGTCGTACATCTCGGTGAACCCGCCCTCGGCGAAGCCGGCGGCCAGCTCGTCGGCGGTGTAGAGGTGGGACGGCTGGGTCGGGTAGGGCAGCCCGGAGAACGGCGGGACGACGTTGGCGCCCCGGCGGACCAGGTCCGCGCCCACCTCGCGGTCGGCGAACCGGCAACCCACGAAGAGCGTGCCGGCGACGTCGACGTCGCGCAGGTCCGGGACCGGGTCCAGGTCGAGGCGGAGCCCCTGCACGGTCAGGCCGGCGAGGGTCCCCCCGGCCAGCCGGTGATCGAACTCGGTCCGGGTCTGGACCTCGTCGACGTGGGGCGCGTGCGGCTCGATGACGTCCGCGGGTGGTGGGGTCGGCACCCGCTCATCCTGCCCCGGTCGGGCAACCTCGCAAACCCGGGCGGTACGGACAGGAGCCCGGCGGGCGCGCCGCCGGGCTCCTGCGTAACCGGTTCCTGGGGAGGCTCCGGACCTGTAGTTGTAGTGCAAGAACCACGGCCGCGGCATGGGCCGCGGGTACGTGTGGTCCCGCCGAGGCGTGACGAAACCCTCAGCCGTTCAGCCGACCGGCCGACCGGACCCCCTCGCGCGCGCCAGGGCGAAGCGGGTTGAATGGGACGATGCAGAACCTGTTGCCAGAGCCACCGGCCACCCTGCTCCCGGTCTCCGAGGAGGCCGACGCCGCGCTCGCCGCCGCGGCCGAGCAGGGCACCGACGAGGCGTACGCCGAGGTCGCGGCCCGCTTCCCGACCTACAGCGCGGGCTGGGCGGCGCTGGCCGGCCGCGCGCTCACCGCGGACCAGGTCGTCCCGGCCTACGCGTACGCGCGCACCGGCTACCACCGGGGGCTGGACCAGCTCCGCCGCAGCGGCTGGAAGGGCCACGGCCCGGTGCCCTGGTCGCACGCGCCCAACCAGGGCTTCCTCCGCTGCCTCTACGTGCTCTCCCGGGCCGCCGGCGAGATCGGCGAGGCGGACGAGGCGGCCCGCTGCGCCCAGTTCCTCCGCGACTGCGACCCGGCTGCCGGGGACGCGCTGGCCAGCGACTGACCCGTCTCGCGACGGCCGGCCCCCGCCGAGGGCCGGCCGTCGCGCCGTCCTACAGCCCTTCCGCCACCGACGCGGCGATCTTCAGCCAGGCGTCGCGGGTGGCGGCGGAGAGCTGGCCGTAGCGCAGCGGCTCGCCGGTGTCGATGAGCCGCTCGTACGGCGCCAGCAGCACCGCCCGGGTACGGGCGGCGAAGTGGGCCTGGATGGCCGGCAGGTCGATCTCCTTTCGGGACGGCGGCATGGAGACCACCGTGACCGCCTGCCGGACCAGCCGCTGCCGGCCGCTCTGCTCCAGGTGGTCCAGCATCCGGGCGGCGGTCTCGGCCGAGTCGTTCCGCGCCGACATGGTGACCACCAACTGGTCGGTGGCGTCCATGGCGGCCTGCCAGTTCTGCGCCCGGACGTTGTTCCCGGTGTCCACGAAGATCAGCTTGTAGAAGCGGCTGACCACGTCCCGGATCTCGGCGAACGCGGCGGCGGTCAGCATCTCGCCGCCGGTCGCCGACTCGTCCGAGGCGAGTACGTCGAACATCCCCTCGCCCTGCGAGCGGACGTACTGCGACAGGTCGCCGACGCGCCCCTGCGCACCCTGGAACTGGCCCAGGTCGCGCAGCATGTCGCGCACCGTACGGGCGTGGAAGTCCTGCTGGGCCCGCATGCCGAGGGTGCCCTGGGTCTCGTTGTTGTCCCAGGCCAGCACGTACCCGCCGCGCTTCTGGCCGAACGTCATGGCGAGCAGCAGGATGGCCACCGTCTTGCCGGCGCCGCCCTTCGGGTTGACCACTGTCACCTGGCGCAGCCCGCCGAAGTTGCGGCGGACCATCTCGATGTCGCGCTTCATCTCCTGCTCGTGCCGGCCGGGCGCGAGCCGGACCAGCCCGATCCGGTTCACCACCGCGCGGACGCCCATGGTGGCCACCGGGTCGACCGGCCGGACCTGACGCCGCCGGGCGAAGTCCTCCGCCGTCGGCGGCACCACCTGCGGCGCCGGCCAGCCCTGCTCCGGGTACACCCCGGGCGGCACGGCGGGCTGGCGCGGCGGCCCGGGCACCGGCGGGTACACCGGCCCGGTCGCCGGTGGCGCGGCCGGCCCGGCTGCCGGTGGCGCGGACGCCTGCGGGTACGCCGGTCCGGTCGTCGGTGGCGCGGACGCCTGCGGGTACGCCGGTCCGGCTGCCGGTGGCGCGGACGTTTGCGGCTGCGGTGTCTGTGCCGGTACGCCCGGGTGCGGCATTCCGGCGTGCGGCGGCAGCCCGGCCTGGACCGGCCCGCCCGTCCGGGGCGGTGCGCCGACGTGTTGCGGTCCGCCCGCCTGGACCGGTCCGTTCGCCGGTGGCGGTCCGCCCGCCTCCGACGGCCCACCGGGCTGCGGCGACCACCCCGGCGGATACCAGCCCGGCTGGCCGGGCTGCGGCGGGTAGGCGGCCGGCGGGTAGGCCGCGCCGTCGCCGTACGGCGGCAACGGCACGCCCGGCGACGGCGGGAACGGGCCGAGCCTGGGCGGGGACTGCTCGGTCGGCACGCCCGGCGGCTGCGGACCGTCCACGGACGCCGGACCGACCGGCGCGAAGCCGACGGCCGGCCCCGCGCCCACCGGCGCACCGGCGGCGAGGGGCGCGTCGCCGCCGGTGGCTCCGGCGTCCGTCCGTCCGGCTGCCGTCGGACCGGCGGCGGTGGGGCCGTCCGTCGAGCCGGCGGCCTCGCTGGCGACGCGCTGCGGTGGCTGCGCCCACGGCGACTCGGCGCGTCCGCTCGCCGGGACGTCACCGCCGCCGTCCGCCCGCGTCGGGGCCGGATTGCTGTCGTCCGGACGCGCCGCGGTGGTGTCGGGCCCGGCCGCCGGGGCGGCTGCCGGGGTGACCCACGCCGGTGCCGGTGGTCCGGCCTGGCCCGGGACGGGAGCCGGGGCGGCCTGCGGCGACGGAACCGGGGCGTCGGTCGACGGGAGCGGCCAGGGTGGCACGACCGGCTGGGCCGGTGCCGCCCACGGCGGCGCGGTGACCATCCCGTCGATCTCCTCGGGCGGCCAGAGCGGCTCGATGTCCCGCTCCGGCACCTGCGGTCGGCCCGCCACGTGGGCGCGGTCGTCGTTCTCGTGCACCACGGTTCCTCCAGATCCCTCCCGCCGAGGATAGGCGGTCCGGCCAGCCGGGTGGCCCGGGCACGGATCGACCAGGGTCAGCCCGTCCAGACCGCCCAGGCGCCCGGCTCGGTCCACCAGGACCGTTTCCGGCTCAGTTCACCCTCGACGCCGTCGTCGAGGAAGGGCACCCGATCGTCCCGGGGCACGACCGCCACGGCCCGGCCCCGGGCCCGGCGTACCTCGAGCCGGACCTTTTTCCGGCCCAACGCGGATCGGGTGACCACGGGCACGGCCACGCCCACCGCGATCCGGCCGTCGGTCGGATCCGGGTCGGCCAGCAGCGTCACCTCGCCGAGGCGCGCGTACCCGCCGGCGTTGCCGATCGCACACGCCGTGATCGGCTCGGTGCCGTCGCTGAGCACCGCGCCGTCGACCTCGACGCGGGCCCGCCAGTGCAGCGGTCGCCCGGCGTCGTCGGCCGCGCCGAGCAGCGCGCCGTCGAGCGTCACCGAGCCACCGTCGTTCCGCAGCAGGTCCAGCCGGCGCGCCGTGCCCTCCAGCACCGCCGTGGCCACCGCCGCCGGGTCACGCGGCAGCCCGAGCTGCGCGGCCAGATCGCGCGCCGTCCCGGACCGCGCCGGATCGAGCGGGAGCACCCCGACCGGGGGCAGGTCGGGCAGGGTGCGGTTCTCCGGCAGGTCGGCGGGGCGGCGGCTGGGCGGCGGAGCGTACCGGCGGACCAGCCGGCGCAGCACGGCGCGCAACTGGCCGTCACTGGCCGTGGCGACGATCAGCCGGGTCTTGCCGTCGGGGTCCGGCCAGGTGAGGCCGTCGGGGCGGGGCGGGCCGTCGAGACGGGCCAGCACCTCGTCGATCTCGGCATCCGACCGGGCGGTCACCGTGGTCACCCGGGCGCCGGCGGCGGTTAGCGCGTCCGCGCAGGCCAGCACCGGTACGCGCGGCGTCTCGCAGCGTTCCTCGCCGGCCGCCGCCACGGTGTCGACCTCGCCGCCGCAGCAGGCTCCGCCACTGCCGCAGCCCGCGCCGGGAGCGTCCCGCTCCGAGCCGAGGGTGAGCAGCACCACGTCGTACACGAACGAGCCTCCTGCTTCTCGACGAACCCCTGCCGGTCCCGCCGTCACTACTTGTTAGCCTGACACCCCGGGCTCGCCGACCGGTCGCCACCTGGCACCCGAGCCTTCTGGAGGCGGAGAAGATGCCAGCGATCGTGCTCCTCGGCGCCCAATGGGGCGACGAGGGCAAGGGCAAGGTTACCGACCTGCTGGGTGAGCGGGTCGACTACGTCGTGCGCTACTCCGGCGGCAACAACGCCGGCCACACGGTGATCACGCCGGATGGTCAGAAGTACGCGCTGCACCTGATGCCGTCCGGCGCCCTCTCGCCGAGCGCGATGATCGTCATCGGCAACGGTGTGGTGGTCGACCCCAAGGTGCTGCTACAGGAGATCGACGGGCTCGCCGAGCGCGGCGTGGACGTCTCCCGGCTGCGCATCTCCGGCGACGCGCACCTGATCATGCCGCACCACCGGGCGCTGGACCGGGTGGTCGAGCGCTACCTGGGCAGCGCCCGCATCGGCACCACCGGTCGGGGCATCGGCCCGGCGTACGGCGACAAGGTCGCCCGGATGGGCATCCGGCTCCAGGACCTGCTCGACCCGGGCATCCTGCGCAAGAAGCTGGAGCTGGCGCTCCGCGAGAAGAACCAGCTTCTGTTCAAGATCTACAACCGCAAGGCGATCGACGTCGACGAGACCGTCGAGGAGTACCTCCAGTACGCCGAGCGGCTGCGGCCGTACATCGCCGAGACCCGGGTCATGCTCTGGGACGCGCTGGACCGTGGCGAGACCGTGCTGCTGGAGGGCGCCCAGGCGACCATGCTCGACATGGACCACGGCACGTATCCGTTCGTCACCTCGTCGAACCCGACCGCCGGTGGCGCGTGCGTGGGCGCGGGCATCCCGCCGACCGCGATCACCAAGGTCATCGCGGTGAGCAAGGCGTACACCACCCGGGTCGGCTCCGGGCCGTTCCCGACCGAGCTGTTCGACGACAACGGGCAGCACCTGCGCAAGGTCGGCCACGAGTACGGCACCACCACCGGTCGCGAACGCCGGTGCGGCTGGTTCGACGCCGTGGTGGCCCGCTACGCCTGCCGCCTGAACGGCGTCACCGACCTGGTGGTGACCAAGCTGGACGTGCTCACCGGCCTGGCCAAGGTGCCGATCTGCATCGGCTACGAGATCAACGGCGAGCGGTTCGACGACATGCCGATGACGCAGACCGACTTCCACCACGCCACGCCGATCTACGAAGAGCTCGACGGCTGGTGGGAGGACATCACCAAGGCCCGGACCGAGGACGAACTCCCGGAGAACGCGCGGCGCTACATCGCCCGCATCGAGGAACTGACCGGCACCCGCGTCAGCGTCGTCGGAGTAGGCCCAGGCCGAGACGAAAACGTCCTCCGCCACCCCCTCCTCCCCTAACCCCTCCCTCCCCCTCCCCTCCCTCCCCCTCCCTCCGGCCCCCACTTCGGTGATCAAGGAGTTTGTGTCGGGTCCGGCGCGGGATCAGACGCGAACTCCTTGATCATCGGGGAGATGGCGGGCCGGGTGGGTGGGGTGGTGGTGGGTTGTTGTCCACAGGGTTTTCCACAGGGGTTTCGGGAGCCGGGTGGCGCGCGCGAGTGTGCGTTGGTGGGCGATCTCGACGAAGCGAGGCGGGTCGCCGTCCGGCAGGGCGGCTTCGTGACGGCGGCGCAGGCGTTGCTTCTGGGCTTCAGCCGGGACCAGATCCGGCACCTGGTTCGCTCCGGCCGGTGGATACGGGTCTCGCGCGGTTGCTACCTGCCGTTTTCTGAGCCTCCCGCGGCAGCCTTGCGACGCGCCCGGGTCCGTGCCGCCGTCGCGAGCCTGGGGCCGGGAGCGGTAGCCGTGCTGGGCACCGCCGCCGAGCTGCACGGCATCGACGGTCTCTGGTCGACGGGGGCGATCCACGTCTCCGTGCCGCCTGATCGTCCACACGTGCAACGTCGGGCGGAGCCGGGGCTGGTGATGCACCAACTGACACTGGACGCGGCGGATATCGGCCGGTTCGACGGCGTGCCGGCCACCACCCCCGTGCGCACGGTGGCCGACCTCGTTCGACGCGAGGATCGCTTCTCGGCGGTGTCTGTCCTGGACTCCGCGCTCAACCGCCAGCTCCTGACCGAGGCCGATCTGCTCCTGATACTCGCGCGCGTTGCGGGACGTAGCGGAGCGGTCGCCGCCCGCAGGCACGTCGCCGAGGCCGACGGGCGGGCCCAGTCCCCGCTGGAGACCCGCACCCGGCTCCGATGCGTCGACGGTGGTGTGCCGCCGGATGCCCTGCAACTGCACGTCCGGGACGACGACGGTCACCTGCTCGGCATCGGCGACATGGCCTGGCGCAGTGCACGCGTGATCGCGGAGGCGGACGGCCGGAGTCCGCACGGGATCCCGCAGGCGGTCTACGCGGATCGGTTCCGCCAGAACCGCCTCACCAACGCCGGCTGGCGCGTCCTCCGCTTCACCTGGGCCGACACCCTCCGGCCCGACTACATTCCGGCCACGGTCCGGCAAGCCCTCGGCCGCACCCGTTGACCAAGGAGTTGACGCCCCGACGGCGCGAATCTGGGACGCGAACTCCTTGATCAACGGGGTGGGGGGTGGGGGTCAGTAGGATGCGGATCGTGCGGGTTCTTTTGGTGGGTG
This sequence comes from Micromonospora sp. DSM 45708, assembly GCF_039566955.1. Lineage (NCBI taxonomy): Bacteria > Bacillati > Actinomycetota > Actinomycetes > Micromonosporales > Micromonosporaceae > Micromonospora > Micromonospora schwarzwaldensis. The sequence continues at coordinate 6,407,035 of NZ_CP154796.1, read as the reverse complement.
GTGGGGGGCGGGAGCATGCGCTCGCGCTCGGGTTGGTTCGCGATCCGGCCGTCGAGGCGCTGGTGGCGGCTCCGGGTAATCCGGGGATCGCCGAGGTCGCCTCGCTGCGGGAGGTGACCCCCACCGATCCGGCGGCCGTGTCGGCGCTCGCCGTCGAGGTGGCCGCGGACCTGGTGGTCGTGGGTCCGGAGGCGCCGCTGGTGGCCGGCGTCGCGGACGCGGTACGCGCCAAGGGCATCGCGGTGTTCGGCCCCGGTGCCGAGGCGGCCCGGCTGGAGGGCTCGAAGACGTTCGCGAAGGACGTGATGACCGCCGCCGGCGTGCCGACCGCCCGCGCGTACACCTGCGTCGACGCGGCGGGCGTGGCGCGGGCGCTGGACGAGTTCGGTGCGCCCTACGTGGTGAAGGACGACGGGCTCGCCGCCGGCAAGGGCGTGGTCGTCACCGGCGACCGGGCGGTCGCCGAGCGGCACGCCGCCGAGTGCGGCCGGGTGGTGATCGAGGAGTTCCTCGACGGTCCCGAGGTCTCGCTCTTCGTGGTCACCGACGGCGAGGCGGCGCTGCCGCTGCTGCCGGCACAGGACTTCAAGCGCGTCGGCGACGGCGACACCGGGCCGAACACCGGCGGCATGGGCGCGTACGCGCCGCTGCCGTGGGCGCCGCCGGGCCTGGTCGACGACGTGATGCGCGACGTGGTGCACCCGACGCTGGCCGAGTTGCGCCGCCGGGGCACCCCGTTCGCCGGCCTGCTCTACGTGGGCCTGGCGATCACCGCCGCCGGTCCGCGCGTGATCGAGTTCAACGCGCGTTTCGGCGACCCGGAGACCCAGGTGGTGCTCGCCCTGCTGGAGACGCCGTTGGCCGGGCTGCTGCACGCCGCCGCCACCGGCACGCTGGGCGAGCACCCGCCGCTGCGGTGGCGCGACGGCGCGGCGGTCACCGTCGTGGTCGCGGCCGACGGCTACCCGGCGGGCCCGCGTACCGGTGACGTGATCACCGGCGCGGACCGCGCCGGGATCATCCACGCCGGGACCCGCCGGGACCCCGACGGCACGTTGCGTTCCGCGGGCGGCCGGGTCCTCTGCGGTACGGCCACCGGCCCGGACCTGGCCGCCGCGCGCGACGCCGCCTACCGGTTGGTACGCGGCGTCGAGCTGGCCGGCGCCCACCACCGCACCGACATCGCGGCGGCGGCGGTGGACGGACGGATCACGATCCCGGGCTGACCGGGGGCGCGGGCGGCACCATGGCGAGCGCCGCACCGATCACCGCCTGGGCGGTCGGGCTCAGCTCCTCGCCCATGGCGTCCGTCCCGGCGCGCCCGTTGCGCAGGCCGAGGCGGACGATCTGTTCCGGCGTCCAGGTGTCGTAGCGGTGGGTGAGGTCCGGCTACGCCGACCGGTCCCGGGCGACCATCCGGTCGAGCACGTTGGCGGTGGCCCGCTCGATCCGTGGATCGCGGTGGCCGCGCCGGTCCAGCGCCATCGTCCAGCCGAGCGTGCCGGTGGCGAAGACGACCGCGCCCTGCGGTGTTTCGTGGACGTGGCTGCCCTGGAGGCGCCGGCCGCCCTGCTGCGCCGGGTACGGCGACGAGCTGAGCATGGTCCCGCCGGGCCGGGGGACGCCCGCGTTCAGCCCGTCCGCCTCGCCGGCCACCACGCCGGGGATGCGGTCCCCGTCGGCCACTCCGGTGCCGGCCCACACCCAGTGGTCGGCCGAGCGCACCACGAGCGGCTGCGGGGTGAGCACGATGCCGTTGTACTGCACGCCGAGCAGCGCCTGCTCCGGCTGGCCGAGGTCGCGCCAGGTGACAGTGGGGCCGGCGGCGTCCTCGCCCGGGTCGGGTCGGGTCTTGGCGCACTCGACCAGGCGTTCCGGCCGGCCGTCCGTGGCGGTGCCCACGCGCACGTGCCAGTAGACGCTGTTCGCGCCGAGGAAGGCGAGGCTGGTGCCGCCGGCCAGCCCGGTCTCCACGGCCCGGCGCATCTCCGCCGACCAGTACTCGTCGTGCCCGCAGAACACCAGGCCCCGGTGCCGGGCCGGGTCGAGGCGACCGGAGTGCAGGTCGAAGCTGGTCGCGTAGCTGACGTCGTAGCGGTTGCGTTCCAGCCACCGGATCGCGTCCTGGTCGCGGTCGGCCTGGGTGGGCAGGCCCGCGCCGGCGTACGGACGGTCGAAGGAGACCGCCCGGGCCCGTAGCTCGGGGGCGCGTCGCCCGTTCGGGCGGTAGCCGTTGTAGAGGCTCCGGCCGGCCCGCCGGTCGCGGGGCCACTGGTTGTAGGCCTGCCAGGTGGTCACCGGCAGCACCACGCAGAGCGCGGCGGCCCGCCGGTCGTCGCGCACCACGAAGGGGGTGCCCGCCCGCCAGCCGTCGGCCGAGGTGAAGACCGCCTGGTAGAGGCCGGAGGCCCAGCCCTCGGGCACGCGCAGGCGCCAGGAGCGCGGCCATCGACAGTCGAGCGCGCCGGTGGCCGGGTCGGCGGATGGCACCGGCTGCGGCCCGCCGGCCAGCTCGGGACTGGTCAGCAACGTGCGGGCACCGGCACCGGCGTACCAGCCGATCCGGTGCACGGTGATCCGGAACGGGCCGGCCGGGTCGACCGCGACGTGGAAGTCGATCGTCTCGCCGGGGGCGACGCTCGTCGTCGACGCGTACCCCTGGATCTGACGCCGCCGGTCGTCGGCGGCCCGGCCGCCCTCCGCCGGCCACCAGGGCTCGCCCGCCGCGTGGTTCTCGACCTCGACCGGCGGGAGCTGTCGCCGGACCGGTGGGCCCTCGCGGTGCTCGCCGTGCACCGGTTCGAGGGGGCCGAGCGCGGAGGCGGACGCGCCGCCGAGGAGGAGGCCGAGCGCGGTACGTCGGCGGAGTCGGACCATGGTGTTTTTCCCCGTTCACCCACTGAAACGCGGGCAAAGGTAACACCGGCGATCGTCCTGTGTGGTCAGCCGATCAGTCGAAGTAGCGGCGTAGTTCCCGACCCAGCACCTTGCCGGTGGCGTTGCGGGGCAGGTACTTGACGAAGATCACGTCGCGGGGCACCGAGAAGCGGGCCAGGTAGCGCCGGACGTACTCGCGGACCGCCTCCGGGTCGAGCGTCTCGCCGCCGCGCAACGCCAGGAACGCGGCGAGCCGCTGGCCGTACTCCGGGTCCGGCACGCCGATCACGGCCACCTCGCGGACCTGCGGCAGCCGGGCGATCAGATCCTCCACCTCGGAGGGGAAGACGTTCTCGCCGCCCGAGACGATCATGTCGTCGGCCCGCCCGTCCACGAAGAGCAGGCCCTCCGGGTTCAGCCGGCCCAGGTCGCCGGTGTCGAGCAGCCCGTCGCGGCTCTCCCGGCCGGCGCCCGACGTGTAGCCCTCGAAGAGCATCTCGTTGCCGACGAAGATCCGGCCGACCCGGCCGTCGCGGACCGGCTGGCCCGCGTCGTCCACGATCTCCAGCCGGGTGCCGTGCGGCGGCCGGCCGGCCGTGGTGGGCGCGGCGCGCAGCTCGGCCGGGCCGGCGATGGACGCCCAGGAGACCTCGGTCGAGCCGTAGAGGTTGTAGAGCACGTCGCCGTAGCGGTCCATGAACGCCGTGGCCAGGTTGCCCGGCAGGGCGGAGCCGCTGACCGCGACCACCTTGAGCGGCGGCCGGTGCGGCGGCGGCGCGACCTCCATCAGCCGTTGCAGCATCACCGGTACGGCGAAGAGCGCGTCGCACGGCTGATCGGCCAGCGCGGCCAGCGTGGCGGCCGGGTCGAAGCGGCGGTGCAGCACGACCGTGGCGCGCAGCGCGAACGAGACCTGGAGGGCGGCGTACCCCCAGGTGTGGAAGATCGGGGCGGTGATCATGACGACGTCCCGCGCGTGCAGCGGGATCCGGTCGATGATGGACACCAGCGGGCCGAAGCCGTGCGGGGTGGGCCGGCGGGCGCCCTTGGGCGTGCCGGTGGTGCCGGAGGTCAGCACGATGGTCCGGCCGTCGCGTTCCGGCGGCTGGAGCTTGTCGCCCGGCACCGCGCCGGCGATCAGCTCCTCCTGCCGCCGCTCGTCGACCCGGTGCAGCCCGGCCGGCAGACCGAGCACCCGGTCGGCGAACTCGGCGTCGTGCACCAGCACGCGCAGGCCCTGCTCGTCGGCGACGGTGACCAGTTGGGCCGCGGAGAGACCGGTGTTGACCAGGACGGCGTCCGCGCCGAGCAGCATCGACGCGACGATCGCCTCGATCAGCCCGTGGTGGTTGCGGCAGAGCAGCCCCACCCGGTCGCCGGTGCGCACGCCGAGGCCGGAGCGCAGCGACCGGGCCAGCCGCTCCGACCGGTCCAGCAGCTCCTGGTACGTCAGCGCGGCGCCGTGCTCGTCCACCACGGCGACGCGGCCGGGGTCACGGGCGGCGGCCTGGCGCAGCTCCCCGGCGAGGCTCCAGCCCCACCGGCGCAACGCGTTCAGTTGCGAGGCCACCCGGATCGGGCGGCCCGGGGTGAGCAGTCCGCGTCGGGTCAGCGTGGCGACGATGAACGGCAGGTCCACGGCGCAACCTCCTTCGCGTTCGAGGTCTCCCGATCATGCATCCGACCTGGTCGGTCGCGCGAGGGCCCGGCCCGCGACGGCGGTACGCCCGGCACGGCGTGCCGTCGCGGGCCGGGCTCCGGCGGCGATCAGCGGATCTGCACCCCGGAGATGGCTCGGGAGATGACCAGCCGCTGGATCTCGGAGGTGCCCTCGAAGATGGTGTAGATCTTGGCGTCCCGGTACCACCGCTCGACCGGGTGGTCGCGCAGGAAGCCCGCGCCGCCGAGGAGCTGGACCGCCCTGTCGGTCACCGAGACGGCCACCTCACCGGCCTTGAGCTTGGACATCGAGCCCTCGCCGGCGGTGAACGGCCGGTTGTTGCGGCCCATCCAGGACGCCCGCCAGACCAGCAGCCGGGCGGCGTCGATCTCCATCCTCATGTCGGCGAGCGCGAACGCGACCGCCTGGTTCTCGATGATCGGCCGCCCGAACTGCACCCGCTCTTTGGCGTAGTCCAGCGCGTACTCGTACGCGGCGCGGGCCACGCCGAGCGCCTGCGCGCCGACGGTCGGACGGGACAGCTCGAACGTGCGCATCGCCGCCTGGCCGGAGGCGCGCTGGCCGGACCGGGCCCGGGTCAGCCGCTCGTCGAGCGCCTCCTTGCCGCCGAGCAGGCAGCGGCCCGGCACCCGGACGTCGTCGAGGAAGACGTCGGCGGTGTGTGAGGCGCGCAGCCCGAGCTTGCGCAGCTTGCGGGTGGCGCTGAGACCGGGCGTGCCCGGCGGTACGACGAACGCGGCCTGCCCGCGCGAGCCCAGCTCGGGCGCGACGGAGGCGGTGACCACGTGCACCCCGGCGATGCCGCCGTTGGTGGCGTACGCCTTCTGGCCGTTGAGCACCCACTCGTCGGTGGCCTCGTGGTAGACGGCGCGGGTCCGCATCGACCCGACGTCGGAGCCGGCCTCCGGTTCGGTGGTGCAGAACGCGGCGACGGCCGGCTGGTCGGCGTCGCCGAAGCACTGCGGCACCCACTCGACGAGCTGGTCCGGGGTGCCGGCGCCGTAGATGCCGGCGACCGCGAGGGCGGTGCCGAAGATGCTCAGGCCGATGCCGGCGTCGCCCCAGAAGAGTTCCTCGCTGGCGATCGGCAGGGAGAGGCCGGTGGGGTCGGCCCAGCAGGTGGCGAGGAACTCGAACCCGTACAGGCCGACCTTCGCCGCCTCCTGGATGACCGGCCAGGGAGTCTCCTCCCGGGCGTCCCACTCGGCCGCGGCCGGGCGCACGACCTCGGCGGCGAAGCCGTGCACCCAGTCGCGAAGGTCCCGCTGTTCCTCGTTCAGGTCGAGCGAGAACTCGGCCATGGTCAGGCCTTGGGGATGTCGAACAGGTTGGCGATGTTGGCCGCCAGGCCGAGGTCGCCCTTGGCCTTCAGCTTGCCGGTCATGAACATCATCACCGGGTTGGCGCCGCCGGAGACGATCTTCAGGAACTCGACCGGGCCCATGGTGAGGCTGAGCTTCGGGTCCCGCGTCGGGGTGTCCGAGACGGTGCAGGTGCCGTTCTCGATGACGATCTCGTAGGTGTCGGTGCCGCCGTCCGGACGGCCGGTGATGTTCCAGTGGATGACCGCGTTGGTGGAGCCGGCGCGGTCGGCGCGGAACAGCGTGGGCATCCGGTTGAAGACCTCGCTGAGGATCTTGCCGCGCGCGTCACCGGACATGATCTCGGCGATCTTGTCGTCCGGGGTGGACTTGACCAGCTGCGCGAACTCCTTCGGGCCGACGTTCGCGAAGGTGGCCGGGTCGAAGTCAGTCATGGGGAAATGCACCTCTCGGGCGGGGCCGACTTTGGTTACTCTGGCGTAACCCTACGCACGAGTAGGTATGCTCGCAAGGGTGTCCAGCACACCGACCTTCAAGCGCCTCCCCCGGGCCGTCCGCGAGCAGCAGATGCTCGACGCGGCGGTCAAGGTCTTCTCCCGACGCGGCTTCCACGCCGCCAGCATGGACGAGATCGCCGACGACGCCGGCATCTCCAAGCCGATGGTCTACGCCTACCTCGGCACCAAGGAGGAGCTCTTCATCGCCTGCCTGCACCGCGAGGGCACCCGGCTGATGGAGGCCATCGCCGGCGCCGCCGCCCCCGAGCTGCCCGCCGACGAGCGGCTCTGGCGCGGGCTGCGCGCGTTCTTCGGCTTCGTCGGCGCGCACCGGGACGGCTGGGCGGTGCTCTACCGGCAGGCCCGGGGCTCCCAGCCGTTCGCCGCCGAGCTGGCCACCATGCGCGGCCGGCTGGTCGAGGTGGTCGCCGGCATGCTCGACCACGCGCTGCGCGCCTCCGGCCGCGAGGTCGGCGCCACCGACCTGGAGGTGGTCGCGTACGCGCTGGTGGGCGCGTCCGAGTCGCTCGCCGACTGGCTGGCCGACCACCCCGAGGCCGACGCCGAGAAGACCGCCACCCGGATGATGAACGTCGCCTGGCTCGGCGCCGACCAGCTCCTGCGCGGCGTCACCTGGCGCCCGGGTGCGGGGTAAGGCGAGGCCCCCGCTCAACGCCTCCGGTAGAGGCGGGGCCCCTCGCTCAACAACCGCGCCGCGCGGCGGCCCGGGTGTGCGCCCGGCGGCGGGCTGGTGAGCGTGACCGCGGTAAGGCCGCCGGGCACGTAGCGCGCGGTGGTCACGATCACCCCGACCAGGTTCGTGTCAAGCGGGGGCCCTTCCTCGACAGAACGCGTTAACAAGGGGCCCCTCCTTCTCCTCAGCGGTGGGGCCGTGCGACGTCAGCAGCACGGGGGTGGCGAGCGCCTCCTCGACGGTCGCCGGCCAGTCGGGCGGCGCCTCGTCCAGCACCGGTCGCGCCCGCATCAGCCGGGCGGTCAGCGCCGCCTGCCGTTCCAGGTCGCCGGCCGGACCGGGTACGAGCCGGTCGGGCCCGTCGGCGTACCGGCGGCAGATCCGCAGCCCGGGGCCGGCCAGGTCGAGGTGGGTCAGCGCCAGGCCGTCCACACCGCCGGCCACGTCGAGGGCGTACCGGTGGGCGACCGCGTCGAAGTGCCCGAACCGGAACCGGCCCTGCCAGGCGTTGGTCGGATTGCGCGGGTCGGTGAACGGCAGCGCCGGGTCCTCGGTGACAAGCGGTCCGGGGCCGTGCCGGGTGGTGGTCACCCGCAGCACCCCGAGCCGCTGCGCGGTGCCGGCCAGCCCCGCCTCGGCGAGCAGCGTCTCGGCGTTGGCGAACGTGGTGGTGCTCCACGTCGTGTACGGGTGGAAGCCGTGCCACTCGTCCAGCAGCACGCCCTGCGCGCCCTCGAAGACGCAGGTGCCGGCGCGCAGCGCCCCGGCGAGCCAGCTCCGGTCGACGATCGCCACCCGGTCGGCGAACGCCGCGTACGCGGGCAGGCAGTCGTCGACCGGCGGCGCGTCCAGCGGCCCCAGCTCGGCGGTGAGCCGGTCGCGCAACACGGTGAGCCGGCGGCGCAGCACCGCCGGCCGGCGACAGTCCGCCACCCGGGGCGCCTCGTCGGGGTGGGCGAGGCCGTACGCGACCGCCTCGCCCACCCCGAGCCCGCAGGAGCCGTGCCGGTCGGCTCCCCGGGCGATCTCCCGGGCCCGGTTGGCGGCCCGGTGGTACGGCGTGGCCAGCAGCGCCTCCCCGTCCACGGTCAACCGGTCGAACGCGTCGGGCACGCCGACCGTCGCGAGGTGGTCGGCCTCGGCGGCCAACGCCAGCGGGTCCACCACCACGTGCCGCGCCAGGTGCGTCCGGACGCCGGGGCGGAACGTCCCGGCGCCGAACTGCGCAAACGTGTGCTGCCGCCCGTCGCGCAGCACGACGTTGTGTGCCGCCTGCGCGCCGCCGTTGAAGCGGACCACGGTGTGCACCGGCCGGGTCGCGCAGAGCGCGTCGACGACGGTGCCCTTGCCGGCGTCGCCGTAGCCGAGGTCGACCACCATCACGTGGTTCACAGCCGGGTGACCCCGCTGCCGCCGTCGGTCGGGGTGAACGGCAGCGCCGCGACCGCGCGCCGGCCGCCGCCGAGCCCGGCGAGCGCCCGGGAGACGGTCCGGGTGGCGGTCGAGCCGGTCCGGTCCAGGTCGTCGAGCCCGGCGTCCAGATCGATGGCTTGCTCGCCGAGGCCGACGGTGAGCGCGATGGTCTCGCAGACCGCGTCCAGGTCGTCCAGCTCGACCGCGTTCTGCCCGAGCAGGCCGCGCCAGAAGTCGAGCACCTTGCGGTTGCCGGCGTAGTGGCTGCCGGCCGGGAGCAGGTAGTAGGTGTCCCAGCGGGCGGTGACCTCGTCCACCACCTGCCGGATCGGCAGGTCCTCGGCCAGGCCGCCGCCGATGAGCCGGGCCACCTCCCGCGCCTTCACCCGGGGGTACGCCAGCTCGTCGCCGATGATGAACAGGTAGCCGCGCCGGCCCCGCTTCTCCCAGCTGTCGGTGACCGTGTGCCGGGCCATGAAGTGCAGCGCCAGCTCGTACGACTCCATCATCTGGCCGCCTCCGCCGCCTTCCAGCACGATCCGGCCGAGGTCGTCGTCCATCCGGTTGTCGGACTCGAACTGCCCGACCTGGAGCGGCACCCGGTCGCAGGTGGCGTCGCCGATCGCGCCGAACAGGACCTGCGGGTCGCGGGCGTACCCCTGGCGGAGCAGCAGGCCGAGCAGTTGCGGCAGCTTGCGCTGGAGCACCCGGGGCACGTGCCCCATCGAGCCGGTGACGTCGAAGAGCACCGCGATCGGCGTCGACTGCGGGTGCTCGGCCGAGTCGCGGCTCTCCCGCATCGCGTCGCGCGGGTCGAGTGCGGGGTGCACCTGCCGGGCCCCGCCGTCGCTGTAGGAGAACGCGCTCTTGCCGGTCCGACGCCGGTAGCGGTCGGCGGCGTCGTACACGTCGGTGGACCAGATTCCGCTGCCCATGACAGCCTCCCTAGGGGTTGAGGGTGAAGGGTCGGAAGGTGCGCGGCCCGTAGAGCCGCTCCAGCACCTCGTCGAGTTCGCGCAGCAGCCGCCAGGCGTCGTCCGGCCGGGCGGTCAGCACGGGTTGCCGGCAGCCGGCCGCGAACGCGCGCAGCTCGCGCGGCGCGCGGTCGGCCATCAGCCAGGTCATGCAGCGGGCCGCCAGCGCGAGGTCGGTGCCGGGGCCGCAGGGGCGCTTCCCGGTGACCTCGGGCGGGTACCAGTCGGCCGCGTCGGTGACCAGCGCCGGCACCAGCCCGCCCGGCTCGGTGGAGAAGCACCAGTCGACGAGCACCAGGCCGTGCGCGTCCGGCTCGATCAGCACGTTCCGGGGGAGCACCGCGCCGTGCACCACGCCGGCCCGGTGGGCCAGGCCGAGTGCGACGAGCAGCCGCCGCCACATCCAGGCCGCGTCGCGCGGGTCGACCCCGTCCGGGTACGCCCGGCGCACGTCCTCCAGGCTGTGCAGCCCGGGGACCGTCTCCAGCTCGTTGACCAGCAGCTCCGCGCCGGTCGACGGGTCACGCACCGGGTAGGAGTCGACCAGTCGGGGCACGTACGCCAGGTGGCGGGCGTCGCCCCGCTCGGCGATCCGCCGCAGCGCGCGTGCCTCGCGGGCCATCAGGTCGTTGTCGCTCGGATGCTGCGGCGCCTTGAGCTGCCGGGCGGGTGGGTGCGGCGGGGCCGTCACCGGACCGTCTCCTCGCGGGCGGGGCGCAGCAGGGCCGGGTGGAGGAGGCGGGCGTCGCCGGGGCGGTAGAGCTTGGCGCGGGGTCCGCCGCGTGCGCCGCCGCGCTCGGTGCTGGCCCCGGTGCTCTCCACGAAGCCCGGCACGGAGAGCACCTTGCGGTGGAAGTTGCCGGCGTGCAGCGGATGGCCCCAGACCGTCTCGTAGACCGCGCGCAGCTCGGTGATGGTGAACTCGGGCGCCAGGAACCGGGTGGCCAGCGGCGTGTACTCCAGCTTGGAGCGGGCCCGCTCCAGCCCGTCGGTGATGATCCGGTCGTGGTCGAAGGCGAGCTGCCGGCTGGTCAGCGCCGTGACCGGCAGCCAGATCGCCTCGTCGGCGTCGCTGTCGGCGACCGGTTCGGGCAGGTCGGGCGCGAACGCCAGGTGGGCGACCGAGACCACCCGCATGCGCGGGTCCCGGTCGGGCGCGCCGTAGCTGCCGAGCTGCTCCAGGTGCACCCGGCGCAGCCGCTCGCCGCCGAGCCCGGTCTCCTCGGCCAGCTCGCGCCGGGCGCCGGCGGTCAGGTCCTCGTCGGGGTGGACGAAGCCGCCGGGCAGCGCCCAGTGCCCCTCGTACGGCGGGGCGCCGCGTCGGATCAGCAGCAGGTGGAGCGCGTCCTCGCGGATGGTCAGCGCCACCACGTCGACGGTGACCGCGACCGCCGGGTAGTCGCGGGGGTCGTATCCGGCGAGGAAGTCCTGCTCGTTCACGGCGCTCACTCTCTCAGGTTGAGAACAACTCAATCTGAGAACAACTTAGCGCACAAAAGAGGGGACGCCAAGTCCCCTCTCTCCTCAGCGGACGGTGCCGACCAGGTGCGGTCGTCCGTCCCGTGCGCCGTGCAGCCCGAAGTCCCAACCCGCGCCGTCCACGGCGGCCCGGAACGCCACCGTGGACGGCAGCGGCACCGGCAGCTTGAACGCCACGTCCACGGTGTACGCGTCCGGCAGTCGGGCGTCCAACGCGGCCAGGCAGCGCGCCTTGTTCCACATGCCGTGCGCGATCGGGCGCGGGAAGCCGAACAGCCGCGCGCCCAGCTTCGAGGTGTGGATCGGGTTGTGGTCGCCGGAGACCCGCGCGTAGTCCGTACCGACCCGCGGCGTCACCCGCCACTGCGCGGAGGTGGCCGGCGGCGCCGGGCGGTCACCGTGGTCGCGCCGTGCGCCGCCGCCGGCCGTGCGCTCCTTCCCGAGGTACGTCGACACGCCGCGCCACACCTCCGCGCCGTCGATCGAGCCGACCAGCACCACGTCGAGCTGCCGGCCCCGCTCGTGCGGACGCAGGTTCTCCGCGTACGTGTGGAAGTCGACTGTCTCGCCGACCCGGACCGGCCGGTGGACGGTGATCCGGTTGGCCACGTGCACCACGCCGGTGAGCGGGATCGGGAAGTCGGCGGCGGTCATCAGCCGCAGCGACAGCGGGAACCCGAGCACGTGCAGGTACGTCGCGGGCAGCCGGTCGGCCAGCGGGAACCCGCAGACCCGGTCGTAGTCGGCCAGGTGCGCCGGGTCCACCGGCACCCCGGAGACCGCCAGCTCCACGGCCGGCAGCTCCCGCCCCCGTCGCCCGCCCAGACCGGGCACCGCCCCCAGCAGCGCCCGCCGGTACAGCCCACCCGCCGCCGGCAGTCGCCCCAGCTCGACGCGTCGCCGCCCGCCCGGCTCCCCACCCGGCTTCCCGCCCCGTTGATCATGAGGTTGGCGGCCTTGTGGATCACCAAACGTGCCGTCAACCTCACGATCGTCGGAGTGGGGCGAGGCGGAGGACGGTGGGGGTGGGGTGGCCCGGGCGGCCAGCGCGGCGGCGCGGGCCGAGGTGAGGTCCTGGGTGGGGCCCTCGATCAGGTCCGGCAGGGTCAGGTCGTCGCGGTCGTGGTCGCGGGGTGCCATCACGCCCCCAGCAGGCTCTGGCCGCAGACCCGGACCACGTTGCCGCTGACCGCGCCGGTCGCCGGCCAGGAGAGCCAGCCGATCGTCTCGGCCACGTCCACCGGCAGACCGCCCTGGGCCATGCTGTTCATCCGCCGGCCCGCCTCGCGGATGGTCAGCGGGATGCGCGCGGTCAGCCGGGTCTCGATGAAGCCGGGCGCGACCGCGTTCAGGCTGATCCCGCGCTCGCGCAGCACCGGGGAGAGCGAGTCGACCAGGCCGATCACACCGGCCTTGCTGGTCGCGTAGTTGGTCTGCCCCCGGTTGCCGGCGATCCCGGCGATCGACGAGACCGAGACGATCCGACCGCCGGCCGGGATCAGGTCGCGCTCCAGCAGCACGTCGTTGATCCGCTCCTGGCTGGACAGGTTGACGTCGATCACCGAGTCCCAGCGGTCGGCGTCCATCCGGCCGAGCGTCCGGTCCCGGGTGATGCCGGCGTTGTGCACCACCACGTCGACCCGTCCGTGCCGGGACGCCAGGTGCTCGGCCAGCCGGGTCGGCGCGTCCGGCGCGGTCAGGTCGAGCTGCACCGCGCTGCCGCCGATCCCGTTGGCCACCGCGGCCAGCTCGTCGCCGGCCGCCGGGACGTCCAGCGCCACCACCCGGGCGCCGTCGCGGGCCAGCACCTTCGCCAGCGCCGCGCCGATGCCCCGGGCCGCGCCGGTGACCAGCACGACCTGCCCGTCCAGCGGCCGGTCCCAGTCGGCCGGCGCGACGGCGGTGCCGACGCCGACCCGGACGACCTGACCCGAGACGTACGCGGAGCGGCCGGAGAGCAGGAAGCGCAGCGTGGACTCCAGACTCACCGGGGTGCTGGGATCGCGGTGCCGGGTGACGTACACGAGCTGGGCGGTGACGCCCCGGCCGAACTCCTTGCCGATGCTGCGGGTCAGCCCCTCCAGCGCGCGCTGGGCGGTCGCCTCCCGGGGCGAGTCGCACTCGGCCGGCGGCGTGCCCAGCACGATCACCCGACCGCTGGGCAGCAGCGACCGGGCCTGCGGGTGGAAGAAGTCGTAGAGCTGGCGAAGCCCGGTGGAGTCGGCGACGCCGCTGGCGTCGTACACCAGGGCGGCGAAGCGGCTGCCGGCGGCGGTGGCGGCCGGGTCGGCCAGCTCGACCCCGGCGGCGGTCAGGCGCTGGCGGACCGGCTCGACGAGCTGGCCGCCGGTCGAGGAGCCGAGCAGGACCGGCCCGGGGACGAGCGGGTCGCCCGGCGTGTGCCGGCGCAGTCGGGGCGGGTCGGGCAGCCCGAGGCGCTTGACCAGCGCGCGACCGGCCCCCGTCTGGACGAAGCTCGCGTACCTGTCGGTCATAGGCGTAGCCTACTGGTGAGTAGGGTTCGGCGACAGCTTCGAGGAGGCCGATCGTGCAGAGTGTCCGGCGGGTCGCGGTGGTCGGCGGCAACCGCATCCCCTTCGCCCGGTCCAACTCGCGCTACGCGCACGCGTCCAACGCCGACATGCTCGGCGCGGCGCTCGACGGGCTGGTCGCCCGGTTCGGGCTGGCCGGCGAGCGGCTCGGCGAGGTGGCGGCCGGCGCCGTGTTGAAGCACTCCCGGGACTTCAACCTCACCCGCGAGGTCGTGCTCGGCTCCCGGCTCGACCCGCACACCCCGGCGTACGACGTCCAGCAGGCCTGCGGCACCGGGCTGGAAGCCGCCATCGGTGTCGCCAACAAGATCGCCCTCGGGCAGATCGACGTCGGCGTCGCCGGTGGCGTGGACACCACCTCGGACGCGCCGCTGGCGGTCAACGAGGACCTGCGCCGCACGCTGATCCAGCTCAACTCCGCCCGGACCCTCGGCGAGCGGCTCAGGCTGGCCGCGAAGCTGCGCCCGCTCCAACCGTTCAAGCCGGAGATCCCGCGCAACGCCGAGCCGCGTACCGGGCTGTCCATGGGGGAGCACGCCGCCCGGACCGCGCTGCGCTGGAACATCGACCGGGCCGCCCAGGACGAGCTGGCGCTCCGCTCGCACCAGCGGCTCGCGACCGCGTACGAGGAGGGGTTCTTCGACGACCTGATGACCCCCTACCTGGGGCTGACCCGCGACCAGAACCTCCGCCCGGACACCTCGTTGGAGAAGCTCGGCTCGCTCAAGCCGATCTTCGGTGTCACCGGCCCGGACGTCGACCGGGCGACCATGACCGCCGGCAACTCCTCGCCGCTCACCGACGGCGCGTCGACGGTGCTGCTGGCCTCCGAGGAGTGGGCGCGGGCGCACAACCTGCCGGTGCTCGCCTGGTTCTCCTGGTCCGAGACGGCCGCCGTCGACTTCGTGCACGGCGACGAGGGGCTGCTGATGGCGCCCGCGTACGCGGTGCCCCGGATGCTGTCGCGGGCCGGGCTCACGCTCCAGGACTTCGACTTCTACGAGATCCACGAGGCGTTCGCCTCGCAGGTGCTGGCCACACTGGCCGTCTGGGAGTCGCCGGAGTTCTGCAAGGAACGGCTGGGCCTGGACGCGCCGCTCGGCCCGATCGACCGGGACCGGATGAACGTCGCCGGCTCGTCGCTGGCCGCCGGTCACCCGTTCGCGGCCACCGGCGGCCGGATCATCGCCACGCTGGCCAAGCTGCTCGACCGCAAGGGGAGCGGGCGCGGCCTGATCTCCGTCTGCGCGGCCGGCGGGCAGGGCGTGACCGCGATCCTGGAGCGCTGAACGGGCGACGCCCGCCCGGTTCTCGCCGGGTGGGCGTCGGGGGTGACCGGCCGAGAAGCGCGGCAGGCGGGCGATAGCCCGATCAGGTAGCGAACCGGACGAAAGCTCATCTTACTGCCGAGAACCTCCCAGGATGGATTGCACTGATCCATCCAAAAATGGAGGTTTTCGGTGAAAAAACGCCGTTGGTTGCTCGCCCTCGTCTCCGGCGCGGCATTCGTCCTCGTACCCGGTGCCGCCCAGCCGGTCGGCGCGACCGCCGCCACCACGCCGGCCGCCCGGACGGTCGCCCTTCCCCCGGCCGGCGACGCGGCCGACTCCGGCCGGCCGCAACCTCCGCCCACGCCCACGCCGAACCTCTGCCGCCCCGGCACCCCGCCCATCGCGCCGCCGACCACCGAGTTCTACGACAACAACCCGATGCTCGGCCCGGCCGAGCTGCCCACCGCCTCGCCGGTCGGGCCGCTGCTCGCCGGCTACCAGCGGTTCGGGGCGCTGACCGAGAGTCAGTTCCTGGCGCAGTACACCACCGGGAACCCGGCGACGTACGTCTACCCGCCGGCCAGCGGATTCGTCATCGCCCCCGACGGCCGGCCGATCAAGCAGGCGCAGACGCTGCTGGCCGGCTACCGGCTCGACCGCTTCGGCTTCTCCGGCGGCGCGTTCCTCGCCCCGCTCGGCACGCCGTTCAGCTCGCGCGCGCTGACCCCGCAGAGCCTGAACACCCCGGCGAACGCGCCGCTCGCCAACTACCACGTCTACTGCGTGGTCAAGCCGTTCACCGTCGACTCCGGCCCGATCGCGTCGTGGTTCGCCCAGCCCGGCATGGGCACCCAGTTCCAGCTCAACCCCGCGTACCTGCCGCAGGCCGGGGCCACGCTGACCGTGCAGTGGCTGCTCGACAACGGGTTCCTGGCGGAAGAGGATCTGACCGCCGGGGAGTGAGCGCAGGCCCCGGCCAGCTCTTGGACGAGACGGGAGGTCGGGCGTGAACCGGCACCAGGTACGCGCCGCGTTGCTGGCGGCCGGGCTGTCCCCGGACGCGTTCGCACTGGAGGGCGTGCACGAACACGTGCCGGTCCCGCCCGACTTCTGGTTCCTCCGCCGGGCCCGCGCCGGCGGCTGGGAGATCGGCGCCTACGAGCGCGGGACGTACGACGTCCGGCAGCGCTTCGACACCGAGGAGGAGGCGGGCGACGGGCTCTGGCGCGCGCTCACCGGCCGCCCCGCTCCGTGAGCCGACCGGGGCGCATCGACGCGGTATCCGTGAGGCGGGCAACCTGATCGGTCCCGGCTTCCGTCCCCTGGGCATGAGGCGAGCGACGGGTGCTGTTCCGTGACCGGGCGCGACGACGAGTTCCGCGACTACGTGTCCGCTCGGCTGGAGCCGTTACGCCGTACCGCGTACCTGCTCTGCCGGGACTGGCACACGGCGGACGACCTGGTGTCGATCACATTGAGCAAGCTCTACCGGAGCTGGCGGCGGGCCCGCGACGCGGACAACCTCGACGCGTACGTCCGGGGGATGCTCACCAACGCCTGGCTGGACGAGCGGCGACGGCCGTGGCGGCGCGAACGCAGCACCGACGACGTGCCGGACCGGGCGGACCTGGCCGCCGGGGAGCCGGACGTCGGTGAGCGGGAGGTGCTGCTCGACCTGCTCGGGCGGCTCGCCCCCCGGCGACGCGCGGTGGTGGTGCTCCGGTTCTACTGCGACCTCTCGGTCGAGGAGACCGCCCAGGTGCTCGGCATCAGCAGCGGGACCGTGAAGAGTCAGGCCGCCCGGGCGTTGGAGACGCTCCGCCTGCTCGCCTCACCGGACTCGGCAGTGGAGAGCGGGAGGCAGAGATGACGTACCGGCAGATCTTCGACGAGGCGATCGGCGCGGCACCACCGACGGCCGTGGACGTCGATGCCCTGGTGACCCGGGAGGGCCGACGGCGCCGACGGCGCACCACCGCGTACACGGCCTCGGCGGCGACCGCGGTGCTGGCGCTGGCGCTCGGCGCCGGCACACTGGTCGGACCGGGCTCGGCCGCCGGGCCCGCCCCCGCCTACTCGGCGGCGTCCGCCACGGCGGTGGACCCCGCGGAGCACCTCCGCTCCGCGATGCTGGCCGCGCTCGACCGGGAGGCGCCGGACCTGCGGTGGGTACGCGGTGCCGGTCCGGTCACCGACCAGGCCACCTGGGGCGGCCCGCTCACCGACACGCCCCAGTGGTCGGTGCAGCCGTTCCAGTGGGAGTCCATGACCGGCTGGTTCGGGGTCGGCGTGGCGGCGCGCGGCGACGTCCGCTCCTACCTGGGCGTCTTCGTGGGTCGACCCCGACCCGGCCAGACCGCCGGTCCCCAGCGCTGCACCCCTGGCTCGCTGAAGTGCCGATCCTTCACCGGCCCGGACGGCGAGCGGGTGGTCGTGGCGGACTTCGAGGGCCGGCGCACCGTGCCGGGCCCCGCCGTCCGGATCGTCGAACGGTTCGTGACCGTCGTGCGCACGGACGGGACCTGGGTGCAGGTCCAGACGCACCCGGCCACCGACCGGCACCTGCTGACGGCCGAGGAGATGATCGGCGTCGCGCTGGACCCGACGATCCGGCTGTAGTCGACCAGCCTGCCCCGGCCCGGTTATCCGGGCCGGGGTGGCTCTCGTGAGGCCACCGCGAAGGACCGTAGCGTTCCAGAAGGAGGCACGCCGGAGCCCCTCAGGCACGGGGCGGCGGCGCCTCCGGTGGGACGAGTCGGATGACCGCGCCCTCGGGCAGACCGACCGAAGGTGCGATGCGGCACTCGTCGAAGCCCTGGAAACCGAGTTCTTCGAGTCGCCGCGACACCCGCGCCGGACCGAGCCCGGTGACGTGGGCGGCCACCACGAGGCGTCCGAGGGAGAGCGCGTCGGCCGGGTCCACCCACGGGCCCCGGCCGTCGAGCGAGCGGCTGACGAGCGTGACGTCCTCGGCCGTGACGTAGTCGGGCAGGGAGTGTCCGGGCGTCGGGTGGCCGAACTCCCGGAGCCGGTCCGCCACCCGGGCCGGGGTGAGACCGGTCCGGTGCGCCGCGGCGACCAGGTGGCCGACCGGCGTGGGCCGCTCCACGTCGAGCCAGGGGTGCTCGCCGTCCAGTTGCAGGCTGAGAATGATCAGGTCTGCGGAGGTCACGTCGTCGGGCGGTAGGTCGGGCATCGTGGTGAGGCCGAAGCGCCGGAGCCGTTCGTGCACCTGGGCGTGGGTGAGGCCGGTGCGTTTCGCGCCGAGCAGGACGTGCCCCGGGGGGATGATCCTGACTCCGTCCAGCCACGGCGTGTCGCCGTCCAGGTCCCGACTGAGCAGCCCGACATCCGTGAAGGTGACGATGTCCGGGAGCGACAGCGCCGGGATGGCGTAGCCGTATTTCTCGAGCCGGGACGCGACCTGGGTGGGGGTCAGCTCCAGTTCGCGCGCCGCGGCGACCAGATGGGAGGGCGAGACGGTGGTGCCCGGGTCCAGCCACGGTTGCCGACCGTCCAGGTCCCGGCTGAGGAGCACGAGATCGTTCTCGGCGACGGTGTCCGGAAAATCCTGCCCGAGGAGCTGGTAACCCAGCTGCCGAAGCCGTGCGGCGGCCTGGTCCGGGCCCAGCCCGCTGCGTCTGGCCGCCGCGACGAGCGTGTGCGGGGAGACCGGCTCCGACGCGTCCAGCACGCCGTCGTTGCCGGAGGTGTTGTAGCGGCGGTTGCGAAGGTCGACAGCGAGAGCCGAGCGCGTCGCCGTCGACTCGCTCAGGATCTCCGGCAGCTCGTCGAGCCCCCAGAGCAGCTTGATGTCCACCTCGGCGGGTAGGTCACCACGAGGCGGGACCGCCGCGACGTAGCCGAGCCGGCGTAGCCGGTCGACGACCTCCTCGGCCGAGATGCCGGCCACGAACGCGGCGACGACGACATGCCCACCCGAGACGGCCTGGCTGGGCCGGAACCACGGACGCCGGCCGTCCAACTGCACGCTCGCCACGAGAAGATCGACATGTGCCAGGCCGCCCGGCGGCGCGTCGCGTACGGTGAAGCCGAGCCGGCGGAACCGGTCCGCGGCGAGTTCCGTGGCGATGCCCGCCCTCGCCGCCGCTGTCACGAGCTGAGGGACCGGCACCTCGTCGGCCTGGTGCAACCACGGTCCCCTGCCGTCGAGGTCGCGACTCAGCAGCAGCCGGTCGGTGGGGCTCGTCGGGTCGGGCAGTTCATGCCGAGGCGCCGGATAGCCGAGCTCGACGAGCCGGTCGACAACCATCTGAATGGAGGGGCCGCGGTTCGTGGCCGTGTGGATGAGGTGACCGATCGGCACCGGCTGGGCCGGATCGATCCAGGAACGACCGGCACCGTCGACCCGGGTGAGCATCGAGTCGCTGGGCCGTGCCCGGATGATGCGCCCCTCGGTCACCGCCAGCTCGGGGCCGTGGAGACCGGCGGCGATCCACGCCACCAGACGCCAGGTCCCGACCGGATGGTTGAGGTCCACCACCTCCCGGAACGGCCGGTCCGACGAGTCACGTCCCGGATCGACCGTGTCGACGGCCAGCGCCATCAGGGTCGCGTCGGGCGGATAGCAGCCGACGGTGAGCAGTTCGTCCGCCAGGCTGCCGGTGGGCCAGGAGGTCCGGCCCGCCCGGAGCGCCAGCTCGAACACCGAGTCCGCCACCACGGGCTGACGCGTGGCGAGATCCGAGATCCACTCATGGGCGAACAGCGGGCTGCCCGGGGCGCCCGCGGCCTCGGCGGCCTCCTGGAGGAGAGCGGTCACCTCCTTCGACTCGTCGTCGAGCATCTGGGTCCGATTGACCGAGAGCCGTGGGGCCCGCCGGCCGTACAGGTTGACCACCGCGTTGAAGTCCGCTTCCTGGAGCCAGATGCCGTCCACCAGGACGGCGCCGGAACGGTCGCACCACCACACCGGATGAGGCTCCGAGCTGACCACGACCGGAGCCTTGCGCGACCGGCCGGACTCCTCGCCCGCCCCCAACGGGTCGGTCCCCAACGGAGCGATGGTCGACAGGCGGCGAGGTTCCCACACGGCGGTCTCGCCGTCGTACGTCACGGTGGTCCGGAACTCCGCCACCCAGAGGAGCCGACGCAGGAAGTCCGAGCTGGAGAGCTTCTCGGTGTCCTTCCGGAGATAGAGCCGGACTCTCGTGCCGGCGTCCTGTCCCGGCCCGGTCTCCCGGATCCGGAACAGGTTGCCCGGCCCGGCGATCGACACCCAGAGACGGCTACCGGGCCGCCCCTCCTGGCCGAATCGGCAGGTCTCCACGGTGATCTCGTCGGCGAGCATGAAGTAGCTCAACACGCCGACCCCGAAGCGACTGTTGGGGAACAGGTCGATCGGCGGCTCCAGCCGTGCCCACCGCGACTGCTCCTCCACGAACTCGGACGTCTCGACGAAGCGGGTCCCGGCCTGTGAGAAGACGTCGGTCAGCTCCCGGACCCCCATGCCCACGCCGTTGTCGACGCATTCCAGATACGGGCGTCCCCGCTCGTCCCTGCCCTGGACGAAGTCGATCCTGCCCTCCCACGCGGGTGTGGTCCGGCCGGTGCGGTTCAGGTACTCGTTCCGGGCGGAGCGGTACCGGCACGCGTCGAGCGCGTTCTGGTACAGCTCCCGGATGGCCAGCAGCGGATCGCCGTAGAGCTGCTCACCCATGAGCAGTTCCTGGATCCGGTCCTCGGCGAGGTGGAACCGCACCCCGGCGGACTGGTAGGCCCGCCCGTCCGGCCCCTCGCTCGGGCGCACCTGGTCCGCCGAGGCGTGCGCCGGCAGGGCCGAGAGCGGATGGAGATGAGCGTCCTCGGCGGCGGCGTCCTGGATCTCGACCAGGAGCGCGTCGAAGAACTCGACGTGCGCCCGCAGGGCGATCTCGATGGCCGGGTGGGCGCAGGTGGTGCGCAGCACCCGCACCGGTCCGCGCGACTCCCAGTCCACCGAGTCGATGGAGGCGTGCAGCTCGTCCGGCGACACCGGATCGCTGATCCCCATGTGCTCGACGACGACCTCCGGGAGCGCGGCGGCCTCGATGGCCATGGCGCGTCCCGCGGCCAGGAGATAGGCGACCAGACGCTCCCGTACCGGTTGTTCCTCGGCCGTTCCCGCGCCGACCGTGCAGCGGCTCTGCAACCGCCCGGGTCGGTCGGTACGGGTGAGGAAGCCCGGACCACCGCGCAGGCTCCTGATCAGTTCGGTCACCCGGGGCTGCTCGAAGACCCGCGCGGACAGGTACAGCGACGCGACCCCGAGCGGTATCAGCTCCGCGACGTCCCCGTCGGACCGGGTCAGCGACTGCCGGGCGATCCAGCGATGCAGCAGCCACCACCCGATCTGACCGGCGACGTCCGAGTTCTGTGCCTGGCCGTTCAGCCGGCGCCACAGCCGCGGGAAGCTCTGCGCGAAACGCCGGTAGGAGTCACTCTCGGGGTCGGGCTGCTCCGGTGGGTGCCAGTTGGCCGGATCGACACGGGTGGCGCGGGCGGCGCGCAGCGTCCACAACGTGTCGTACAGATAGGGGCCGGCGACCAGCAGCGCGGCCTCGGCCGCGGACAGGCGCAGCTCGCCCGCCGAGGTCGCGGCGGGAAACGCGACGAGGTTCGTCAGGAACTCGACCCGCCGACTGATGCGCGTCGCGAGATCCGGCTCGTGCCACGGGTCGCCCGTCAACTCCCGTGCGGCGTCCCGGCGCAGGCGCACCACGTGCTCGACCAGGCTGATGGTGGAGGACCGGAGCTCCTCGCTGGCCAGCGACGGCGCGACCAGGTCCCAGGCCCGGTGGGCCTGTGCCTGGGCCACCCAGTCGAACGAGCGTTGCGTCGACCGGCGCGACGAGATCGGGAAGGGGGATATCCCGGAAGCGTCCGGATGGGCGTGCGCGGTCTGGACCCGCCGGTCGAAGGCCGCCGCCAGCTCCCTCATCTGCTCGTTGACCGCGGTCACGAGGTCTTCCAGGCTGCGGCCCGCCTCACCGCCGGCCAGAACCTGCTGCAACGCCCGGGAGAAGACGCTGAAGGAGTCACCGGCGCCGGGGACGAACTGCGCCTTCTCCCCGGGGCCGCAGGCGAACAGGTAGGCGATCCGCTGCTGCCCCACGTGGCTGATCCGCCCGGTGCTCCACTTCCTCAGCTCCAGCGCCATGGCCTCCTGGTCGAACCCCTCCCGGCAGGCGTCCACCACGAAGAGCACCTGCCCGGCGCGGCTGCGCTCCAGCGCGCCGGCCCAGTAGGTGAGCGGGACCATCGACTCCCGCAGCGGGATCCGCAGGTCGGCCTCGGACGGCACCAGGTAGTCGACGCCCTCGGTGTGGGCGCCGTGCCCGCTGAGGTAGACGAGCAGGTTGTCGTTCGGGCGGGCGTCGCCGAGGAACTGTCCCACCTCGGCGCAGATCTTCGGCCGGCTGAGTCGGCCGTTGTCGAGGGTCCGGACCCGGTATCCGGTCTCCTCCAGGGCCACGCTCAGTGCGCCGATGTCGTTCGTGACGAACGGCAGCGGCAGGATCTGCGGGTCGTCGTACTCCGCGACGCCGAGCAGGAGAGCACGGAAGGTGGCCACGACGGCTACTCCCGGAACGTCAGCGTGACCGTGCCCTTGGAGCCGATCTCGGTCGTACCGACCAGGTTCAGGCCGCCCTTGGCCGACACCTCGAAGCTGAACTGCGCCTCGGCGAGCCGGAGCCGCCCGGTTTCCTCGGCCACCTCGTCGAAGACCGTGCGCAGCGCGGCCACCGTGTGCCGGACGCTCTCCCGGAGTACGGCGATCGGGATGTGCCGGACCGCCACCTCCCGTTCGCCCTTGCGGAACAACCCCATGGTGTCCGGGTCGTCCGCCACTTCCACGGACACCAGGAAGGGCAGCGTGTCGACATCGGGTACGGGTTGGGACATCGGGGACGCCTTCCCGGATCGAGGATCATTGACGGAGGGCGGACAGCATATCCGTGGAATTCGCGCCGTAGCGTGACTGTCGCATCGTCGACATCCCGCCGGAACGACCGCCCGGGACGGCCTGATCGCCGGCTGCGCGGCCGGCGGGCAGCGGTCGCCAACCGCGACCGCTGCCCCGGGCTTCCCGGTCAGGCGGTGGTACCGCCGTCGATGGCGATCGACGCGCCGGTGATGTGCCGCCCGCCGTCGCCCACCAGGTGGCTGACCGTCGCCGCCACATCCTCCGGCGTCCCGTACCGGCCGAGGGCGATGTGCGCCCGCTGCGCTTCGGCGCCGACACTGTCCGCCGGATTCATGTCGGTGTCGGTGGAACCGGGCAGCAGGAGGTTGACGGTGATCCCGCGCGGGCCGAGTTCCCGGGCGAGTGCCCTGGTCAGGCCGTTGACCGCGCTCTTGGTCATGGTGTAGACGCTTACGCCGGCAGCCGGGACGCGGCTGGCGAAGCTGCTGCCGATGTTGATGATCCGCCCGCCGGTGCCCATGTGGCGTACCGCCGCCTGGGTGGCCAGGAAGACCCCTCGGACGTGCACGGCGATGGCCCGGTCGAGGTAGTCGAGCCCGACCTCCTCGATCGGGGCAGCCGCGAACACCCCGGCGTTGTTGACCAGGATGTCCAGCCGACCCAGCTCGGCGACGGTCCGCTCGACCGCCCCGATCACCGCCGCGGCGTCGCTGCTGTCGGCCTGAATCGCCAGGCCGGTGCGGCCGTACGCCTCGACGTCGGCGACCACTGCCTTCGCGCTGTCCGCCGCCGTGCGGTAGGTGAACGCGACGTGTGCGCCGTCTTCGGCCAGGCGGCGTACGACGGCGGCGCCGATGCCGCGACTTCCGCCGGTGACCAGGGCGACCTTGCCGGTAGGTCTGGACACTCTTCCCCATTCCCGTCAGTCGATTGAGCAGGATGATCACCTTAGCCAGTCCCCCGGTCGGCGGTCGGCCGGCACCGGTGGGGGGCGGTGCGGCCGGGAGCGCCGCGGGCGGGTACGGGAGAATGAGGTACGTGACGACGATCCCGAACGTGCTCGCCAACCGTTACGCCTCGCCCGAGCTGGTCGCCCTCTGGTCGCCGGAGGAGAAGGTGCGGATGGAGCGCCGGCTCTGGCTGGCGGTGCTCCGGGCCCAGCGGGACCTCGGCGTGCCGGTGCCGGACGGGGTGGTCGAGGCGTACGAGCGGGTGCTGGAGGACGTCGACCTGGCCTCGATCGCGGCGCGCGAGCGGGTCACCCGGCACGACGTGAAGGCCCGGATCGAGGAGTTCAGCGCGCTCGCCGGGCACGAGCACGTGCATAAGGGGATGACTTCCCGGGACCTCACCGAGAACGTCGAGCAGCTCCAGATCCGCGCGTCGTTGGAGCTGGTCCGGGACCGGGTGGTCGCCACGCTGGCGCGGCTGGCCTGGCACGCGGGCGAATACTCCGGCCTGGTGATGACCGGCCGCTCGCACAACGTCGCGGCGCAGGCCACCACGCTGGGCAAGCGCTTCGCGTCGGCCGCGGAGGAGCTGCTGATCGCGTACGAGCGGCTGGAGGACCTGATCGGCCGCTACCCGCTGCGCGGGATCAAGGGGCCGGTGGGCACCGCCGCCGACCAGCTCGACCTGTTCGACGGTGACGCCGACCGGGTGGCCGAGTTGGAGCGCCGGGTGGCCGGGCACCTGGGGTTCGCCCGGGTGCTGGACAGCGTCGGGCAGGTCTACCCGCGCTCGCTGGACTTCGACGTGCTCTCCGCGCTGGCGCAGGTGGCCGCCGCGCCGTCGTCGCTGGCCACCACCATCCGGCTGATGGTGGGGCAGGAGCTGGTCACCGAGGGCTTCAAGCCGGGGCAGGTCGGCTCCAGCGCGATGCCGCACAAGATGAACACCCGCTCCTCGGAGCGGGTGAACGGCTTCGCCGTGATCATCCGGGGTTACCTGTCGATGGTCGGCGAGCTGGCCGGCGACCAGTGGAACGAGGGGGACGTCTCCTGTTCGGTGGTGCGGCGGGTGGCGTTGCCGGACGCGTTCTTCGCCGCCGACGGCCTGTTCCAGACGTTCCTGACGGTGCTGGACGAGTTCGGCCCGTACCCGGCGGTGATCAACCGGGAGCTGGAGCGCTTCCTGCCGTTCCTGGCCACCACGAAGATCCTGGTCGCCGCCGTGCGTCGGGGCGTCGGCCGGGAGGTCGCGCACGAGGTCATCAAGGAGCACGCGGTGGCCGTGGCGCTGGCCATGCGGGAGCAGGGCGCGGCCGGGAACGACCTGTTCGACCGCCTGGCCGCCGACGGCCGCCTGAACCTGACCCGGGCCGACATCGACGCGCTGGTCGCCGACCGCAACACGTTCACCGGCGCGGCGGAGACCCAGGTGTCCCACCTGGTCGCCCGCGTTACCAAGATCGTCCAGTCCCACCCCGAGGCCGCCGCCTACTCCCCGCCTCCCATCCTCTGACCGATCTCTCCGGTGCCCGCTGATTCACGGAAAGTGCGGCTATTTCGCGCTCGATGGCCGCACTTTCCGTGAATCAGCAGCGACAAGACGGCGCCGAGACGCTGGGTCAGGGGCCGGTGGGGGTTTCGGCGGCCGTGGACAGGTTGGGGGCGCTGGCCGGCTCGGCGATGCCGCCGGGGGCGCTGGCGATCTCCGGGTCGTGGGCCGTTTCGGCAGCGATCATCGGCTGGTCGGGTGGCATGACGTCGGGTGTCTTCGGCGCGACGATCACCGCCGTGCCGTAGGCGCAGATCTCCATCCACATCTCACCGCAGTCGCGGCTGTCGAAACGCATGCCGATCACCGCGTTCGCGCCGAGCCGCTGCGCCTCCTCACCCAACCGGGCCACCGAGTCGGTCCGCCACCGGGTGAGGTTGTCCGGGGCCATCGGGTCGTAGGCGCCACCGCGCAGGTTCTTGACCCCCTCGCGGTACGGGTTGCGGGTCCTCGCCATCGAGGAGACCACTTCGCCGAGGATCTGGCGGATCTCGTAGCCGGGCAGTTGATCCGTCGTCACGACCAGCACGGTGTCGATGCTGTCAGCCCCCGGCGGAGGGGGTTCGCGTGCCGTGGGCACCCGACCGGATGCTGCAAAACGGCGCGGCGCGGACGGCCGGGCGACTCCCGGCCATCCGCGCCGCTTCGGCACCAACCGTCAGACACCGGCCACCGAGGTGATCCAGGACCGGTTGTACGCGACGCTGCCGTAGTTCTGGATGCTGGAGCCGTCGGCGGTGGAGGCCACGCCCACCTGCTGACCGTTGTAGAACTGCGGGCCGCCCGAGTCGCCCCGCCACGCGTTGCCGTTGATCCGGGTGCTCCGGATCGCCTGGCCGCCGTACGCGTCCGTGGCGTTGGTGCTGGTCACCTGGACGCTGGCGGTCTTGAGCTGGGGCGACGCGCCGCAGCCGCTGTAGCAGGTCATGCCCCAGCCGTAGATCGAGTTGGTGGAGCCGACCGGCGGGTTGCTGCTGGCCAGCGACACGGTGGAGGTGCTGACCGTGCTGGAGAGCCGGAGCAGGGCCAGGTCGTTGCGGGTGTAGGACGCGCTCACGGTCCGGGTGACGCCGCCCGAGGCGTAGTAGACGCTGCCGACCCGGACCGACATCGTGCCGCTGACGCAGTGCCGGGCGGTGAGCACCCACTGGGACGCGATCACGCTGCCGGAGCAGGTGAACGAGCCGTTGCTGAAGACCGCCGCGGCCCACGGCGCGGACGAGACGGTGCTCCCGCCGATGATCGGCTGCGGGCCGGCCGGCGCGGCACCGGCGCCGGATGCGGTGGCCAGCACGCCGGCCAGCGCGGTGGTCAGCACGGCGAGCAGGGGACGGAGGCGCATGTGGGGCTCCTTCTGCGCGGACACCCGGGGTTGCCGGGCGCGGATGGGCATCCGCCGGGCGGGGTGGACCGGCGGCAGAGGTCGATCATCAACATCGACATCTGACGATGCATGCTACGGCCGGGGCGAGTCCCGTCACAAGACATTGATCGATCCGGAGCGATGGCTCGGGCGTGGCGGGCCGCGGTCGGAAACCAGCCCGCCGGCCGAGCGATACGCGACGAAATGCCTGGTGAGGGCGGTTGTCCAAGCCTCTCGACCGGAGTGCCGCGCAACGAATGCGTATCGACGCCGCAACGAACGCGCAACGGTCCTCCGGGTCCCGCCCTCCACCGCCCGAACTGCCCCCGGCCGGTGCGGGTGGGGCGGTATCTGCCAGGTAGGCTGGCTGCGCTCGGCCGTTTGTGGGCCGGCACCCAACTGCGTACACAGTCAGGAGTGCCCAGTGCCTCGCGTCGTCGTCGACGTCATGCTCAAGCCCGAGATCCTCGATCCGCAGGGCCAGGCCGTCGCAAACGCACTGCCCCGACTCGGCGTCAGTGACGTCGCCTCGGTCCGGATCGGCAGGCGGATCGAGATCGAGTTCACCGGCGAACCGGACCTGGACCGGGCCCGTGAGATCGCCGACAAGCTGCTCGCCAACCCGGTCATCGAGGACTTCACGGTCCGCGTGGTCGAGGCCGACGAGACCGCGGGCGCGCACTCGTGACCGCCCGGGTCGGTGTGGTGACCTTCCCCGGCTCGCTCGACGACGGGGACGCGGCCCGGGCCGTCCGGATCGCCGGCGCCGAGCCGGTGCGGCTCTGGCACGGCGACCCGGACCTGCACGGGGTGGACGCCGTCGTCCTGCCCGGTGGCTTCTCCTACGGCGACTACCTGCGCTGCGGTGCCATCGCCCGGTTCGCGCCGGTGATGGAGACGATCGTGGACGGCGCCCGTGGTGGCCTGCCCGTACTGGGCATCTGCAACGGCTTCCAGATCCTCTGCGAGGCCCATCTGTTGCCCGGGGCGCTCACCCGCAACCAGCACCTGCACTTCCGCAACCGGGACCAGGTCCTCCGGATCGAGGCCGCCGGCACCGCCTGGACCAACGCGTTCCAGCCGGGCCAGGAAATTCTCATCCCGGTCAAGAACGGCGAGGGCTGCTACGTCGCCGACACCGCCACGCTGGACCGGCTGGAGGCCGAGGGCCGCGTCGTGGCCCGGTACCTCGGCGGCAACCCCAACGGTTCGCAGCGCGACATCGCCGCGATCACCAACGAGGCCGGCAACGTCGTCGGCATCATGCCGCATCCCGAGCACGCGGTGGAGGCGCTCACCGGTCCCTCCCTGGACGGCCTCGGCTTCTTCACCTCGGTGCTCAAGCACCTGGTGGGAGCACCGGCGTGACCATCGGTCGGCTCACCCGCCGTCCCGACGGCGAGCGCAGCAAGGAGATGTCATGACCATCCATCCGGATCCGGCCCTGCGGGAGCCGCAGGGCGTGACGCCGCAGGCCGGCCCGACCGACGACTGGGCCCCGGGCGTCGACACCGTCCCGCAGGCCGCCGGCACGCCGGAGGAGCTTCAGCCGTACGCCGAACTCGGTCTCCGTGACGACGAGTACGACCGGATCCGGCACATCCTCGGCCGGCGACCGACCCAGGCCGAGCTGGCCATGTACTCGATCATGTGGAGCGAGCACTGCTCCTACAAGTCGAGCAAGGTGCACCTGCGCCAGTTCGGCGAGAAGGCGCCGCCGAGCGACCGGCTGCTCGCCGGCATCGGGGAGAACGCCGGTGTGGTCCGGGTCTCCGACGAGCTGGCGGTGACCTTCAAGGTCGAGTCGCACAACCACCCGAGCTTCGTCGAGCCGTACCAGGGCGCGGCGACCGGCGTCGGTGGCATCGTCCGCGACATCCTCGCCATGGGCGCCCGCCCGGTGGCCGTGATGGACCCGCTGCGCTTCGGCGCGGCCGACCACCCGGACACCGCCCGCGTGCTGCCCGGCGTGGTGGCCGGCGTCGGCGGCTACGGCAACTGCCTCGGCCTGCCCAACATCGGCGGCGAGGTGGTCTTCGACCCCTGCTACCAGGGCAACCCCCTGGTCAACGCGCTCTGCCTGGGCGTGCTGCCGGTCGACCGGCTCCAGAAGAAGGACGCCACCGGCCCCGGCAACGTCGTGGTGCTGATGGGCGCCCGGACCGGCCGCGACGGCATCGGCGGCGTGTCCGTGCTGGCCAGCGCCACCTTCGACGAGGGCAGCGAGCAGCGCCGCCCGTCCGTGCAGGTGGGCGACCCGTTCATGGAGAAGCTGCTCATCGAGGCGTGCCTGGAGCTGTACGACGCCGAACTGGTCGTCGGCATCCAGGACCTCGGCGGCGCCGGCCTGACCTGCGCGCTGACCGAGACCGCCGCCTCCGCCGGCACCGGCATGCGGGTGTGGCTGGAGCGGGTGCCGCTGCGCGAGCCCTCGATGGAGCCGCACGAGATCCTGGCCAGCGAGTCCCAGGAGCGGATGCTGCTGGTCGTCACGCCGGAGAAGCTGGAGGCGGTGCTCAAGACCGCCGAGAAGTGGGGCGTCTGGGCCACCGCCATCGGCGAGGTCACCGCGCCGTCGCCGGACGGCCGACCGGGCCGGCTGGTCATCACCTGGCGCGACCAGCTCGTGGTGGACGTGCCGCCGGGCTCGCTCGTCGACGACGGGCCGGTCTACGCCCGCCCGATGCGCGAGCCGGCCGACCTGATCCTGCTCCAGGCCGACCGGGCCGAGACGCTGCCCCGGCCGAGCACCCCGGACGCGCTCCGGGAGACCGTGCTGCGCATGATCGCCTCGCCGAACCTGGCCGACAAGACCTGGGTGACGGAGCAGTACGACAGGTACGTGCTCGGCAACACCGTGCTCGCCCAGCCGGAGGACTCCGGCGTGATCCGGATCGACGAGCGCAGCGGCCTCGGCGTCGCGCTCTCCGTCGACGGCAACGGCCGGTACGCGCGCCTCGACCCGTACCACGGGACGAAGCTGGCGCTGGCCGAGGCGTACCGGAACGTGGCGGTGACCGGCGCGAAGCCGATCGCGGTGACCAACTGCCTCAACTTCGGCTCGCCGGAGGACCCGGGCGTGATGTGGCAGTTCGCCGAGGCCGTGCGCGGCCTGGCGGACGGCTGCCTGGAGCTGGGCATCCCGGTGACCGGCGGCAACGTCAGCTTCTACAACCAGACCGGCGCGGCGGCCATCCACCCGACCCCGGTGGTCGGCGTGCTGGGCGTGCTCGACGACGTCGCGCAGCGGGTGCCGATGGGCTTCGTGCCGCGGCCGGCCGGCGACCACGACCAGCTCTTCCTGCTCGGCGAGACGCACGTCGAGCTCTCCGGCTCGGAGTGGGCCTGGGTGACCCACGAGCACCTGGGCGGCATCCCGCCGCAGGTGGACCTGGCCCGCGAGCGGCAGCTCGGCGAGCTGCTGGCCGAGGCGGCCCGGGTGGGGCACGTCAGCTCGGCGCACGACCTCTCCGACGGCGGCCTGGCGCAGAGCCTGGTCGAGTCCAGCCTGCGCCGCGGCGTCGGCGCCCGGATCACCCTGCCGGAGCACTTCGCCGACGGCTCCATGCCGTTCGTGTTCCTGTTCAGCGAGTCCGCCGGCCGGGTGCTGGTGTCGGTGCCGCGCGGGCACGAGAAGGCGTTCACCGCCCTCTGCGCCGAGCGCGGGGTGCCGTGGGAGTACATCGGCGTGACCGATCCGGCCGGCGGTGCGCTGGAGGTGCGTGGCCAGTTCCGGATCGGCCTGGACGAGCTGCGCGAGACGCACGCCGCGACCCTGCCGCGCCTCTTCGGCGAGGCCGAGGCGGCGCGGGTGGAGGTGGCGGCGACCCGTACCGGCACCACCACCGTGCTGCCGGCCACCGCCGAACAGCCGGTGGGGGTGGATCCGGCGCAGGTCGACGCGGAGCCGATCGCCCGGACGGCCCCGGACGCGCACGCGCCGGCACCGTCGGGCGGCCCGACGCGGGCGGACGCGGGCACCGGGCCCGCTCCGGCCGGAGACGTCCCGCCCGGAGCCGGGGAGACGCCGACCGGTCCGACCGCGGCGGACGCATCGACCGGTCCGGTGCCTGCGCTTGACAAGGCCGGGTCCGACGAGCCGACCGCGGCGCGGGCCGAGGCGTCCCCGGCGGAGGCCACCGGGTCTCCGTCCGGCTCCGCCCCGGGCGACGCCCGCCCGGCTTCCAGCGAGCCGGACCAGCGCTGAGGCCGCGACCTTGGGCGTCTTCACGCAGCCCGGTGCCGGGGCCCGGTTCGACTGGGGCCTGACCGGAGCGGCGGAACTCGGCCGGGTCTGTGCCGTCCTGGTGGTGGTGGACGTCCTGTCGTTCACCACCGCCGTGGAGGTGGCGGTGAGCCGGGGCTCGCGGGTGCACCCGTTCCCCTGGGGTGAGCAGGCGGCCGAGTACGCCCGCCGGGTGGGCGCGGTCGCCGCGGTGGGCCGCCGGCAGACGACCCCGGAGCATCCGTGGTCGCTCTCCCCGGCGGCGCTGCGGACCGCGCCGGTGGTCGCCGACCTGGTGCTGCCGTCGCCCAACGGCTCGGCGATCAGCGCCGCGGCGAGCGCCACCGGCACGCCGGTGGTGGCGGCGTGCCTGCGTAACGCACGCGCCGTCGGGCGATGGCTCCGCCACCAGGGGTACGGCACGAGCGACGCCCCGGTGGGCGTGGTGGCCGCCGGTGAGCACTGGCCCGACGGGTCACTGCGCCCCGGCGTGGAGGACCAGCTCGGGGCGGCCTGCGTGCTGGACGCCCTGGCCGGCGTGCCCGGGGGCCTCTCGGTGGAGGCGGCCGTGGCGCTGGCGGCGCTGGCCAGCACGCCCGACGTGCCGGCGGCGGTCCGGGGCTGCGTCTCCGGCCGGGAACTCGCCGAGGGCGGGTTCGCCGAGGACGTCGAGGTCGCCGCCGAGGTCGGGGTCTCCGACGTGGTGCCGGTGCTCCGCCAGGGCTACTTCGCCCCCGCCTGAGCCTCCTCGCCCTGGCACCGGCGGGCTCGGTGACGAGCGTGGCCGCCCGGCAGGAGCCGGACGGCCACGGGTGGCACGGGAAAGATGGTCAGTCGTCCAGCCAGTCGAGGCGTCGCCCGCCCCGCTCCGGCGTACCGTCCGCACGGCCCCGACCGGGCTGCGCCGGATCCTCGGGGTAGCCGCCCTGGTTGTCGTAGCCGGGGCCGCGCTGCTGCGGCGGTTCCTGGCCGTACCCGCCGGGCTGGCCGTAACCGCCCTGCTGGCCGTAGCCGTCGCCGTAACCGCCACGCTGGTCGTAGCCGCCCTGCTGGTGCCCGCCGTCGTAGCCGCCGGGGCCGTTGCCGTAGCCCCCGCCGGCCGTGCCGGCGTCGTAGCCGCCCTGCGGGCGACCGTCGTAGCCGCCACCCGTCGGGGCAGCGCCGTAGCCGCCGGTCGGGGCGTCGCCGTAGCCGCCCTGTTGCCGGCCGCCGTCGTAGCCGCCGGCCGGAGCGTTGTCGTAGCCGCCGCCCGGCCGACTGTCGCCGTAGCCCGGGGCGTCGCCGTAGCCGCTGGCGGGGGCGTTGTCGTAGCCGCCACCCGTCGGGGCAGCGCCGTAGCCGCCGGTCGGGGCGTCGCCGTAGCCGCCCTGTTGCCGGCCGCCGTCGTAGCCGCCCGCCGGAGCGGTGTCGTAGCCACCCGCCGGGTCGGCAGCGCCGTAGCCACCGC
Organism: Micromonospora sp. DSM 45708; assembly: GCF_039566955.1. Classification (NCBI taxonomy): domain Bacteria; kingdom Bacillati; phylum Actinomycetota; class Actinomycetes; order Micromonosporales; family Micromonosporaceae; genus Micromonospora; species Micromonospora schwarzwaldensis. The sequence goes on along the minus strand of NZ_CP154796.1, from coordinate 6,374,814 downwards.
CGTAGCCGTCGGCCTGCTCCGTGCCCCGGCCGTACTGACCCGCGCCGGGCTGGTCGTAGCCCCGACCCTGCTCAGGCTGGTAGGTGCTTGTCGGATACGGGTCGGCCGCCGGCGCGTACTGGGTGCTGTCGCCGGTGTAGCGGCCGGTGGGCTCGTCGAAGCGCTCGTTGCCGTACCCGCCGCCCTGGGGTGCGGAGTAGCCGGCCGCACCGGCCGCACCGGCCGCGTAGTCGGGGCTGCCGTAGCCGGCGCCGGAGGACGGGCCGTTGCCGTAGCCGCCGCCCGAGGAGGGCGCGTTGCCGTAGCCGCCGCCGTAGCCGCCCTGAGCGGGCGCGTCGTCGCCGTAGCCGTAGCCGGCCTGCCCCGCTCCGACGCCGTAGGCGGGCCCGGGGGGCGCGCCGTACGGGTCCGGCGGGACGTCGTCCACGACCGGGCGCTGGAGCATGGTCGGCGCCTCGCTCATCGCGGCGCCCCCGACCATGGTCGGGGCCGGCCCGGCGCCCATGCCGTTGACCACCCGGGTCTGGTCGTCCACGCCCCGGTAGGCGCCGTGGGCCGCGGGGATCGCGCCCGCCGCCGCCCCACCCGGGCCACCCGGACCGGCCGGCCCGTCGGGACCGTCGCCGTCGCCCTCGTCGTTCTTGCGGCGCATGTAGAGCAGCACGATGGTGCCCACGCCGACGGCGACGAAGAGGCCGCCGAGCAGGATCAGCAGCCAGTTGCCGAAGCCGCCGGAGTCTTCGTTGGCGGACGGCTGCTGGGCGGCCGGCGCCTCGGTGGCCGGGCCCTCGGTGACCTCGTCCTCGGTGACCTCCTCGGACGGCGGGGCCGACTCGCTGGCCGACGGCGTCGCACTCGGGCTGGCCGAGGCCTTGAGCGCCACGCTGATCCGGACGCCGGTCACGGACTGGCCGGCGGCGGCGTTGATCGACTTGGCGCTCGGGGTCGCGCCGTCCGCGGAGGCGCCCAGATCGATCCGGCCGGGCGCGATCGGGTTGTCGGCGGAGCCGCTGAAGCTGAAGTTGCCGCTGCCGTTCGTGTTCGTCCGGCGCTCCTTGCCGGCGCTGTCGCGCAGCATGACGAGCGCGCCGGAGATCGGCTCACCGTCGGAGTTGACCACCTTGCCGGAGACCGTCTTGACGGTCTGCGGCTGCTGCGGCGGCGGGGGAGGAGCAGCCGCGCCCTTGACCGTGACCCGGAGCTGACGTCCGCCGTCACCCGTGACCGTGATCCTCGCCTGCCTGCCGTTGGCATCCGGCGCGTTCCCGGCGGCGGACAGCGTCAAGGTGACTTGCTTCGTCGGCTGGCCACCGAAGTCGAGCGGACCGCAGCCCCCACAGGTCACGCCATCCGGCAGGCCGGTCACGTCAATGTCGGCGGACGTCTCACCGTCGCCCAGCCGGACCAAGACGTTGACCGTGCTGCTCTTGCCGGCCTCGATCGTCACGGAGTTGTCGGCGGTGACGATGTTCGCCGCGAGGGCGGGTGTGGCGGGGACGGTGAGCAGGGCGCCGAAGACCAGCGCTACGACCACACCGGCCCGATGCTTCCAGGCACGTCGGTGTGTGGACACGTCCACCGCCTTCCGGGTCTGATCTTCCCGCCGGCCGGTCCGGCCGGGTTGATCACTCACGGTACGAATTACGCCGTCGGCAACTATGCCTTGTCTGACCGGATCATCTCTACCCAGGGCCGGCGTCGGGTGGCCTCCTGCGGGGTCGTATCGTCCCGTCGTGTCCTCTCCGCGCGCTTATTCCGACTCGGTGCTCGCCGCCCTGGCGGCGCTGGACGAGGGGCGTACGCCCGAACGGCCGGTGCTCCGGGAGGCGGTCCGGACGCTCTTGACCGCCCTCACGGAGCGCGCGCCCGGCCGATCGGTGGAGGTGCGCGTCCCACCCTACGGGGCGGTGCAGTGCGTGCCGGGGCCGCGACACACCCGCGGCACCCCGCCGAACGTGGTGGAGATGGACCCGGCCACCTGGCTGGCGGTGGCCACCGGACGGCTCGGCTGGGCCGAGGCGGTCACCGAGGGTCGCGTACGGGTCTCCGGCAACCGCGCCGACCTCTCCGCGTACCTCCCGATTTAACCGGCCGGCGCGGGCGTCCCGAGCCACGCTCCGCAGACGGTTCGTGACTGTCGGTGGCGACGTGTGTTCGCGTACACTGGTGGCCGACGACGGTCCCGGCCCACGGTGCGGAGCTGCCCCCCGACTCCGCCAGGCCAGTCCAGACCCCCCAGCACGAGGGAGCGGCAGGTGCCCCGAGGCGATGGCCGGCTGAGCCACGACCTTGACCCCCAGCGACCCGGCCCCCAGGACGCGTGCGGCGTCTTCGGTGTCTGGGCGCCCGGGGAAGAGGTCGCGAACCTCACCTATTTCGGGCTCTACGCCCTCCAGCACCGCGGCCAGGAGGCCGCGGGGATCGCGGTCAGCGACGGCTCGGGCGTGGTGGTCTACAAGGATCTCGGCTTGGTCGCCCAGGTGTTCGACGAGCCGACCCTGGCCAGCCTGCGCGGGCACGTCGCGATCGGCCACGCGCGCTACTCCACCACGGGCGGCTCGACCTGGGAGAACGCCCAGCCGACGATCCGGGCCACCAGCGCCGGCACCACTATCGCGCTGGCCCACAACGGCAACCTGGTCAACACCGCCGAGTTGCAGCGCGAGGTGTCCGCCCGGGGCCTGGACTCCGACGGGTCGAGCAACGACACGTCGCTGGTCACGATGCTGCTGGCCAGCCGGCCCGACCTCTCGGTCGAGGCGGCTGCGCTGGAGGTGCTGCCGCAGCTCCGCGGCGCGTTCAGCTTCGTCTTCATGGACGAGTCGACGCTCTACGCGGCGCGTGACCCGCACGGCGTGCGCCCACTGGTGCTCGGCCGGCTGGAGCGCGGCTGGGTGGTGGCGAGCGAGACCGCCGCGCTGGACATCGTCGGCGCGAGCGTGGTCCGCGAGGTGGAGCCGGGCGAGCTGATCGCCGTCGACGAGGACGGGCTGCGCTCCAGCCGGTTCGCCGCGCCGGAGCCGAAGGGCTGCCTCTTCGAGTACGTCTACATCGCCCGGCCGGACGCCACCATCGCCGGCCGGAACGTGCACGCGGCGCGGGTGCAGATCGGCCGCCAGCTCGCCAAGGAGCATCCGGTCGAGGCGGATCTGGTGATCCCGGTGCCGGAGTCCGGCACCCCGGCGGCCATCGGCTACGCCGAGGAGTCCGGCATCACCTACGGCCAGGGCCTGATGAAGAACCCGTACGTCGGGCGCACGTTCATCCAGCCCTCGCAGACGCTGCGCGCGCTCGGCGTGCGGCTCAAGCTGAACCCGCTGCGGCAGAACGTCCGCGGCAAACGGCTGGTGGTGGTGGACGACTCGATCGTCCGGGGCACCACCCAGCGGGCCATCGTCCGGCTGCTGCGGGAGGCGGGCGCGTTGGAGGTCCACGTCCGGATCTCCTCGCCGCCGGTCAGCTGGCCCTGCTTCTACGGCATCGACTTCGCCACCCGGGCCGAACTGCTGGCCAACGGGTTGGACAACGATGGCATCCGGCGGTCGATCGGCGCCGACACGCTGGGCTACGTCTCGCTGCCCGGCCTCATCGCGGCGACCGAGCAGCCGAAGACCCGACTCTGCCGGGCGTGCTTCGATGGGGAGTACCCGATCGAACTGCCGGCCGGGAACCTGATCGGCAAGCACGTGCTCGAGGGAGTGGGTCGCCGGGTCGTCGCCGAGGCGGCCGAGCCCACCGGCCCGCTCGTCGCCACACCGACCCATCACCCGTAGCACCACCGACGCGGGTCCGGCGTTCCGGCCCCGCGGGACCACAAAGGGGAGAACCGTGACGCACGTGTCCGAGCGCAGCGGCGCAGGATCCAGCCCGACGGGCGCCGGCGGCGACCGCCAGCCCTGGTCGGCGGGGTCCGGCCGCACGCAGCGCAAACGCTCGGTCTCGTACGCCGACGCCGGGGTGTCGATCGAGGCGGGCGACCGCGCGGTCGAGCTGCTCAAGTCGAAGGTCAGGGAGACCCGGCGCCCGGAGGTCATGGGTGACCTGGGCGGCTTCGCCGGCCTGTTCCGGCTGGACACGAAGAAGTACAAGAGCCCGATCCTGGCGTCCTCCACCGACGGCGTGGGCACCAAGCTGGTGATCGCCCAGCAGCTCGACATCCACGACACGGTCGGCATCGACCTGGTCGCCATGGTCGTCGACGACCTGGTCGCCTGCGGCGCCGAGCCGCTGTTCCTGCTCGACTACATCGCCACCGGCGAGGTCGTCCCGGACCGGGTCGCCGAGATCGGCGCCGGCATCGCCGACGGCTGCCGGTACGCCGGCTGCGCGCTGCTGGGCGGCGAGACCGCCGAGCACCCCGGTGTGCTGCGCCCGGACGAGTACGACATCTCGGCCACCGGCGTCGGCGTGGTGGAGGAGAGCGAGATCCTGCGCCCGGAGCGGGTCGAGGTGGGCGACGTGGTCATCGCCATGCGTTCCTCCGGCCTGCACTCCAACGGCTACTCGCTGGTCCGGCACGTGCTGCTGGGCGCCGGCCGGATGCGGCTGGACGTGGTGATCGACGACTTCGGCCGCCAGCGCACGCTGGGCGAGGAGCTGCTCACCCCGACCAAGATCTACGCGCAGGACTGCCTCAAGCTGATCGCCGAGGCCGAGGTGCGGGCGCTGGCCCACGTGACCGGCGGCGGCATCCCGGGCAACCTGGTCCGGGTCCTGCCGGAGCACGTCGACGCGGTGGTCAACCGGTCGACCTGGAAGCCGCAGCCGATCTTCGACCTGATCCAGTCCAAGGGCCGGATCGAGGACCCGGAGATGGAGTCGACGTTCAACATGGGCGTCGGCATGTTCGCCATCGTCGCCGCCGAGGACGCCGACCGCGCGCTGGCCACCCTGACCGGCCGCGGCGTCGACGCGTGGCAGGCCGGCGAGATCATCGAGGGTTCCGGCAACGTGCAGATGGTCGGGCAGCACACCCGGGGCTGACCGGGCTGGTCACCCAGCGCTGATCAGCCGGGCACCTGATCGGGGGTTCACCCGAGTGGCCGCCGCCGCCTAGCCTGAAGGTTCGGTTTTTTTAGGCACGCGGGGGAGGGGTCGATGGCTGCACGCTCGCCCGGGGGGATGCGCGGCATCGCCGCCGTCCCCTCGTACGTGGTGATGCAGCCGACCACGCTGTGCAACCTCGACTGCGCCTACTGCTACCTGCCGCTGCGCGCGGCGGACCGGCGGATGTCGGTGGCGGTGGCCGAGGCGGTGGCGGCGTCGGTGAACCGCTGGGCGGCCCGGGGCCGGTGCTCCGTGGTCTGGCACGGCGGGGAGCCGCTCGCGGCCGGGCGGGAGCACCTGGCCGCGCTGCTGGCCCCGTTCGGGCCGGAGGTCGAGCATCACGTGCAGACCAACGCCACGCTCATCGACGACGCCTGGTGCGCGTTCTTCGCCGAGCACCGGGTCCGGGTCAGCGTGAGCGTGGACGGTCCGCGGGCGCGCAACGGCGAGCGGGTCACCCGGGGTGGCCGGCCGGCGTACGACCGGATCGTGGCCGGGGTGGCGGCGCTGCGCCGGCACGGGCTGCCGTTCTCGGCCCTGGCGGTGGTCTCCCGGCCGGAGCCGGGCCTGGCGGACGAGCTGTACGCCTACTTCCTCGACCTGGGTTGCGAGGTGCTGGGCGTGAACATCGAGGAGACCGAGGGGGTCAACACCCGGTCGAACGCCCGGGACGCCGCCTCGGTCACCGGTTTCTGGTCGGAGCTGGTCGCCGCCTGGCGTCGGGAGCCCCGGATCCACCTGCGCGAGGTGGAGTGGTCGCTGCGGTACGCCGGCGCGGTGCTGGCCGGCGCCGCGGACGATCTGCTGCCCCGCCGGCTCGACCCGATTCCGACGGTCGGCCACGACGGCTCGGTGGTGGTCCTCTCGCCGGAGCTGGCCGGCTTCACCGACCCCCGGTACGGCGACTTCGGCAGCGGGAACGTGCTGGTCACCCCGCTGGGCGAGATCCTCGCCGGGGCCGGGCGGACGCCCTGGGTCGGTGAGTTCCTCACCGGTGTGGAGGCGTGCCGGGCGTCCTGCGCGTACTTCGGTTTCTGCGGCGGGGGCCATGCCGCCAACCGCTACTTCGAGCAGGGGCGGTTCGACGGTACGGAGACCGAGCACTGCCGCAACAGCAAGATCCGCCTACTGGAGGGAGTGTTGGAGCATGCCCGAGATCACCAGTGACACCGACCGGGACACGGTCGCCGGCCGGGTGCGGGACGTAGCCGCGGGGCTGACCGCGCTGCTCCACGAGGCGGAGGCGGCGCGCCTGCTGCGGGCGGAGGCGTCGGGCGGCGACGGCGGCAGCGCGGTGTGCGCGTGGAACCACTTCGAGAACATCCCGACGTTCTACAACTGGAACAACCGCCCGCGCTGAGCGCCGGGCCGCGATCAAGGACCTGCCGGCGCAGTCGGGGAGGCGTCCCGGTGCGGCAGGTCCCTGATCGTCGGTGCTCCGCCGGCTCCGGCTGAGCACATGCGTGAGCACGCGGGGGCTACCGCGTGCTCAGATGTGACCGGAGGTCAGCGGGTCGGACGGGCCCAGGGGTCCGGGTCGTCGTCTGCGTGGTCCTCGTCATCGTCGTCGACATACTCTTTGTAGTCGTCGTCGAAGTTGTGCTCAGACTTACCACTACCCGCCAGTTCACGCTGCAAGGCGGTTAGGTCGGTGTTCGGGGAGTGGTACTTCAACTCCCGGGCCACCTTCGTCTGCTTGGCCTTAGCACGGCCGCGCCCCATGGCTCGACCCCCTCGCACAGAATGCGGGGCAGCCCGAAGGCGGGCCCCGATGACGTCAGGCATCTCTCGTGGCTCTTACGGTACATGGGGATGCCACCGTTCGGCACCTCGGGTCACCGTCGACCGGCCTGCGCGTCGCAGTGCTCCGGCCGTCACAAAGTGTACCCGGTAAGGGGTGATTGCCGGGGCCGGCCGTGACAGCGGGCAAACTGCTACGTAAGCACCGAAACCAGCTTAACGCCCAACTCGGGCAGGTATGGCCCCGGGGGTGGGCGGTGACCCGCCCCCGGGCACCGTTTCACCGCAGGTGGATGGTGCGCAGCCGGCCGACCTCGGCCATCCGCCGCTCGGCGAGCCGGTCCGCGGCCACCGCCGGCGGGACACCCTCGTCGTCGGCGAGCCGCAGGATCTCCCGCGTGGTGTCGAAGATCCGGGTGGCCCGCAGCTTGGCCCGCTCGAAGTTGAAGCCCTCGATCTCGTCGGCGACCTGGATCACGCCGCCGGCGTTCACCACGTAGTCCGGCGTGTAGAGGATGCCCCGGTCGGCGAGGACCTTCTCGATGCCCGGGTGGGCGAGCTGGTTGTTAGCCGCGCCGCTGACCACCTTGGCCCGCAGCACCGGCACCGTCTCGTCGTTCAGCGCGCCGCCCAGCGCGCACGGGGCGTACACGTCGATGTCGGACGCGACCAGCGCCGCGGTGTCGTCGACCAGGGTGACCTGCGGGTGGTTGGTGCGCACCCACTCCCGGGCGCGCGGGTTGACGTCGGTCGCCACGACCTCCGCACCGTCGGACAGCAGGTGCGCGGTCAGGTACTTGCCGACCTTGCCCAGGCCGGACACGCCGACCCGGCGCCCGGCCAGCGTCGGGGTGCCCCAGACGTGCTCGGCGGCGGCCCGCATGCCCTGGTAGACGCCCCAGGCGGTGAGGACGGAGGAGTCGCCGGCGCCGCCGTGCTCCACGCTGCGGCCGGTGACGTAACGGGTCTCGCGGGCGATCACGTCCATGTCGGTGACGTAGGTGCCGACGTCGCAGGCGGTGTAGTACCGGCCGTTGAGCGACTCCACGAAGCGGCCGTACGCGCGCAGCAGCGCCTCGCTCTTGAGCTGCTCCGGGTCACCCCAGATGACCGCCTTGCCGCCGCCCAGGTCCAGGTTGGCCAGGGCGCTCTTGTACGCCATGCCCCGCGACAGGTCGAGCACGTCGGCGAGGGCGTCGGCCTCGCTGGCGTACGGGTAGAACCGGGTGCCACCGAGGGCCGGGCCCAGCGCGGTGGAGTAGATCCCGATGATCGCCTTCAGACCGGACTGCTTGTCCTGGCAGAACACGACCTGCTCGTGACCCGAGGATGACGGGTCGTCGGTGCTGGCGAATACGCCCATGGCTGACTCCTGTGTCGGTGTGCGCCCTTGTGGGGCGCGGAACCTTCGGTGGCACGCCGGCGGGATGGTGCCGGTGCCATTGAGCCTAATATCGGCCGGAACCGTACTGTCGCGCACGTCACGCCGCCGGTGTGACGGCGGCGACGGACGGTCCCGTCTCGTGGGAGGATCGCGCCGTGCCGTCGCTCTTCGCTTCATACCTGCGCGTGTACGAGCCGCTGACCGCCTTCGACCGGGACCGGCAGTCGTACTGGCGCCGGTACGTCAGCGAGGGCCGTGCGATCGCCCCGCTGGAGGGGCCGGGCCGGCAGCGCACCTCGGTGATCGAGGCGCTCGGCGCGGGCTGGACCCGCCTGCCCGACCTGCCCGACGAGGCGTACGTCCTGGAGGCCGACGACACGCTGCTGGTCTGCCCGTGGAACCTGCGGATCCGGGTCGCCGAGGCGGCGTTGAGCGCCCGCGACGGCGTGCCCCCGGTGCTCGCCGACGCGTTCGTGCCGCCGGTCCTGGCCGGTCAGGCCAAGGCGGTGGTGGAGGATTGGCGCAGCGGGGCGCGCGTGCTGGAGCACGGCGTGCCCCGGGTCCACGAGCAGGTCGCCACCTGGGGTGTGCCGCTGCGTTGGTTCGTGCTGTTCGAGGCCGGTGAGCGGCACCTGGTCACCGAGCCGGAGCGACGCGCGCTGCGCTACCGCACGGAGATCTCCAAGGCGCGCCGCCGCTCGTCCCGGGCGCTGTCGGTGCTGCGCAAGTCGATCGGGGAGGCGCCGATCACCGAGGCGGTCGAGGAGGCCGCCCGCTGGTTGGAGGAGTTCCACCCGCGCTCGGTGGTGGAGCTGGACTACGGCGGCCTGGTGCAACTGCTGCCGGACGAGACGCTGACCGCCGACGACTCGACCGAGCTGGTCGCGGCGGGTCTTGCCGGGTTGTCCCGGGGCGAGGCCGAGGAGGCCTCGGCGGCGTACGACAAGCTGGTGGCTCGGTGGCGTGCGGTGCAACTTCTAGAACGCTGTAATTGACGCCCAGTTTGCCCTACTTCAGGGTATGGGATATGAGAGTGTCTCGTAGTTGACGCATCACGAACCGTGATCATGAGTCCGAATAAGGTAGTTTCTGCTGTGTAAAAGTCGTAAAAATCGGGCATGGTTCATCCGTCCGTCTAGGGACCTTCAGCCGTTCGGCCCATGTCGGACATCGGGGACTAGCCGGACCATGGGAGACGCGTCGGCCGGCGGGACCCCGGCCGATGTCTATACATGTGGAGGAGTGACCCCGATGGCATCGCGAACGCACGAACCCGAGCCGCTACTCACACCGGCCGAGGTGGCGTCGATGTTCCGTGTCGACCCGAAGACGGTGACCCGGTGGGCCAAGGCTGGCAAGCTCAGCGCCATCCGGACCCTGGGCGGCCACCGCCGTTACCGCGAATCGGAGGTTCGGGCCCTGCTGCAGGGGCAGATCCCCCAGCAGCGTCAGGGGGACTGACGACCCGGACGATCTCTCAAGCGTTCCGATCAGGGGCGGTGGGACGTCGCGACAGCGACGATCCGCCGCCCTCAATCGTGTCCGGCGGTCGGCGAGGCCAGCACGATCCGCAGCCCCACTGTGCCGCCCTCGCCCCGACGCAACCGGCTGCCCAGCAAACTCAACCGGCCGATCAGCCGGTACTTGCGCTTGAGCAGCCCCCGGACCCGGCGCGTGCTCTCCGGGTCGTCGATCGTCGCGTGCCCCGGCACCGCCTCGCCGTGCGGGCGGCCCCGCACGTCGCACGGGGCCACCGTGACCCGGCCGTCCCGCCGGATCCGCTTCACCTTGCCGGAGTCGGACACCGTCCACACCGCCAGCGCGTCGCCGTCGCGCACGGCCCACACCGGCGTCGGCACCGGCCGGCCGTCCTTTCGGAACGTGGTGAGCAGGACGTACTTCTCCGCCGCCAGGCGGTCCAGGTCGGTCACGCCGCCAGGATACGGCTGCCACGGCGTCGCCGAGCCCCGATAGCGTGCACCCATGACCGGGGAACCCACGATCGGCGACGTGTTCGGCGAGATGATCCGCGACGCGTACGCGGTGGCCACCGGGATCGGGCCCCGGCCGCTGGCCGGCGGCCGGCTGCCGCGGCCGGTCATCGAGATCATCGAACGGGACGACGGGCTGGTCAACGGCGCGCCCGCCGGGCACTACCTGGACCCGCCGCAGCGGTGGCAGCCGCACGACCACCGGGCGGTCGACCGGGTGCACGGCCACGTGCTCGACGTCGGGGTCGGCGCCGGCCGGATCGCACTGCACCTCCAGGAGCGCGGCGTGCCGGTCACCGGGCTGGACACCTCGCTCGGCGCGTTGCGCGTCAGCCGTCACCGGGGTGTCCGCGAGCTGGTGCACAGCACCGTCGACGAGCACGTCGCGGACGGCCGGCGCTACGACACGTTCCTGCTGCTCGGCAACAACCTCGGCCTGTTCGAGGGGCGGGAGCGGGCCCCCGCGCTGCTGGCCGCGCTCGCCGCGCTGGCCCGCCCCGGGGCGCGGGTGATCGCGCACGGCACCGACCCGTACGGCACCACCGACCCGGTCCACACCGGCTACCACGAGGCGAACCGGCGACGTGGCCGGCTCGGCGGGCAGCTCCGGCTGCGACTGCGCTACCGGCTGCTCGGCACCGACTGGTTCGACTACCTGGTGTGCTCGCCCGACGAGTTCGCCGAGCTGGTCCACGACTCCCCGTGGCGACTGACCGACGTGGACACGACGGACCGCCCCTACTACCTCGCCACGCTCGAGCTGAGGCGTTAGGAAGGGCCCCTCCTATCGCGTACGCGATAAGAAGGGGCCCCTCCTTACCTCTCAGACCTGGACGGTGGGCGCGGTCTCCTCGGGCGGGAGGCCACCGTCGCCGTCGACCACCTCGTCCGGCGTGCCGTCCTCGTCGATGTCGACCATGGTGATGTCCACCTTGCCGTCGCCGTCGGTGTCGAACTGGAACAGGTCGGCCTTGCCGTCGCCGTCGGTGTCCACCACCCACACGTCGGTCTTGCCGTCGTTGTTGGTGTCCGCACGAAGCAGGTCCACCCGCTCGTCACCGCGCGTCTCGACCGTCTCGGTGCGCTCCGCGCTCTCCGGTGCCTGACTCATCTCGTTCCTTCCTTCGGCGTTGACGGCGACCTTTACCCCATCCGCCCGGCCCCCACGCATGCCCGACGGAGCCGCCCTGCATAGGGTCGCATCCAGGACGAGCGAGCGGCCGGCCCGGCGCGGTGGAGACCCCGCGCGCCACCGCCGCGGCGAGGGGACACGATGAGTGGTCGTTTTGTGGTCGTCGGGGCCGGCACCATGGGCCTCGGCATCGCGTACGCGGCGGCCGGCGCCGGGTACGCGGTCGAGCTGGTCGAGGTGGACCCCGACCGGGGAGCCGACGCGGTCCGGCGGCTCGGCGAGCTGTGGGACCGCGCCGTGCAGCGGGGGAAGCTGACCGCCGAGGCGGCCACCGCCAATCGGGTGCGCGTGACCCTGCGGACCGGGCTGACCGAGGTGGCCGAGGGGCCGGACGTCATCGTGGAGGCGGTGCCGGAGCGGCTCGACCTCAAGCGGGCCGTGCTCCGCCAGGCCGAGGGCCGCCGGCCGGCGCTGCTGGGCAGCAACACCTCCAGCATCCCGATCGCCGAGCTGGCCGAGGGGCTGGACCGCCCGGCGGACTTCCTCGGGCTGCACTTCTTCAACCCGGTCTGGGCGATGGCGCTGCTGGAGGTCGTGGTCGGCGCGGCCACCGCGCCGGAGACCACCGGGGCGGCGGTCGCGCTGGCCGGCCGGCTGGGCAAGGACCCCGTCGTGGTACGCGACATGCCCGGCTTCGCCACCTCCCGGCTCGGCGTCACGCTCGGCCTGGAGGCGATCCGGATGGTGGCCGACGGGGTGGCCGCCCCGGCCGACATCGACAAGGCGATGGTGCTCGGCTACCGGCACCCGGTCGGTCCGCTGGAGCTGACCGACCTGGTCGGGCTGGACGTCCGACTCGACATCGCGCGCACGCTCCAGGCCGCGTACGGGGACCGGTTCGCGCCGCCGCCGCTGCTGGTGGAGATGGTCGCCGCCGGGAAGCTGGGCAAGAAGTCCGGGCAGGGCTTCTACACCTGGACGGACGGCGGGAAGCAATGAGCGGGCTGCGGATCGAGGAGCTGCCGGACCGGCTCGTCGTCACGCTGGACCGACCGGAGAAGCGCAACGCGATCGACGCCGACCTGGTCGGCGAACTGCACGCCGTCTGCGCCGAGCTGGAGGCCCGCCCCCGGCTGATGCTGCTCACCGGCGGGGCGGCGGGCGTCTTCGCCGGCGGGGCCGACATCGGGCAGCTCCGCGAGCGCGGCCGGCTGGACGCGCTGGCCGCCATCAACCAGGGTGTCTTCGCCCGCATCCGGGCGCTGCCGATGCCCACCGTGGCCGCGGTCGACGGCCCGGCGCTGGGCGGCGGCGCCGAGCTGGCGTACGCCTGCGATCTTCGGGTGTGCACGGACCGTGCCGTCTTCGGCCAGCCCGAGGTGCGGCTGGGCATCCTGGCCGGCGCCGGCGCGACCTACCGGCTGCCGGCCCTGATCGGCGAGGCCCGGGCCAAGGAGCTGCTCTTCACCGGCCGGCGGGTGGACGCCGACGAGGCGCTGCGGATCGGCCTGGTGAACCGCGTGGTGGCCGACCCGGCGGAGCTGCTGCCCACCGCACACGGCCTGCTCGACGAGATGGCCAAGGGCTCGGCGCTGGCGCTGCGGCTGACCAAGCTGGCGGTGGACGCGCCGCCGGCCGCGCACCCGCAGCTCGACCTGCTGAGCCAGGCGGTGCTCTTCGAGGACGAGGAGAAGCACCGGCGGATGACCGAGTTCCTGGACCGACGCCGGGCCCGCTGAGCCGCGGCACGCCGAGGGCCGCACCGGAACGTCCCGGTGCGGCCCTCGATGCCCGAACGGGCTCAGTTCCGGATCGGCACCCCGGCGTCGGCCAGCGCGGTGATCGCGGTCGCCGACTCACCGAAACCGATCACCAGCACGGCCTCCGGGCCGAAGCTCTTGATGTCGCCGGCGATGCCGGTGAAGTCGACAGGCGTCTTCGGGTCGGCCGGCGGCGCGTAGGTCAGCAGCTTGACCCGGTCCGCCCCGACGCCGGCCTTCTCCAACTCGGCCCGGACGTTCTCCTGGAGACCCTCGCCGTAGGAGTCCTTACGGGCCAGGAGCACGATCTTGCGGGGACCGTCCCGCAGCATCACGTCGGCCAGCGCGCGGCCCTGGAGGCTGTCCGGCGGGGCGGTGCGGAAGTAGAGCCCCTTGTCGTCCACGGTGCTCAGGCCCGCGTCCGTGTTCGACGGCGAGAAGAGGATCCGCCCGGCGGCCACCACGTCCGGCAGCACCGCGCGGGAGATGCCGGACGCGCCGGCACCGATGATGACCGGGACGCCCTGGGCGACGTGCGCCGCCACGGTCGCCTTCGCCACCGCCGGGTTCGTGCCGTCGTCGCCCTCGATGAACTTCACCGGCTCGCCGAGCACCCCACCGCCGGCGTTGATCTCGTTTATCGCGAGCGTGACCGCGGCGGCCATCGGCGGGTACGCCAGCGCCAGGTCACCGGTCTTCGGCAGCAGGCCGCCGAGCACCAGCGGGGCGTCCTTCGCCTTGCCGGCGCGGGGCTTACGACCACGCGGCGGCGACTTGGTGCTCGCCCCGGACTCCTCGCCGGCGCCGACGAACTCGGTCTTCGCGTCGTCGAGCTGCTGGTTGTCGAAGTGCAGCGTGCCGTAGCTGGCGGTGGCCGGCTCGCCGTTGTCGGTGAAACCGGCCCGGGTCAGCGACACACCCCGGTACTCCAGGTCCTGGCCGGCGCGGGCGAGCTGGAGGCAGGCCGCCACCTCGTCGCAGCGCTGGCCGCCGGTGGTCACGCCGACGATCTGCCGGGCGATCTCGGCCGGCGCGGTGGTGCCGGCGAGCTGGGCCGCCAGCGCGCTGATCACCACGGCGTCGTACGACTCGGCCGAGTAGAGGAAGTCGGTCAGCTTCGGATTGACGTTGCGTAGCCGTTCCTTGAAGCTCTCCGGCAGCGGCGTGAGCGGGGTGGTGCCCTTCATGCCGTTGAGAAGATTCGCCCGGTCCTTGAGTTCCGCGGCGAAGGAGTTCTGCATGTTGCCGTCGGTGCCGTAGAGGCGGACCTGGGTGGTGCCCGCGTCTTTCGGCTCGTCGCTCCCGCAGGCGCTGGTAGCGAGCAGGAGCGCCGCGCAGGCCATGGACAGGGCCGCGCGCGACGTGCGATTTCCAAGCATGGTCGTCCTTCCTCCGGCGAAGGTCCGCTGCGCACATTAGCGTGCCGGTGCGGCACGTGGGACTGTGGACCGGGCTCCGTCGGCACCCCGACTGCGGGTATCACCCTCAGTGATCGACATGCTGATGACGGGTCACCGCTTGACCCCCGGCCTTACAGTTCCGCAGGTGACCGATGACGCACAGCAGACGCTGGACGACGCGACCGCCGTGCTCCGTTCGGCACTGGCCGGCGACGGCGCCGGCGTGGTCGGCGCCTTCGACGCGGTGGTGGACCGCTCCGGGCTGGCCGGTGCGTACGGGGTGGCCTGGTGCCTGGCCGCCACCATGCTCGGCGACGACGCCCCGGCGGGCGCCGCCGCGCTCGACTTCCCCGGCATCGACCAGGCCGACTACGACACCCGCTGGGTGGCCCGTTTCGTCAGTGCGTACGCCAACGACGACGCCGACACCGGCGAGGCGCTGTTCGGTGCGGCAGCCGCCGACGGACTGTTGCCCGACTGCCTGCTCACGCTCGCCGGCTCGACCATCGCCACGCTGCGCAGCCGGGAGGACTGACCGCGCGCCGCGCCGTTGTGGTACCCCTGACTGATGTCCGAGGCGATGCTCAGCAAGGTGCGCAAGCTGCTCGCCCAGGCCGAGGACCCGGCCTGCACCCCCGCCGAGGCGGCCACGTTCATGGCCAAGGCCACCGAGCTGATCGCCCGGTACGGCGTCGACCGGGCGCTGCTCGCCGCCCGTGAACCGGCCGGCGACCCGGTCGGCGACCGGACGGTCGAGGTGGTCGCCCCGTACGCCCGGGACAAGGCCGGCCTGCTCGCCGCCGTCGCCGACCCGTTGCGGTGCCGCTGCGTCCGCCGCCGCCAGGGCAACGGCTTCGCCATGCACCTGTTCGGCTTCGCCAGCGACCTGGAACGGGTCGAGCTGCTCTTCACCTCGCTGCTGGTCCAGGCGGCGCACGGACTGGCCGGGGCCGCCGTGCCGGTCGGGGAGCACCCGGCCGCGTTCCGGCGCGCCTGGCTGGCCGGCTTCGCCCAGGTGGTCGCCGAGCGGCTGCGCGCGGCCGAGGCCGGCGCCGCCGCCGAGGCCGGCGTGCCCTCGATGACGCTGGTGCTCGCGGACCGCTCCGACCGCGTCCAACGCCGGCTCGCCGAGGTGTACCCGCGACTGCGTACCGCCCCGCGTCGCCGGCTCGCCGGTGGTGGCTTCGGCCCGGGCGCCGCCGCGGGCCGTCGGGCCGACCTCGGTGGCACCGGACTGAGCGGTACCGGCGCGAGCCCGGGCATCGCCGGCTGACCCGCGCTCGGGTGGCGGCCGGTCAGTCGGTGGTCCGGGCGACCGTCGCCAGGTAGCGGCAGAGCAGCTCCTGCCAGCCGGCGGTGAGCGCCTCGCGGTAGCCCTCGGCGGCCGAGCCGTGCCGGTCGAAGTAACGGTGCTCGACGTCCACCCGGGTCGAGTCGGGGCCTTCCGGGTGGAAGAGCACCTCCACCTCGCTGGCCCGGGCCGGGTCCGGCACCGGCACCCGGTCCGGCCCGATCTGCCAGGTGAACACCAGCCGGCGGGGCGGATCCCAGGTCAGCACCCGGCCCCAGTCGGTGCGGAAGCCGTACGGGCCGATCTCGTAGAGCATGCCGCCGGCCCTCGGCTCGACCCCGAGCCCGGCCAGCGCCTCCGGCCCGGACCAGGTGTACTCGCGGACCCACCAGTCGGCCAGCGCGCCGGTGAAGACGGCGTACGCCCGCTCGCCGGACGCCGGGACGAGGATGCTGCTGCGGAGGGAGAAACGGTCGGACTCCTGCCGGACCTCATCCGGATCGGCCATCTCCTGTCCCATAAGCCCGGACCATACCGGCTGATGTCTCGCTGTGCAGCTTTGCTTTCCGCCCGCTACCGGACAGCGGGAACGCTGGTTCCCGACCGCGCGAACCGCCCGACGGATGTCGTACCCGAAACCGGGTAACCGCCGTCGACCCGGACCGGCCGATGGGGGAGCGGGAGCATGAGCGACAGCGGAGCGACCGACCGGCAGACCACGGCGCGGGGCGCGGCGGTACCGGAACCGGACGTCCTGCTCGACGTGCCGGAGTTGTCGGTCGACGAGATCCGGCTCGCGGTCGACGGGCTCGACGCGGACCTCTCGCTGCGTGCCCGGCTGGCCAACCTGCTCCAACTGGACGCCGGCGTGCGGGTGCACCTGGAGGGCGTCGAGCTGGACATCACCGGGGTCCGGGCCGAGGCGCTGCTCAAGGTGCGGCTGGAGAAGCTGGTGCAGATCCTGGACCGGGCGCTGACGACGATCGACCGCAACCCGCAACTGATCGACGCGCTGGCCCGTTCCGTCGGCGCGACCGTCGACGACGTGCACCGGGCGGCCGGCCAGGTCGCCGGGCCGGTCGCGGAGCAGGTGGGCCGGACCGGCGACGTGCTCGGCCGGACCGGATCCGCGACGGCCGGCGAGATCGCGCAGGCCGCGTCGCCCGGCGGGGAACGGCCGGCCGGCTCGCGGGCCGAGAAGCCGGGACCGGGGACCGGGGACGATGGCCGCCCGGTCGGTGCGGGACCGGCGCACGAGGTCGAGCCGGGTCGGACAGCCGGGTCCGCGACGCCGGTGGCCGGTGCGGGACCGGCGCACGAGGCCGATTCTGGGGAGACGGTCGCGTCCGCCAAGGAGACCGGGGCCGGCGATGACGCCGGGACCGCTGGTGAGACCGGGGCCGGTGGTGAGGCCGGGGACGGTGGTGACGCCGGGGCCGGTGGTGAGGCCGGGGCCGGCGGTGGCGGTGCGGCCGGGGGCGATGGGCCTCGCGCGGGTAGTGGTGCGGGATCAGGCAGCGGCGGGCCGGAGCGGGGGCCGTCGCCGGGTGCCGGGGCAGGACAGTTGGCCGGGCAGGCCGGGCAGACGCTGCGTCAGGCCGGCCGGAGCGTCTGGGAGGCGATCCAGGGCGGCATGAGTCAGCACCGTCAGCAGCGCCCGGGACGGTGACGGTCACCGACGCTGTCACCCCGGCCCGTCGGTGCGGCCGGGCAGCGTGCGCCGGACATGGATCTGCTCCCCCACCGGACGCCGCGCGGCTGGCCCGGGCGTGTCAGGTGCTGTGCGGGGTGCGGCCCCGCGACGCCTCGCCCTGCATCATGTGGCGCTCCACGTCGGTGCGGGCCTGCCCGTCGCGGGCGGCGTGCAACGCGGCCCGGTCTTCCGACGACGTCGTCCGGCTCCGGTCGCGCCGGCCGACGAAGACCGCCACCGCGAGCACCAGCAGCACGGCCACCAAGAGGGAAACCAGCAGCGTCGTCATGTCCAAACGGTAGGGCACCGGTGCCAGCTAGAGGACGTCGAACTCGTTCCCCTCGGGATCAGCCATCGTCACGAGGTCCGGCAAGCCCTCCGGTTCGTCCAGCCGGAGTACGGTCCCACCCGCCGCCACCAGTTTCGCGACCGCCGCCTGGACCCGCGGCCAGCGGATCTCGAACGGCTCGTGCCGGCCGCCACCGGCGTGGATATCGAAGTGCATGCGGTTCTTGACCACCTTCGGCTCCGGCACCTTCAGGAAGGACACGCCGGGCCGGACACCGTCCGGGTCCTCGATGAAGGCGCCGTCGTCCCACTCGTCCTCGGGAACCCTGAAGTGGGTCTGCCATGCCTCCCAGGTGGCGAACCCCTCTGGCGGGGCAGCCGGAACGTAGCCCAACGCGAGGCACCAGAACGCGGCCAGTTCGCGGGGGCGCGCGCAGTCGACGGTCAATGACCACTGCTCGGACATCGCCACACCATAGACCCGCGGGAGGCCACCCCGGGGCGGGGCGAGTGCGGACCGGGGAAGGTCAGCCCGGGCGCGAAAAAGCAGAACGCCGACCGGCGTTTCCGCTGGTCGGCGCTCCTGTAGCCCGGCGAAAGGCTATGTGGCCAGGGGCGGGGTCGAACCGCCGACCTTCCGATTTTCAGTCGGACGCTCGTACCAACTGAGCTACCTGGCCGTGTTGCTCGGCACATGCTACCGCACGACCGATACGCAGAACGCCGCGCATGAGGTGCGCGGCGTCAGCGCTTGCGGTCCTGACGGGACTTGAACCCGCGACCTCCGCCTTGACAGGGCGGCGAGCACTCCAACTGCTCCACAGGACCTTGCTGATGGTGCATCCGGCGCGAGCCGGACCGTGCCCCCAACGGGATTCGAACCCGTGCTACCGCCTTGAAAGGGCGACGTCCTGGGCCGCTAGACGATGAGGGCGGCCCCGCCATCATTGCACACTCGCAACTTCAAGCGGACTTGCTCCCATCCGGCCCCGCCGGAGGCAGGAGAAGCATATGCCATCCCTCCTCGGACGACCAAACCGGTATGGCCGTCCGCACACTGCCGAGCGAAGTCGCAGCTCAGCGGCGGTGTCACCGGAGCCGGACGATGCCGTACCGCCGCTTGAGATCGGGGATCAGGCGCCGGCACGCGGCCATGGTCTGGGTCCGGTCGCCGCCCGCGTCGTGCATCAGCACGACCGAACCGTGACGGGCGGCCGACTCCACCCGCGTGATGATCTTCTTCGCCGGGGGGTGGTCCCAGTCCTGCGGGTCGACGCTCCAGTGCAGTGGGCGCAGGCCCAGCTGCCGGGCGACGGTGAGTTCCTCGGCGGTCCACCGGCCGCCCGGCTGGCGGAACCAGGTGATCGGCGCGTCGGGCGCCGCCGCGTGGATGGCCCGGTTCGTCCGTTCCAGGTCGGCCCGGATCTCGGCCGCCGGCCGCCGGCCGAGGTCCACGTCGTGCCGCCAGCTGTGGTTGCAGAGCTGGTGACCCTCGCGGACGATCTGGGCCACCAGGTGCGGGTAGCGCTTGGCCTGCTTGCCGACCAGGCAGAACGTGGCGGTCACGTGGGCCGCCCGGAGCTGGGCCAGGATCTGCGGCGTGTAGCGGGGGTCCGGCCCGTCGTCGAAGGTGAGCGCCACCCCCGGGCTGCCGCTGCGCCGATGCAGCCCGGCCGGGAGCTTCTTGGGCAGCGGACGCAGCGTCGGCTTCGGCGGCGCGGTGGTGCGGGTCGGCTGCGGCTTCGGACTGGGCGTCGTCGTCGTCGGCGCGGCCGGAACCGACGGCTGGGCGGTGACCCGTTGAGGGGTCTTGCCCGGGCCGCCGCAGCCGGTGACGAGGAGCACCAGACCGAGGGCGAACGCCAACAGGGTGCGTCGAGGCATCTGTCGCTCCCGGAGGGGTCGGGTCAGACGGACTTTCCGACCGTAGTGGACGCCACCGGCGAGCGGGAGGGGGCCCTCAGCCCGGCGTCGACTGATCCAGCGAATCCCGTACGGCCACGGCCAGCGAGAGCGCCTCGGCCAGGTCGACCGGACGGACCACCCCGGCCGGTAGCGAGTCGGCCCGCCAGCCGGGCCCGGCGGCCAGCACCAGCAGCGGTCGGCGCGGGGCGGCCAGCAGCGCGGTGAGCTGGTGCGGGTCGGCGGTGGCGCGGGTGTGCGACCAGAGCACCACGGCCGCCGGGCCGGTCCGGTTGACGGCCTCGACCAGGGCGGCCACCGGCACCCGGGCGCCGAGCATGCGGTAGCTCACCCCGATCTCCGCCAGCGCGGCGGCCAGCGCCTCCAGGGGCAGCGAGTGCTGCTCCTCGTCGGCGCAGGAGAGCAGGATCCGGGGCGTCCCGACGGCCGGGTGCGCGCGCGCCACCGAGGCGAACGCCTCGGAGACGCACCGGGACATCAGGTGCTCCACCTCGATCAGGCCGGCGGTGGCGACGTGCCGCTCCCCGATGCCGGCGAGCACCGGCCGGAGCAGCCCCTCCCAGGTCGCCACCACGCCGTCCGCGGCGAGCGAGTCGGCGATGGTGCGGCCGATCGCCACCGAGTCCAGCCGGATGGCGGCCCGGGCCAGGCCACGGGCGACCGGCCCGGCCCGGCCGACCGGAATGGTGTTCCCGCCGCCGTCCCGCGCCGTGGTGACGCCGGCCTTCAGCCCGACCCGTTCCGGTGGCAGCACGGTGGGCGCCTGCCGGGCCCAGCGGGCCGCCTCGGCGGGCGCCACCCCCTCCACGGTGAGTCGCCGCATGATCTCCAGGCGGGCGAGGTCGGCGGGCGTGTAGCGCCGGTGGTGGCCCGGCACGTGCTCGCTGGGGCCGAGGCCGTACCGCTGGTGCCAGGTGCGGAGCGTGGTGACCGCCACGCCCAACCGGCGCGCGACGGCCCCCGCGCTCAGCGCCTCATCGGCCACCCGACCGCTCCGGTGCCTCAGCGGCGGGCACGCCCGACCGGGACGACTCGGCGGGCACGCCCGACCGGGTCGGGTCGGCCGGGTGCAGCAGCCGGTTCACCACGCCGCCCAGCCAGGGCGCGTACGCCCGGGGGTCGGCGTCGAGGTCGGCGATCACCGCGACCGGATCCACCCAGCGCACCTCGGCCACCTCGTCCGGGTCGGGCCGGGTGGGCAGGTCGGCGGGCACGTCGGCGCGCAGTACGTGGTCGTACTCGAACTCGACCCGGCCGGTGGCCGGATCCTCGGCGTAGTAGAGGTAGACGCCCACCTCGGTCAGGCCGACCGGACCGAGGCCGAGTTCCTCGGCGAGCCGGCGGTTGGCGGCGTCGGTCAGCGACTGGCCGGGCAGCGGGTGGCCGCAGCAGGAGTTCGCCCAGCGCAGCGGGAACCGGGTCTTGACCGCGGCCCGCCGCTGGAGCAGGACCCGCCCGGCGGGATCGACGAGCAGCACCGAGAAGGCCCGGTGCAGCCGGCCGGGCGGCTGGTGGGCGTTGGCCACGGTGGTCTCGCCGAGCACCCGGCCACCGTCGTCGACCAGCTCGACCAGGTGCTCCTCCCGCGCGGTCAAGACGACCGTCCGGTGATCCGGGCGGCGGCCAGCTTGCCGCTGATCAGCACCATCGGCACGCCCACGCCGGGCTGGGTGCCGGAACCGACGAAGACCACGTTGCCCAGCGTGCGGTGCAGGTTCGACGGCCGGAACGGGCCGGTCTGGAAGAGGCTGTGCGCGGCGGCGAACGGGGTGCCGGCGGCCATGCCCTGCGCGGCCCAGTCGGCCGGCGTGACGGCCCGCAGCACCTCGATGCCGTCACCGAACCCGACGTAGCCGCGCTCCTCCAGCGTGGCCACGAGCTGGCCGGCGTAGCGCTCGGTGAGGTCGCCGGACCAGTCGAACGGCGCCCGGTCCAGGTTCGGCACCGGGGCCAGCACGTAGTAGGTGTGCTTCCCGGCCGGGGCCACCGACGGGTCGGTGCGGCTCGGGTTCGTCACCAGCAGCGACGGGTCGGTCATCAGCTCGCCTCGTCGGATCACCTCGTCGAACGTGCCCTTCCAGGCGCGTCCGAAGTGGATGTTGTGGTGGGCGATCTTGCCATAGCCCTGCGTCGAACCGACGTGCAGCACCACGCAGGACGGCGAGTAGGTGAGCTTGCGCTGCCGGCTGTACGGCAGCAGCTCCTGGTAGGCGACGGGCAGGTCGGGGTTGAGCACCACCACGTCGGCGGGGACGAACTCCCCGTCCGAGGTGATCACGCCGGTGGCCCGGCCGTGGGCGGTCTCGACCCGGGTCACCGTGGTGCCGTACCGGATCTGCACGCCGTGCTTCTCGGCCGCGCCGGCCATGCCGCGGGAGACCGCGTGGATGCCGCCGCGAGGGAAGCTGACCCCGGCCACCGAGTCGAGGTACGCGATGACGGTGTAGATGGCCAGCGCGTCGTGCGGCGACAGGCCGGCGTACATCGCCTGGAAGGAGAAGATCCGCTGGGTACGCGGGTCGCGGAAGAACTGGTTGATCTTCGTCTGGAGTCGCCGGAAGGCGCCGTTCGCGAACAGCTTCA
Source organism: Micromonospora sp. DSM 45708 (assembly GCF_039566955.1). Lineage (NCBI taxonomy): Bacteria > Bacillati > Actinomycetota > Actinomycetes > Micromonosporales > Micromonosporaceae > Micromonospora > Micromonospora schwarzwaldensis. The sequence goes on along the minus strand of NZ_CP154796.1, from coordinate 6,352,583 downwards.
GCAGGTTGCCGGTGAGCAGGTCGGTCGGCGCGTCGAGGTTGCGCTCGATGAAGTCGGCCCGTTCCCACTTCCACAGGTTGCGCGCGTAGTCGACGAAGCGCAGATAGCCGTCCGCCTCCCGGGGGCCGCAGACCTTGGCGATCTCGGCGGCCATCCGGGTGGTGTCGGTGATGACGTCGAGCGTCGACCCGTCCGGGTAGTAGGCACGGTAGGCCGGGTCGAGCGGGGTGAGGTCGAGCCAGTCGCTCAACTCCTCACCCACCGCGCCCAGCGCCTCGGCGATCAGGTCGGGCATGGTGAGCACGGTCGGCCCGGTGTCGAACTCGTACCCGTCGACGCTGAGCCGGCCGGCACGCCCGCCGGGCACCGGCTCGCGTTCCAGCACCGTCACCTGACGGCCGCTGCCGGCCAGGTGCAGCGCGCACGCGAGCCCACCCAGCCCGGCGCCGACCACGACCACCCGGTCGGTCCGTCCGTTCACGGTGCGCATTCCGGCTCCCTTGCTCGTGCTCACGAAAGTGTCCATCAGGATCGCCGCGCGGTGGCGGCGGTGGCGAGGCCGGTCAGCGCGGTGCGCGCCGTCTCGTCGATCGGTGCGGTGTCGAGCGCGGACAACGCCTCGGTGACCCGCTCGGCGATCATCCGTTCCACCCGGGCCGCGGCCCCGGTGTCCCGGACCAGGTCGGCCAGGCGGGCGACCTCGTGGCCGCCGGTGGCCGTGCCGGCCCGGTCCAGGGCGCGGCGCTGGGCCGGGTCGGCGAGCTGCCGGGCCAGCATCAGCAGCGCGGTGGGCTTGCCGGTGCGTAGGTCGTCCCCGGCCGGCTTGCCGGTGGTCGCCGGGTCACCGTAGACGCCGAGCAGGTCGTCGCGGAGCTGGAACGCCTCGCCGACGGCCAGCCCGTAGCGGGTGTACGCGGCGATCAGCGGGCCGTCCGCGTCGGCGCCGGCCAGGCAGGCGCCGAAGAGCAGCGGTCGCTGGACGGTGTAGCTGGCGGTCTTGTAGCGGGCCACCCGCAGCGCCCGGTCGACCGACCAGCTCGCCGCGTCGTTCTCGCCGAGCACGTCCAGGAACTGCCCGGCGACCGTTTCCACCCGCATCTGGTCGTAGCAGCGGCGCACGTCGAGCAGTCGGTCCGCGGGCACGGTGGCGTGCGCCATCAGCCGGTCGGCCCAGACCATGCAGAGATCGCCGATGAGTACGGCGACCGCCTCGCCGTACCGGTCGGGGTCGCCGGTGTGCCCGGCGGCCCGGTGCCGGGCGGCGGCGGCCCGGTGCGCGGTGGGCCGGCCGCGTCGGGTGTCGGAGGCGTCCATCACGTCGTCGTGCACCAGTGCGAACGCGTGCAGCAGCTCCAGCGCGGACAGGGCGGGCAGCACCGTGCCCAGTGGCGCGTCGCCGCCGACCACCCCGCGCCAGCCCCAGTACGCGAACGTGGGCCGCACCCGCTTGCCGCCGGCCAGCACGCAGTCACGGGCGGTGGCGGCGAAACCACCCATCGCTGCGTCGATCTCGGCCAGTGAGTCGACTTCGGCGGCCAGGAACGCCGTCAGCGTGTCATCGACGCTGCTGACCAGGTCTTTCGTGAACGCGGCCAGTACGCCGCGGACCGGATCGTCCGTCGCTTCCGGCTGTGCCGGCGCGACGCGAAGCGCATTACCCGCAACTGCGTCGTTGGCCATGTGAGGAAGCGTACCCTAGGGTTACGAGTTGCGTCGATTGCTGCGTCGAAACCGAGGAGGGCCGGTGGACACCGATCTCACCGCTGCCTATGACCGTTGCCGCGAGCTGCACCGGCGTCACGGCCGTACCTACTATCTCGCCACCCGGCTGCTCCCCGCTTGGAAACGACGGCATGTGCACGCCCTGTACGGCTTCACCCGCTACGCGGACGAGATCGTCGACCGCACCGAGGACCTGCCGCCCGCCGAGCGGGCCGCCAAGCTGCGCGAGTGGTCGGACCGTTTCGTCGCCGGCCTGCACGGTGCGTCGGTCGACGACCCGCTGCTCCCCGCCGTGCTGCACACCATCGCCGTGTTCGACCTGGACCGCGCCGACTTCGCGTCGTTCCTGCGCAGCATGGCGATGGACCTGACGGTGATGTCGTACCCGACCTACGACGACCTGCTCGACTACATGGAGGGCTCGGCGGCCGTCATCGGCACCATGATGCTGCCGATCCTGGGCAGCTCCGATCCGGCCGCCGCCCGGGAGCCCGCCCGCCAGCTCGGGTTCGCGTTCCAGCTCACCAACTTCATCCGGGACGTCGCCGAGGACCTCGACCGCGGCCGGACCTACCTGCCCGACGAGGATCTGGCCAAGTTCGACGTCACCCGCGACGACCTGCTCGCCGCGAAGGCCGTCGGGCGGAGCACGCCGGCGATCCGCGAGCTGATCGAGTACGAGGTGACCCGCGCCCAGGCCCACTACCTGGCCGCCGCGCCCGGCATCCCGCTGCTCAACCCCGCCTCGCAGGCGTGTATGCGGACCGCGTACGCGCTCTACGGCGGCATCCTCGACGAGGTGGCCGCCCAGGGCTTCGACGTCTTCGTCCGCCGGGCCCTGGTGCCGCAGCGGCGGCGGATGGCGGTGGCCGCGCGGTCGCTGCTCACCCCGACCGGCACGCCGGTGCGGGTGCCCGGCCCGGCGCTCACCCCGGCCCTGGCCGAATGACCGAGCGTACGGCGGTCGTGCTGTTCACCCGCGACCTGCGGGTGCACGACCATCCGGCGCTGGCCGCGGCCGTCACGGCGTTCGACCGGGTGGTGCCGCTCTACGTGCTCGACCCGACGTTGCAGCAGCTCTCGCCGAACCGCACCCGCTTCCTCCATCAGAGCCTGGCCGAGCTGCGCGAGTCGCTGCGCAAGCGCGGCGGCGACCTGGTCGTCCGGCGGGGCGATCCGGTGGCCGAGACGGTCACGCTGGCCCGCAGGGTCGGTGCCGAGGGCATCGGCCTCTCCGCCGACGTGAGCCGCCACGCCCACCGGCGGGAGCGCCGCCTGCGCGCCGAGTGCGACAGGCACCGGATGTTCCTGCGGCTCTTCCCCGGGCTGACCATCGTCGAGCCGGGTGCGCTGCGGCCGGCCGGGGGCGACCACTACCGGGTGTTCAGCCCCTACTTCCGGGCCTGGCAGGGCGTGAGGCTCCGGGAGGAGCTGGCCGCGCCGAAGCGGATCCGGCTGCCCGACGGCGTCGACCCGGGCCGGCTGCCGCAACCGCCGAAGGGCGACAGCCCGGACGCCGCCGAGGGCGGGGAGAGCGTCGCCCGGCGCCGGCTCACCGCCTGGCTGCCCACGCTCGACCGGTACGACGACATCCACGACGACATGGCCGGCGACGACACCTCCCGGCTCAGCCCGTACCTGCGATGGGGTTGCGTCTCCCCGCTGGCGGTGGCGAACCGGGCCGGTGACCGCGACGGGCCGTTCGTCCGGCAGCTCTGCTGGCGCGACTTCTACCACCAGGTCGTCGCCGGGTTCCCCGACCTCTCCACCACCGCCTACCGGCGGGGCGCCCGGGAGGAGTGGCGGGACGACGGGCACGCGCTGGCGGCCTGGACCGAGGGGCGCACCGGGATGCCGATCGTGGACGCCGGTATGCGGCAGATGCGGGCCCAGGGCTGGATGCACAACCGGGCCCGGCTGATCACGGCCGGCTACCTGACCAAGCATCTCGGGCTGGACTGGCGGCCGGGCCTGGACGTCTTCTTCCGCTGGCTGCTCGACGGCGACCGGGTCAACAACTCCGGCAACTGGCAGTGGGTGGCCGGCACCGGCAACGACAGCCGGCCGTACCGCGGCTTCAACCCGGTGCGGCAGGCCGAGCGCTACGACCCGGACGGCGCGTACGTGCGGCGGTGGGTGCCGGAGCTGGAGTCGGTGGCCGGCAAGGCGGTGCACCAGCCGTGGCGGCTGCCCGACGGGACGCGCCGCGCGCTCGACTATCCGCCGCCACTGGACGTCCCCGGCAGCGACCCGGTCTGGATGCGCTGAGCCCGCCCGCCCGCCCGCACGCTTCGGTGACCTTCCGTAATCGATCGGGCCGGGCTGGACGCCGCCCGCAGCCCCCTTTGCTCTGCAGCCATATCCGCATCGGTTACGGAAAGTGGCTGTCCGCCCGACCGTGCCGTTCCGGTGCGACGGCTGAACTGCCTGCTCACGACGGTGCTGCGTAATTGGCTGCAGAGCAAAGGCGAACGATGAGGCACGGGTCTTCCCGCACCGGGAATCACCCTGCGTAAAGGCGCTCCATCGTCACGCTCAGTGGCAACCGGTCAGAGGCAGGCGTGCAGCGCCTCGGCCAGCTCGTCCACCCGGTCGTGTTCGGCCAGCCGGGCCGTCGCGTAGGCGAACGCGTAGCCGCGCTCCGGATCGGCCCAGGCGCTGCTGCCGCCGATGCCACCCATGCCCCAACTGCCGTCCGGCTCCCACTGCATGCCGAGCGTCCAGTGCACGGTCCGGTCCAGCACCAGGTCCGGGCCGGCGTACTGCACCCGGGTCGCCTCGGCCACCAGGCCGGGGCTGAACAGGCGTACCCCGTCGAGGATGCCGCCGGCGAGCAGGCCCGCGTAGCACCGGGCCAGCGCCGACGCGGTCGCGTGCAGGTTCACCGCCGGGATCTCGGCGGCCCGCCAGCGGTCGCTGTTCACCACCGCCACGTCGCGTCCGCCCGGCGGGTTGTCCAACGCCCGCGCCCGCAGCGATCCGGGCTCGCCGCGCGTCCGGCCCGGCCAGCCCGGATCGCCGTACGACAGGTCGGCGCACCGCCCCCGGTCCGCCGGCCCCAGCCCGAAGGCCAGGTCCAGCCGCCACGGGCCGGCGATCTCCTCGGCCAGGAAACGCCCCACTGAACGCCCGTCCACCCGGCGGACCAGCTCACCCACCAGGTGCCCGTACGTCCAGGCGTGCTCGCCCGCGACGGTGCCCGGCACCCACTCGGGCTCGGCCGCGGCCAGGTCGGCGCAGAGCAGCTCCCAGTCGGTGATCGTCTCGGCCGGCCGGGGCACCGGGAAGGCGGGCAGTCCGGCGGTGTGGTCGAGCACCTGCCGCACGGTAGCCGGGGCGCGGAACCCCGGCCAGTACGCGGCCACCGGCGCGTCCAGGTCGACCCGGCCCCGGTCGACCAGCAGCAGCAGGCACAGCGCCACCACCGGCTTGCCCACCGAATAGACGTCGACCAGCGTGTCCGGCCGCCACGGCCGTCGCGCCCCCGCCGCCGGTACGACCGCGCCGGGCGGCACCGCCGCGCGGGTGCCGCCCACCAGCTCCACCACCGGGACGCCGTCGTGCCAGACGGACAGCGCCGCGCCGGTCTCCCGGCCGGCGGCGAAGAGGTCGTGGAAGCAGTCCCGGACCGGGGCGAAGCGCGCGTGCATCCGGCCACGGTAGGCGGTCGCACTCCTTACGGGCGGGGGAATTCAAGTCGGGTCCGGTGGCCGGGGCACCCGGCGGTGCGGAATGCTGGCGGAATGGCAGAGCCGGAACTGGTGGACGTGGTCGTGGTCGGGCTCGGCGTCGGCGGCGAGGAGGTGGCCGGGCGGCTCGCCGAGGCCGGCCTCGACGTGGTCGGCATCGAACGGGACCTGGTCGGTGGCGAGTGCCCCTACTGGGGGTGCGTGCCGAGCAAGATGATGATCCGGGCGGCCAACGCGCTGGCCGAGGCGCACCGGGTGAACGAACTCGCCGGGTCCGCCGAGGTGCGCCCCGACTGGGCGCCGGTGGCGAAGCGGATCCGGGAGGAGGCCACCGACACCTGGGACGACAAGGCGGCGGTGGACCGCTTCACCGGCAAGGGCGGCCGGTTCGTACGCGGCAGCGGCCGGCTCGACGGCCCCAACCGGGTACGCGTCGGCGACCAGGTCTTCGAGGCCCGCTTCGGGGTGGTGCTCGGCACCGGCACCCGGCCCTCGGTCCCGCCGATCGACGGGCTGGCCGACACGCCGTACTGGACCAACCACCAGGCCATCGAGGTCGAGGAACTGCCCGGGACGCTGCTGGTGCTCGGCGGCGGCGCGATCGGGCTGGAACTGGCCCAGGTGTTCGCCCGGTTCGGCGTACGCGTCACCGTCGTCGAGGCCGCCGACCGGGTGCTCGCCGTCGAGGAGCCGGAGGCGTCCGAGCTCGCCGCCGAGGCGCTGCGCGCCGACGGGGTGGAGATCCGCACCGGGGTCAAGGCCGGCCGGGTCAGCCACGACGGCGACGCGTTCACCATCCACGCCGACGGCGCCACGTTCAGCGGCGAGAAGCTGCTGGTGGTGACCGGCCGCCGGGCGCACCTGGAGGAGTTGGGGCTGGACACGGTGGGCGTGGACGCCGGGCAACGCTACCTGCCGGTCAACGAACGGATGCACGTCACCGAGGGCATCTGGGCGGTCGGCGACCTCACCGGCGAGGGCGCGTTCACCCACATCGCCATGTACCAGGCCGGCATCGTGGTGGCCGACGTGCTCGACCACATGCGGCGTACCAGGGGCGGGCCGGACGCCAGCGGCACCGCCAGCGTGGTCGGCGGCGCGGCCGGCGTGGTCAGCGCCGTCGGCGGTGCGATGAGCGCGGGCGGTTCCACAGTCGCGCCGGGCAGCCTCCCGGTGGCCGACTACCGGGCACTGCCCCGGGTCACGTTCACCGACCCCGAGGTGGGCGCCGTCGGCCTCACCGAGCAGCAGGCCCGCGACCGGGGCGTCAACGTCCAGATCGGCTACACCGACCTGACCTCGTCGACCCGGGGCTGGATCCACAAGACCGGCAACGCCGGCTTCATCAAGCTGGTCGCCGACGCCGACCAGGGCGTCCTGGTCGGTGCCACCTCGGCCGGCCCGGCCGGCGGCGAGGTGCTCTCCGCGCTTATGGTCGCCGTGCACGCGGCCGTGCCGATCAGCCAGCTCCGGCACATGATCTACGCGTACCCGACGTTCCACCGGGCCATCGAGGACGCGCTGCGCAACCTGAAGTGACGCTCAGCCGGCCGGCGCACCGTGCCGGCCGGCACCGGCGGCGAACCGGCCGGCGCCGCGCACCCCGTCGACCGCGAGCGACTCCATGCCGTGGGCCAGCTCCACGGCGAGCGCCTCCGGCTCGGGCCGGCCGGCGCCGTCGAGCAGCGCCGCCCGGTCGTTGCGCAGGCAGGTCTGCGGGTGCCGGGCGATCCCGGCGGCCAGCCGCTCGGCCTCCGCGCGGGCCGTGCCGGGCGCGACCAGCCGGTTCACCAACCCCATCGCGTACGCCTCGTCGGCCGGCACCGGCCGGCCGGTGAGGATCAGGTCCATCGCCCGGCTCTCCCCGATCAGCCGGGGCAGCCGCACCGTCCCGCCGTCGATCAGCGGCACCCCCCACCGCCGGCAGAACACGCCGAGTGTCGCGTCCGACTCGGCGACCCGCAGATCACACCAGAGCGCCAGCTCCAGGCCGCCGGCCACCGCGTACCCGGAGATCGCGGCGATGACCGGCTTGGACAGGCGCATCCGGGTCGGGCCCATCGGGCCGTCGCCCTCGGCCTCGACCCGGTTGCCGCGCGCCGTGCCGATCGCCTTGAGGTCGGCACCCGAGCAGAACGTGCCGCCCGCGCCCCAGAGCACGGCGACCGCCGCGTCCGGGTCGGCGTCGAACGCGCGGAACGCGTCGGCCAGTGCGCGGGCGGTCGGCCCGTCCACCGCGTTGCGGGCCTCCGGCCGGTCCAGGATCACCGTGGTCACGCCGTCGGCGTGCTCGACGCGTACCCCCATCGCCCCAGCATGCCCGCGACGGCGCCGGACCCGCCAGCCCCGACCGGGCGCACTGATTCCCGGAAAGAGTGCCCATCCGGCACACAATGGGCACTCTTTCGGGGAATGTGTGGGCCGGAAGGTCCGGCGTCCGGTTTGGGGGTCCCCCTGCCGGGAAGTCGGAACAGGTGCGCCAACTACTGACGAAGCTCGAACAGGCCTCCGCTCTCGACCGGGTGAGCGACCGGGTCCAGCGCGTCGTGCAGGGCACGCTGCGCTCATCACGCGTCCGGGACGCGCTGCACGGCGTCTGGCTGGGCCATCCGCTGCACCCCGCGATGGTGCAGGTCCCGGTCGGCGCGTGGATCTCCGCCGCCGTGGTGGACCTGCTGCCCGGCCAGCGCCGGGCCGCCACCGCGCTGGTCGGGCTCGGCACGGTCAGCGCGTTGCCGGCGGCGGTCGCCGGGTGGAACGACTGGGCGACGCTCACCCGCGACCAGCGCCGGATCGGGCTGGTGCACGCCGGGGCCAACATCGTCGGCCTGACGCTCTACGCCGGGTCGCTGGCGGCCCGGCTGAACGGGCGGCACGGGCTCGGTCGGGCCCTGGCCTACCTGGGGCTGTCCGCGGCGAGCGGCGGCGCGTACCTGGGCGGGCACCTCGCTTACAAGCAGGGGGCCCAGGTCAGCCAGAGCGTCTCCGAGATGCACCTGATCGGCGACGGCTGGCACCCGGTGGGCGACCTGAGCAGCCTGCCGCAGCGCGAGCTGGTCACCCGCGAGATCGACGACGTCTCGGTGATCCTCTACCGGCACGGCGACGACGTCACCGTCATGCTGGAGCGCTGCCCGCACCAGAGCGGCCCGCTCGGCGCGGGCGAGGTGCAGCAGATCGACGGCCACGCCTGCGTGGTGTGCCCGTGGCACGGCAGCGCGTTCCGCCTCAACGGTGGCGAGGTGGTGCACGGCCCGGCCGCCAACGACCAGATCGTGCTGCCCACCCGCGTGGTCTCCGGCCGGGTCGAGGCCCGGCTGCCCTGATCCGGGCCGGCCGCGCCGCCTCACCGACCTCAGTCGCGGCGGTGCCGTCCGCTGCCCAGCGCACGGGCCGGCACCGGCCGGCGGCGCAGCCCGAGCACGGCGCCGATCTGGGCGCCCACGATGCTGGCCACCGCCAGCACCGCCGAGATGGCCAACGGGCGGTTGATGCCCTCCTCGGCCGTGGCCCGGGACGCGCCCGCCGCCATGGCCGGCGGCGGTCCGTCCGGCGCCTCCACCGTGGGCGTGGTGTCCCGCGCCGGCGTGTGCGGCGCGGGCTTCGGCTTCGGCTTCGGTGCCGCCGGGGACGCGCCATCCCCGCCGGGCTTCGCCGGGGCGGGCTTCGCCGGCGTCACCACCAGTCGGCCGGCCGCGTGCCGGCGGGCACCCTCGTCCACCGCGCCGCCGGGCAGTTCGAGCAACTGGCCGGGGCGGATCCGGTCCGGGTCGGCGAGCCGGTTCAACCGGGCCAGTTCCCGGTAGCGGTCGAAGTCGTCCAGGTAGCGGTCGGCCACCTCACCCAGGTAGTCGCCCTTCGCCACCCGGTACACCGCCGGGCCGGTGGCGTCCGGTGCGGCCGACGTCGGCGTCGCCACCTGCGGTGCGGTGTACGCCGTGGTGACCGCCGGCGCGGCGACCACCGGTTGCGGCGCGGCCAACGTCGCGGCGCTGGCGGCAGCCGGACTCGCCGCCAGGATCAGCGCCACGGAACCGACCAGCGCGGCGGCGGCCCGCTGCTGGCGGTGCATGCCGGGCAGCTTCGGCGCGGGGCGGCGCAACGCCGACGCGAGCAGTTCCACCACGACCGAGAACGCGAACGTGGCCCAGCCGAACCAGCCCACCACGGCCAGCGCCCGCAGGAAGAGCTGCCCGTCGTCGCGGCTGGTCAACGCCGTACCCACCTCGGCCAGCGTGGGCAGGTGGTCGGGCAGTGGGTTGCCGGCGAAGGCCAGCAGCGCGACCGGCCCGCCGGCCAGCAGCGCCACGAGCACGACGAGGGCGCCGAGGCCGGTGAGGACCTGGCCGGCGCGGCGGACGGCGGAGCGTCGGGGTGCACCCATGGCGGCCTTCCTTCCTACGGTCCGGTGAGCGCCCGAGCGGTGGCCTCACCGGTGACGGTGGCGGTCTTCTGCGCGCCGAAGAGCCCGATCAGGTCCCGGCGGTAGGTGATCCGGACGCGTACCCGGATCTGGGTCTCGAGGCCGACCACGGGGAAGTCGACGTCGTGGCCACCGACCCCACCCGCGGCGCGGAGGTAGGCGGCGACGGCCGCACGGGCGGCGACCTGGTCGATCCGCTTCGGACCGCCCTCGATGGCGCTCGCGCGGTCGATCATCTGGCCGCCGCTGCGGGCCGCCTCGGCAGCCAGGTTGTCGGCGCGTTGCAGCGTGCGGAGCTGCCCGGCGCCGTCGTAGGCGAGGCTGACGATGGCCAGCACGCCGGTCATCGCCACGGCCAGGAACAGGCTCACCCGGCCGCTCTCCGCACCCCGTCGACCGGTCATCCGCGACTCCGGTAGGTGTCCAGCGGCGAGGTGAAGCGCGCCGTCACCGTCTTGCTGCCCGGCACTCCCGGCAGCCCGGGCGCGCGCAGGTCCTCGAAGGAGACGGTGCAGGTGACAGTCACCGTGACGGTCGCCGGCACGCCGGCCGCGCTCCGGTACGCGGCGGCGAAGCTGGTCGCCTGCCCGGCCACCGACCCGCTCAGGCCCAACCTCGGCGGGGCGGTGCAGCGCAGGCCGGACCAGTTGAGCTGGTTGCGGGTCGCCTGCTCGGCGGCCTTCTCGCCGTCGCGGGCGTCGCGGGCCAGGGAGGCGGCCCGGGCGGCGTCGTGCGCGGCGGACTCCACCGCCTCGTCGGCGACGGCCGTCCGGCCGGCCACCCCGGCGAGCACCATCAGCCCGATGAACGCGGGGGCGAGCACCGCCACCTCGATCGAGACGGACCCGCGGTCCCGGGGCGCCGGCCTCATCGCGTGGTCCACCGTTCGACGGGGCCGTGCGCGGTCTGCGTGACCTCGAAGTCGACGCCCGGGACGACCGACAGGGAGCGACCCCGGACGGTGCAGGTGACGTCGGTGGCGGTTTCCACGCAGGTCGGGCCGACCCGGTCCCAGCCGGCCAGCCAGTCGCCGGACCGGCGCAGGAAGGCGATCGCCTGGGCCCGCCCCGCATCAGGTCCGGCGTCGTACGTGCGTTGGGCGTTCACCCCGGTCTGTGCCGCGTTGAGCGCCGTGGACCGGGCGACGAACCAGACACCGACCTGGATCGAGCCGAAGAGCAGCACCAGGATCGCCGGCATCATCACGGCCAGTTCGACCGGGTTGGCGCCCCGTTCGTGCCCGCCCGCGGCGAGGCGGGCGCGAACGGCGGCGGCGATCCGCCCCGGACCGCGCGGACCGGGGCGGCCGGCGGGTGCCGGCCGGCTCCGGACCCTACGGGCGGGGCGGGAGGTCACTTGGTCACCACCGGGTCCTTGTGGTCCGGGATGCTGGTCATCCAGTCCCGCGCCTTGGTCAGCGCGAGCCCGGTGACCACGACCGCCACCGCGACCAGACCGAAGATGATGACGGCGGTCGGTACCGGGCTGTCGCCGCGCTCGGCCTGGTGGCGCAGCTCGGCGAGGCGACTCCGGACCGCCGCGTAGACGTAGGTGCTGAACAGTTGCATGACGGTGCTCCTTCTCGGGGTGGGGTTCACAGGCGGGCGAGGAACGGATAGACGGCGAAGCCGAGCAGGACGAAGACCAGCAGCGAACCGGGGATGTCCAACTTGCTGGTCACCCCCTCGGCCCGGGTCAGGTTGTCGGTGCGGATCTGGTCGCGCAGCGAGTCGGCGCGGGACCGCAACGTCTCGTGCACCTGCGCGCCCTCACTGCCGGAGGAGCGCATGATGGCGCCCACGTCGCCCAGCTCCGGGATGCCGATCCGGTCGGCCAGGTCCTGCAACTCGTCCCACGGCGAGTGCATCTGGAGCTGGGCGAGCCGCAGCGCCTCCCGGATCCGGTCGAAGACCCAGCCGTCGCAGACCGCTGCCGCGCGTTCCAGCGACTGCACCGGGCCGTGCGCGGCGGAGAGCTGCAACGCCACCAGGTCGAGGTAGGTGCAGACCGCCTGCCGGAACTCGTCCCGGGCGGCGTTGGCCTTGTCGAGCACCGAGCGGTGCGCGACCAGGCCGGCGAGCAGCGCCAGGCCGAGGCTGGCCAGCACCGGCACGGCCACCGGCACGGACACCCCGCCCAGGAAGAGCACGGCCGAGAGGACCGCCGGCGTGGCGAACCCGATCAGCGCGGAGAGCAGCACCGACAGGGCGTACTGCTCCGGGGTCCGGTCGAGCAGCGCGAGCTGCCGGGTCGGCGGGCGCAGCCAGCGGGCGAAACCGCCGAGCCAGTCCGGCCCCGCGCCGGCCGTCGGGGCCTGACCGGGCGGCTGGTGCAGCCGGCGCAGCGCCGGGCCGAGCGCCGGGGTGGCCGGCAGCGCCTCGCGGACCACGAGGAAGAGACCGAGCCCGACCGCCGACCCGCCCAGCACCGCCGCCGCGAGCTGCCAGTTGATGACCACTATGCGATCGCCTCCTCCGGGTCGGGCGCCGGCAGGAAGCGCGCCGGACGCGGCGGCTGGCTCATCGAGCGCACCCAGACCAGCAGGCCGATGAAGGCCGCGCCGAGCACCGCCATCACGAGCTGCCCGGTGACCGTTCCGTAGGGGCGGATGTAGTCGCTGTTCACCAGCCCGTACGCCAGCGTGGCGAGCGTCATGCCGGTGAGGAAGCGGACCGCGAACCGGGGCTGGGTCCGCTTCGCCTCCACCTCGCGCCGGGTGGCGACCTCGGCGGAGGCGGCGCCGGCGATCGAGCGGAGCACGTCGCCGAGGCGCTCGCCCCGGTCGGTGAGGTGCAGGATCAGCGCGGCCACCACCTGGTCGGCTACCGGGTCGGCGATCTCGTCGGCGAAGGCGAGCAGCGCGGACCTGGCCGACCAGCCGGCCTGGAGGCGGGCGGCCAGCGTGCGTACCTCCTCCTGGATCTCCTCCGGCGCGGTGGTGATGGTGCCGACGATGGCCTGCTGGAGCCCCTGCCCGGTGGCCGAGATGTCCTTCAGGCGGCGGGTCCACTCGCCGACCGCCTCGACCCGGGCGATGGCCCGTTGTTCGGCCCGGCCGACCGCGAACAGCCACGGCACGCCGGGCACCGCGAGCGCCACCAGCAGGCCCACCACCGGCAGCCCGGTGAGCAGGAACGCCAGCGCGCCGGCGGCCACCGCACCGCCCAGCAGGAGCTGGTGGCGTCGCTGGTCGGCGCGACCGGTCCCGGCGCCGGTCCAGAGCCGGCTCAGGCCCGGCCCGGCGCTGCCCGGCGTCGACCCCGGTGGCCGGCGGGTGCCGACCAGCGCGACCACGGCCAGCACCAGCCCGGCCACGCAGGCGGCGCCGGAGACCAGCGCGACCAGCTCGATCTGCGTCACGCCGGCCCCCCGTTCGGCCGCCGCCCGAGGTGGGTGTGCCGGGGCCGCCGCCAGGCGCCGACGCCGGCCTCCACGAACCGGGTGAGCAGGCGCGAGTCGTAGCCGACGCGCAGCAGTTGGTCGCGGATCCGCTCCGGCAGGTGGCGGGGGACCGCCCGGCCGTCCGGCCCGGGACCGAAGACCGTGGTGGTGGTGATCCGGTTGCCCTCGCCGACGCCGATGACCTCCTCGACGTGCGAGACGAAGCGGTGCTTGCGGCCACCGATCGCGGTCTCGTCCTCGACCGTGACGTAGACGATCAGGTCGAGCGCGTTGCCGGCCATCCGGCGGGCCTGGTCGACGGTCATCTCCCGGCCGTGGGAGAGCGCCAGCTCGATGATCCGTTCGCTCACCCCGGCCGGGGTACGGGCGTGGATGGTGCACATCGACCCGCGGCTGGTGGTCATCGCCTGGAGCATCGGCACGATCTCCCGGGACCGCACCTCGCCGACGATGATCCGCAGCACGCCCATCCGCAGCGACACCGGGATCAGGTCGGCGATGCTCACCTCACCGGCCGGTCGCCCGTCCGCGCCGCGTTCGCCGTGCCCCTCCCGGGACTCGAAGCTCATCACCGCCCGGTGCTTGTGCCCGCGCCGGGCCGGCAGCAGTTCCCGGCTCTCCTCCAGCAGCACGTACGGCTCGTCGGCCGGGATGTCGTCCATCAGCGCCCGGATGACAGTGGTCTTGCCGGCCCCGGCCAGCCCGGCGACCATGATGTTCAGCCCGGCCCGCATGGACGCGCGGAGGAAGTCGCGCAGCAGCGGGTCGATCATCTCGTCCAGGTCGGGCCGGCCGCCGGCGATGTCCTCCAGGCTCACGTCCAGCGTGTTGTGCTTGCGGATCACCGCGTACGGGCGGTGGCTGACCAGGAAGACCGCGGCGAGCCGGCTGCCGTCGGGCAGTTGCAGGTCGAGCGTGGGCTTGGAGGTGGAGAGCGACCGCTCGGTGGCGCCGGCCCGACGGGCCGCCGCCTGGAGGATCTCCACCAGTTCGTCGTCCGTCTCGGCGATCGGCTCGGCCCAGTCGACGCCGCCGCCGTGCCGGGTGATGCGCACCTGGTCGCAGCCGAGGATGTGCACCTCCTCGATGGTGTCGTCGACCAGCAGCGTCTGGAGCCGGCCCAGCCCGACCAACTCGGCGGTCACCTGGTCGAGCAGCATCCGTTCCGCGTCGGCGGGCATCGGCGTGCCGGCCCGGCGCACCGAGTCGGCGTACGCGGACACCACCGCGACGGCCAGCCGGGCCCGCTCGACCTCCTCGGCGTCGGCGTCGAACTCCCGCCCGCGCTGCCAGTGGGTGAGCCGCTCGCTCAGTTCCCGGCGCAGCTCGCGGACGACCGCGAAGTCGACCCGGGGGCGGGGCGGTGGCGCCGGCGGCGCGGCGGGGAGGGCCGGGCCGGCCACATGGTGCCGTCCGTTCGGCGGCGCCAGCGGCGGGACCGTGGAGACGACACCGGGTTGCTGCCCGCGCGGGTCGTGCGAGACCGGCTCAAACCGCACCGGGCACCCCCGGCGCGCTCACCGCTGGCGTGGCCGTCACGCCGGGCCAGGACAGCCGGGCCCGTCGCCGGTCCAGCAGCGCCCGGACCGGCACCTCCAGCGCGCCGGCCGCGCGCATGAGCGGCCGGTTGGCGCGTACGGTGCCGCCGCGGCCGAGCACCTCGGCGGTACGCGGGTCGTGCGGCAGCCGGGCGATCACCGGCAGCCGCAGCGCCTTGCTGATCTCGCTGGTGCCGTGCCCGTCGCCGACCACCAGCAGGCGCAGGTTGCCCGGGGGGACGCGGTGCTCGGTGAGGTCCCGTTCGATCGCCCGGACCGTGGCCCGGGTGGCGGAGAGGTCGGGCAGGTGCGCGCGGGTGACCAGCAGCACCACCGCGGCGGCCCGCAGCAGCGGCCACGGTGGACCGCCGACCGCCAGCCGACCGCAGTCGACCAGCACGTCGTAGGGGGGCACGCCGCGTTCCAGCCCGGTGAAGTAGTCGGCGAAGCGCTGCCAGAGCGGGACCACGCTGCCGGCCTGGGCCGGGTCGACCACGCCGGGCAGCAGCAGCCGCTCGCGGCGGGGCGCGTCCAGGTCGACGAGCTGGGACCAGAACGTGCTCTCCAGGCTGCCGTCGCGCAGCTCGCCGACGGCCAGCTCGCCGATGCCGCGCGGGCCGTCGAGCGCCCCGCCCAGGTAGCCGGCGAGGATCGAGCCGCCCGCCGGGTCGCACTCGGCCAGCACGAGCCGGCGGTGCCAGCTCAGCGCGGCGGCCAGCGCGGTGGTGGTGACGCCGGGCGAACCCTTCGCCGAGACCAGGGCGATGATCGCCATCAGGCCGCCTCGGTGAGCACGAGCGCGATCCGGTCGTCCGCGGCCAGCACCACCACCGCCGGCACGTCCCGGACGGCCAGCGCCAGGTAGACCACCACGTCGCCGTTCTCCGGCGTGGCGGTGTCGATCACGGTGGCCGTGAACCGGGTGCCGCCGCCCCGGGCCGTGTCGGAGCCGCTGGTGCCGGCGGTCGGCGTGCTGACCAGCAGCACCTTGTCGCCGGGGTGCAGTTCGCGGGCGGGCACCTGGTCGGCCGCCAGCCCCAGGGCGATCTGCTGCTGGCCGGGTCCGAGCAGCGGGGCGTCGGTGAGTTGGGCCGGGGTGAGCAGCGTGCCGGGGGTGAGCCGCACGGCGGCGCGCAGGCCGAGCAGTTCCTTCATCCGGTCGGCCGGCACCGGCCGCAGCTCGCGTCCGCCGGAGACGCGGACCGGCACCAGGTCGTCGGCGGTGAGCTGCTGGCCGACCTCGACCGGCCGGGCCACCGCGAGGTAGCTGCCGGTGGACCGGACCGAGGTGACCGCGAACGCCGCGCCCAGCCCGCCGAGCGCGATCAGCAGGATGGCCAGGCCGAGCAGGCCGGGCCGGATGCGCCGCTGCCGGACCACCTTGGGCGGCGCCACCGGCGCCTCGACCGGGGTCCCGTTCCGGGCCGCCACAACACTCATCGGGTCACCACCTGGAGTTCGTTGATCTGCACCGGGATGACGCCGCTGACCCGGCTCTGGTCGATCACGCCGCGCTCTCCGCCGCCGGACCATGTGACGGTCCAGAACGTGGTGGCGTAGACCTGGTACGTGCCGGCCTTCGGGTAGCCGTTGGGAAGGCCGCAGTCGGGCGAGGGGGCGCCGGCGTGCGGCCCGCTGGAGTTGTAGGGCGTGCCCGGCCCGTGGCACTCGACGTCGAGGTCGTCGGCCATGTGCCAGACGATCCGGTCCACCTTCGCGTTGATCGAGACGGTGAGGCCCCGCTCCGAGGCGGAGGCGCTCAGCGGCCCGAAGTACGAGTTGCCGGGGCTGGCCCACATCCAGACCGGCAGCCCGACCAGCCCCGGCCCCTTGCTGCGCCTCGGCGCGACCGCCGCCCGGGGCGGCAGCAGCGAGATCGAGGCCAGCGCGCGCCGGGCCAGCTCCTCCGGGTCGGGCGGGGTGCCGAAGCCGCCGGGCGGCGCGTCGAGCAGCACGTTGCCCTGCTGGCCGGTGGCGCCGCCGACGCAACTGGCGGTGTACCACTGCTTGCCGTCGGGCGCGGGGAGTTGGGGCTCGGCCAGCTTGTAGTAGCAGCCGTCGCTGTTGTTGAACCAGCCCATCACGTCGTCGTAGCACTTGACGACCTGGCCGTTCCATTGGCACTTCGCGGTGCCTCCGCCGCTGCCGCTGCCGCCGCCGTCGTTGCCGCCGCCGCCCGGCCCGCCGCCACCGCCCGGGACGCCCGGGTCGTCGTCCCAGACGTCGCAGTTGGTCTGTTCGGGCGGGCAGGATCCGCCCGGGTCGGCGGCCCGCGCGGGCGCGCCGGTAAGCGTCAGCAGGGCCGCCAGCCCGGCGACGAACCACCGGCGGGGCGTCCCGGCCCGGCGGGCCGGGACGCCGCCTCCTCCCCAGGTCAGCACGGCTGGTCCTGGTGCGCGACACCGGAGTTGATCAGCCACCGGCCGTCCGGGTAGCGGGCCGCGGTCGCGGTGGCGAGATACCGTCCGCTCCGGGTGCCGGGCACCGGCTTGCCGTCCTTGGCGTAGACCAGCCGGTAGCCGGTCGCGTCCAGGCAGTCCTGGATCTCGACGGTGGGCGTTTCGGCGGCCAGGTCGACCGAGACCACCGTGGGGGTGGAAACCAGTTTTCCGGTACGCATCGCGCCGTGCTCCTTCGCGTCACGAATTGCCAACCGAACCTGGGTCAGCAGCGGGTCGGCCAGAAAACGGCCGAGGGCGGGATGGCCGGGATCGCTGCGGGCGCTCGCCGTCCGGGACGCGGCGAGATAGCCGGAATAGGCGGTGAGTGCCGCTTCTTCGGCCGCCTTCTCCTCGGCGGTGGAATGGGCGGCGGGCGCGGCGGCGCGGCCGGTCAGCGGTTCGGTAGCCGCCTCGGGCCCGGTGCCGCAGCCGGCTGCGCCGGCCGCCAGCACGAGGCTGAGCAGGCAGCTTTCCCATCGGCGGGATTGCCATGTGCGCAACGCCGAGCCCTCCTCGGTGCCGGCCCGGTGCGGTCGCGCGGAGCGCTCCGGGGCATGCGGAAGTGCGCCCGGATCTGTCGGACCGGACCTCGACCGCCACCGTGTGCATTTACCTGTGCTGATCTTCGTCAAATGTGGAACTGATGTCTCCGGTCGGCCTCCGACGCGCATTGAGCGGGGGTTGCGTCGTACCCAAGGGGCGAGCATAGGCTGACGTCCGCCGATGCAACAGAGGCAATTCACGTGAACACGTTGAGTGAAGACGGGTGGTGGCGGCCGGTGGTGTTCCGGACGGTGACGAGCGGGTCCTTCCCGGCCTCCCCGACAGTCGGTGTGCGCTCACCCGCACCCGTCCACCCGCCCGCGCCGGCCGCCCGCCGCCCCGCCGGTATGGGTGGGGTGCACCCCGCTCGTCCGATCCGTCCCGCCGGCCGGCCACGCCCGCCACGCGTCGCCGGCACCGGCCGCGCCGGGGGCCCGCCGGACGCCATTTTCCGCGCCATCCGCCACACGCCGATCAACGTGCCGTCACTCTGCGTGCTCCGCAGCGGAACCACCGGCGACCGGACGGGGGACCCGGCATGACCACCGAACGGGTCCGCCACCCCGACCCGCCGGCCGTCACCCGCCGCCCGCTCGTCCGGCTGTTGGCCATCCTCGCGGTCGGGCCGCCGGTCCGGCTGGCGGTGGCCCGCTACGCCGTACCGCCGGACCGCCCGGACCGGACGGCGTGCGACGCCTGCGGCACGCCGATCGGGCTGGACCGGCCGCTGCCGGCACTCGGGCCGGCGGCTCGCTGCCCGGGCTGCCGGACGCGGATCGGCGCGCCGCCGGTGGTGGCGGAGGTGGCGCTCGGAGTCGCGGTCGCGGTGCTGGCGCTGGCCGGCGGGTCGCCCGGCGCGCGCCTGGCGCTGGCCTGGTGGCTCGCCTGGGCGGTGCCGATGGCGCTGGTGGACGCCGCGGCGCACCGGCTGCCCGACCGGCTGACCTGGCCGGCCGCCGCCGGCACCGCGGCGCTGCTCGGGGTGGCCGCGCTGGCCGGGCCCGGTCCCGCGCCCTGGGTGCGGGCCGTCGCGGCGGGGCTGGCACTCGCCGCCGGCTTCGCGGCCACCACCGTGCTGTTCGGCCGGCGCGGTTTCGGCCTCGGCGACGCCAAGCTGGCCCTGGGCGCGGGCGCGCTGCTCGGCTGGTACGGCTGGCCGGTCCTGGTGGCCGGGCTGGTGCTCGCGGTCACCCTGGCCGCGCTGGCCGGGCTGGTGCTGCTCGCCGCCCGGCGGGTCCGCTGGAGCAGCCACCTGCCGTTCGGGCCGTTCCTCATCCTCGGCACCGCCGCCACGCTGGTGCTCGTCACCGGAGGCGGGTGACCGGCCACCATCGACGTGCGCGCGCCGGCGCCATGGGCCGGCTCGACGAGACCGGGTCGGTCTTCGCGCTGGCGAACGGCTGGGTGGGCTGGCGGGCCACGCTCGACGAGGGCGAGCCGTACGAGATGCCGGGCAGCCACCTCAACGGGTTCCACGAGCAGCACGAACTGAGCTACCCCGAGGGCGGCGAGCAGCTCCGCGTGACCGGCCCCGAGCCGGTGAGCCGGCCGATGCCGCCGGTGCCCGACGCCGGCCCCGAGCCCGCCTCCCCGCCCGGCCGCCGCCCCGCCCGCAGGTGGGGCGGGCGCGTCACGGGGTGCTGGGCGGCGGCTGGGCCGGCACGCCGGACATCCGCTCGACAACCTTCTCCAGCGCCTCGAACGCGTACGCCCAGTTGTGGCACTTGAAGCTGCGCAGCCCCGTGATCGGGGTGCGGCAGTCGGCACAGTGGACACCGGGCACGGCGTCCGGCACCTCGGTGTTGACGTACTTCCGCTCGCCGAGCACCACCCGCGCGATCATCGCCGTGTCGTGCACCCCGTGCAGCGCCGACGAGACGATGTCGTACCAGGTCACCCGGCGTCCGCACTTCGGACAGTCGGGCTCGTCGCCGCTGACCCACAGCGGCGCGCCGATGCTGTGCGCCGGAATGTTCAGCAGCCGCTCCAACCGGCGTACGTCCGACTCCGGGGTCATCCACCGATGCCGCCCCGGCAGTGCGGCGGGCGAGTCGTAGACGGCGCGGAACAGCACCGGGTCGACCTCCACGGTCTGCCGCCGGTCGGTCATCGGTACCTCCTGGGAACAACGGGTCAGCGGTTCGTCGCCCAGGGTGCTACACATCAGGGCGTGACGGAGGCTGAAACGCGACCCAACGTCGCCCGGATGTACGACTACTACCTGGGCGGATGCCACAACTTCGCGGCCGACCGGGCCGCCGCGGAGGAGATCCTCAAGATCTTTCCGGACACCGGCGTGGCGGCCCAGACCAACCGCGCCTTCCTGCGCCGGGCCGTGCGCTGGGCGGCCGAGCGGGGCGTACGCCAGTTCCTCGACGTCGGCGCCGGGCTGCCCACCCAGGGCAACGTGCACGAGGTGGTCCGCGCGGTGCACCCGGACGCCCGGGTGGTCTACGTGGACACCGACGAGGTGGCTGTCGCGTACGCCCGGCGGTTGCTGCCCACCGACGGCGGTCGCACCGTGGTGGTCCGCGGTGACCTGCGGCGGCCCGACGAGCTGCTGGCCGACCCGACGCTGCGTGCCACGCTCGACCTCACCGAGCCGGTGGCGCTGCTGCTGGTCGCGGTGCTGCACTTCGTGCCCGACGAGGACGACCCGTGGACGGCCGTGGCCCGGCTGCGCGACGCCACCGCGCCCGGCAGCCTGCTCGCGTTGTCGCACCTGACGCTGGACGGCGCGCCGCCGCTGCCCGCGCGCGCCGGCACCGAGGTCTACCGGCGCAGCAGCGCGCCGCTGGTGCCCCGCACCCACGCCGACGTGGCTCGCTTCCTCGACGGGTACGACCTGGTCGAGCCCGGTCTGGTCCGGCTGGCCGACTGGCGGCCGGACGGCGAGCCGCGGGCTGCCGTGTCGCACGGCTACGGCGGGGTGGGTGTGCGCCGCTGACCTCCCGACGACATCCAAGTTAGCAAGCATCGGGCATCTGCGGTATCGGCCGACGAACCGATCAGATCGGGCGGAAATCCTCGTTAGATTCGCCGAGCTGATCTGACGGGGAGGTCACCGGTGTCCACTGTGCCCACAATCGAAAAGCGAATTCCGCCACTGGTCCGGCGGGGAATCGTTCCGGAAACGCGACCACAGCGCATTCTCGCGCTGGCGACGTTCGTCAACATGATCGGCAGCGGTGTCTTCATGGTCACCGCCGCGCTGTTCTTCACCCGCGTGGTCGGTCTGCCGCTGGCCCAGGTCGGCCTCGGCATGGGCGTCGCCGCCGCCACCGGCCTGCTCGCCGGCGTACCGGTGGGGCATCTCGCCGACCGGCGCGGGCCGCGGGAGGTCTACCTCGGCATGCTGCTGGTCCAAGGCGCGGCGATGGGCGCGCTGCTTGTCGTCCGCAGTTTCTGGTTGGTCCTGGTGGCGCTCTGCGTCGGTGAACTGGCCCGGTCCGCCGGGGGCGCGGCGCGGGGACCGCTCGTCCGCGGAATCGGCGGCGACGACCTGACGAGATATCGCGCGTACCTGCGCTCGGTCGCCAATCTGGCCGGCAGTTGCGCCGCGATCGCGACCGGGTTCGCCGTGCAGTTCGACAGTCGCCCGGCCTACCTGGCGCTGGTGCTGGCGAACGCGCTCAGCTTCGTCGCCGCCGCGAGCGTGGTCGCCGCCCTGCCGGCGCTGCCGCCGGTGCCCGCGCCGCCCCGCACCAACCGTTGGGCGGTCCTGCGCGACCGGGGGTACGTGGCCGTCACCGTGCTGGACGGCGTCATGTCGGTCCACCACCAGGTGCTGCTCTTCGCGCTGCCGCTGTGGATCGTCGGGCACACCGACGCGCCCCGCTGGCTGGTCGGCGCGACCGCCCTGGTCAACACCGCGCTCGTGGTGCTGCTCCAGGTCCGGGCGAGCCGGGGCGTGGACAGCAGCGACGCGGCCGGTCGGGCCGTACGCCGGGCCGGGGTCGCCTTCCTCGCCGGGATGGCGGTCGTCGCCGCGACCGCCACGCTGCCCACCTGGCTCGCCGTCGCCGGCATCGGGCTCGGCGTCTGCGTGCACACCGTCGGCGAACTGTGGCACACCGCCGGCTCGATGGAGTTGCGCTTCAGCCTGGCCCCGGCGCACGCGCAGGGGCAGTACATGGGTCTGTTCGGGTTCGGCGCCGGCCTGGCGAACGTGGTGGCGCCGACCGTGCTCGCGTTGTGCTGCATCACCTGGGGTGCGCCCGGCTGGCTGCTGCTCGGCGGCGTGTTCCTGGTGGTGGGACTGGTGACGCCGGAGGTGGTGCGCCGGGCGGAGCGGAACCGTCCGGCGTGACGCTCAGTCGAGGCCGCGGTGGGCGGCCCAGAGCGTGGCCGCGCGGTCGGCCGCCGCCGCCACCAGCGCGGCCAGCTCCGGCCGGTCCGGCACCCGGAACGACACGTACGCGCCGCGCCCACCCGCCGTGGGCCGGCCGTACGCCTTCGCGGCGAGCCGGCCGTCCGGCAGCAGCCGGATGTTGAGCGTGGTCAGCGTGAACTCCTCGCCGCGCCGGGTGTCCGTCCAGCGCAGCGCGTCCGGGACCGTCACGTTGATGGCGAGGGCGCTGACGTCGGGCGGGGCGTCGCTGCTCATCCGGGCATCGTCGCACGGCGGCTCAGCGTCGTCTCCCGGGTCATGCCCGACAGCTTCTCCGGGTTGCGCACCGCGTAGAGCCCGGTGATCCGGCTGTCGTCGAGGCGTACCGCCACGACCGTGTCCAGCTCGCCGTCGAGCCGCACGAGCAACGCCGGGTAGCCGTTCACCTGTGCCGGCGCCATCGACGCCGCCCCGGCGACCCGACGCCAGCCGCCGGCCAGCAGGCGGGCCACCTTGTCGGCGCCGGTGACCGGACGCGGGATCGCCTGCTTGATCCCACCGCCGTCACCGACCAGCACGACGTCCTCGGCGAGCACGGCGAGCAACGAGCGGAGGTCGCCGGTTTCGACCGCCCGCCGGAACGCGTCGAGCGCATCCCGGGTCTCGGCCGCGGAGACGGCACGGCGGGGTCGGCGTGCCGCCACGTGGGCGCGCGCCCGGTGCGCGATCTGCCGCACCGCGGCCGGCGTCTTCTCGACCGTCTCGGCGATCTCGTCGTACCCGACGTCGAACACCTCACGCAGCACGAACACGGCCCGCTCGGTCGGCGTGAGCGTCTCCAGCACCAGCAGCACCGCCATCGAGACGCTGTCGGCCAGCGCCACGTCGTCGGCCACGTCGGGCGCGGTCAGCAGCGGCTCGGGCAGCCACGACCCGACGTACGACTCCTTGCGCCGGCCGAGCGCGCGTAGCCGGGACAGCGCCTGGCGGGTGGTGATCCGTACCAGGTAGGCGCGCCGGTCCCGGATCTCGTCGAGGTCGACGCCGGACCACCGCAGCCAGGTCTCCTGGAGCACGTCCTCGGCGTCGGCGGCCGAGCCGAGCATCTCGTACGCGACCGTGAAGAGCAGGTTCCGGTGGGCGAGGAACTCCTCGGTGGCCGGGTCCGCCATGGCTGGCTCCTCCACTGCTCGGCTGCGTTCCCCCACCAGACGCCGGCCACCGGCCCGCTGTGACACCGCGCCGCTGTGGTGGGCGTCACCCGACCACGGTGTCACGCCGGCCCCGCCGCCGGCATCTCGTGGACGACCGAACGCCACACCACCGGAGAGGCAGAACCATGGAGACCCGATTCAACCTGTTCGAGAACCCGATCTCCGCGAACTTCTTCAAGCGGTTCGCCAACGCGGGCCTGGTGATCCAGCGATCGTCGCTGCCGCACTCCGTCCAGGAGCTGGTGTCGCTGCGGGCCAGCCAGATCAACGGCTGCGGCTGGTGCATCGACATGCACACCAAGGAGGCCACCGCCGCCGGGGAGAGCGCGGTCCGGCTGCACCTGGTCGCCGCCTGGCGCGAGTCGACCGTCTTCACCGAGGCCGAACGCGCCGCGCTGGCGTTCGCCGAGGAGGGCACCCGGCTCGCCGACGCCCACCAGGGGGTCTCCGACGAGACGTGGGCGCAGGTGCGCAAGCACTACGACGACGACCAGGTCGCGGCGCTGGTCTGCCAGGTCGGGTTGATCAACGCGGCGAACCGGTTCGCGGTGATCGCACACCAGCCGGGTGGCTCGTACGAGGCCGGCATGTTCGCCGCCGCGCTGGGCTGACCGACGGGGGATCGGCCCGGTCCGGGATCGTCTCCGGGCCGGGCCGGGCCGTCGACTGCCACGCCCGGAGGCACTCCTGCTCGATCCGCCGTTCCCGGCAAGCAGAGAGGGGGCCCGGGGCGCTGTCGGTTTGCGGTCACCACGACAGCCTGGCGCGGTCCGAAGCGGATTCGTACCCTGGTCCGGGACGTCTCGGTCGACGGTGGGGAGGGGTTCGCGCTGCTGTCGAACCGGAGCCTCGCCGACGTGCCGTCCGACCGCGTCGTCGCCCTGCCCGACGCGGACACCGACGCGCTGGCCATGCTGATCGCCCACGACCATCCGGACCTGGCCGCCGTGGTCCACCGTCCGGCCGTCCGACCCGCGATGCCGGCGGACGTCGTGCACGCCGCGCTGGACCGGCTCGAACAGGTCGCCGTCGAGCTGCTGCCGGCCTGGCTGCCCGAGATCGCGGACGGACTCCGCCCCGACACGTCCGGGCTGGCGGCGGTACGGGTCGCGGCCACCGCGCGGGCCCGCCGCGAGCGGTTTCCCGGCTCGTTCCTGCCCGACCTGGCCGTCTACGCGGTGACCGGTCGACGGGCCGCCACCATGCCGCTTCCGGTGCGTATCCGGGCAGCGGCGCTGGCCCGCCTCGTCGCCGGCGCGTTCGGTCGGCGGCGGGTGGTGCTGCTCGTCGAACCGGCCGGCGGCGACGGCGCGGTGGTCGCGGCCGGGGCCGCCTGGCTCGTGCAGCACGGCGGTCCGGCCGTCTGGCTGGTGGGGGCCGGCGCGGCCGGGCCGGACGAGCTGCCGGAGTTCCGGATCGCGCTGCCGCGCGCCCCACTTTCCGGTGGCCCGGCGGTGGGAAAGCCGCATCCGGGCAGCGACGTCGAGAAGCGGCTGGAGGCGGCGCTCGCCGCCGAGAGCTGGGCCGCCGGCCGCCGGTGGAACCAGAACTACCGGTCCCACGGTTTGGCCACGCCGGTGCGACTCGATCTACTGTGGCCGGACGAACGGTGCGTGGTGGAGATCGACGGGCCGGAGCACTGCCGTCCGGTCCACTTCGAGGCCGACCGGCAGCGCGACGTCCAGCTCCAACTGGACGGCTACGCGGTCCTGCGCTTCACGAACGCCCGGGTGATCCACGACGTCGGCGCCGTGGTCCAGCAGATCGGTACGTATCTGCGGGCCCGTCGCCGGGACATGGCGGAAGGACGGCATCATGGCCGGCGATGAGCTGACCGCATCCGAGAGCGCGATCCTCGTCGTGCTCATGGCCGAGGCGCGGGAGGTGTTGAACACCGAACTCCGCGACCGCTACCAGCTCGACGTACGCAAGCCGCAGCGGGACAAGCTCACCCGCCTGCACTACATCGCCAGCCGCCGGAGCGGATCGACGTACGCCCTCCAGCTCGACGACAAGGGCTGGGTACGCATGCAGACCGACCTCGACTTCACGCTGCGCGGCGCGTCCGCGCTCGGTGCCGCGCTGGCCGCCCTCCAGACCAACCTGCGCGAACGCGTCCTGGCGCGTAGTGGCTGCGCCACGCTGGCCGAGCTGTTCGCCCTGACCGACGTACGCGCTCCGGCGGCCGGGCCGGCCGGGTCGATGGAGGCGCGCGTCGTCAGCGCCTACCGGGCGCTCGCCGACGAGCCGGGGGCCTGGGTGAGCCTGCGCCGGCTGCGCCCGTTCTTCGCCGACGTGCCCCGGGAACACCTGGACGAGTCGCTGCGCCGGCTCAGCCGGAGCGACGGCGTGACCATCGCGCCGGAGTCGAACCAGAAGACGCTCACCGAGGCGGACATCGCGGCGGCGCTGCGACTCGGCGGGCAGGAGAACCACCTGCTGGCGATCGGCGTGTGATGGACGAGGCGGAACGGACCGCACTGGCCGCCCTGCGGTTCGACTGGGCGCCGGTGCCCGACGACGTGTGGCGACCGCTGCCCTTCCACGTGGACGGCCTGCACCTCCCGGTCGTCCGGGAGGTCCTCGCCGGCGTGGACGAGGCCGCGTCGAACCCGCACGGCAGCCCGCTCGGTCTGGTCGTCCGCGGTCAGCGGGGGTCCGGCAAGACCCACCTGCTGGGCGTGATCCGCGAGCAGGTGCAGCAGCGGGGTGGCTACTTCTTCCTGGTCGGCCTGCTCGACGCCGAGAGTTTCTGGGACGGGGTGCTCGCCGCGATGCTGGACGGCCTGGCCCGGCCGGTGCCCGGCAGTCCGGAAACGCAGCTCAAGCTGCTGCTGCGGCGGCTGTCGGCGCTCGTGGGCGCACCCCGGACGGCTCGACGGGCGGTGATGGGCGACACCGAACTCACCCGCGCCGCACTCGACGCGTTCCTGGAAGGGTTGGGCGACTTCGACCGGCACGCGGCCCGTACCTGCCAGGAGACGGCGCGGGCGCTCGCGCTGAGCGCCTCCGAGGACATCTCCCACCGCGACGTCGCGGAGAACTACTTCCTCTCCGGCGAGGAGATGGCGCCCGGTGAACGCGCGGCCTGGGGGATGCGCCGGGTGCCGCGCCCGGCCCAGCAGATCGTGCAGGACCTGTCCTGGCTGCTGGCGCTCACCGGCCCGTCCGTGGTGGCGATCGACCAGATCGACACGCTGATCGCCCAGTTGGCGATCCAGAGCGACCCGGCGGTGGTGGGCGCCGCGATGAGCCCGGAGCAGGCGCTGATGCTGGCCCGGATGGCGGACGGCCTGATGTCGCTGCGCCAGACGACGCGGCGCACGCTGACCGTGCTCGCCTGCATCCCGAACTCGTGGACCATCATCCGGTCCACCGCCGCCGACACCGTGGCCGACCGGTTCCGGGAGACGCCGATGCTGCGCCGCATCGACGACGCCGACCTGGGCCGGGCGATCATCGAGAAGCGGTTCACGCTGCGCTACCAGGGGGTCGGGTTCTCCCCGCCGTACCCCTCATGGCCGGTGTCCCCGCACGCCTTCGCCGGTGCCGGGTCGTTCACCCCGCGGCAGTTGCTGATCGAGATCGACGGGCACATCCGGGCCTGCCTCGCGGACGACGAGGTCCGGGAGATGACCGGCCTCGGCGAGCCGCCCGCCGCGCACCCCCGGGTGCCCCGGCCCACTCCGGCGACCGCCACCACCGAGGAGACGGAGCGCTACGACGCCCGCTTCGCCGAGCTGCGGGCGGCTGCCGATCTCGTCGCGCCGCGCGAGCGGACGTCGGAGGACCGGACGATGCCGGCACTGCTGACCGCCGGGCTCACCGCCTGGATCCTGGAACGGGGTGACGCCGGGGCGGCGTTCAGCGTCGATCCGCCGCCGAGTACGGACCCGCCGCTGCACGCCCGGCTGCGGCTGACGCTGAACGAGCACACCGAGGACCAGGTGCACTGGTGTTTCCGGGCGATCAGCGACAACCACCACGGCAACGCGGCGCTGGCTCGGCTGCGCAAGGCGTGCGTGGCGTCGGCTCTCGACACCGGGCTGGCGAAACGCAAACTGTTCCTGCTGCGTAACCGCGACTGGTCGACCAGCGCGGCCACCCGGAAGACGCTCGACGCGTGCCACGCCGCGGGCGGCCGGACGATCGGCCTGGACGACGAGGACCTGCGGACCCTCTCGGCGTTGCGGGTGATGCTCGCCGAAACCACCATGGACCTGCGGGGCTGGCTGGCGGAACGGCGACCGACCCGGGAGCTGACGTTCCTGCGGCAGGCGCTGGCGGACGTCGACGGCTGGACGGCGGCTGCCGGGCCGACCCCGGAACCCGCGTCGGCCGGGCAGGCGACCGGTCCGGCCCCGGTGACCGAGCCGGCACCACCCGAGCCGCCGGCGTCGGCGATCACCCCGTCCGAGGTCGGAACCGAGCCCTCGGCCGCGACCGAGCCGGCCTTCGTCGTCGGCCACGGGTACGACGACGGCACGCCGGTCCCGCTGGCCCTCGAAGCGCTCCGGAAGCACGCCACGATCTTCGCCGGCTCGGGGTCGGGGAAGACCGTGCTCATCCGTCGCATCGTGGAGGAGTGCGCCCTCGCCGGCGTCTCCGCCATCGTGCTCGACCCCAACAACGACCTCGCCCGGCTCGGTGAGTCATGGCCCGAGCCGCCCCCGGGGTGGCGGCCGGGCGACGCGGCCCGGGCGGCGGACTATCTGGCCCACACCGACGTGCTGGTCTGGACGCCGCGCCGCAGCTCGGGCCGCCCGCTGAGCTTTCAGCCGCTGCCCGACTTCACCAGCGTGCGCGACGATCCGGACGAGTTCGGCGAGGCCGTCGAGGCGGCCGTCGCGGCGCTCGCGCCACGCGCCCTGGTCACCGGCCGGGCCACCCGGGCGCACCTGGGGCTGGCGGTGCTGCGCAAGGCCGTCGAGCACTACGGCCGGCGCGGCGGGTCCCGGCTGAAGGGCCTCGTCGACACGTTGGCCGACCTGCCGGACGGGATCATCGACCTGGAGGACGCCGACAAGATCGGTCTCAGTCTCGCCCAGACGCTGACCGCCGCCATGGTGAACGACCCGCTCTTCGGCGGCGAGGGCACGCCGATGGACCCCGGTGTGCTGCTCACCCCCGCCGCCGGCAAGCGGGCCCGAGTCTCGGTCGTCAGCCTGGTGGGCCTGCCGTCCGACGACGTCCGCCAGAGCTTCGTCAACCAGCTCCAGATGGCGCTCTTCGCCTGGATCAAGAAGCACCCGGCCGGTGACCGGCCGCTGCTGGGGCTGCTCGTCATGGACGAGGCGCAGACGTTCGCCCCGTCCGGGGCGATGACCGCCTGCACCCAGAGCACGCTGGCGCTGGCCGCCCAGGCCCGGAAGTACGGGCTCGGGTTGATCTTCGCGACGCAGGCGCCGAAGGGGCTGCACAACCGCATCCCCGGCAACGCGGCGACCCAGTTGTACGGCCTGATGAACAGCCCGATCCAGATCGAGGCGGCGCGCGAGATGGCCCGGGCCAAGGGCGGGGACGTGCCGGACATCTCCCGTCTGACGGTGGGCGAGTTCTATCTCGCCGCCGAGGGCGCCGCGCCGCGGAAGATCCGGACGCCGCTGTCGTTGAGCCACCACCCGCGCAGCCCGCTCACCGTCGATGAGGTGCTGGATCGAGCTCGCGATCCACGGTGACCAAATTATCGCTGAGAGTCATGTGGCGGTGGTTGACTCCGCCGCTCGCGGAGGGTCCTTACCGCGTGACTTTATGCTCTATGGGCAGGTCAAGGTGCTGATCATTGATCTCCCCGAACATTGTGGACGCTGAGCTGTCTACATTCGCGCCCCGCCACGGATAGTAATTGGCGAACCGAAGGGGCCAAGGGGGAACGATGAACGAAGCGCTGGCGGAACCGCTCACCGGCTACCAGGTGATGGCCGTGACCGTAGCCGTCGCCGGAGTGGTGGGAGGCTTGGTGCGGGCCTGGGTGGCATACCGGGCGCGGTTACACGAGGAACGCGAGGCGACAACACGTACGACAGCCCGGGTGACCTGGCTGATCCGGCTCGCGGAGGCCGACCACGACCTGGTGCGGATCGTGGAGCGTGATCGCGACGGGCATCGCGAGGTGGAACTGGGCGGTCGCGACCTGCCGAAGTCCGACCCCACCCGGGAGGCGGCGTGAGCGACATCGAGGGGACCGCCGCCCGAACGCCGGATGCGGCCGGCAGTGCGGACGCGCGCAAGGCGGAGGGCGCTCGTCTGAAGGCCGAGCACGACCAGGAGTTCGCCGCCTTCGTCGAGGACTCCTACCACAGCGTGGAGCGGATTCTGCGATCGGTGTGGTGGGACCGCGAGCTGGTGGCGGATGCGCTGCACGACGCGTACCTGCGCGCGCGGGACAAGTGGCCCAACCTGCGGGAGCATGTCCGGCCGATCGGCTGGATCGTGTGCACGGCCCGGTTCCACATCTTGAAGGACCGTGAACGGCGTCAGCGGGAAGCCGCGGTGGCGCCGGAGGACCTGCCGCCGGCGCCGCACTCCGACATCGCGGACGAGTGGGAGGCGCAGGAGACGTTGCGGAGCTGGCTGCTCCAGCTTCCGGCCCGGCACGCCGAGGTGTTCCAGATGCACCGGGAGGGCTTCTCCAACCGGGAGATCTCCCGCATCCTCGGGCTGACCGAGAACAGCGTCCGCTGCTACAAGGCCGCTGCCAAGAGAGGTCTTGGTGAGCTGGCCGAGAAGGCCGGCTTCACCCGTTCGGACGGCCGCCGGCGTCAGGGGGAAAGCCGTGGATCTCGATGACATCCTGGCGTTGGCCCAGACCAGGCCCAGCCCGTTGGAACTGGCCCGCGCCCGCCGCGTCGCGCGCACCGTGCAGAGCCGCTACGACCTCTCGCTCACCGAGGGCTACGAGATCATGGTCGACACCGATCTCGTCGACCCGATGACCGGGGAGGTCGACGAGGCGGCCAGCGTGGCGCGCGTCGCCGAGCTGTCGAAGCTGGGCACGATCACCTGGACGGCCGCCCGACCCGGTCGCCCGGGACGGCTCTTCTGGTCGGACGACATGGCGATGATCTTCGGGCACGCGCCGGGAACATGGCGACTCACGCCCGAGACGCTCTTCGCATTCGTCCATCCGAGTGACGTCCGACGGGTCCGCGGGGCGGTCCGGGCGGTGTGGGAGCGGAGCGGCCCCGGCGAGGTCGGTTTCCGGGTGGTCCAGCCGGGGGGCCGCATCCGCCACGTGCACTGCCACCTCGAAATCCTCACCGCCGAGGACGGTCCGTCGGGGATCATCGCGACCGGGGAGGATGTCACCGCGCTGGAACTCGCCCGGCAGGAGCGTCGGCGGCTCGCGGTCCGCAGCCGGATGCTCAGCGCCGACCTGGCGGTGCCGGACGTCCTCACCGGACTGCCGACCCGCGATTTCGTGATCGACGAGGTCGACCGGGCGCGTCGCAAGACCGGCGGAGCGCTCGTCGTCGTGGCGACCGAGCCCGCCAACCGGCTGCCCGACCCGCTCACCGACGAGGACCGCGACCAGGTGACGGCGGAGGTCGCCCGCGTTCTCCGCACGGTCGTCGGGGAGAGGATGACCGGTGGACTGGTGGGCTCCGGCTCGTGGGGCGTGCTCCTCGCCCCGGCCGACGAGTATCCGGAGACCGCGGAGAGCCTGGCGGGCAGGATCGTCGACACGTTCCGGAACCACCTGTTCAGCGTGCGGCAGAAGCCGTTGCGGCTCAGCGTCTCGGCCGGGGTGGTGCACTTCGGCAGCGACGTGCCCGCCACCGGGTTCGACCTGCTCATCGACGGCGAGAACGCGGCCCGTGACGCGCGCCGGAACGGCACCGCCGTCGCCGTCCTCGACCAGCCGGTCGAGGAGAGGGAGCGGATGGAACGATGCCGCGACCGGATCCGTCGCGTGGTCTCGGCCGACAGGTTCGCCCTCTATGCGCAGCCCATCGTCGATCTCCAGCTCAACCAGGTCACCCGCCACGAGATTCTGCTGCGGGTGCGGAGCGACACCGGTGAGCCGGTCGCACCCTGGGCCTTTCTCGACATGGCCGAGCGGGTCGGGGAGATCCTCACGGTGGACAAGTGGGTCGTCGACCACGCCCTGGAGTTGATCGGCCGGGGCGCCCAGACCTCCCACTACCAGGTCAACATCTCCGGCAGGTCGCTCGCCGACCCGGGGCTGCTCGCCTTCGTGACCGGGGCGATCGACAGGCACGGCGTCAAGCCGGAGTGCCTGACGTTCGAGATCACCGAGACCGCCCTCATCGAGAACCGGAACGAGGCGCTGGCCTTCGCGACAGGGATCAGAGCAGCCGGCTGCCACCTGGCACTGGACGACTTCGGCACCGGCTACAGCACGCTCACCCATTTGAAACAACTCCCGGTGGACCTGGTCAAGATCGACGGGACGTTCATCGTCGACCTCTGCCGGTCGCCGGCCAGTCAGGCCCTGGTGTCCATGCTGGTCAAGCTCTGTGAAGCGCTCGGCATCCGGGTCGCCGCCGAGTACGTCCAGGACGAGCAGACCATCGAGCTGCTGCGGGACCTCGGGGTCGACTTCGCGCAGGGCTACCGGACCGGACGACCCGAGCCGATAACCGTCAGCCGGCAGGAGGCGCAGACGGTCGAACTGGAACTGCGGTTCCCGCCGCAGTGCACCGCGCTCGGCTGATCGTCGTCGGGCGCGGTGCGAGCCGCGGCCCGGGCCGGAGCGCCCCCGACGACCGAGCCACCGTCCCGGATCAGGGCGGACGCCTGCTCCTGGAGGTCGGCGGCGTCGGCCTCCGCGTCCCAGCCCGGCTCGGCGGTCGCGGTGACGTCGGTGCCGAGGCTCCGCACGGACTCCCCGCCACGACGGCGGTGCCGACTCGGGGACTGGAAGTTTCGGCGGTTGTGTCGGGCGGGGTGGTGGGGTCATTGACGTTGACCGATCAACATGTCGCGAGTATGTTGCGGTGGAGTTACCGGTAGCTTTCCGGAAGTTTCGGGGCCGGTGACCCGGACCGCGCACCACCGTCCCGGTGGTGTCCCCGCCAGGTGCGCGGTCCGTGCACACAGCCTTGCGCATCCTCGTCCGATATGCAGAGGAGTGTCATGAAACGTCTACTGAGGCGTGGCCCCTACCGCCTGCTGCTGGCCGCCACCGCCGGCTCGCTGGCCCTGGCCGGGGCCGCACTGTTCGTGCCCGGTCCGGCCCAGGCCGCCAGCACGCTGGGCGCCGCCGCCGCGCAGTCGGGCCGCTACTTCGGCACCGCCATCGCCGCGGGCCGGTTGAACGACTCGACGTACAGCACGATCGCGGCGCGTGAGTTCAACATGATCACGGCCGAGAACGAGATGAAGCCGGACGCGACGGAGCCGAACCAGAACCAGTTCAACTTCTCCGCCGGTGACCAGATCTACAACTGGGCCACCCAGCGTGGCCTGAAGGTGCGCGGTCACACGCTGGCCTGGCACGCCCAGCAGCCCGGCTGGATGCAGAACATGCAGGGCAGCACGCTGCGCAACGCGATGATCAACCACATCAACGGTGTGATGGCCCACTACAAGGGCAAGCTCGCCGCGTGGGACGTGGTGAACGAGGCGTTCAACGAGGACGGCAGCCGCCGCAACTCCAACCTCCAGGGCACCGGCAACGACTGGATCGAGGTGGCGTTCCGCACCGCGCGGGCGGCCGACCCGTCGGTCAAGCTCTGCTACAACGACTACAACATCGAGAACTGGTCGTACGGCAAGACGCAGGGCGTCTACCGGATGATCCAGGACTTCAAGTCCCGGGGAGTGCCGATCGACTGCGTCGGTCTCCAGACCCACTTCACCGGCGGCAGCTCGCTGCCGAGCAACTTCCAGACCACGCTGTCCAGCTTCGCCGCCCTCGGCGTCGACGTGGCGCTGACCGAGGTCGACGTCACCAACTCGTCGACCTCGCAGTACCAGGGTCTGACCCAGGCGTGCCTGAACGTGCCGCGGTGCATCGGCATCACCGTGTGGGGCGTGCGCGACAGCGACTCGTGGCGCTCCAACGAGAGCCCGCTGCTGTTCGACGGCGGCGGCAACAAGAAGGCCGCGTACACCTCGGTCCTGAACGCGCTCAACGCGGCCGGCCCCGGGCCGACCACCTCGCCGACCGCGACGCCGACCTCCGGGCCGACCACGCCGCCGCCGTCCGGCGGCGCCAGCCGGATCGTCGGCAGCCAGTCCGGCCGGTGCGTCGACGTGCCCAGCTCGTCGCAGACCAACGGCACCCGGGTCCAGCTCTACGACTGCCACGGCCAGACCAACCAGCAGTGGACGTACACCGGCAGCAAGCAACTGACCATCTACGGCGGCAGCCGCTGCCTCGACGCGGCCGGCTCCGGTAACGGCGCGGCGGTCCAGATCTACGCCTGCAACGGGCAGGCCAACCAGCAGTGGAACGTCAACTCCAACGGCTCCATCAGCGGCGTGCAGTCCGGCCGCTGCCTCGACGTCTGGGGCACCGCCAACGGCCAGCAGATCCAGCTCTACGACTGCAACGGCCAGGCCAACCAGCAGTTCCGGCTCGTCGCCAACTGACCGACAGGCGGTGGCTCACCGTTGCGACGGTGGGCCACCGCAGTCGTCGGCCAGGTCGTCGTCCTCGCAGGTGCGGCCGTGCGCCATCAGATCGCGGAAGTCCGCCATCTTGTGCCGCATCACCCGCAGGCCTTCGTCCAGCTCGGCGCGGCGGCGCCGTTCCGCGACGCTGGGCGCTGGAGTTCACTCCAGCGCGAGCTCCCGCCCAGCGGAGGTGCCGACTCGGGCCGCTACGCGAGGCGGTGGTCGAGGGCGGTGTGGCGGCGCCCGGCGCCGACGGTGCGGACGGCGGCGGCGAGGGCGCGGCGGGAGCCGACGAGGACGACGAGTTGCTTGGCGCGGGTGACGGCGGTGTAGAGCAGATTGCGTTGCAGCATCATCCAGGCGCTGGTGGTCAGCGGAATCACCACGGCCGGATACTCCGAGCCCTGGGAACGGTGGATCGTCATGGCGTACGCATGGCTGAGTTCGTCCAGCTCGTCGTAGTCGTACGCGATGCTCTCGTCCTCGTCGGTGCGGACGGTGAGGGTCTGGTCCTCGGGGGAGAGGGCGGTGACGATGCCGAGCGTGCCGTTGAAGACACCGGCCCGGCCCTTGTCGTAGTTGTTGCGGATCTGGGTGACCTTGTCGCCGACACGGAACACCCGACCGCCCATCCGCCGTTCCGGTTGCCCCTCGCGGGGCGGGGTGAGTTTCTGCTGCAACAGGTTGTTGAGCGCGCCGGCGCCGGCGGGGCCGCGGTGCATGGGGGTGAGCACCTGCACGTCGCGGCGGGCGTCGAGGCCGAACCTGGCCGGGATGCGGGTGCAGGCGACGTCGACGGTCAGGGCGGCGGTGGCGTCGGTGTCGTCGCTGGCGAAGAGGAAGAAGTCCGGCAGCCCCTGGACGACGGGTGGGCGGCCGGCGTTGATGCGGTGCGCGTTCGTGACGACGCCGGACTGGGCGGCCTGGCGGAAGATCTGCGTCAGCCGCACCCGGGGAATCGAGGGGGCGGCGAGCAGGTCGCGGAGCACCTCACCGGCGCCGACGGACGGAAGCTGGTCGACGTCACCGACGAGCAGCAGGTGCGCACCGGGCGGGATGGCCTTGACGAGCTTGTTGGCGAGAATGAGGTCGAGCATGCTCGCCTCGTCGACCACGAGCAGATCGACGTCGAGCGGGTTGTCGCGGTCGTAGGAGGCGTCACCGCCGGGGCGTAGCTGCAACAGCCGGTGCACGGTGGCGGCCGGATGGCCGGTGAGTTCGGCGAGGCGTTTCGCGGCCCGGCCGGTCGGCGCGACGAGCGTGACCTTCGCCTTCTTCGCGGCGGCCAGCTCGACGACCGAGCGTACGGTGAAGCTCTTGCCGCAGCCCGGACCGCCGGTGAGCACCGCGACCTTCGAGGTCAACGCGAGCCGGACGGCCTGCTCCTGTTCCTCGGCGAGGTCGTTGCCGGTGCGGGCCCGCAACCACTTCTGAGCCCGGTCCCAGTCGACGTCGTGGAAGTGGGGCAGCCGGTCGGCCCGGTCGCGCAGCAGCCGGGTCAGGGACCCGGCCAGCGACTGCTCGGCGCGGTGGAACGGCACCAGGTAGACCGCCGGCACCGGTGCCCCGTCTCCGGCGGGCAGTGTTTCGCGGACGACCCCCTCGTCGGCCACCAGGTCGTCGAGGCAGCGGACGACCAGGTCGGGGGGCACGTCCAGGATCTTCGTCGCGTCCGCGACCAGCTCCGGTTCGGGCAGGTAGCAGTGCCCGTCGTCGGTGGCCTCGGAGAGCGTGTACTGGAGGCCGGCCATCACGCGTTGCGGGCTGTCGTGCGGGATGCCCACGGACCGGGCGATGGTGTCGGCGGTCTTGAAACCGATGCCCCACACGTCCGCCGCCAGCCGGTACGGCTCCTTGGTCACCACGTCGACGGAGGCGTCGCCGTACTGCTTGTAGATCCGTACCGCCAGCGAGGTGGACACGCCGACGCCCTGGAGGAAGACCATCACCTCCTTGATGGCCTTCTGCTCCTCCCACGCGGCGGTGATCTTCGCCGTACGCTTCGGTCCCAGCCCCGCCACCTCGATCAGCCGGGCCGGCTCGTCCTCGATGACCCGTAACGTGTCCAGGCCGAAGTGCGCGACGATCCGCTCGGCGAACACCGGCCCGATACCCTTCACCAGGCCCGAACCGAGATAACGTTGAATGCCCTGGATCGTCGCGGGCAGCACGGTGGTGTACGACTCGACCTCGAACTGCCGGCCGTAGCGCGGGTGCGACGACCAGCGTCCGTGCAGGCGCAGGCTCTCACCGGGCTGCGCGCCGAGCAGTGCGCCGACCACTGTCAGCAGGTCACTGCCCCGCTCGGTGGCCACCCGGGCCACCGTGTAACCGGTCTCCTCGTTGACATAGGTCAGGCGCTCCAGGACCGCTTCCAGCGTGGCCAGCGGTGGACGGGGTGCGGCGGTCACGGTCACCATCCTGCCTCGACAGCGCGGCTCTCCCAGATCGGCTGCCGCGGCTCGTCGTTGTGCACGACGATGTCGGCGTGGTCGGTCGGGCGGACCGTGGCGAAGTAGAGCTGTTGGGCGGGGATGTACCGCTCCCGCCAGCGTCGTTCGACGTCGGCCCGGGACGACACCTGGCGCTCCCGGATCACGGCACGATCCACTGTCCTGTCGAGCGCGGTCGACACGAAGACGCGCAGGTCCCACCGGTCGAGCAGTTCGGGGCGCATCAGGAAGACACCGTCGAAGACCAGCACGGCGCCGGCGGGGGCGGTCGTGACCGGCGGGGACAGGACCGCATCCGTGGTGTGGTCGTATACCGCGGGTCGGAAGCGCCGGTCCCCGTCCGGACCGAGCGGGTCCAGCAGCACCCGGGTCAGTGATTCGTAGTCGTGGGTGTCGAAGTAGCAGCCCTCGGCCGAGTACTCGCCGCGCGGGTAGCGCCGCGCGCGGGGAAACAGGAAGTCGTCGATCGTCGCGCGGATGACGTCGCGGCCCCGCTCGCGCAGGACGGCGGCCAGCTCGTCGGCGAGGGTGGTCTTACCGGCGGCGGGCGGCCCGTCGACGGCGACCCGCGTCGGGTGGGCGACGGCAACGGACCCGACGGCCTCCGCCAGGTGGTCGAGCAACTCGTCACGGGTACCGTGCGCCACGTCCGGCCGCCGTCCTGTTCTTGCGAAGACGTCGTATCGGCCAACCTTATGCGAGTTGTGGTCGGTCGCCACGTGCGGACGGTACGTCCGGATCGGGGGTGAACCGGTGCCACGGCACGACCAGAACCCGTACGGCGAGAGCCGTCCGCGCAGGCCGGGCGGACCTCAACCCCCGGGCCGGTGATCGGGTAGCCTGATGGCCCAGCGGGGCCGTTAGCTCAATTGGCAGAGCTGAGGACTTTTAATCCTTAGGTTCTGGGTTCGAGTCCCAGGCGGCCCACTGGCACGTGTCCGCTCGGATTCGGCGAGCGTCGTGCGGAGCGCCCGCGTCGCGTTCGGCGTGGTGACGGCGTCGGCCGTCGTCCGGGTGAGCGCCTCGTGGCCCGTTAAGCCCGCCCGTGGCCCAGTGGCCGCCACCTTCGCGTTCACCGCTGCCGCCGTCTGCCCGTTCCCGCCCGCCGCGCGCCGTTCGGCAGCCGCGGTCACCTCGTCCACTGCTCCCGCGCGCCGCCGTGTCCGCGCGGTCCGGACCAGCTGGGCGGGCCGCCGGTGCGGCGGTTTCCGACCACCATCTGGCGCTCCCGACCGGCGGTGGCTCCCCATCGATCGATGACGCTGCAAGACAGCCTCTTGACCGGTACAGAAAACCTCGCTACTGTACCGGTATAGAAAGAAAGCAGCGCCGATCAGTCAGGGAGTCAGTCATGGAAATGCCCGCCGCCTTCGTCACCGCCGTCAACGCCGTCGACTACGAGTTCGCCAGCGCCCGCCCCAACGCCCCGGTCGTCCCGCACGTGGAGAAGCCGCAGCGCACCAGGTTCGTCCGCGAAGCTCTCGCCAGGCGCCTCACTCGCGCCGCCAAAGCGGTCAAGCTGGCCTGACCCCGGGCTTTGATAACCTGGTACCAGCCGGTAGACATCGGCGTCCGCCGACCCAGGTGGCGGGCGCCGGACCTGAAGACCGATCCGCCGTCAGGGCCCCTCGGCCCCTGACGGCGGACACAGTTGCAACGACTGGTGGTGGCGTGGCGTCCCGGGTGACACTGCAGACGATCGCTGACCGGGTCGGCGTGAGTCGGATGACCGTGTCGAACGCCTTCTCCAAGCCCGACCAGCTCTCCGCGGCGCTGCGCGAGCGGATCCTCACCGCCGCCCAGGAAGTGGGCTACGTCGGCCCCGATCCGGCGGCCCGGGCCCTGGCCAAGGGCACCACCGGCGCCGTCGGCATCGTGCTGACCTCCTCGCTCCGGTTCGCCTTCACCGACCTGGTCGCCACCAGCTTCCTCGGCGCGGTCGCGGAGGAACTCGGCCCGACCGGCCTGTCGCTCACCCTGCTGACGTCGTCCGACGACGGCGCGATCATTCCGGCGCGCGACGTGGCGATCGACGGTGCGGTGGTCTACTCGTGCGACCCCACGTCGACGGCCGTCCAGTTCCTCAACCGCCGCAAGCTGCCCCTGGTCTACGTCGACCAGGTGCCGGTCGACAAGATCCCCGCCGTCAACGTGGACGACCGCTCCGGTGCCCGGGCCGCCGCCCAGCACCTGATCGACCTGGGGCACCGGCGGATCGGCCTGCTCCTGTCCGGCCTGCACGGCACGCACGGTCTGGTCACCGCGGCCGACCTCACGGCCGAAGGCCACGCCTCCACGCAACGGATGCTCGGGTGGCGCGACGCGCTCGACGCGGCCGGCATCGATCCCCTGATGGCTCGACAGAGCGGCGCCGACCTGGAGCAGGCGAAGGCGGGCGCCCGACTGCTCCTGGACCGGCCCGACCGGCCCACCGCGCTGCTCTGCTTCTCCGACGCTGTCGCCTACGGCGCGCTCCGGTGCGCCGAGGATCTCGGCATCGACGTTCCCGGCGAGCTGTCGGTGGTCGGCTTCGACGACAACCCGCTCGCGGTGCAGATCCGGCCCACCCTGACCACCGTGCGTCAGGACGTGCAGGCCAAGGGGCGGCTCGCGGCGGCAGCGCTCAGCCGCGCGATCCAGGACAATCTCGCCGGCCGCCCGATCACCGCCGAACACATGCTGCTCCCCACCGAACTGGTCGTCCGGGACAGCACCGCCCCACCCGCAGCGCGCTGATCACTCCGCGATCCGCCCGCCACCGCGCCCACCGGCGTCCGCGTCCGCCGTCGTGCCTGCCCTGCCTGACCGGCGCACGTCACCGGACCGGACGACGCCGCGGGGGACGACGCTGTCACGTCGTCCCCCGCGGCGCCGGCACGCCCGTCTAACCCGTCACGGCCCCCACGGGCTCACGGATCAGCATCCGTCCGGCGGGCTCGACCGCCGGCACCCGACCGGCCCGACGGAGCCAGATCGGGCCGGCCAGGAGGAGCAGCAGGCCGGTCAGCGGGAACAACGCGGCGATCACCTGCTCCCAGCCCGCCAGCGCCATCGGCGCCGGCGGCGACTCCTGGATGCCCAGCAGCGAGAAGACCCGGACCGAGAAGACCGTCACCAGCCCGACCGTCAGCGCGGCCAGCGCGGCGGAGCGGTTCCGGTAGGCCTCGACCGCGAGCCAGACCAGCAGCGGGATCACGTACACCCAGTGGTGTTCCCAACTCACCGGCGAGACCAGCAGCCCGGTGATGGCGGCGGCGGAGAAGCCCAGGAAGTCCGAGCCGTTCCGGTGGACGTAGCGGGCCACCGCCAGCCCGACGACCGCCACGACCGCCAGCACCACCAGCCACCAGTGCGCGAACTGGGTGCTCGACACCCCCCGGGCCATGGCCCCGGAGAGCGACTGGTTCGGGGTGTCCCACACTCCACCGGCCCGCGACGAGTGCAGCACCAGGCCACCCCAGTACCGCGCCGCGTCCGCCGGCAGCAGGACGAAACCGAGGGCGACCGTGCCGAGGAAGGCCGCCGTGGCGGTGCCGGCCGCGCGCCACTGCCGGGTCACCACCAGGTACGCGATGAAGATCAACGGGGTGACCTTCAGCCCGGCCGCGATCCCGATGCCCAGTCCACGCCACCGGCCGGTGTAGCCGCGGAAGTCCAGCAGCACCAGCAGCAGGAGGAACATGTTGATCTGGCCGGCGATGAGCTGGATCCGTACCGGCAGCAGCCAGGTGGCCAGGAGGAGCACGACCAGGGTCAGCACGGCCCGGGTACGCGGGGTGCGGACTCCGGCGATGCCCAGCGAGAGCCAGGCGACCGCGCCCAGGGCGATCAGCGACAGCGTGTTCCACACCAGGCTCGCCGCACCGATCGGCAACAGGGACAGCGGTACGAAGAAGAGGATCGCGGTCAGCGGCGGGTAGAGGTAGGGCATCGGCCCGTACATCGGGTTCTGGATCGCCACGTCGTAGAGCGACGTGCCGTGCCGCACCGCCTCGCCGCTGGCCAGGTAGACCTTGAGGTCCACCGTCCACCGCAGCGCCCAGTACGGGTCGCGGGTGAAGATCGCCTCGGCGATCACGGCCAGCGCGAGCGCCGCGATCACCACGGCCGCGATCGTGCCGATGTTGAGCCGTCGGCTCGATGGCAGTGATTCGATCTCTGTCGTCCGCATGGGTCAACTCCTGTCTGTCACGAAGGGAAGGTGGGGCGCACGCCCGGCCAGGACCGGCGGGAGTGGACGCGGCCCGATCAGCAGTTCGTCGTGGCCGGCGAGGCGCAGCTCCGCGCCGGTCGCGCCGAGACGGTCCAGCACCCCGAGCGCGTCGAGTTCGTCGCATCCGTTGAGCAGAAGGCTGACCTGCTCGTCCGCCACGTCGACCTCGTCGGTCGGGCGCAGCGCGCCGACCGGCACCGGCCCCCGCTCGGGAAACCTGACCAGGGTGGCGATGTCCGGGCGGGCCGACCGGCGGCGGGTCGGTCCGGACCGGGCCGTCCGGATCTGGTGCTCGACCACGCCGGCGAGCAGGGCGGCCGTCCGGTCCCAGGTGAACCGGGCGGCCCAGGCCCGGCACGCTTCGGCGAACCCGCGGGCGACCTCGTCGTCGGTCAACGCGACGAGTTGGCCGACGAGCGCCTCCGACAGCCGGTCGGCCGAACCGACGATCTCGCCGGTGCGGCCCTGCCGTACGAAGCCCCGGGCACCGGCGGTGGCCAGCGCCACCCCCGGCACGCCGTACGCGGCGGCGTCGAGCAGCCGGGAGGCGCGTCCCTCACGTGTCCCGGTGCAGGCGGTCAACCAGGCGCGACGCCACCACCGGTCCCGCAGCTCCGGGACGAGCGGGCCGTGCAGGGTCACCGAGGACGCCAACCGTCGGGCCTCCACCAGCCGGCGCAGCCGCGCGAGGTCCGGGCCGTCGCCGAGGATCTCGACCCGCAGGTCCGGCAGTGCGGCCACGACCGCCGGCAACGCGTCGAGCAGGACATCGAGCCCTTCCTGCGGGACCAGTTCGGCCTCGACCACGACGGTCGGGACCGGTGCGCGGGCTGTGCCGCCGTCCGGAGCGGGCGTCGTCGTGCCGGGCGGCACCACGAAGATCGGCCCCCGGAGGCCGAGCCGGCGGCGCAGGTCGTGCCGCGCCGACGGCGACAGCGCCACGGTCACCCGGTCCGTCCGGCTCCACCGGCCCACCGCGCCGGCCAGGAGCTGACCCGAGCGGGTGCCGGCGTGGCGGTCGGTCCGGTGCGCCACCTCGACCACGGGGACGGAAGGGCCGACGACCAGCGGCAGGGCGCCGATCGGCCCGCCGGCGGCCAGGACCACGTCGAAGCGGTCCCCGTCCCGCATCGCACGCGCCACCGCGCCCAACGGTCGGGTGGCACGCAGCACCCGTACCCCGGCGATCGTCTCCTGGGCGGGACGGCCCGGCAGCCGGGGCGCGGCCCAGGTGACCCGCGTGCCGTCCGCCGCCCAGCGTCGGGTGACCTCGTGCAGGTAGCGCTCGGTGGCAGCGGTGCCCGGCTGACGCGGGTCGCGTCCGCCGACCACCAGCACCCGGCGGTCCGCCGGGCGTGGCCGGTACGGGCTCATCGCACACCCGCCCCGGCCGTGCCGAGCAGGTCCGCCCGGTAGAGGCGGAACAGGTCGGCGAAGGCTGCCCGGCCGTCCCGCAGCGGGCGGAACGTGGAGCGCTCGTCGTCGGTCCAGACGACCGGGACCTCGGTGATCCGGCCCCCGGCCCGACGGATCTGACGCAGCAGTTCCACGTCGAAGGCGAAGCCGCTGACGTGGCAGCGGCGCAGGGCCCGCTGGACGGCCGGTCGGTCGAAGAGCTTGAACCCGCACTGGGTGTCGTACACCCCGGGAACGAGCTGCCTCGCCAGCGCCCGGAACACCGAACCGCCCAGCCGGCGGGCGACCGGCTGCGGACAGGCCAGTTCGGCTC
Organism: Micromonospora sp. DSM 45708; assembly: GCF_039566955.1. Lineage (NCBI taxonomy): Bacteria > Bacillati > Actinomycetota > Actinomycetes > Micromonosporales > Micromonosporaceae > Micromonospora > Micromonospora schwarzwaldensis. The sequence goes on along the minus strand of NZ_CP154796.1, from coordinate 6,310,302 downwards.
CCGGGGCGTGCCGGGACGCGATGGCCGCCGCGGCGCCCGCCTCCAACGCGTCGACCGCCCGGGTCAGGGTCGGCACCGGCGTGGAGAGGTCGGCGTCGATGAAACCGACGAAGCGCGCCCGGCTGCCGGCGATTCCGCGCCCGACCGCCGCGCCCTTGCCCGGCCGGGAACATCCGACCACCACCACCTCGGTTTCCCAGTTGCCGGCCTCCACGACGGTGGCGGTGTCATCGGTGCTTCCGTTGTCCACCACCACCACCCGGGACCGCCAGCGTTGACCGGCCAGGAACGTGGTCACCTCGGCGAGCGTGGCCGGCAGTCGGGCGGCCTCGTTGAACGCCGGCACGACCAGCTCCAGGTCGACCGTGTCCCGCCGGGCGGCGGCGTGCACGGTGGCCGTGGCCGTATCCACCCGGCCCATCACGCACCTCCCCGAACCGTCGCATCGGCCACCAGCGACCCGCGGGCGGTGGCGTACCGGCTGGCGAAGAGCTTGGGGTGGGCGGAGCGGATGCCACCGACGACCATGTCGTACGGGACGTCGTCGAACTCGCCGTGCTCGCGGAGGAACTCCATGTGCCGGCGACCCTCGTCGTCGTAGGGGTGGTACATCGAGTCGGTGAGTCCGTCGAACTCCAACGGTTTGATCTTGTAGAGCCGGCAGAGCATCCGGTTGAAGACCGGGGTGGCCCGGACCCACCGACCCTCCAGGTACACCGTCGTCAGACTGTGGAAGGTGAAGACGTTGCCGCCCATCAGCTCCTCGAGCTGCGGGGAGGCGAGGTGGTTGCGGACATCGCCGTAGTAGATCCGGCTCGGGACGCCGACCGCCCGTAGCGCGGCGGCGTACGCGATGGACTTGTGGACGCAGAAGCCGGTGCCCCTGGTGATCGTCGAGCTGGCCCGGAGGCCGTGCCGGGACAGGTCCGCCCCGTACACCTCGTAGTGGATGCCGTCGCGGACGGCGTAGTAGAGGGCCACCGCCCGCTCGGTCGGCGTGGCCTCCGGCGCGTCGGGCAGGTGCCGGGCGACGAAGTCGCGCACGACATCGGAATCGTGGTCGAGGAACTCGGTGGAGGTGAGCAGAGGGGCGTGGGTGAGGGCGGTCGACATGGGGTGGTCCTCCAGGGATGTGGACGGAAGGGGTGGTGCCGGGAATCAGAGGCCGAGCATCCGGGCGATCCGCTGGCGCTGGACGTCGGAGGTGCCGGAATAGATGGTTCCGGCGACGGCGTTACGGAGGTCCTTCTCCAGGCCGTACTCGCTGGTGTAGCCGTAGCCACCGAAGACCTGGACGGCGGCGAGCGCGACGGCGACGTTGCTCTCGCTGGCGATCAGCTTGCTGGCCGCGATGTCGACGGTGACGTTCTCGCCGTCGACGTGGCGTCGCCCGGTGTCGTACAGCCACCTGCGGGCGTTCTCCACCGCGATGTGCATGTCGACGATCCGGTTCGACACCGACTGGAAGGAGCCGATCGGCTGACCGAACTGCACCCGGGACCGGGCGTACTCGATCGAGCGCTCCAGCCGGTGCTGCATCTCGCCCACATTGATCACGAAGGAGCAGAGGATCTCCCACTTCATGACGTGATCCATGATCAGGAAGCCGGCGCCGGGCGAACCGATCACGTTCGTCGCCGGGACCCGGCAGTCGTCGAAGAACAGCTCCGAGAACGGCGAGGTGGTCAGGCCCATCTTCGACACCGGTGGCCCGACCACCAGGCCCGGCGTGTCCCGCTCCACCAGGAACGCGGTCAGCGCCGCCGGGCTGCCCCGCTTACCGGTCAGGGCGTAGACCACGATCACGTCGGCGATCGGGCCGTTGGTGACGAACGCCTTGCTGCCGTTGAGTACGTAGTGGTCGCCGTCGCGCACCGCTGTCGTCCGCATGGCCATCACGTCGGAGCCACCCGACGGCTCGGTGATCGCGTGCGCCCCGATCACGGAACCGTCGCTGACCTGCGGCAGATAGCGCTGCTTGAGCTCGGCGGACCCGAACCGTTGCAGCGGAACGCCGGTGCTGACGATGTGGGTCGAGACGGAGAAGCTGAACCCGCCGTCGCGGCAGGCGTACCCCAGCCCCTCCAGGACGTACATGGTGGTGAGCAGGTCCTGGCCCAACCCGCCCCACCGCTCGTCGAACGGCAGCCCGAGCAGGCCGGTCTCCCGGATCAGCTTCCAGGCCGCGACGCCGAACTCCCGGTCGGCGTCCCGGTCCAGGTGCCCGTCGCCCGCGGCGGCGCCCAGCTCCTCAGCCAGGCCACGCAGCTCACGCTGGTCATCGGTCCAGTTGGGCATGTCGTCACCGCCCCTCGGTGGCGCCGGAGGCGGTCCGCTCGCGACGCGCCCGCAGCACGTTGCGGTCGACCTTCCCGGTCGACGTCCGGGGTAGCGCGTCGTCGACCAGCACGAACACGCCGGGGATGGCCGTCCGGGGCAGCGCCGCCGCGCAGTGCAGGCGCAGATGCAGCCCGTTGACGTCCGAGGCCGCGCGGGGACGGACCACCGCGTGCAGGACGTTGCCCGCCTCGGCGTCCGGCACGGCGAGCACCGCCGCCTCCAGCACCTCCGGGTGGGTCAGCATCACCTGCTCCACCTCCTTCAGGTTGGTCCGGACGCCGCGCACCTTGACCTGGTCGTCGTTGCGGCCGGCCAGCAGGAACAGCCCGGCGGCGTCCCGCCGGACGAGGTCGCCGGTGCGGAACCAGCCGTCCCGCCAGCGGGCGGCGTTCGGCCCTGCGTCCAGGTAGCCCCGGGCCCGGAACGGGGTGCGCACCATGAGCTCACCCACGCCGGCGCCGGTCATCTCCGCGCCCTCGGCGTCCACCACGGACACCTCGACCCCGTCGATGGGCCGGCCGATCGGTATTCCGCCGAGCGCCGCCACCTCGGCCGGCTCCACCCGGTGCAGGAAGCTGTCGTTGGTCTCGGTGCAGCCGTAGACGTTCCACAACCGCGCGTGGGGGAAGGCCCGCCCGATCCGGTCCAGCAGCGGCGGCGGCACGGCGTCCCCGGTGAGCAGCACGTCGCGTACCCCCGGGAACCGGCCACCGGCGTCGGTGACCAGCCGGAAGAACAGCGGGACGGCCTGCACCACCGTGGGGCTCTCCTCCCGGCAGAACTCCGCCAGCCAGGGGCCGTCGACCGCCCGGTCCGGGTCCACCATCACCACGCAGGCGCCGGTCGCCAGCGCGGTCCACACGTCCAGCAGGCACAGGTCGAAGTTCAGCGGCGCGTAGTTGAGGACCCGGGCGTCGGGCCCGATGTCGAAGGCCCCGGCCGCCCAGGTCAGGAACGCGTCCACCCCTTCCGGGGCGAGTTCGACCACCTTCGGCGTACCTGTCGAACCGGAGGTGGTCAGCAACAACCCGGCCCCGGGCAGGGCCCGACCGGCCGCCCCGCTGGGCCGGACCGTCACGCCGTCGGCGGTGGCGCCGAGGATGTCGGCGCAGCCGACCGCGGCGCAGACGCCGGCCAGCGACTCCGGGCCCAGCGAAGCGGAGGGCAGCAGCACCCGACGGTCCAGCTCGAACGCGGCGATCAGCAGCGCGACGGTCTCCGGCGACTTGACCGCCGGGACGCACAGCGGCACCTCGGCGTCGAGTCGTAGCTGGTCGACCGCGACGCGGGCGTCGCGGACCAGGTCCGCCAGCCGGCGGTAACTGATCTGCTCCCCGGCCCAGGACAGGGCCGGTGCGTCGGGCCGGTCGTGGACCTGTCGGTAGAAGGCGGTACAGAACGATGTGGTGGGCACGATCTCTCCTGTCGTTCGTCGTCGCGTCGGCGCCCACGGGACGGGCCGCCGAACGGGTGGGATCAGGTGCCGGCGTCGACCAGTCGGCCGCCGCCCGGCACGGGCCGGTCCAGACCGGCGACGGTGAGCAGTCGATGCAGGCACGCCTGGTTCGAGGTGACCACCGGGACACCCAGGCCGGCCTCCAACCGGGCCACCGCGTCCCACGAGCGGAATCCGCTCCCGGGAATCAGCACGCTGTCCGCGTCGGCCGGGAAACGGGCGGCCACCTGCCGGCAGACCTCGTCCGGGTCGACCGCCCAGCGGCCACCCCGGTCGAAGATGCGGTGTCGTTCCACCGCGTTCCATCCGGTGTCGAGGCGGTAGTGCAGCAGTCCGGCCACCTCGAACCCCGCCGCGGTGAGATACCGCCGCGCCGCGGCGAAGGTCGGGTCGGTGAACCACGGCGGCACCAGCACCAGCGGCCGGCGTACGCCCAACTCGGCCAGCCCGGCCCGGATCGCCTCCCCGGCGGTGTAGACCGGGGTCCCGGCCGCCAGTTCGGAGGCGGCGGCGGAGAATCCGGCGTCGAACTCCAGGCCGCCGAAGAAGCTCGCCGACGCGAAGCAGAGGCAGATCGCGGTCAGGTCCATCTGGCCGAGCTGGACCAGACCCCGCCGGACGTCCGGCTGGGCGATGAGACGCTGCCAGCTCTCCGAGGTGTACTCCGCGCCGGTGCTCGTCGGGCTCTCGAAACGCGCGGCGTGCACGGTCACCCCGGCCGGTGCCCGGCCCCACAGCTCCGCCTCCACTACCGGGTCGTTGTGCACCACCAGCACACCGAGCTGGGCGGCCCAGGCCGAGGCCCTCATCGCAGGCTCTCCCCGGTCTGGGGGACCAGCCGGTGCACCGGCTGACCGTCGGTCCCGGCGTCGTACCCGTCGTCCGCGACCACCCGGTCGTCCGCGGCCCGGGCAGCGTCTCCGGCGTTCCGGGCGGGCAGCCCGAAGAAGGCCAGGACCGCGCCCGCGCCCGCCGCCAGGGCGGTGGTGAGGAACGCGGCACCGAAACTCCGCGCGTCCGGGTCGGGGCCGAGCACCAGGACCAGCACGGCGATCCCGAGCGCGCCGGCCATGTACTGGGAGGTGGTCATCAGGGCGCTTCCGACCCCCTGGTGGCGGTCGGCCACGTCGGCGGTCCCGGCGATGAACATCGACACGTACGTGACCCCGTGCGCGAAGCCGGTGATCAGCAGGCCGGGGAGCAGGTGCAGCAGGTAGTTCTCGCCGTGCACCTGGGTCGCCAGCAGCAGCAGGCCGGCGGCGTTGCCGACGAACGCCAGGGTCAGCGCCATCCGGACGCCGAGCGCGGAGACGATCCGGGCGGCGACGGAGTTGGCCACGGCGATCGCCACCGCCATCGGCAGGAACGCCATGCCGGCCGCGATCGGGCCGTACCCGCGTAGCTGCTGGAGGAGCAGGGTCAGCACGAAGAACTGGTTGCCGACGCTGGCCATGTAGAGAGCGGTCGACCCGCACCCCACCAGGAGCGAGCGGGTCCGCCGCAGCAGCGGGTCCACCAGCGGTTGGGCGCTGCTCCGCTCCCAGATGACGAGCCCGCCCAGCAGCACGGCGGCGAGCACGAACAGGGCAACCGTGCCGCCGGACGTCCAGCCGTCGCTGGAGGCCCAGGTCAGCGCCAGGGTGATGGAGAGCACCGTGCCGGTGCAGAGGATCGCGCTGGGCACGTTCAACTGGTTGTGCCCGAGCGTCTGCCGCAGTCGGGGCAGCAGGCGGGGCGCGGCCAGCGCACAGATCACGGCCAGTGGCAGGTTGATCAGGAAGACCCAGCGCCAGGAGACGGTGCTCAGCAACCCCCCGATCACCACCCCGGCGGCCAGACCGGACGCGCCGACCGTGCCCCAGACACCGAGCGCCCGGTTACGGGCCGGGCCGGCGGTGAACGAGGTGTTGATCAGCGCGATGACCGCCGGTTGGAGCGCCGCCGCAGCCACGCCCTGGACCGCGCGGGCCCCCAGCAGCAGCGCCGGCGCGGTGGCGAGACCACCGGCGAGCGCGGCCAGCCCGAAGGCCGCCATCGCGGCGATGAAGAGATTCCGGGAGCCGAACCGGTCGCAGGCCCGGCCCCCGACGATCAGGAAACCGGCGAAGAAGACCGCGTATCCGCTCACCACCCACTGGATGGCGCTCTCGCTCAGGTCGAAGTCGGCGCCGATGCGGGGCAGGGCGATGTAGACGATGGAGTAGTCGAGGGCGATCAGGAACTGGGCGATCGCCAGGATGGCGAGGGTGCCGGCGGCGGACGTCGGCCTGCCGGTCGCGGCACGGGTACGGGCAGCGGTGGGCATCAGATCACCTTTGGTAGCGGTCGAACGGGACTGGTGTCGGAGGTGAGCAGCAGCGCCGGGCCGAGCGTGGCCGGGCCGGTGAAGACGGCGCGGGCGCCGGCGAGAAGGAGTTCGACCCGGCTGGCCACCCCGGTGGTCACCCCGAACGGGACCATGCCGGCCGCGTTGGCCATCCGGACGTCGTCCACCGCGTCGCCGACGACGACGCACCGGGCGGGCGGCACCCCGAGCGCGTCCGCCGCCAGCAGCGCGAGGTCAGCGTGCGGCTTGCCGCGTTCGGCCATCCCGTGACAGGACAGGCAGTCGAACGCGTCCAGCAGACCGGTGGCGGTCAGCAGCTCGATCGCGCTGGGCCGTACCTTGCTGGTGACCACCGCCAACGGGTGACCGCGGGCGCGCAGGGCGGTCAGCAACTCCGGCACGCCGGGGAAGACCAGACCGGCCGCGTTCGGGACGACCGTCTCGGTGAACAGTTCCCGCGCCCGGTCCACGGCCCGCAGCACCTCGGGATCGTCGGCCGGTCGGGCCAGCAGGCCCGCCAGGGAGGCGGCCAGCGGGCGGCCGATGGTACGGCGTACCTGCTCGTCGGTGGCGGTCCGGCCGTGCTCGGCGACGACCGCGTGCAGCACGTCGGCCATCCCGGCCGGGGTGTCGACCAGGGTCCCGTCGACGTCGAAGAGGATCGCGGTGGTCACTGCTGCTCCCGCAGCGCGACGGCGACCTCGGCGGCGAGGGCGCTGGTGGAGAGCAGCACCGACCGGTTCGCCGCGGCGGTACGGCCGTTCGTCGCCGCCGAGACCCGGGAGAGGATGTACGGCGTCATCGCCGGCCCCTGCACCCCGGCCGCCTCCGCCTCGGCCTGCGCCTGGCGGACCAGCACGTAGATCTCGTCCGAGGGAAGCGCGTCCAGGTCGTCGATCGGGTGGGTCACCAGGAACGAGCTGTCGTTGCCGACCGCCCAGTGCAGCCGGACCGCCCTGGACAGTTCGGCGAGGTCGTCCATCCGGCGGGGATTCCGGACTCCGCTGGAGATGCTGTAGTAGGCCGGGAAGTCGTCGCAGCGGTAGCCGACGACCGGCACCCCGAGCGTCTCCAGGTATTCCATCGTCAGCGCCGGATTCAGCAGGGACTTCGCCCCGGCGCAGACCACCGTGACCCGGCGTCGCGTGAACTCGACCAGGTCCGCGGAGATGTCGAAGCTCCGTTCGGCGCCGAAGTGCACGCCGCCGATACCGGCCACCGCGAACACCTCGACACCGACGTGCGCGGCGGCGACCAGGGTGGCCGAGACGGTGGTCCCGCCATGTCCGCCGCCGGCGAGGACCGGCCCGATGTCACGGGTGCCGACCTTGGGTATGTCGGGGGTGCTGGCGAAGATCTCGACCTGCTCCTCGGACATCCCGACCACGAACCGGCCGTCGACGATGCCGGTCCGGGCCGGAACGGCGCCGCCCGCCCGGATCGCCTTGTCCATGTCGAGCGCGGTTTCCAGGTTGAGCGGCCAGCTCAGGCCGTGGACGACGCCGGACGATTCGAGGGCGACCACGGGCCGGCCGGCGGCCAGCGCGTCGGCGACCTCCGCCGAGAGCGTGAAGTTCTCGTTCATCTGTGCTCCTTGGTGACTCGTGCTGCTGCTGTGGTGGGGGCGGGCGGGTAGCCGCGCCTCCGGGACCGGGGGGAGTCCCGGAGGCGCGGCGGCTAGTACTCCGAGAAGCCGTCCGCGTCGAGGTTGTGCCGCTCGTCGCCGCGCAGCGGCGGGTTGAACACGCTGATCAGCTCCATGTCCTGCTCGGGATCAGCGATGAGGAAGTGCTCGTCGTGCTGGTCGAGTGCGTAGAGGACGCCGGGCTCGATCTCGTAGGTGACACCGTCGGAGATCACCTGGCCGCGGCCGGAGATGCAGTAGCAGGCCTCGAGGTGGTTGCGGTACTGCAACGGCGACTTCGAGCCGGCCGAGACCACCGTGTGGGCGACGGCGAAGCCCATGTTGTCCTTCGCCACGAGCAGCCGGAAGCTCGTGCCGTTACCCCAGTCGACGGCCGGCGCGGCGGACCTGGTCTTGACGATCATCTTCGTTTCCTCCCTGGATTCGTTGCTTTCTCGCGGTGCGACGGCACCCGCGGTGGCAGGCGCCGAGGGGTTCTCAGACCGGGCTGTGTGCGTTCTGGACGAAAGCGGCGATCGAGGTGACCGAACTGAACTGGGTGGGCGAGATGTCCAACTCGTCCACGGGGATGCCGTATCGGTCCCCCACCCAGGCGATGAGGCGCAGCAGCCCCAGGCTGTTGACGATCCCGGTGTCCAGCAGATCGACGTCGTCCCCGAGCAGTCCGGCGGGGATGTCGGGGGCGAAGCTGGTGACGACGAAGCTGCGGATCTCGTCCTCGTAGGACATGGCGTTCCTTTCGTCGGTGCCGCCGGCGGGAGCCGGATCGGCGATGGTGGGTTGTCGTGGTCACCGCGGCGGTCGCGGCGGTGACCGGTCCTGGTCGCCGCGGCGGATCTGGGAGCGGCGAAGGTCTACGGGTGGTCAGCAGAGTCCCGGCACGGCGTTGCTCAACAGCTCGACGAGCAGGACCTGCTCCGGGTCGGTGCGCCCGACGTGTTCGGCGAGCACCACCTCCCGCAGGTCTCCCACCAGCCGGTAGCTGGGCTGGTGACCACGGCGCGGTTGCGCCGGCCGGGCGAGACCGTGCTCGGCGGCCCGCGCCAGCAGGGACATGTCGTCGACGAAGACCGGGCCGACCTGCCCGGCCAGTTGCGGCGGCAGGTCCCGGCCCGACGCGTTGACCAGCAGCGCGCCCCGGGCCAGGCGCACCTCTCCGTCCCACAGGGGGAGCCCGCCGCCGTCGACGGGGCCGGTGAGGACCACCAGGTTCGCCCCGAACGCGGACCGCTCGGGCGTGGCGGCCCGGACCACCACGATGCCGGCCAACTCCAGCTCGTCGATCACCGACGGGTCGATGTGCGACCGGAACGGAAGCGCCCCGGCGTCGGCGCCCTTCGCCGGCGGCGGCGCGTCGGTCAGGCACACCGCGACGTGACTGATGGGGGGGACGTGCCGGGCGAGGATCAGGGTGTGCGTCTGGACGGTGAGCCTGGGGCCGATGACCGCCGCCGTGATCACCGCGGAATCCAGCAGGTACCGGGCGGCCAGGGCGGTCAGCAGCGCCGACCAGTACGCGGGCGAGGACGGGCACCCGGCTCCGCTGCGGTGGTCGGCCGGCAGCAGGGACCGATCTCCGGTCATCAGCTGTTCGGTCACCACGTCGACCGGGTCCGGCATGTGCTCGCCCCGTACGTGTGCGGTGCACGGGCCGGGAATCAGGCTCTCCATCGGATGTCCCTCCGGTGGTCGTCTCGTTTGCGAGCCCACCGTGCGAGCCGGTCCTATCGGACGGCTTTCCAACGGCTATCGGCCCGTGCCCGACGACGAACAGCGATCGGAGGTCGAGGCGATAGCGCCGGCCGGTCTGGTGTGAGCAGAAAGCAACCCAGCGCCGCACCCGGAGGAACCAAGATGCTCGTCACCCGCTCGTTCGTCCCCACCGCCGTCAGGTCCGTTCTCGCCCTCGCCGCCCTCGCGGTGACCCTCGGCGTCGCAACGGTGAGCGCCGACGCGGCGACCTCCGGAGTGCCGGTCGCCGTGGGGGACTGCCCCCTGGACACGCACTGGAGCCCCGAACTCGGCGTCTGCGTGGCCGACACGCACTGGTGAACCACGCCCGAACGCCACCGGTCCCGGCGACACCCTGGAAGGGGTGCCGCCGGGACCGGTGGCGTTCGGTGGTGCGGGATGCGACGGAAGCGCCGACCGTCGGCCGGCGAAGCGAACTCAGCTCCCGGCCGGGACCATCGGACGGGCCGTACGGGAGGCCGACGCCTCCGCCTGGGCCAGCAACGAGGCGGCCCGGTCGTACCACATGGTCGAGCCGAGCTGCTGGAACAGGTCGCACGCCGTGCGGAGATGCTCCGTGCCGGCCGGGGCGCGGCCGGTGGCGAGGGCGATCTTGCCCAGGAAGTACTGCGACTTCGCCTCGACCAGCCGCTCCCCGAGGCGCCGGGACCGGTTCAGGGTGTGGGTCAGGATCTTGGCGGCGTTGTCCGGTCGCCCCTCCTGGTACCGGAGCATGCCCAGGCCGTAGAGGGCATGGGTCTCGCCGATCCGGTCGCCGAGGTCCCGGACGATGCGGAGGGCCTGGTACAGGGCCCGTCGCGACAGGGCGATCTGCTCGGTGGCGAGGTACACCTCGGCGAACCGGTACAGCACCTGTGCCTCCACCCGCAGGCAGCCGGTCTCCCGGCAGATGTCCAGAGCCTGGCCGAGCAGATCGAGCGCCCCCTCGTGGTCGCCGGCATCGATCCGGTGACGTGCCAGGCTGCGCATGATGTGCGCCTCGCCCACGCGGTCGCCGACGCTGCGCATGATCTTCAACGAACGGGCGTACTTGTCCAGCATCGACGCGGTGTCGCCACGCAGGCTGTCCACGTGCGCGGCGTTTCGCAGCACCAGGCCGGCGCCGTGCTCCATCCCCTCCTCGGTGAAGATCTCCATCGCGATGGTGAAACAGGTGTCGGCCTCGGCGAGCCGGGCCTGGAACATGTGCAGCGTGCCCATCGAATAGCGCATGGCCGCCATGCCGATGCGGTTGCCGGCCAGTTCGGCGCAGGCGTAGGCCGTGGTGGCGCACGCCCGCCAGTCGTCGAAGTAACCCTTGGACTCGAACAGGCTGACCGCGCTCAACGCGAGATCCCAGCAGAGTTCGTCCAGACCGGCGTCGGCGGACTGCCGGACGGCGGCGACCAGTGCCCGTCGCTCCGTCTCCCACCAGTCGACCGGGTCACCGATGTACGCCGCGGCCTGGGCGGGGTCGGGACTCCATCGGTCCGCCGTGCCGTGCAGGGTCGTGTAGTTGCCTCCGTAGTCGCTGCGGTGTGCCTGCTCGGCGAGGCCCAACCAGCCGCTCAACACCCGGGTCAACGCCGCCGTACGCTCCGCCTCGGTCTCCGTCCCGCTCAGCTTCTCGGCCGCGAAGACCCGGATCAGGTCGTGCAGCCGGTAGCGGGGCGCCGCGTCGGGGTACTGGACGATGTCGACGAGCTGGGCGTCCACCAGACCCTCCAGGATGTCCTCGGCCTGGAAGACGCTGCTGTCCAGCAGCGCCGCCGCCGTCCAGCTCGGGAAGTCGGGGGCCTGCATCACGGCGCAGAGCCGGAACAGCCGCTGGCCCGCGGCGTCGAGCGTCCGGTAGGCCAACTCGATGTTGGAGCGCAGTTCGAGTCCGTGGTGGGTGAACTCGTCCAGCCGGTTCGCCTCGTCCTGGAGTCGGAGGATCAGCCCGCCCAGGCGCCAGTGCGGGCGTGAGGCCAGCCGCGCGCCGGCGATCCGCAGCGCGAGCGGCAGGCCGCCGCAGAGCTCCGCCAGCTCCGAGGCGTGCTGCCGTTCGGCGGCGATCCGCTTCGGCCCGATCATCGCGGTCAACATCTCGACCGACTGGGCGAAGTCGAAGACGTCGAGGTCGACCTGTCGGGCGCCGGGCAGGCCGGTGAGGCGTACCCGACTGGTGATCAACACCGCGCAGGACGAACTTCCCGGCAGGAGCGGGAGCACCTGAAGATCGGACGGCAGGCCGTCGAGGACCAGGAGCAGCCGCTTGCCGGAGAGCATGCTCCGGTAGAGCTCACCCCGTTCCTCGACGTCCTCCGGGATGGCCGATCCGGTGGCGCCGAGTGCGCGCAGGAACCGGGCCAGCAGTTCGGCGATCGGGTCCTGTCGGTCCCTCGACCGCAGGTCGGCATAGAGCTGACCGTCGGGATAGCGGTCGCTGAGTTCGTGGGCGCTGCGAATGGCGAGGCTGGATTTTCCCACCCCGTCCTTGCCGGAGATCACCACGATCGGCATGCCCTGCGGCTCGCGAACGCCGTCCGGCTCGCGGACCAGCAGATCGCGAATCCGATCGAGTTCCCCGTCCCGCCCGACGAAGTCACCGATGCTGGCGGGCAGTTGTCGCGGCAGGACGGTCATCGCGCTGCGCGGCGACGCGGGGGTCGGTTTCGACGGCGACGGCGTCACCGGCACCACCGGTCGCTCGTCGGCGGGGCCGAGCAGTTGGTCGCGTTGCAGGATGGCCCGTTCCAGGCGTTGGAACTCCTCACTGGGGTCGAGGCCGAGTTCCTCGCTGAGCACCTGCCTCGCCGTCCGGGCCGCCTTGAGCGCGTCGATCTGTCGCCCGTTGCGGTACAGCGCGAGCATGAGCGCACAGTGCAGGCGCTCGCGGTGCGGGTGCTCCCCGACCAGGCTCTGCAACTCGTTGATGACCTTCTGGTGCGCGCCGAGTTCGAGATCGAGTTGGATGCGCTCCTCGATCGCCGCGATCCGCTGGTCGGCCAGCACGATGGCGGCCCGTTGGACCGTCGTGCTCGGTATCCCGGCGAGGGCGTCACCACGCCAGAGCGACAGTGCGGTGCGCAGGGTGGCGGAGGCCTCGGCCTTGGCGCCCGCATCCGCCTGTCGTCGCGCGTCGCGGACCAACGCGGTGAACCGGAACACGTCCACGTCCGCGTTGTCCAGCTCGAGCAGGTAGCCGGGCGGGCGGGTGCTGATCGCACCGGGCCGTGAGATGGCGTCGAGGAGACGACGCAGGGCGGAGATGCAGATCTGGATCTGGCCCCGGGCGGTGCTCGGCGGGTCTTCACCCCACACCGCGTCGATGAGCTGATCCATAGGAACCACGCGATTGTTGTTGAGGCCCAACATCGCCAGCACGATCCGCTGACGTGTTCCGCCCAGGTTCACCGATCGTTCACCATCGACCATCTCTATCGGACCGAGAAGTCGTAGACTCATCCGGTGTCTCCCCGTTCGCTCTCCGTGATCGGTAACCTACGATACGCTGCGCTCAAGCCCTCTGGCATCCACCGATGCAAATACCTTTACTGTCCTACATTGCAGGAAAAACGTGGTCTTGGTGCGACGCGAGTGGAGGGCTCGCGCGGTGGGGCGGCCATAACGGGGCTCGCCCGGGGCTGCTGTCGGTAATCGCGGGGGCTCTCCGGCGTGGAGCCGGTGGAACCATTGGGCGCCAGGTTCGACGCGAAGCGCCAATCATCTGACAACGGCGAGCTGATCGCGGCGCCGGATCGCCGGGCCGTGTCCGGGCCGGCGACCCGCGCCGGCGCGCCGGGCACCGCCCGTCGCGCGTGCGCGACCGGTTCCCCCGTCCGCCGGGTGGCCGCCCGAGCGGCGTTGACCTGCCGCTGAGTCGCGTACGTCGATCGACCGCCTCCTGTTGTGCACTCGCGGGAACGGGTCTAACCTCCGTTGCTTAAACCGGTTTAGTAGTACGCCCGACGAGGGAGGTGCCGGTGACCCGGCCAGGTCGACCGACGATCCGCGATGTCGCCCGCGCGGCCGGCGTATCGAAGGGCCTGGTGTCCTTCGCGCTCAACGGCCGGCCGGGGGTGGCTGACGAGACGCGGGAGCGGATCCTCACCGCCGCCCGCGCCCTCGGCTGGGAGCCGAGCCACCGGGCCCGCGCCCTGTCCGCCTCGCGGGCGTTCGCGGTCGGTCTGGTGATCGCCCGCCCGCCCGAGCTGCTCGGCGCGGACCCGTTCTTCCCCGCCTTCATCGCCGGGGTGGAGCGGACCCTGTCCGACCGGGGTCAGGCGCTCGTCCTCCAGGTGGTGCCCGAGTCGGCCGAGGAGGCCGGCTACCGGAAGTTGGCCGCCGACGGCCGGGTGGACGGGGTCTTCCTGCTCGACCTGCGGGTGGACGACCCACGCCTCGCCCTGCTGGAACAGCTCGGGCTGCCGGCCGTGACGATCGCCAGGCCGATGGTGCCGAGCCGCTGGCCGGCGCTGCTGATCGACGACCGGCCGGGCATCGCCGCGGCGGTCGACCACCTGGTCGAGCTGGGACACCGCCGGATCGGGCACGTCGCCGGGCCGGACCACTTCCTGCACGGCCGGGTCCGGCGGCTGGCCTGGGAACGGGCGCTGGCGGACGCCGGCCTGCCCGCCGACCTGTGCGAGCTGTCGGACTTCTCGGCGGCCGGCGGCGCGCAGGCCACCCGCGCGATGCTCGACCGGGCCGAGCGGCCGACCGCGATCGTGTACGCCAACGACCTGATGGCCATCGCCGGGCTCGCGGTGGCCCGGGAACTCGGCGTCGACGTGCCCGGGCAGCTCTCGGTGACCGGGTTCGACGACGCGGAGCTGGCCGGCTACGTCAGCCCACCGCTGACCACCGTGCGTACCGACCCGTTCGAGTGGGGTCGGGCCGCCGCGCACGTCCTGCTCGAACTCATCGACGGCGAGCCCGTGGCCGACGTGGCGACGCCGCCCGCGCAGCTCGTTCTCCGCGCCTCCACCGCACCACCACCGGCGCCACCCGTCCAGCGGCGCCGTCCCCCCGCACCGTCCCGATCGGAGCAGACATGAAACGCACCCTTCCGGCCCTGCTGCTGACCGCCGCCCTCGTCGTCACCGCGGGGTGCGACGGCAGCGGCGGTGGCGGCGACGCCGCCGAGGCCAACGCCGCCCGCGGGCCGATCGACATCTGGCTCTCCAACAACCAGGAGGAACTGGCCTGGGGCAAGGCGATGGTCGAGGCGTGGAACGCGCAGCACGCCGACCAGAAGATCACCGCCCAGGAGATCCCGGCGGGCACCAGCTCGGAGGAGGTGATCGGGGCCGCCATCACCGCCGGCAACGCGCCCTGCCTGATCTTCAACACCGCGCCGGCGGCCGTGCCGCAGTTCCAGAAGCAGGGCGGACTGGTCGCCCTGGACTCGTTCGACGGCGGCGCCGCCTACATCAACGAGCGCACCGGCGGGACGGCGGAGCAGTACAAGTCGCCGGACGGCAAGTTCTACCAGCTGCCGTGGAAGTCCAACCCGGTGATGATCTTCTACAACAAGACGGTCTTCGCCAAGGCCGGCCTCGACCCGGAGCGGCCCCCGCTGGCGACGTACGACGAGTTCCTCACCACCGCCCGGAAGATCAAGTCCTCGGGTGCCGCGCCGGCCGCCATCTACCCGGCCCCGACCAGCGAGTTCTTCCAGTCCTGGTTCGACTTCTACCCGCTGTTCGCGGCCGAGACCGGCGGCAAGCAGCTCGTCGACCAGGGCAAGGCCCAGTTCGACTCGCCGGAGGGCCAGCGGGTCGCGGAGTTCTGGAAGACGCTCTACGCCGAGGGCCTCGCCCCGAAGGAGAAGTACAACGGCGACTCGTTCGCCGACGGCAAGGCCGCCATGGCCATCGTCGGCCCGTGGGCGATCTCGGTGTACGGCAGCAAGGTGAAGTGGGGCGCGGTGCCGGTGCCGACGTCCACCGCCAAGCCGGCCGACCAGATCCGCACCTTCAGCGACGCGAAGAACGTGGCCATGTACTCCGCCTGCAAGAACCGCGCCACCGCCTGGGACGTGATGCGCTTCGCCACCAGCAAGGAGCAGGACGGCGCGCTGCTCGCCAAGACCGGCCAGATGCCGCTGCGCACCGACCTGGCCGCCGCCTACCCGGACCACTTCGCCAAGAACCCGGCCTACCAGGCCTTCGCCGACCAGGCGGCCCGGACGGTCGAGGTGCCGAACGTGCCGAACTCGGTGGCCGTCTGGCAGGCGTTCCGCGACGCGTACTCCGAGTCGGTGATCTTCGGTAAGAAGCCGGTGCCCGACGCCCTCGGCGCCGCCGCGGACAAGGTCGACCAACTCGCCACCGGCTCCTGATGTCCACCGCCCACACCGCGGCGGCCCCCGCCCCCGGGGCCGCCGCGCGAAGCCCGGGACCGGCCGGCCGGGGCCGGATGGCGACCGTGCTGGGCCGCCACCCGGTGGGCATGGTGCTGGCCGCGCCGTACGCCGTGTTCATCGCCGTGGTGTTCGCCTACCCGCTGGGGTTCGCGATCTGGATGAGCTTCCACGACTACTTCTTCGCCGCGCCCGGCGCGGTGGTGGACCGGCCCTTCGTCGGGCTGGACAACTACCGGGCGGTGCTCGCCGACCCGGCGGTCCGCCAGTCGTTCGGCAACATCGGGATCTTCCTGGTCATCAACGTGCCGCTGACCACCGTGCTGGCGCTGCTGCTGGCGGTCGCGCTGAACCGGGTGGTGCACGCCCGGACGTTCCTGCGGGTCGCGTTCTACGTGCCGTACGTGACCGCCAGCGTCGCGGTGGTCGGCGTGTGGCTGTTCCTGTTCAACGCCGACGGCCTGGTCAACTCCGCACTCGGCCCGCTGGCGCCCGACCCGTCCTGGCTGGTCAACGCCGGGCTGGCGATGCCGGTCATCGCGGTGTTCGTGGTCTGGAAGCAGCTCGGCTTCTTCATCCTGCTCTACCTCGCCGCGCTCCAGAACGTGCCGAAGGAGCTGTACGAGTCGGCGTCGGTCGACGGCGCGGGATGGTGGCGGCGGTTCCGCTCGGTGACCGTGCCGGCGGTCCGCCCGGCGACCGCGCTGGTGGTCATCCTGGCCACCATCACCGGCGCCAACCTGTTCACCGAGCCCTACCTGCTCACCGGCGGAGGCGGCCCGAACGGGGCGTCCGCCTCGCCGGTGCTGGTGATGTACCAGCGCGGCATCCAGCAGGGCCAGCCGGACGTGGCCGCCGCCATCGGCGTGCTGCTGGTGATCGGGGTGCTGATCATCTCGTTGGTCAACCGCCGGCTGATCGAGAGGGACTGACGTGACACCGACCTCCACCGCCCGGTGGCCGGGGCTGCTCCGCCACGTGGTGCTGTTCGCCGGGGCCCTGCTGTTCCTCTTCCCCTTCTACTACATGCTGATCGGCAGCCTCCAGGCCGAACCGGACACCTCGGTCGCCGGGGCGTTCCCCACCTCCGGGCTCACCCTGGACAACTACCGGGACATCAACTCCCGCGTCGACCTGCTCGGCTCGCTGATCAACTCGGGCGTCTTCACCGGCGGCGTCATCCTCGGCACCGTGGTCTTCGGGGTGCTCGCCGGCTACGCGCTGGCCCGGCTGCGGTTCCGGGGCCGGGGCACGCTGTTCGCGCTGGTGCTGCTGGTCCAGGTGATCCCCTTCCAGCTCCTGCTGATCCCGCTCTACGTGCTGATCGTGCGCGGGTACGGGCTGGCCGACTCCTACCTCGGGATGATCCTGCCGTTCGCCATCAACACCACCGCGGTCTTCGTCTTCCGGCAGTTCTTCCTGCAACTGCCGGACGAGCTGTTCGCCGCCGCCCGGATCGACGGCGCCGGGGAACTGCGCCTGCTCTGGTCGGTGGCGTTGCCGCTGGTCCGCCCCGCGCTGCTGACCGCGGTGCTGCTCACCTTCATCGGGCCGTGGAACGAGTTCCTCTGGCCGTTCCTGATCACCAAGCAGGCGGACATGCAGCCGCTGGCGGTCTCCCTGGCCAACTACCTCAGCAACGTGGCGGCCCGCGCCGCCAACCCGTACGGCGCGGTGCTGGCCGGCGCCTGTGTGCTCGCCGCGCCGGCCGTCGGCCTCTTCGTGGCCTTCCAACGACACTTCATCTCCACCGACATCGGTTCCGGTGTGAAAGGTTGACATGCCTGTCTCGACCACTGTCCCGTACACGCTGACCCGGCTGGGCGTGCTGATGGCGCCCGACCCGGCCGAACCCTTCGAGGCCGCCGGCGTGCTCAACCCGGCGAGCGGCCGTACCCCGGACGGCCGGCTGCACCTGCTGCCCCGGCTGGTCGCCGCCGGCAACGTGTCCCGCGTCGGGCTCGCCGAGGTCGAACTGCGCGACGGCGTACCGGTCGGCGTGCGCCGGCACGGCGTCGTGCTGGCCCCGGACGAGGGCTGGGAACGCGGCCTCAACAACGCCGGGGTGGAGGACCCGCGCACCACCTGGGTGCCGGACCTCGGCCAGCACCTGATGACGTACGTGGCGTACGGGCCGCTCGGCCCCCGCCTCGCGCTGGCCGTCTCCACCGACCTGCGCTCCTGGCGGCGGCTCGGCCCGGTGCAGTTCGCCTACCAGCCCGACCTGGACACCGACCTCAACCTGTTCCCCAACAAGGACGCGGTGTTCTTCCCCGAACCGGTGCCCGGCCCGGACGGCCGGCCCTGCTACGCCATGTTGCACCGGCCGATGTGGGACCTCGGCTGGTTCCGCCCCGGCGAGGGGGTGCACCTGCCGGCCGGCACCACCGACGAGCGGCCCGGCATCTGGATCTCGTACGTGCCGGCGGACGAGGTGCACGCCGACGTCACCGCGCTGGCCCGCCCCCGGCACCACCGGTGCGTGGCCCTGTCCGAGTTCCCCTACGAGGAGCTGAAGATCGGTGCCGGCCCGCCGCCGCTGCGGGTGCCGGAGGGCTGGCTGCTGCTCCACCACGG
Organism: Micromonospora sp. DSM 45708; assembly: GCF_039566955.1. Taxonomy (NCBI): domain Bacteria; kingdom Bacillati; phylum Actinomycetota; class Actinomycetes; order Micromonosporales; family Micromonosporaceae; genus Micromonospora; species Micromonospora schwarzwaldensis. The sequence continues at coordinate 6,291,878 of NZ_CP154796.1, read as the reverse complement.
GGTGACCGGCCACGTCCCCAGCGGCTGGGACCCGACCACCCAACGCGTCGAGTACGCGGCCGGGGCGATGCTGCTCGACCCGGCCGACCCGGCCCGGGTGCTGGCCCGCACCGCCGAGCCCATCCTCGTGCCGGACACCGAGGACGAGAAGGCCGGCACCGTGCCCAACGTCGTCTTCCCCACCGCGATCGAGGAGGTCGACGGGGTGCGGTTCGTCTTCTACGGAATGGCGGACACGAAGATCGGCGTCGCCCGGCTCGACCACACCCCCTGACGCCCCGAGGAGACCACCATGAAACGCCGATCCCTCCTGCTGGGCGGCGGCCTCGCGCTGACCGCACCCCTGCTGGCGCCGGCCGCCGCCGGGGCCGCCCCCGCCGACCCGTTGACGAACCTGTCCCACCTGGACTACCTGGGGGACCGGGTCACCCCGCCCGCGCAGGCCGGGCACACCACGTACCGGCTCGCCGACACGCCGGCGGTCGGGGTGCTGTGGACCTACGCCGAGCCGACCCCGGACGGCCCCTTCCGGCGGGTCGGCGGCGGGACGTACGACCCGGCGACGGACACCTGGGGGCAGGGCGCCTACAACGCCGACGACATCGCCCGCGCCGCCGTGGTCTACCTGCGGCACTGGCGGTCCACCGGCGCCACCACCAGCCGCGACGCCTCGTACGCGCTGCTGCGGGGGCTGACCTACCTCCAGACCGCCACCGGGCCGGACGCCGGGAACGTGGTGCTCTGGATGCAACCCGACGGCACGCTGAACCCGAGCGCCGAGCCGGTCGAACTGCCCGACCCGTCCGACAGCGGCCCGTCGTACTGGCTGGCCCGCACCGTCTGGGCGCTGGGCGAGGGGTACGCCGCCTGGCGCGACGCCGACCCCGGGTTCGCGTCGTTCCTGCGGGAGCGCCTCGACCTCGCGATCGGCGCGTTGGAACGCCAGGTGCTCGTCCGGTACGGCACCTGGCAGGCCGTCGACGGCGAACGGACGCCCGGCTGGCTGATCGCCGACGGCGCGGACGCCACCGCGGAGGCCGTGCTGGGGCTGGCCGCGTACGTGCGGGCCGGTGGCGACGCCGGGGCGCGGCGGGCACTCAGCCGGTTCGCCGAGGGCATCGCCGCGCTGGCCGACGGGGACGTCCGGGAATGGCCGTTCGGCGCGGTACGCCCCTGGGCGCTGTCCCGGTCGGTGTGGCACGCCTGGGGCTCGCAGATGCCCGCCGCGCTGGCCGTCGCCGCACGGGTGCTCGACGACCGGCGGCTGCTGCCGGCGGCGGTGGCCGACGCGACGGTCTTCACACCGTGGCTGCTCACCTCCGGCGGCCCGGACAACGGGCGGCAACCGACGCCGACGGACCGGTCGCAGATCGCCTACGGCGTGGACTCCCGCGTGCAGTCGCTGCTCGCCGTCGCCGACACCACCGGGCGCGACGGGTTCCGGCAGCTCGCCGGCATGACGGCCGCCTGGTACTTCGGCGCCAACGCGGCCGGCGTGCCCGGCTACGACCCCGCGACCGGGCGCACCGTCGACGGCATCGCCGGCGACGGGACGGTCAACCGCAACGGCGGCGCCGAGTCGACCATCCACGGCCTGCTCAGCATGCTGGCGCTGGACGCCCACCCCGAGGTGGCCGCGCTGGCCCGGCAGGGCCGGATCGTGACGCGGGTCGGCGGGACCGTGGTGGAGGCCGAGCAGGCCACGCTGACCGGCGGCGCGGAGGTGGTCACTCCCGACTCGGCGTGGACCGGCGAATCCGCGTTCAGCGGCGCGTACGCCCTGCTGCCGGCCGGCGCCACCGCCCGCTGGCGGTTGCCGGCGGCGGACCAGCCGCGGCTGGTGCTGCCGGTGGTCGAGCTGCGGCCCGGCAGCCGGACCGTCACCCGGTGGTCCGCCTCCACCGCCGGCCGGGAACGGACCGTGGGCACCGTCCGGCACGGGCGGGTCGGCGCCCAGGGGACCTCGCCGTCGCCCGGCGCGCTGCTGCCGGTGACGCCGAGCGGGCCGGCGGAGGTGCCGGCCGACGCCGTCGACCTGGTCGCCGTCTCGACCGGCGGCGACGCCGTGGTCGACGCGGTCCTGCTCGAACCGCTCGTCTCCCGGTACGTGATCGCCGGCACCGGGTCCACGACGGCGCTGCTGCGCAGCGCCGCCCGTACGCTCCGGACCGTCACGGTCACCGTCCCCGGCCCGGGAACGGCGTGCGTCGAGACGTACGACGCGCGGGGTGTACGGCGGTCCCGGACGCAGGCCCGGGGCGGCACGGTGACGGCGGTGGTGCTGCCCGGCGGCTTCACAGTCGTCCGGCGGTGACACCCGCGTACCCGGGCGGCCTCCCGCCCGGGTACGCACGCCCCGGAGCGGTTGCTGTCCGGTCCAGCGGGTACCGCACCGACCATGCGCATCGTGATCGTGGGGGCCACCGGCAACGTGGGAACCGCCGTACTCCGCCGGCTGCGGCGGGAGTCGGCGGCGGAACTGGTCGGCGTGGCCCGCCGGCTGCCCGGGCCGGACGCCGGTGAGCCGTACGACGACGTCCAGTGGCACTCCTGCGACATCGGCGCGCCCGGCGCGGCCGACGAACTGGTGCGGATCTTCGCCGGGGCGCGGGCGGTCGTGCACCTGGCCTGGCAGATCCAGCCCAGCCACGACCGGCGCACGCTCCACCGGACCAACGTCGGCGGCAGCCGCGCGGTGATCGAGGCCACCGTCCGGGCCGGCGTGCCCGCCCTGGTGTACGCCTCGTCCGTCGGCACCTACGCGCCCGGCCCGAAGGACCAGCCGGTCAGTGAGAACTGGCCGGCGACCGGCGTGCCGACGTCGTCGTACAGCCGGGACAAGGCGGAGGTGGAGGCGCTGCTGGACGGCATGCGGCGGGAGCACCCGGAGCTACGGGTGGTCCGGTTGCGGCCGGGCCTGATCTTCCAGCGCGACGCCGGCACCGAGATCAGCCGCTACTTCCTCGGCCCGCTGGTGCCGGTGCGGCTGCTGCGCTACGGCCGGATCCCGCTGGTGCCGTCGCACAAGCGGCTCCGGATGCAGGCGGTGCACGCCGACGACGTGGCCGACGCGTACGCCCGGGCGGTCCTCGGCGACGCGCGCGGCGCGTTCAACGTGGCGACCGACCCGGTGCTGACGCCGGCGCTGGTGGCGCGGCACTTCCACGGCTGGACCGTGCCGGTGGCGGTGCCGGTGCTGCGCGCCGCGGCGGCGGTGACCTGGCGGGCCCGGCTGCAACCCGTCGACACCGGCTGGGTCGACCTGGCGTTGAACGTCCCGCTGATGTCCACCGAGCGGGCCGAGGCCGACCTCGGCTGGACGCCCGCGGTCGACACGGTGGCCGCCCTGAAGGACCTGATCGCCGGCATGGCCACCAGGTCGGGCACGAACTCCCCACCCCTGTCGACGGACCCCACGCTCCCCGGCCGCCCCGTCGCCCTGACCAAGGGCCACCTCCCCGGCCACCCCAACCCCTACTGACCCCGCCCCTGCCTCGCCCCGCCCCTGCCTCGCCCCCCGGCCCCCGCCTCGGTGATCAAGGAGTTGGCGTCACCACAGAGATCACCTGAGGCACAAACTCCTTGATCACGCCGGCCGGGCCGCCCCCCGGGCCGGCCGGGTGCCCGTCACCGCCGAGGGGAAGGCCGCCAACTACATGATCGTCGATGCTGGGGCGGGGCGGGGCGGGGCGGGGCGGGGCGGGGTGGGTCAGGAGAGGGAGGAGGAGGTTGTGGTCGGGGGGCGGGCGCCCAGGAAGAAGATGCCGGGGAAGCCCTTCGTCTCGAAACCCTTGCTGGAGTTGCGGCGCAGGGTCGAGCTGGTGATCGACAGGGTGCCGGTGCGGTTGTTGCTGACGAAGAAGATGGCGCCGCCGCCCTCGTTCGCGGTGTTGCGTTCGACGATCGTGCCGGCGAGCTTCACCGTGAACTCGTTGCCGTCGCAGTAGATCGCGCCGCCGCTGCCACCTCCCGGCGTGCCGCCCCGGGCCGGGTTCGCGCCGGTGCCGACCGCCTGGTTGTCGCGGAAGACGCTGTTCAACACCGTCCAGGAGACGCCGATGCTGCTCAGCGCCGCGCCGTTTGAGCACACCCCGCCGGTGAAGGTGCTGCCCACCACGTACACCGGTTTGTTCTCGAACTGGCTGAGCACCCGCAGCGCGGCGCCGCCCAGGTCCGGGCCGGTACGGTCGCAGCGGTTGTCGACGAACCGCGAGTTGACCACCTTGACCCGGCCGCCGCGGACGAAGATCGCACCACCGCCGCCGCCCTCGGTCTTCTCGCCTGTCGAGTTGCCGCCGGTGAACGTCAGGTTCTGCACGGTGAGCTGCGGGTGGTCCTGGTTCTGGCAGTGCGAGGTGGTGAAGCCCTGCGCCGGGTCGCAGGTGTTCATGTAGAGGATCCGCCGGCTGCCGCCGCCGCTCAGCGTGACCTTGCCGCCGCCGTCCAGCACGATGCGCGGGCCGTGCGCGTTCACCACCTTGGCGGTGGCCTTCATGGTGATGGTCACCGGCGCCGGGCCGCAGTCGAACGTGATGACGCCGCCGGCGGCGACCGCCTTCACCACCGCCGCCGAGGTGCAGCTCGCCGGCGTGCCGGTGCCGACGGTACGGGTCGGCCGCGACGTGTCCACGGCCCGCGCCTCGGCCGGCACGGTCGCCCGCCCGGCGGGGTTGCCGGCACGGAACGCGACAGCGGCCGGGCTGGGACTCGGCTTGGCGCTGCCGAGGCCGGCGCGGGCGCTCGACGGGGCCGCCGGGGCGTCGGCCGCCGGGGCGTCGGGTGTGCCGGCCGGGGCGCCGGTGGCGGCGGTCGGGGCGGTCCGGTCGGACGGGTCACCGCCGCACCCGGGCAGCGTGACGGTGGCCAGGGCGAGGACGAGCAGGGAGACAGCGGACTTCACGCGCACCCGCCCGATGCTAGAAGGGCGCACCGCCCCGGCACGACTCCACCGACGATCCTTAACCCGCCGCTAAGCCGCGCCCGCCGCGTGACCCGCGCCGCCGCGTGAGCGCGGAACGGCGAGGCCGTCGTCAGGCGTGGGAGAGCGCGAACGCGACCAGGAAGCCGAGCACCGTGATCAGGCCGACCAGCAGGTGGGCGTCCTCGAACGCCTCCGGGACCATGGTGTCGGTGATCATCGCCAGGATCGCGCCGGCGGCGAGCGCGGTGATGGCGGCCAGCACCTCCGGCGGGGCGCCGCCGAGCAGCGTGTACCCGGCCAGCGACGCGGCGCCGGAGATCAGCGCGATGGCCGCCCAGAGCCCGAACACGTAGCGCCGGGTCCGCCCGGCCTGCCGCATGCCGGCCGCGCTGGACAGCCCCTCCGGCACGTTGCTGAGGAAGACCGCGAGCACCGTGACCAGGCTGACCGGGCCGCCGGCCAGCAGGCTCGCGCCGATCACCACCGATTCCGGTACGCCGTCGAGCAGCGCGCCGACCGCGATGGCGTTACCCGAACCGGGCTGCTCCTGCTCGGAGGGCTGCTCGTCGCCGGAGCGCTTGCGGTGCCGCGCCCCGTGCCGGGCCAGCAGCACGTTCGCCCCGGTGTAGGTGAGCGCGCCGGCCGCCGCGCCGATCGCCACCGGCAGCAGGCCGCCCTGCTCGTGCGCCTCCTCGATCAGCTCGAACGAGACGGCGGAGAGCAGCACGCCCGCCCCGAACGCCATCACCGACGCGGTGGTCCGGCGTGGCACCCGCACGAAGAACCCGACGGCCGCCCCGATCAACAGGGCGGAACCGGCCAGCAGACCCCAGAATCCCGCTTCCAACCACTCCGGCACGCGCAGGACCCTACCCCCGGCCCGGCGGCGTCAACCCGATCAGAAGTCGGCGAACAGGTACGGCAGTTCACGCGGGAAGAGTCGGCGCAGCTCGGAGGCGGCGTCCACCGGCACCTCGCCCAGCCCGCGTACCGCCACCTCGGCCGGGTCGAGCACCCCGTACGCCAGGGCGGACAGCCCGGCGGCGGTGAGCCGGGCGGCCGGCACGGTGCCCTCGGCGGCGCTGTCGGCGGGCAGCACGGCCAGCTTGCCGGTGGTGCCGTCGAGCAGGTGCCGGCCGGCGAGCCAGCGGTCGCCGACCAGCTCGACGAGCACCCGGCCGACCCCGACCGGCTGGTCGGCCAGTGCCTCCAGGCTGAGCAGCCGGGCCATCGGCGCGGTCGGGTCGGGCCGGGCCACCTGCGCCTCGACGCGTACGTCCAGGTCGGTGAGCCACAGCTCGGGCAGCTCGTCGGGCGGCAGTTGGACGCTGACCCGGGCCACCTGGTCGACGTGCCGGGCGAAGAACTGGAGCAGCGACGCCCGGGCGTACGGGTCGTCGAAGAGCAGGTCGTCGGCGATGAGCGTGCCGCCGTGGTCGTCGATCCGGTAGGTCACCGCGCCGACCGTCTCACCGTGTCGCACCACGCTGAGCAGCCAACGGTCGTCCCGTTCGCGCAGCCCGACCGCGCGGAAGTCGGGGAAGGCCGCGAAGCCGTGCCGCTCGCGTAGGCACCGGTCGGTGTAGTCGCGCCAGCGCGGGTAGCCCGTGCCGATCCGCTCCCAGACCAGCTCGTCGGGCAGTTCGGCGCGGAGCAGCGGCGCCAGGTCCGCGGGGGCGAACACCGCGGTACGCCGCCGGGGCAGCCCGACGTAGCCGAAGCGCTCGTAGAACGAGGCGCGGAACGGGTGCAACGCGCTGAGCTGGTGCCCGTCGTCCCGCATCCCGTCGATGAGCTGGTGCATCAGCGTCCGGACGTGTCCGCGCCGGCGGGCCAGCGGATGGGTGGCCACCCCGGCGACGCCGGCCATCGGCAGCACCGCGCCGCGCAGGTTCTGCCGCATCGGGATCGCCGAGGCCGCGGCCGTGGTGACGCCGTCCTCCTCGACCACCAGTGTGGTGTTCCCCGCGTTGTACGGCAGGTAGGCCCGGAACTCGTCGGTCCGGCCCGGTGTCATCGGCGACGCCTCGAACGCGTATGCCTGGAGCGGGAAGCTGGTGGTCAGGCGGTCCTCGACGGTCAGCCGGCGAATGTGCATCCGTTCATCCCAACGTGCCCGCCCCGGGGTCGCAACCCGAATCGGTCGTCGGTCAGGCCTCGGTGACGTCGGAGATGACCACTGTGACGTTGTCCGGCGCGCCGGCCTGGTGGGCCAGCTTCACCAACTGCTCGCCGCACTGCTGCCGGTCGCCGTAGGTGGCGAGCGCGGCGGCGATGGCGGCGTCCTCCACGTAGTCGGAGAGGCCGTCGCTGCACAGCAGCAGCCGGTCGCCGGAAAAGACGGTGAGCGCCCCCACCGCCGGCGGAGCGTCCTGGCCCTGCACCGCGCGGGTGACCAGGGAGCGCTGCGGGTGGTGCCGGGCCTGGTCGCGGGAGAGCGCGCCCTGGTCGACCAGCGCCTGCACGAACGTGTCGTCGCGGGTGAGCTGGGTCAGCTCGTGATCGCGCAGCAGGTAGCAGCGGGAGTCGCCGACCTGGGCGAGCACCAGCCGGTCGCCGGCCAGCAGCGCGGCGGTCAGCGTCGTGCCCATGCCGTCGCGGGCCGGGTCCACCGTGATGGCCGCCCGGATCCGCTGGTTGGCGGTGCTGACCACGGCGCGCAGCGCGTCGGCCGCCTCGTCGGCGCCGGTGGGCGGCGTCAGCTCGTCCAGGATCCGGATGACGATCTCGCTGGCCACCTCGCCGGCCGGGAGGCCGCCCATGCCGTCGGCCACCGCCACCAGGCGGTCACCGGCGAGGGCGGAGTCCTCGTTGTTGGTCCGGACGAGGCCGACGTCGTTGAGGATGGCCGAGCGGAGGATGAGCGTCATGGGGACAAGCTTGCCAAGAAGACCGGCTCCGCGTCTCTACGCGCTGCCGGGTCGGTGGAAAGAAATGTCACCGACTTGCATCCCGGGTATCCGTCAACTGTCCTTCCCGGATGAACGCGGATAGCGCAGCAGCAGGCTGGCCCGGACCTGCTCGTCGCCCACCGCGGCGTAGCTGTGCGGCACGTCGGAGGTCCAGCGCAGGTACTCTCCCGGGCCACCGGTGAGCGGGGCGTCCGCCGGGCCGGCGCGCAGCACGCCCGAGAAGACGGTCACGTGTTCGGTGACGCCGGCCTGGTGGGCGGGGGAGAGCTGCGCGGGCCCCGGGCTGACCCGCATCCGGTACAGCTCGTATGTCGCGTCGCGGTCGTGGAACACCTCCAGCAGCGTGGCGCCGACCGCGGCCCCGCGTACGGTCGGCGTCTGCTCGGGGGCGGAGAGCACGGCGGTCAGCGGCACACCGAGCTGCGCGGTGATCGCGTACAGCGTCTCCAGGGTGGGGTTGCGGACGCCGTTCTCCAGGCCGGAGAGCGTGGCCTTGCCGACGCCGGCCAGCCGGGCGAGCGTGGAGAGTGAGATCCCCCGTTCCATCCGGAGGGCGCGGATCCGTGGGCCGACGTCCATGGGGCTATCCTGCAACACGATGCTGTTCCGTAAACGGAACACTGGGGGAGGAAGCATGGCCGGTCGACTCCAACCCGTGCTGGCCGGCGTGGTGACCGCCCTGGTCGGCTTCGCCAGCTCGTTCACCGTCGTGCTGGCCGGGCTGCGCGCGGTCGGCGCCGACCCGGTCCAGGCCGCCTCCGGCCTGCTCACGCTCTGCGTGGCCAGCGGTTGCTGCGCCGTCTGGCTCGGCCTGCGGCACCGGCTGCCGCTCGCCATCGCCTGGTCCACGCCGGGCGCGGCGCTGCTGGTCGCCACCGGGCCGGTCCCGGGCGGCTGGCCCGCCGCCGTGGGCGCCTTCCTGCTCACCGGCCTGCTGATCATCGCCGCCGGACTGATCCCGGCTCTCGGCCGCGCGGTCGCGGCGATCCCCGGCCCGGTCGCCTCCGCCATGCTCGCCGGCGTGCTGCTGCCGCTCTGCACCGCGCCGGTGCGCGCGCTGGTGGAGGTGCCCCGGCTGGCCGGTCCGGTGGTGCTCGTCTGGCTGCTGCTGCACCGCTTCGCGCGCCGCTGGGCGGTGCCCGGCGCGCTCGCGGTGGCCGTGATGGCGATCGCGCTGACCACCTCCGGCCCGGCCCGGCTGGACCTCGCCCCGGTCGTCACGCTGACCGCGCCGGCCTGGACGCTGCCCGCCGTCGTCGGGCTGGCGCTACCGCTGTTCCTGGTCACCATGGCCGCGCAGAACGTGCCCGGCACCGCCGTGCTCGCCGGCTACGGCTACCGGGCGCCGCTGGGCTCCGCGCTACGGGTCACCGGGCTCGCCACCGCGCTCGGCGCGTCGGCCGGCGGCCACGCGGTGAACCTGGCCGCGATCACCGCCGCACTCGCCGCCGGCCCGGACGCCCACCCCGACCCGGACCGGCGCTGGATCGCCTCGATCACCGCCGGGATCGGCATGGCGCTGCTCGGCCTCGGCGCCGGCGCGGCGACCACCCTGGTGCTGCTCTCCCCGCCGGTGCTGGTCGAGGCGGTGGCCGGGCTGGCGCTGCTCGCCGCGCTGGCCGGCGCGGTGTCGGCGGCGGTCGCCCGGCCGGAGACCCGGGAGGCCGCCGTGGTCACGTTCGTGGTCACCGCGTCCGGGGTCAGCCTGCTCGGGATCGGCGGCGCGTTCTGGGGCCTGGTCGCCGGCTGCCTGATGCTGCTGCTCTTCCGCCGCCGCCCGGCCGTCGCCCCGCCACCGGCTGCCGCGCCACCGGCCGATCCCGACGGACGTCCCGAAGTCGGCCCGGATCTGGCGGCGTCACACCGGCAGGGCTGACCACCCGGCCGGTTCGCACCGGAAGGGCTCGGCCGTGTCCCGGCTCCGGCCGCGTCCTGGCTCCGGCCGCGTCCTGGCTCCGGCCGCGTCCTGGCTCCGGCCGTGTCCTGGCTCTGGCCGTGTCCTGGCTCTGGCCGTGTCCTGGCTCTGGCCGTGTCCTGGCTCTGGCCGTGTCCTGGCTCTGGCCGTGTCCTGGCTCTGGCCGTGTCCTGGCTCTGGCCGTGTCCTGGCTCTGGCCGTGTCCTGGCTCCGGCCGCGTGTCCCGGCGCTGGCTTCGCCTGCGCCGGACTCGTCGACCGCCGGCCACGAGCCCTGCTTCCCGACGTGCTGAGGGTGCCCGAAGCGCCTAGGAACTTGATGGCGTGAACGGTTCACCGGTCGTGAGCCATCTACGCCATCAAGTTCGTAGCAGCCCACGAGCACGTGTTCCGGACCGTGCGGAACGGGCCTCGGGTGAGCCGGCCCACGCCGCCGCATCGCGGCCACTCCGACACCGACCGTGCACTGGGCCGTGACGCTAGCGGCACCTCGCGAGGAGATGTCGGCTACTCCGCGGCGGGCAGCTCCGCGGCCGGAACGGAGAGACGGACCGCGCCGTCGGCCACGGCCGCGATCCGGTCGGCCAGCACGTAGACCGCGCCGGCGTCGGCCGGCCCGGTGGAGACCTTGAGGTAGCCCTCGCGCAGCAGCCGGGCGGCCAGGTCGGCGGGCACGTCCGGCTCGTCGACGGCGGCCGACTCGATCAGCTCGTCGAGGCTGCTGCCCGGGTCGACCGGAGCGGGTGCCTCCACGGTCACCGCGGCCGGGTCACCGCGCTGGACGAGATCGACGGTGCCCACCTCGACGCCGGTGGAGTCGACCACCCGCATGCCGGTGGTGATCCGGGAGACGGTGTCCTGCTGCTGGCTCATACCGGAGCGGTTCCCGGGGCGCGCGGGCGCTAAACGGCGGGAGCCCAGCCGTCCGGCGGACGGGGGGACAGCTCGCGCCAGGTGTCCGGCCCGTCGAGCAGCGCACGGACCGTCTCCTCGGCCTCCTCGACGCTGGCGTGCTCGTAGAAGCGGGAGACGCCCTCGGCGCCACCGGCGCGCTGCTCCACGTGCCAGCGGTCGCCGTCCACCCGGAGGAAGACGTCCCGCCGGGCGAGCCGGCCCCATTTCCCGTTCCACCAGTGCTTACGCTGCTCCATGGCCGGACTCTATCGAACATGTGTTCGATTCGGGTCGGCCCCCGCGGAATCTCCGCGGGGGCCGATGAGCTATGGCGTCAGCGCGGGGCCGGCGGCTCCTGCCGGCGGCCGAGCACGTCGTCAAGCGCGCCGCGCTGGGCGGGCGTGCCGTGTCCGCCGGCGAGCAGCGCGTCCCGGATCTCGGTGAGCAGCTTCACCTCTTCGCTCGGCGCCGACGGCGGCGGCTCCTCGCCGCGCTTGCGCCGCTCGGCGAGCCGGTTCATCGGGTAGACGACCAGGAAGTACAGCGCCGCCGCGGTGAGCACGAATGTGATCAACGCGTTGATGAACGCCACCCAGTCGAACGGGATGCCCCGGAAGCTCGGGGTCGAGCCGGTGAGCCCGTTCTTGTTGCCGGTGATCAGCACGATGAACACGCGTACCAGTGGTTCCAGGAACGACTTGGTCAGCTGCGTGACCACGCCGGTGAACGCGGCACCGATGACGACGCCGACCGCCAGGTCGACGACGTTGCCGCGCATGATGAAGTCCTTGAAGCCCTTGAGCATCCGTTCTCCCGCATTGTCCGAGTCTCCGTCGGGCACAACCTATGCCCCGGGCGGCCCCTCGAGAAAAGCACCGGCCTCGATCGCTGCCCGCGCCGGGTCGCCGGCCCGGATCGCCGCCACCAGCCGACCGTGGTCGACGTACCGCTCGGCGGTCAGCGCCGGGCCCATCGCGTGCGCGACGGTGCGGCGCAGCGCGGCGCCGACGGAGGCGTACAGCTCGGCGAGCATGGCGTTGTGCGCGGCGGCCACCACCGCCGTGTGCAGCGCGGCGTCGGCCTCGACGAACCCGTCCACCCGGCCGGAGCGCCACGCGGCCTCCCGGGCGTCGAGCGCGGCGTCGAGCGCCGCCAGGTCCTCGGGGGTACGCCGCAGCGCGGCGAGCCGGGCGGCCTCCACCTCGAACGCGCGCCGGACCTCGATCACCTCGGTCATCCGGTCGTCGGTGAGCCGGCGGGCCACCACCGGGGCCAGCTCGTCGGTCGACACCACGTAGGTGCCGGAGCCCTGCCGGCACTCGAGCACGCCGGCGTGCACGAGCGCGCGGACCGCCTCGCGGACCGTGTTGCGCCCCACGCCGAGCGCGGCCACGAGTTGGGGCTCGGTGGGGATGCGCGCGCCCACCGGCCACTCGCCGCCCAGGATGCGTGCCCGGAGCTGCTCGATCGTTCGGCGGACCCGGTGACCGCGCGGTGGCACGGCGACGGAATCCACGACGGGTGTCACCGGTTACACCTGCTGCCGAAATTCATCCCATGATTGTAGGTTCGAGGTCATGACGCCGCCACCCCCGCCCACCGCGCCCACCACCGACGTCACCCCCGGGCCGGCGCCGGCGGCCACCCCGGCCCCTCCTGTGATCACCCCGACGCCTCCGGCGATCACCCCGGCGCGCGGCGGCCTGCTGGTGCTGGTCGGGATGCTGCTGGTCGCGCTGAACCTGCGGGCCGCGGTGACCAGCCTCGGCGCGCTGCTCGACGAGATCCGCGTCGGGCTGGGACTCTCCGGCGCCATGGCCGGCGTGGTCACCACACTGCCCACCGTCGCGTTCGCCGGGCTCGGCGCGCTCACCCCGTGGCTGGTCCGCCGCTGGGCGGCACCCCGGGTGCTGGTGCTGGCCATGGTCGCGCTCACCGTCGGGCAGGTGCTGCGCGCGGTCACCGGCTCGGCAGCCGTCTTCGTGCTCACCAGCGCGCTCGCGCTGGCCGGCATCGCGGTCGCGAACATCCTGCTGCCGATGCTGGTCAAGCAGCACTTCCCGCACCGGACCGGGCTGGTCACCGGGGCGTACACGATGGCGCTGACGGTGGGCACGACGGTGGCCGCCGCCTCCGCGGTGCCGGTGGCCCACGCCTTCGGCTCCTGGCGGGCCGGGCTCGGCGTCTGGGCCGGGCTGGCCGCACTGGCCGTGATCCCGTGGGTGCCGCTGGCGCTGCGGGCGCGCGCCGCGCGCCGGGCCGCCGACCGGGCCGCGACCCCGGCGGCGGTCGTCGCGGCCCCGGCGCGGGTACGGCCCGGCCGGACCCGGCTCGGCTGGGCCATGGCGGTCTACTTCGGGGCGCAGTCGCTCAGCGGGTACGCGATCATGGGCTGGCTGGCCCAGCTCTTCCGGGACGCCGGCTACCGGCCCGAGGCGGCCGGCCTACTGCTCGCCGGCGTGACGGCGCTGGGCGTGCCGGTGGCGCTGATGATGCCCACGCTGGCCGGGCGGCTGGCCACGCTGCGCCCACTGGTGCTGTCGCTGACCGCGTTCTCCGCCGCCGCGTACGTCGGACTGGCGCTCGCGCCGCGCGGCCTGGCGCCGCTGTGGGTGCTGCTGCTCGCGCTCGGCCAGGGCGCGTTCCCGCTCATCCTGACCACGATCGGGCTGCGCGCCCGGACCGCCGAGGGCACCGTCGCGCTCTCCGCCTTCGCGCAGAGCACCGGGTACGTCATCGCCGCACTCGGCCCGCTGCTGGTCGGCATCCTCTACGGTGCGACCGGCGGCTGGACCGCCCCGATCGGCTTCCTGCTGGTGGCACTCGCCGTGCAGACGACCGCGGGCATGGTGATCGCCCGTCCCCGCTACATCGAGGACGAGCGCTGAGCGGGGTCGGTCAGGAGGAGGCCGGGGTGGGGTCGCCCGCGACGGCTTCGTCCACCGTCGGGTAGGTGTGCAGCACCTCGACCAGGCCGCTGACCTCAAGGATGCGCAGCACGCCGCGCTGCGGGGCGGCCAGCCGGACCACGCCGCCGGCCTCGTCGCAGCTGTTCTTGGCGCGGACGAACACCGACAGCCCGGTCGAGTCGCAGAACGACACCTCGGCCAGGTCGAACACGAGGCGGCTGCGCCCCTTGTCGAGCAGGTCGGTGATCTGGTCCTGGAGCTGCGGTGCGGTGGCCATGTCCAGCTCGCCCGCGACCGACACCACGACCACGTCGCCGCGCTGTTCCGTGTGCACCGTCAGGGACATTCGTCGACCTCCTGTGTTCGGTGGAACGGTATCCCACTATGACCGCGCCGCGCAGAACGGGAGCCGCGCAGGTGCTGTCGATCATTTCTTTGTCCCGTGGCAAGTAGTGCGGAAACCCCCGGTGATAGAGTCCGCCCGTCCAGATCTGGGAGGTCAACGTGGCATTGAGCGCAGCACAGGGCGGCCGGCTGGCCGAGCTGCTGAGTCAGCACGCAGATCGGTTGACCAACCGCTGGATCGAAATCGTCGCCAGCTCGTTACGCGGTCGACTGAGCCGGGCCGAGCTGGCCCGGCAGGTGCAGGAGTTGCACCGGGCGGTGGCCGACGCCGGCCGGCAGGGCATCGGCGACCTGGCCGACGAGCACGGCGGGGAGCTGCGGGCGGTGCTCGCCGAGCTCTCCACCAGCCGCGCCCGCCAGGGGTTCAGCGCCACCGAGACCGCGATCAGCGTGTTCGCGATCAAGGACGCCCTGCTGGAGCTGATGGAGCAGGAGCGGGGCGACGAGACTCTCCGCGACTTCGTCGCGTTCTCCGCGCTGATCGACCAGATGGGGCTGTTCACCTTCGAGACGTTCGTCCGGGCCCGGGAGAGCCTGATCGCCGACCAGGCGGAGCAGTTGCTGGAGCTCTCCACGCCGGTGGTCAAGCTCTGGGAGGGCGTGGTCGCCGTCCCGCTGGTCGGCACGCTCGACTCGGCCCGTGCCCAGGTGGTGATGGAGCGCCTGCTCCAGACGCTCGTCGACACCGGGTCGCCGTACGCGATCATCGACATCACCGGCGTGCCGGCGGTGGACACCCAGGTCGCCCAGCACATCCTCAAGACCGTGGTGGCCGCCCGGCTGATGGGTGCCGACTGCATCATCTCCGGCATCCGGCCGCAGATCGCCCAGACGATCGTCGCGCTCGGCATCGAGTTCGGCGACATCGCCACCAAGGCGAGCCTGGCCGACGCGCTCCGCCACGTCCTGCGCCTGACCGGCGTCGAGACCGCCGCGCGCCGCGCCCGCCGGGAGGCGTGATGGAGCGGGTGCCGATCCTCAAGATCGGCGACATCCTGCTGGTCTCCATCCAGGTCGACATGTCCGACCAGACGGCCATCCAGCTCCAGGAGGACCTGGCGGAGCGGATCGTCGCCACCGGGTGCCACGGCGTCATCATCGACATCACGGCGCTGGACATCGTCGACTCCTTCGTCGGCCGGATGCTCTCCACCATCGCGTCCATCTCCAAGGTGCTGGACGCCGAGACCGTGGTGGTCGGGATGCGTCCCGCGGTCGCCATCACGCTGGTCGAGCTGGGGCTGTCGCTCAACGGCATCCGGACCGCGCTGAACGTCGAGCGTGGCATGGAACTGATCGCGGCGAGCCGCGCCGACGACTGGGACGCGGCGCTCGTCGACGACGAGGACACCGAGACGACGGCGACGCCATGACCGCCGGCCTCGACCTGGGGACGCCGGCGACGCAGGCGATCCGTAGCGACGAGGACGTGGTGCGGGTCCGGCAGCTGGTGCGTACCACCGCCGTCGCGGTCCGGCTCTCCCTGGTCGACCAGACCAAGCTGGTCACCGCCGCCAGCGAGCTGGCCCGCAACACGCTGATCTACGGTGGCGGGGGCAGCGCCGAGGTGACCACCGTCTCCGACGGCCGACGACGCGGCGTCCGCATCGTCTTCGCCGACCACGGGCCGGGCATCCCCGACCTCGACCTGGCCCTCACCGACGGCTACACCACCGGCGGCGGGCTGGGCCTCGGCCTCAGCGGCGCCCGTCGGCTCGTCGACGACTTCGACATCCGGACCGCCGTCGGCGACGGTACGCAGATCACCATCACCAAGTGGTCTCGATGAGCATCGACGTGGTCCCCGACCACGGCGTGTGGTTCCGGGTCGACAACGGCGCGACCGCCGGCGGCGTACGCCGGGTGGCCGAGCGGCTCGGGCGGCAGCTCGGGCTCAGCGCGGAGCGCATCGCTGACCTGGCCATCGTCACCGCCGAGATCACCAGCAACCTGGTCAAGCACGCCCGCGAGGGCGCCCTGCTGCTCCGTCCGGCGCGTCGGGACGGGCGGGCCGGGGTGGAGTTGGTGGCCATCGACTCCGGTCCGGGCATGGCCGATCTCACGGTCTCCTCGGCCGACGGGCACTCCACGGTCGGCACGCTCGGCATCGGCCTCGGCGCGATCGCCCGGCAGTCGAGCCGGTTCGACGCCTACTCGCGGCCCGGTGGGGGCACGGTCCTGTGCGCCCAGGTCTGGGACGGACCGCCGCCGGCGCCGGACTGGGCCGGCGGGCTGGCCCGGCCGATCACCGGCGAGCAGGACAGCGGCGACGGGTACGCGGTTCGGTTGGTCGAGGGCCGGCGACAGGTGCTGGTCTGTGACGGGTTGGGGCACGGCCCGCTGGCCGCCGCCGCCACCGGCGCCGCGGTCGCCGCGTTCCGCTCGGCGCCGGCCGGCCCGCCGGACATCGTGGTGCGGCACCTGCACGCCGCCATCTCGCACACCCGTGGCGCGGCGCTCGCGGTGGCCGAGCCCGACGCCGAGACCGGGCAACTGCACTACGCCGGCCTGGGCAACATCGCCGCCATGATCGTGATCATCGGCGAGCGGCGGCGCGGCCTGGTGTCGTTGCCGGGCATCGCCGGGCACCAGCGCCCCACGGTACGTGGCTACGACTACCCGTTCCCGCCCGGCGCGACGCTGGTGATGCACAGCGACGGCGTGGTGGACCGCTGGGATCTGGACGACTATCCCGGGCTGGTCGCCCGGCCGCCGCTGCTGGCCGCCGCCGCGTTGCTCCGCGACGCCGGGATCCGCCGTGACGACGCCTGTGTCTTGGTCGCCCGGGCGGCGGCATGAGCGAGGGCCGTGAGCGCATGCCCGG
The DNA here is from genome assembly GCF_039566955.1 of Micromonospora sp. DSM 45708. Lineage (NCBI taxonomy): Bacteria > Bacillati > Actinomycetota > Actinomycetes > Micromonosporales > Micromonosporaceae > Micromonospora > Micromonospora schwarzwaldensis. The sequence continues at coordinate 6,275,099 of NZ_CP154796.1, read as the reverse complement.
CCAGCACGGCATGAGCGAACGGCTCCTGCACCTGGCGCTCCGGGTCGAGCAGGACATCTTCCTGGTCCGGCAGCGCGGCCGGGAGGTGGCCGCGGCGATCGGGCTGGAGCACCAGGACCAGGTCCGGATCGCCACCGCGCTCAGCGAGGTGGCGCGGGAGTTGCTGCACGGCGTGGACGGCGCCGACGTCACGTTCTCCGTCGACCGGGACGTCACGGCCGGTCGGACGGAGCTGCGGGTGGACCTGTCACCGGTCCGTCCGTTTCCCGGCGGCCGGTACGAGCCGCGGTCCGGCGCGGTCGCGCGTCTCGTGGACTCGTTGCGGGTGATGTCGGTCGAGGGCGTTACCGTCGTGAGGATGTCCCGACGAGTACCGCACCACGCCGAGGAGCTGACACCGGAACGCGCCGACCAGCTCCGCGCCGAGCTGGCGGAGCGCGCTCCGGGCTCCGCGCTGGACGAGCTGGCCGCACAGAACGCCCAGCTCATCGCCGCGCTCGACGAGGTGCGCTCGCAGCGGGACGAGCTGGCGGTGCTCAACGCCGAGCTCCAGGAGACCAACCATGGCGTGATGGCGCTCTACAACCAGCTCACCGAGGAGCTGGAGGAGACCAACCGCGGCGTGGTGGCGCTCTACGCCGAGCTGGACGAGAAGTCCGCCCAGTTGCGGGCCGCCAGCGAGTCGAAGAGCCGGTTCCTGGCCAACGTCAGTCACGAGCTGCGTGCCCCGGTCACCGCGATCATCGGCCTGGGGCGGCTGCTGGCCGACTCCGCGTCCGATCCGCTGACCGGCGAGCAGGCCCGGCAGGTGGGGCTGATCCGGTCCTCCGCGGGCGACCTGCTGGCCCTGGTGAACGAGCTGCTCGATCTGGCGAAGGCCGAGTCCGGGCGGATCGAGCCGGACTGGTCCGAGGTGGACCTGCGCGCGGTGTTCGGGCAGTTGCGCGGCACGCTGCGGGCGTTGGCCACCCGACCCGGGGTGGAGCTGGTGGTCGAGGAGCCGCCGGCCCCGGCGACCGTCCGCTCGGACGAGGTGCTGCTCGCCCAGGTGCTGCGCAATCTGATGCACAACGGCCTGAAGTTCACCGAGCGGGGCGAGGTGCGGCTGCGCGCCGAGCGCCGCGACGAGGTGTGGTCGCTCACGGTCACGGACACCGGCGTCGGCATCCCGCCCGAGTTGCACGAACGGATCTTCGAGGAGTTCTACCAGGTGCCGGGTACGACCCGGGTCGGCGGCACCGGGCTCGGCCTGCCGTACGCCCGGCGGCTGGTCACCCTGCTCGGCGGCACACTGGAGCTGACCAGCGAACCGGGCCGGGGCAGCAGGTTCACCGTGGTCCTGCCCGTGGGCGGAGCGTGACGGTGGACGGCGGGCCGGCGACGGTGCTGGTGGTCGACGACAGCGGCCCGAAGCGCTACCTGCTGGTGAACTGGCTCACCCGGGCCGGCTTCTCGACCGTCGAGGCCGAGAACGGCACGGCGGCGCTGGAGCGGGTGGCCCGGGAGCCGGTCGACCTGGTGGTGCTCGACGTGCGGCTGCCCGACATGAGCGGCTTCGAGGTCTGTGAGCGGATCAAGGAGGCGCACCCGTCCGTCCCGGTCATCCACGTCTCCGCGCACGCGGTGGACGTGGTCGACCGGGCGCAGGGGCTCACCCGGGGCGCGGACGCGTACCTGGCCGAGCCGATCGAGCCGGAGGAGTTGGTCGCCACCGCGCACGCGGTGCTGCGTTACTACCAGGCCCGGCGGCGGGCCGAGCAGCTCGCCGAGCGGTTGGCCGCGCTGGCCGACGCCACGGTGGAGATGCACGCGTCGCCGAACTTCGTCCGGCTGCTGGAGGCCGCCGCGTCGGGCGCCGCGCGGATCTTCCGGTCGCCGGCGGCCGTGGTCGCCGAGACGTTCGACGGGGACTGCCTGGCGGGCGTGGCCGCCGACCCGCACACGCCGGCGAGGATCGTGCCGTGGGCGGTGGACGACACGGGCGTGCCGATCGGCACCCGGGTGCGGGTGGACCAGCCGGGCAACTGGCCGTTGACCGACTGGCCGGAGGGGGACACGGTGACCGTGGCCGCCGCGCGGCTGCGGGAGGACCGGGCCCCGCTCTACGTGGTGGTGCCGACGGCCACCCAGACCGTGCGGACGCCGGTGCTGGTGCAGCTCGCGCAGGCCGTGGCGTCGGCGGTGGAGGCCCAGCGCTCCTTCGACGAGGAACATCGGATCGCGGTGACGCTCCAGCGCAGCCTGCTGCCTCGGCGGTTGCCCGAGGTGGCCGGCCTGGACCTGGCTGTCCGCTACGAGCCGGCGAGCGCGCAGACCGAGGTGGGCGGGGACTTCTACGAGCTGGTGATGCTCGACGGGCACCTGTTGGTGGCGATCGGCGACGTGGCCGGGCACTCGCTGCACGCCGCCACCGTGATGGCCGAGCTGCGGCACGCGGTCCGGGCGTACGCGGTCGAGGGGCATCAGCCCGGCGTGATCCTGGACCGGGTCAACGAGCTGATGCGGACGCTGCTGCCGACCGAGCTGGCCACCATCTGCGTGCTGTTGCTCCACCCGGGCACCGGGCTGATCCGGATGGCCAGCGCCGGGCATCTGCCGGCGCTGCTGAGCCGGGACGGGCGGGTCGAGTTCGTCTCGCAGTCCGCGGCGCTGCTCGGCGTGCGGGCACCCCGCCCGCCCGACCTGGAGTTCGTGCTGCCGGCCGGGGCCACGCTCGTCCTCTACACCGACGGGTTGATCGAGCGCCGGGACGCCACCATCGACGACGGGATGGCGGCGCTCGGCGTGGTGGCCACCCGGGTGGACGACGATCTCGACCAGTTCTGTCAGCGGCTGCTGATCGAGTTGGCCCCGCCGGAGATCCACGACGATGTCGCCGTGGTGGCGGTCCGGCGCCGGTGACATCGATCGTTCACCCACAGTAGTCGCTCGTGGTCGTCACTGACTGTGCCTGCCGGCTCGGGGGATGGGTGGGGCTTCCGCCGCCTTTGCTCTGCAGCCATTGGCGCAGCACCGCCTTGAGCAGGATGTCCGAGCCGAGTAACGCTACGTCGATCGGCCGAGCGTCGTCACCATCCGTGCGCGATGCGTCAGTGGGTGCAGAGCAAAGGCGGTGTGAGGTGACCTCGGCGGTGCCAGGAGCAGTCACCCGGCGCAACGCCGTGGCCCGGACGAACCGCCGCGCCCGCCTCGCCGCCGCGGCCGATCGGGATCGAGGATCCCTGGTTGTCCCGCCGTGGCCCGTGTCGCATTCCTTCAAGACCGTTCTCCTACGCTGGTCCGATGAGGACGAAGACTAGTGAGCTGCTGGCCGCCGCCGAGCCCGGCACGGTGACGGTGGTGCGCAGCATCTCCGACGACCAACTCGACCGACCCACGCCGTGCCGTGACTACACGGTGCGTGACCTGCTCAACCACCTGTTCGACGTGGTGGTCAACTTCGAGGCGCTGGCGCGGCGCGAGGAGGTCGACTGGTCGGTCCGGACCGACCACCTGACCAGCGGCTGGCGGGACCGGTTCCCGAAGGAGGCGGCGCGGCTGGTCGAGACGTGGTCGGACCCGGCCGTGCTGGAGGGCGTCTCGTCGGGCATGGGGGTGCCCCAGAAGACGATCGGGTCGATGGCCCTGATCGATCTCACCGTGCACGGCTGGGACCTGGCCCGCGCCACCGACCAGGAGTTCGCCGCGGACCCGTCGGTGGTGGCGGCGCTGCACGACTTCCTGGACGAGAGGGGCGACATGGGCCAGCGGATGGGCGTGTTCGCCGCGCCGGTGCCGACCGACGCGGCCCCGGGCGCGTGGGACGCGCTGATCGGTCGGACCGGACGCGACCCGGCCTGGACCCCCTGAACCGACCGGCCCGCGTGGGCCCGCGTCGGAGCGGGTCGCGCGGGCCGCTCTTGACACTGCTATTCACTCAGCGAATAGTAGGGCCGTGTCCACCCAGCACGTCCTGCTCGGGCTGCTCGCCGCCGGGCCGCGCCACGGCTACGAGCTGAAGCGCGCCCACGACGAGCGGCTGCCCCGGGCGCGGCCACTGGCCTTCGGTCAGGTCTACGCGACGCTGGCCCGCCTGCACCGGGACGGCCTGGTGAGTCCGGCCGGCCAGGTCCGCGAGGGCGGCCCGGACCGCACCACCTACGCGCTCACCGACGACGGGCGGGCCGCGCTCGAGGCATGGCTGGCCACCGTCGAGCCACCGATGCCGTACGTGGCCAGCACGCTCTTCGCCAAGGTGGTGGTCGCGTTGCTGGTGGCCGACGCCGACCAGGCCCGCGCCTACCTGATCGCGCAGCGCCGGGCGCACACCGCACGGCTGCGCGAGCTGACCGCCGTCAAGACCACCCCCGGCGTCCAGCTCGACGAGGTGGTCGCCGCCGACTTCGCCATCGCCCACCTCGACGCGGACCTGCGGTGGCTGCACACCACCCTGGACCGGGTCGCCGACTGGCACCGGGAGGTGCACCCGTGACGTTCCTGGAAGCGCGCGGCGTGGTCCGGGCGTACGGCCCGAGGCCGGCGCTGCGCGGCGTGACGCTCGACGTGGCCGAGGGCGAGATCCTCGCCGTGACCGGCCCGAGCGGCTGCGGCAAGTCCACGCTGCTGCACTGCCTCGCCGGCATCCTGCGCCCCGACGCCGGCCAGGTGACCTGGCGTGGCGAACGGATCGACACGTTATCGGAGACGGCCCGCTCCCGGCTGCGCCGTACCGAGTTCGGGGTGCTGTTCCAGTTCGGTCAGCTCGTCGCCGAGCTGACCGCGGCGGAGAACGTCGCGCTCCCGCTGCTGCTCGCCGGCACCGGCCGGCGGGCGGCGCGGACGGCGGCGCTCACCTGGCTGGAACGGCTCGGCGTGGCCGAGGTCGCCGACGTCCGGCCCGGCGAGATGTCCGGCGGGCAGCAGCAGCGCTGCGCGCTGTCCCGGGCGCTGGTCACCGAGCCACGGGTGCTCTTCGCCGACGAGCCCACCGGCGCGCTCGACACGCTCGCCGGCGAGCAGGTGCTCACCCAGTTGGTCCGGCTGACCCGGGAGCAACGCACCACGGTCGTGCTGATCACGCACGAGCCACGGATCGCCGCGTACGCCGACCGGGAGGTCAGCCTGCGCGACGGAACGGTCGACCACACCGGGCTGGGACTCGACCCGGCGCTGCCGGGCGGCACCCGGTGAGGCCCGGCACGCTGCTGCGGCTCGCGCTGGCCGGCACCCGCACCGACGGGGCGCGGGTGGCGCTGACCGCGCTGAGCGCCGCGCTGGCGACGCTGGTCGGGCTGGCCGCACTGACCGTGCTGGCGGTGGCGAAGCCGCCCGGTGACGAGGGGACGCAGTCCGAGCAGTACACCAACGCGCTGCTGCGCGAGCCCGGCCTGCGCCCCGGTGTCGCGTTCGCGTTGCTGCTGCTCTGCGTGCCGGTGCTCGGGCTGGCCGGGCAGTGCGCCCGCCTCGGAGCGCCGGGGCGGGACCGGCGGCTGGCCGCGCTCCGGCTGGCCGGGGCCACCCCGGGCCAGGTCACCGGGCTCGCAGCCGCCGAGACCGGGGTGGCGAGCCTGCTCGGCACCGTCACCGGCCTGGCCGTGTTCCTGGCCGGCCGTCGGCTGCTGCACCGGCCCGACGCCGACGGCCGGCTGCCGCTGCCCACCGACGTGCACCCCGCTCCGGCCGTCGTGGTCGCCGTCGTGGTCGGCCTGCCGCTGGTCGCCGCGCTGGTCAGCGCGCTGCTGCTGCGCCGGGTCACCACCACCCCGTTCGGCGTCGTGCGCCGGGTCCGCACCCGGGCACCCTGGCCGTGGCCGGGCCTGCTCCTCCTGGTCGCGCTGGCGACATTCGCCGCGATCCGCCCGCTCCGGCTCTGGTACGAGCGGCACGACGTCGTGGAGGCCGACATGCTGGTGCCGACGCTGGTGGTGACCGGTTCGCTCATCGCCATGATCGGCGTGGTCTCCGGCACCGGCTGGATCTCGTACACCACCGGGCGGCTGCTGCACCGTTACGGGCGCGGCCCGGCCGCGCTGCTCGCCGCGCGCCGGCTCACCGCCGACCCGTGGGCCGGCAGCCGCACGTTCGCCGCGCTGCTGGCGGCGCTCATCTTCGGCGCCGGCGCCGCCGGCGTGCGGGCCGACTTCCAGGCCGAGGCCGAGCTGGCCCGCCGCACCGGCGACGGCCTGTCCGACCCGGATTTCTATCTCGGCGCGATGGACCTGGTCGACCTGGCGGTCGTGATGGCGGTGGTGATCGCCTGCGGCGGTCTGCTGGTGGCCGTGGTCGAGGGCATCACCAGCCGGCGTCGGGCGTACGCGGCACAGGTGGCGACCGGGGTGCCCCGGGCCACCATCGGTCGATCGTTGCTCTGGGCGTCGCTCGCCCCGGCCGTGCCGGCAGTCGGGCTCGCGCTGACCGTCGGCTTCCTGCTGGTGCGGGGCACGTTGCCCGCCCCCCGGGGCGGCGGCTTCGAGCAGAGCGTCTGCGACGCCGGCACGCAGGCGTGCGGGACGAACGGCAGCGAGCCGCGTACCGGATGGGTGCCGGAGGTGACCGTCACGCCGGACGTACCGTGGGAGCAGTTGGCCTGGTTCGCGGCGGGTGGGCTGGCGGCGGTGCTGCTCACGGTCGTGGCCGGCCTGTTCCTCCTGCGTTCCGCCACCTCGGTGGAGGAACTGCGCACCGCCTGAGCCGGCGAGGTCAGCGGCCGAGCGCCGAGGCGGAGCGGATCGTGGCGGAGACCGGCGCGGTGGTCACCGGCGGGAACGCCGGTGACCACCGCCGGTGCTGTCCGCGGCGCTCGGGGTGTCGGGTGTCGGCAGAGGTCACGCCCGGCCGAGGCGGTCCAGCGTCCACGCGTTGACGAACGCCTCCTCGCGCCAGGCGTCGTACCGGCCGCTGGGGCCGCCGTGGCCGGCGCCCATCTCGGTCTTGAGCAGGTAGTCGCCGTGCGGGGCGAGCGCGCGCAGCCGGGCGATCCACTTGGCCGGCTCGTGGTAGAGCACCCGGGTGTCGTTGAGGCTGGTCACCGCCAGGATCGCCGGGTAGTCGGCCGACGTCACGTTCTCGTACGGGGTGTACGACTTCATGTACGCGTAGACCTCGGGGTCGTCCAGCGGGTTGCCCCACTCCTCCCACTCGGTGACCGTCAGCGGCAGCGACGGGTCCAGGATCGAGGTGAGCGCGTCCACGAACGGCACCTGCGCGACGATCCCGGTGAACGCGTCGGGGGCCAGGTTGGCCACCGCGCCCATCAGCAGGCCGCCGGCCGAGGCGCCCCGGGCGACCAGCCGGTCGCTCGCCGTCCAGCCGGCCTTGACCAGGTGCCGGGCGCAGGCCACGAAGTCGGTGAACGTGTTCTTCTTGGCCAGCAGCTTGCCGTCGTCGTACCAGCGGCGGCCCAGCTCGCCGCCGCCACGGATGTGCGCGACCGCGAAGATGACGCCGCGGTCGAGCAGGCTCAGCCGGGCGATCGAGAACCAGGGGTCCATGCTGGCCTCGTACGACCCGTAGCCGTAGATGACCGCCGGCGCGGAGCCGTCGCGCGGGGTGTCCCGGCGGCAGACCAGGGAGATCGGCACCCGGGTGCCGTCGTCGGCCAGCACCCAGTCCCGGTGCTGCTCGTAGTCGGCCGGGTCGTACGCCCGCCCGTCCGGGCCGGGCCGGACCGGCTTGCGCCGCAGCAGCGTCAGCTCGCGGGTGGTCAGGTCGTAGTCGTAGACCGAGTCGGGGGTGACCAGCGAGGTGTAGCGCAGCCGGACCGAGCCGGTGCGGTACTCCGGGTTCGCGTCCAGCCCGACGCTGTAGATCGGCTCGGGGAAGTCGATGTCCCAGCTGTCGTCGCTGCCGACCGGCAGCACCCGCAGCCCGGTGAGCCCGTTGCCGCGCAGGGAGACCACGAGGTGGTGCTCGAACGCGTCGACCGACTCCAGCCGGGTGCCCGGCGTGTGCGGGATCAGCGGCGTCCAGTCGCCCGGCGCGTCCGCCGAGGTGTACGCCAGCGCGAAGTCCTCCGCGCCGTCGTTGTGCAGGATCAGGAAGCGGTGGCCGTGGTGCTCGACCGCGTACTCGACGCCCTGCCGCCGGGGGGCCACGATCGCCGGCTCGCCGGTCGGGTTCTCTGCCGGGATGACCCGGACCTCGCTGGTGATCTTGCTGTGGATGTCGATGACCACGAAGCGCTCGGAGCGGGTCAGCTCGACACCGACCCAGAACCGCTCGTCGTCCTCCTGGTGGACCATTACGTCCTCGCCCGGGCCGGTGCCGACGGTGTGCCGCCACACCCGGTTCGGCCGCCACGCGTCGTCCACGGTGACGTAGAACAGCGTGGAGGCGTCGCCGGACCACGCCGTGCCGTAGAACGTGTCGGGCACCTCGTCGGGCAGCAGCTCACCGGTGGACAGGTCCTTGATCCGCAGCGTGAACCGCTCGTCGCCGGAGAAGTCGGTGGAGTAGGCCAGCCAACGGCCGTCCGGGCTCACGTCGAACGCGCCGAGCGAGAAGAAGTCGTGCCCCTCGGCGAGCTGGTTGCCGTCGAGCAGCACCTCCTCGCCGTCGAGCGGGGCGCCGTCCGCGCTGATCGGGGGCGTGGTCTCGTCGGGACGGACCGCGCGCCGGCAGTGCACGCCGTACTGCTGCCCCTCGACGGTCCGGGTGTAGTACCAGTGGCCGTCCTTGCGGGTCGGCACCGACAGGTCGGTCTCCTGGGTGCGCCGGCGTGTCTCCTCGAACAGCTCGGCCCGCAGCTCGGCCAGGTGCGCGGTGCGCGCCTCGGTGTAGGCGTTCTCGGCCGTCAGGTAGGCGATCGTCTCCGGGTCGTCCTTGGCGGCGAGCCAGGCGTACTCGTCGACGACGGTGTCTCCGTGATGGGTCCGCTCGGCCGGAACGCGCTTCGCCGTGGGCTGTGGGGTCGTGGTCACGGCGTCACGTTACCGGTCGACGGGTCGCCGCCGGGCGTCCGCGCCGCGCGAACCGGCGACTCGCCGCCAGCACTTTCGAACATGTGTACGATTGCCGCCATGGCGGCTGCTACGCGATCCACCGACCGACCCGGAGCCCTCGAGATCACCCGGAAGCTGGCCGAGATCTGCGGCCGGCCGTTCGCCCGTTTCGCCGGCCCGGCCGACGAGGTGGCCGGCCGCACCGCCCGCTGGGTGGCCGTGCCGGGCGGTCCGCGTGCCGCCGCCGAGGTGCTCCGGCTGGCGGCGGCGCACGACCTGACCGTGGTGCCGCGTGGCGCCGGCACGAAGATCGACTGGGGTGCCGCCCCGGCCCAGGTCGACATCATGCTCGACACCGGCCGGCTGGCCGGCGTCTGGCACGAGCCGAGGAACGCCGCCGTGGCCGAGATCGGCGCCGGTACGCCGCTGCGGGCCGTCCAGGCCACGTTGGGCCGCACCGGCGGCCGGCTTCCGGTCGACGCGCCCTCACCGGGGGCGACGCTGGGCGGGGTGCTCGCCGCGGACGAGGCCGGCCCGTTGCGCCACCGGCACGGCAGCCCGTGCGCGCAACTCGTCGGGGTGCGTTACCTCGACGCCGACGGCGAGCTGGTCAGCATCGGCGAGTCCGGCACGGCACGCCTCGGGCGGGCGGCCCCGGCGGGCGGTTCCGACGGCCTGTTCGCCGCCGGCTCCGCGGGCGGAGGCGGCGCGGTCCTCGGGCGTGGCGAGCTGCCGGGGCTGGACGTGGCCCGGCTGCTCTGCGGCTCGCAGGGCGGCCTCGGGGTGCTGGTCTCGGCCACCATGCGGGTGCACGCGGCGCCGGCCGGCCGGGTCTGGGTGTCCCGCCCGCTCTGGTCCCCGTTGGAGTTGCCCGACCTGGTCCGCGCGGTGCACGCCGCCGGGGTCGATCCGGCCGCGGTGGAGCTGGACCTGCCGGTGCCGGTGCCGCTGCCCCGCCGCCGGATCCCGGCGAGTCATCCCTCGGTCGCCGGCCGTCCCGACCATGCGGCGGTGACCGGGCGGCCCGCGGTGGGCAGTCTGGTGCTGCTGCTGGAGGGCGGGCCGTCCGACGTGGCGGAGCGGGCCGACCGACTGACCGCCGTGCTCGGCGGCGGGACCGCGGTGAACCAGCACGCGCCCGAGTGGTGGGGGCGCTATCCGTTCGCCCCGGGCGACACGGCGCTGCGCATCGAGGTGCCGGCCACCGACCTGCACGCCGCGGTGTACGCGCTGCGCGACGCCGCCGGCGCCCCGGTGCCGGTGCGCGGCTCGGCCGGCGTCGGCACCGCGTACGCCGCCCTGTCCGGTGCGCTGTCGCCCGAGCGGGTCGGCTCGATCCTCACCGCGGTCCGCAGCGTGCTGATCGCCCGGCAGGGCCGGTGCGTGGTGGTGGCGGCGCCGGCCCCGGTGCGCCGTTCCGTCGACCTCTGGGGTGAACTGCCCACGTTGCCGCGCCTCCGCAGCGCCAAGGCGCACCTGGATCCGCACCGTCGGCTGGCTCCCGGCCGCCTCCCCGGCGGCCTCTGACCCGGCCCGCTCACGCCCACCCGGGCGGTGATCATGAGGTTGGCGGTGACAAATGGACGGATCACGGGGTCAACCTCATGATCAACCACGGGAAGGCCGGGGTGGTCAGGGGATGTCGTTGCGGAGGACCAGGACGGCGATGTCGTCGCGTGGGGGTTCGGGGGAGAAGGCGATGGTGGCGGCGCGCAGTCTCGCGGCGACCACGTCCGCCGAGTAGCCGGCCAGAGGCGCCGCGGACTCGCGCAGCCGCTCGGTGCCGAACAGCTCCCGGCCGCGCCGCCGCTCGGTCACCCCGTCCGTATAGAAGATCAACGCGTCGCCCGGCTTGAGCGCCAGCTCGGCCGTCGGGGTGGTGATCGTGTCGAGCAGGCCGAGCGCGGTGCCGCTGGCGCCGACGAACGTCGCGCCGCCGCCGCCGTGCAACAGCACCGGCCGGTCGTGGCCGGCCAGGTGCAGGGACACGTCGAGCTGGTCGCCGTCGCCGGGCGCGACCGCCGCCAGCGCGAGCGTGCAGTAACGCCCGCCGCCGCGCTCGACAAGCGTCTCGTTGAGCCGGCCGAGCACCTCCGGCAGCGGCTTGCCGTCGCCCACCAGCACCCGGATCACGTCCCGGACCAGGCCGGTCACGGCGGCGGCCTGCACGCCCTTGCCGGAGACGTCACCGACCACCACCAGCCAGCGACCGTCCGGCAGCGGCACCACGTCGTAGAAGTCGCCACCGACCTCGGCGTCGTCGCCGGTCGGGACGTACTCGGCGGCGAAGCCGATGCCCTCGACCACCGGCAGCACCGGCGGCAGCAGCGACTGCTGGAGCGTCTGCGCGACCCGGCGGCGTTCGGCGTGGATGCGGGCGTTCTCGATGGCGAGCGCGGCCCGCCGGGCCACGTCCTCCAGCACCGAGACCTCGTCGGGGTCGTGCCGGTGCCGCTGGTGCCGGCCCACGGCGAGCGTGCCGAGCCGCTGCCCGCGGGCGATCAACGGGACGGCGAAGCCCTCCATCGGCCCGCCCAACGGCACCTGCGTCTGACTGCGGGACGCCTCGCGCAGCCGGGACTGGATCGAGTCCGGGCCGGTCTCGGCGAGGACCCGGTGCAGGTGGGGAAGCATCCCCTCGTCGGCGTGGCTGGACGCGGCGAGGCGCAGCCGCCCCCATTCGTCGGTGGTGTGCACCGCGCACCACTGGCCGAGCCGGGGCACCACGAGCTGCGGGACGAGCGCCATGGTCAACTCGACGTCCAGCGACTGGGCGAGCAGCTCGCTCGCCTCGGCGAGGAAGGTCAGCCAGGCGGACCGGCGGACGTCGGCGCGGCGCAGCCGGTCGTTCTCCAGGTGCAGTGACAGCCGCTCGGCGGCCAGCACCGCGAGCGGCCGGGCGTACGCCGAGGGCGCCGCGTCCAGTTCCAGCTCGCCGGCGTACGGGCGGTGCACGGCGAGCGGGACACACAGCAGCTCGTTGCCCTCCCGGGGCGCCCGGCCGTAGCGGGCGAACACCTGGGTGCCCAGCCCGTCACCGCGGTCCAGTCGGACCGTGCCGCCGGCCGCGCCGACCATCTCGCCCACCCGGGTCAGCAGCCCGGTGGCGAACTCGGGAAGCGGGTCGTCGGCGTACGCGTCGGGGGTGGTCTGCATCAGCGCGCTCATCGCCGCGGCGCTCGGCGTGCCCTGGCCCGGGCGTTCCGTGGTGTCCCGGGCCGGCGCGGCGGACCGCCGGGTGGGCCCGCCGGGGTCGGGCCGGTCCAGGCGGAACCAGACGCCCTTGCCGGTGGGTAGGTAGGTGGTGCCCCAGCGGCTGGCGAAGTGGTCGACGAGCAGCAGGCCGCGACCGCGCGTGGCCACCTCGGTGATGTCGGCGGTGGTGTTGCGTACGCCGACGACGAGTTCGTCGACCGGGCCGGAGGCGAAGTCGGTGACGGTGACGGTGAACCCGGCGGGGTCGGCCTCGACCTCGATGTCCAGTTCGGTACGCGCGTGCTCGACCGCGTTGGTGGTCAGCTCGGTGGTGAGCAGTAGCGCCTCGTTGAGCAACTCGGGCAGGCCGGCTTCGAGGAGCATGGCCCGCACCAGCGCCCGGGCCGCTGCCGGGGTGCGCCGGTCGGCGGGGAGGCGGACGCGTCGGACGTGCTCGTCCGCGCCGTCGCCGTGGGCCGGCCCCGCATCCGCTGCCACCTCCGTATCCTCTACCGCCGCCGCCCCGGCTGCCAACCACCCCGCCCGAACCCGGAAACTCGGGCGGATACCGTCCGTGACGCGCCCTCAGCCGACCGTGACCTCGACGGATCGCGCGGCAGAATGATGGGATGGCCGCGTGTCGGCACGAGCCGGTGGGCCCCGAGCTGAGCGAGGAATGATGACCACGGCGAAACAGTCGGTGAGCGCGGATCCGTCCGCCACCGACCACGAGGCGCTCCTCGGCGAGCTGGTCGAGGCGTTGCAGCGGGTGGCCCGCGGCGACCTCCGGGCTCGCCTGCCGCGACGGGCGGGCCGCTCCGGCGAGGTGGCCGACGCGTTCAACGACGTGGTGTCGCTCCAGGAACGGCAGCACCTGGACCTGCGCCGGATCAGCCGGATCGTCGGCCGGGACGGCCGGCTGACCGAGCGCCTCGACGACGAGGGCCTGGAGGGCTCCTGGGCGGAGGGGCAGCGGGCGGTCAACTCGCTGATCGACGACCTGGGCCGGCCGGCCACCGAGATCGCCCGGGTCATCGTGGCGGTGGCCGACGGCGACCTGTCCCAGCACATGGCGTTGGAGATCGACGGACGCCCGCTGCGCGGTGAGTACCTGCGGATCGGCCGGACCGTGAACACCATGGTCGACCAGCTCTCGTCGTTCGCCGACGAGGTGACCCGGGTGGCGCGTGAGGTGGGCACCGAGGGCAAGCTCGGCGGCCAGGCCGACGTGCGCGGCGTCGCCGGCACCTGGAAGGACCTCACCGACTCGGTGAACACCATGGCGTCGAACCTGACCGGCCAGGTGCGGTCGATCTCCCAGGTGGCGACCGCGGTGGCGAAGGGTGACCTGTCGCAGAAGATCACCGTCGGCGCGCGCGGCGAGGTGGCCGAGCTGGCGGACACCATGAACTCGCTCACCGACACGCTGCGCCTCTTCGCCGAGCAGGTGACGCGGGTGGCGCGTGAGGTGGGCACCGAGGGCAAGCTGGGCGGTCAGGCGCAGGTGCCGGGTGTGGCCGGCACCTGGAAGGACCTGACCGACAACGTCAACTCGATGGCGTCGAACCTGACCTCCCAGGTCCGCAACATCGCCCAGGTGTCGACGGCGGTGGCGAAGGGCGACCTGAGCCAGAAGATCACGGTGGCGGCGCAGGGCGAGATCCTGGAGCTGAAGGACACCGTGAACACGATGGTGGACCAGCTCTCGTCGTTCGCCGATGAGGTGACCCGGGTGGCCCGCGAGGTCGGCATCGAGGGCAAGCTCGGCGGCCAGGCCCAGGTGCGCGGCGTCTCCGGCACCTGGCGCGACCTCACCGAGAACGTCAACCAGCTCGCCGGCAACCTGACCAGCCAGGTCCGGAACATCTCCCAGGTGTCGACCGCCGTGGCGAAGGGCGACCTGGGTCAGAAGATCACGGTGGACGCGCAGGGCGAGATCCTGGAGCTGAAGAACACCGTGAACACGATGGTGGATCAGCTCTCGTCGTTCGCCGACGAGGTGACGCGGGTGGCGCGTGAGGTGGGCACCGAGGGCAAGCTCGGTGGTCAGGCGCAGGTGAAGGGCGTCTCCGGCACCTGGCGGGACCTGACCGACAACGTGAACTCGATGGCGTCGAACCTGACCTCCCAGGTCCGCAACATCGCGTCGGTCACCACGGCGGTGGCGAAGGGCGACCTGTCGCAGAAGATCACCGTGGACGCCCGGGGCGAGATCCTGGAGCTGAAGTCGACGGTGAACACGATGGTGGACCAGCTCTCGTCGTTCGCCGACGAGGTGACGCGGGTGGCGCGTGAGGTGGGCACCGAGGGCAAGCTGGGCGGTCAGGCCCAGGTGCGCGGCGTGGCCGGCACGTGGCGGGACCTGACCGACAACGTGAACTCGATGGCGTCGAACCTGACCGCCCAGGTGCGGAACATCGCCCAGGTCTCCACCGCGGTCGCCAAGGGCGACCTGTCGCAGAAGATCACCGTGGACGCGCAGGGCGAGATCCTGGAGCTGAAGTCCACGGTGAACACGATGGTGGACCAGCTCTCGTCGTTCGCGGACGAGGTGACGCGGGTGGCGCGTGAGGTGGGCACCGAGGGCAAGCTCGGCGGTCAGGCGCAGGTGAAGGGCGTCTCCGGCACGTGGCGGGACCTGACCGACAACGTGAACTCGATGGGGTCGAACCTGACCTCCCAGGTCCGCAACATCGCGTCGGTCACCACGGCGGTGGCGCGGGGTGACCTGGGTCAGAAGATCACGGTGGACGCGCAGGGCGAGATCCTGGAGCTGAAGAACACCGTCAACACGATGGTGGACCAGCTCTCCTCGTTCGCCGACGAGGTGACCCGGGTGGCCCGCGAGGTGGGCACCGAGGGCAAGCTCGGCGGCCAGGCCCAGGTGAAGGGCGTCTCCGGCACCTGGCGCGACCTCACCGAGAACGTCAACCAGCTCGCCTCGACGTTGACCACGCAGTTGCGCGCCATCGCGCAGGTCTCCACGTCGGTGACCCGGGGCGACCTGACCCAGCGGATCAACGTGAAGGCGCAGGGCGAGGTCGCCGAGCTGAAGGACAACATCAACCAGATGATCGTCACCCTCCGGGAGACGACCAAGAAGAACGCCGAGCAGGGCTGGCTCGACTCCAACCTGGCCCGCATCGGCGGCCTGCTCCAGGGCCAGCGGGACCTGGGCGAGGTCTGCCGCATGATCATGATGGAGGTGACCCCGCTGGTCGACGCGCAGCTCGGCGCGTTCTTCCTGGCGGACAGCTCCGAGGGCAGCATGCGGCTGCGGCTCACCGCCTCGTACGGCTACGTGGCCCGGGGCCACGACGTCACGTTCGGCCCGGGCGAGGGGCTGGTCGGGCAGGCCGCGCTTTCCCGCCGCACCATCCGGGTCAAGGCGCAGCCGGGCGGCCGGCTGGTGGTCCGTTCCGGGCTGGCCGACACGCCCCCGGCCGACCTGGTGGTGCTGCCGGTGCTGTTCGAGGGTGAGCTGCTCGGCGTGATCGAGTTCGCCGGCGTGACCACCTTCTCCGAGCTGCACCTGTCGTTCCTGGAGCGGCTGGTGCTCACCATCGGCGTCGCGGTCAACACCATTCAGGCCAACCGGCGTACGGAGGAGCTGCTGGCACAGTCGCAGCGGCTGGCGCACGAGATGCAGGACCAGTCGGCGGAGTTGCAGCGCACCAACGCCGAGCTGGAGGACAAGGCGAAGCTGCTGTCGGAGCAGAAGGCCAACATCGAGACGCAGAACCGGGAGATCGAGCTGGCCCGGCTCGGCCTGGAGGAGAAGGCGCAGCAGCTCACCCGCGCGTCGGCGTACAAGTCGGAGTTCCTGGCCAACATGAGCCACGAGCTGCGGACGCCGCTGAACTCCCTGCTGCTGCTGGCGCGGCTGCTGGCGGAAAACCCGGAGCGGAACCTCAGCGCGAAGCAGATCGAGTTCGCCCGGACCATCCACGGCGCCGGCTCGGACCTGCTGTCGCTGATCGACGACATCCTGGACCTGTCCAAGATCGAGGCGGGCCGGATGGACGTGGAGCCGGCCGAGATCCAGTTTGCCGAGATCCGCGGCTACGTCGAGCAGGCGTTCGCGCCGCAGGCCGAGGAGAAGGGCCTGGACTTCCAGGTCCGGGTCAGCCGGGAACTGCCGCCGGCCCTGGTCACCGACGCCCAGCGGTTGCAGCAGATCCTGCGCAACCTGCTGTCGAACGCGGTGAAGTTCACCGACAACGGGGCGGTGACGCTGCGCATCGGGCCGGCCGCCGAGAACGCGGTCTTCGACGTGCCGGCACTGACCAACGCGCAGCGGGTCATCGCGTTCACCGTCATCGACACCGGGATCGGCGTCTCGGACGACAAGCTCTCGCTGATCTTCGAGGCGTTCCAGCAGGCCGACGGCACGACCAGCCGGCGCTACGGCGGCACCGGGCTGGGCCTGTCGATCAGCCGGGACCTGGCCCGCCTGCTCGGCGGCACGATCACCGTGTCGTCCGCGCCCGGGCAGGGGTCGACGTTCACGCTCTTCGTACCGGACGTGCTGGCGCCGGACGCGGTGGTGGCGCCGGCCCCGCCGTCGCCGAGCCGCGCGGGCCTGCCGTCGTCGCTGCTCATGCCGATGGAGCTGCCGCAGCCGCAGGAGACGCCGGCGACCCGCCGGCTGGACGGCGTGACCGTCCTGATCATCGACGACGACGTCCGGAACGTGTTCGCGCTGACGTCCGCGTTGGAACTGCACGGGATGACCGTGCTGTACTCGGACAACGGCGTGGACGGCGTGCGTCAGCTCGCCGAGCACCCGGAGGTGGACATCGTCCTGATGGACGCGATGATGCCGGATCAGGACGGCTACGAGACGACCGCGCAGATCCGCCGCAACCACCGCTTCGCGGACCTGCCGATCGTGTTCCTGACCGCCAAGGCGATGCCCGGCGACCGGGAGTCGGCGCTGGCGGCCGGCGGCAGCGACTACATCACCAAGCCGGTGGACCTGGACGAGCTGATCGGGCTGATGGCGTCCTGGATCGGCCGCAGCAGAGGCGAGGAGAACGCGTGACGCAGACGGCCAAGGCCCTGCTGGTGGACGACCGGCGGGAGAACCTGATGGCGTTGGAGGCCATCCTCCAGGGGCTCCCGGTGCAGTCGGTCGCGGTGGAGAGCGGTGAGGCCGCGCTCAAGCAGTTGCTGGTGGACGACTTCGCGGTGATCCTGCTGGACGCGCAGATGCCGGACATGGACGGCTTCGAGACCGCCACCCACATCAAGCGGCGGGAGCGCACCCGGCACGTACCGATCATCTTCCTCACCGCGGCGGACAAGGACGCCCAGCTCGCGCTGCGCGGTTACGCGGTCGGTGCGGTCGACTACCTGACCAAGCCGTTCGATCCGTGGGTGCTGCGGGCCAAGGTGACGGTCTTCGTCGAGCTGTGGGTGAAGACCCGGCAGCTCGCCGCCCAGTCGGATCTGGTGCGGGAGCGGGACCTCCAGTGGCGACGCCTCGCCGAGGCGGTGGACGCGGCGACCGCGTTGCTGCGTACCGACGACGACCCGGCGGCCCGGGAGCGGGCGGCGGACCTGTTGGAGCAGGCCCGCTGGGGGAACACCCGCTGAGGTTCAGCCGCCGGCCGGGCCGCCGTGCCCGGTCGCGGCCCGATGGGCCCGCCACCGGTCGCCGAGCGACTCCACCTCGTCCTGTACGAAGAGGAAGAAGTCCCGCATCTCGGTGACCCGTTCGCCGGCCGGGGTGCTCCGGCCGCGCAGCGCGTCGACGCCGCCACCGGCGATGTCGATGAAGTTCTTGTAGAGGTTGGTCTTGGTGATGGTCGCCTCGTACCAGGGGTTGTCCGGCATCCGGTAGCGGTCGCGTCGGGAGCCCTTGACCGGCTCGCGGACCAGCATGGCGAACTGGGTCAGGTAGCGGACCGCGCCGGAGACGGCCGCCGCGCTGACACCCAGCCGCTCGGCGATCTCGGCCGCGGTCAGCGGGTCGTCGGCGCTCATCACGGTGAACAGGACCCGGGCGGCCATCCGGGGGAAGCCGACGTCGGCGAAGGCCATCGCCATCCGCTCGACGAAGAGGTGGACCTCTTCCTCGTCGTACGCGGGGGGTTGGCTCATGGTCGTCTCCTCGGCGCTCATCCCCGTGATCGTCTCTCACCTCTCACTGTCTTCACAAGTTTCTGAAACGAGCGTAGCTTCCGAAGTATGGAAACCACCATTGAGGTGTCCGGCCTGGTGAAGACGTTCGGCCGGACCCGGGCGCTCGACGGACTCGACCTGAGCGTCCGCACCGGTGAGGTGCACGGCTTCCTGGGCCCCAACGGCTCGGGCAAGTCGACCACCATCCGGGTGCTGCTCGGCCTGCTGCGGGCGGACGCGGGGACCGTCCGGCTGCTCGGCGGCGATCCGTGGCGGGACGCCGTCGCGCTGCACCGCCGGCTCGCGTACGTGCCCGGCGACGTCACGCTCTGGCCCAACCTCAGCGGCGGCGAGGTGATCGACCTGCTCGGCCGGATGCGCGGCGGGCTCGACCCGAGGCGCCGCGCCGAGCTGCTGGAGTCGTTCGAGCTGGACCCGCGCAAGAAGGGCCGCACCTACTCCAAGGGCAACCGGCAGAAGGTCGGCCTGGTGGCCGCGCTCGCCTCCGACGTCGAGCTGCTCATCCTCGACGAGCCGACCTCCGGGCTCGACCCGCTGATGGAGGAGGTGTTCCAGCACTGGGTCCGCCGGGCCCGCCACGACGGCCGCACCGTGCTGCTCTCCAGCCACATCCTGGCCGAGGTGGAGGCGCTCTGCGACCGGGTCACCATCATCCGGGCCGGCCGCGCGGTGGAGTCCGGCACGCTCGGCGACCTGCGCCACCTGCACCGCACCGCGATCGACGCCGAGGTCACCGCCCCGCTCGACGGGCTGGCCGACCTGCCCGGCGTGCACGACCTGCGGGTGGACGGCCACCGGGTGCGCTTCGACGTGGACACCGCCGCGCTGGACACCGCGCTGCGCCGCCTCACCGAACTGGGCGTCCGCAGCCTGGTCAGCACGCCGCCCACGCTGGAGGAACTGTTCCTGCGGCACTACGAGACCGCCCCGGAGAAGGTGCTCTCATGAGCGCGCTCACCGGGACCCGTCACCTGGCCCGGCTGATCCTGCGCCGGGACCGCGTCCTGCTGCCGCTCTGGGTGCTGGTCCTCGCCGTGCTGCCGATGTCGTACGCGACCAGCTTCTTCGAGCTGTTCCCCACCGCCGCCGAGCGGGCCGCGTACACCGAGGGGACCGCCCGCAACCCGTCCATCGTCGCGCTGCTCGGCCCGGTCTACGGCGACAGCGTCGGCGCGCTGACCGCCCAGCGCAGCGGCTTCCTGCTGGTGATCGTCGCGCTGGCCAGCCTGCTCACGGTGATCCGGCACACCCGCACCGAGGAGGAGGCCGGCCGGCGGGAGCTGCTCGGCGGCAGCGTGCTCGGCCGGTACGCCGGCCTGACCGCGGCACTGCTCGTCACGTACGCCGCCGATCTGCTGCTCGGGCTGCTCACCGCCGCCGGGCTCGCCTCGACCGGGCTGCCGGCCGCCGGCTCCTGGGCGTACGGCCTGGCCGCGGCGCTGACCGGGATGGTCTTCGCCACGCTCGGCGGGCTGGCCGCGCAGCTCACCGAGACCGCCGGCGGGGCACGGGGGATCGGCCTCGCCGGCCTCGGCGCCGCGTTCGGGCTGCGCCTGGTCGGGGACACCGCCGGCAACGACTGGCCGAGCTGGCTGTCGCCGCTGGGCTGGGCGGCCCGGGTGCGGGCGTACGAGGGGGACCGGTGGTGGGTGCTGCTGCTGCCGCTGGCCGCGATCGCGCTGATCGCGGCGTTCGCGTACCCGGTCTCGGTCCGTCGCGACCTCGGCGCGGGCGTGCTGCCGCCCCGGCTCGGGCCGGCCACCGCCGGCGGTGCCCTGTCCGGTCCGGTCGGCCTGGCCTGGCGGCTGCACCGGGGGCAGCTCCTCTGGTGGTCGGTCGGGTTCGGCCTGCTCGGGCTGATCCTGGGCGGCGCCGCCGAGGCGGCCGGGCGCTCGGTGGAGGGGAACCCGCGGCTGGAGGAGGTCATGGCCCGGCTGGGCGGGGCCTCCGGGCTGGCCGACGCCTACCTGGGCGTCACGCTGAGTCTGGCCGGGCTGGCCGCCGCCGGGTACGGCATCCAGGCGGCGTTGCGGATGCGCGCGGAGGAGACCGCCGGCCGGGCCGAACCGGTGCTCGCCACCGGCACGCGCCGCTCGACCTGGCTGCTCTCGCACGTGGCGTTCGCGCTGCTCGGGCCGGTGGTGGTGCTCGCGGTGACCGGCCTGGCCACCGGCCTCACGTACGGCTTCAGCGTGGGCGAGGTGCCCCGGCAGGTGGGCCGGATGCTCGGCGCGGGGCTGGCCCAGGCGCCGGCCGCCTGGGTGCTGGCCGGGCTCGCCGTGCTGCTCCACGGGCTGCTGCCCCGGCTCGCGTCGGCCGCCTGGGCGGTGCTGGCGGTCTGCGTCCTGCTCGGCCAGCTCGGCGCTGTCCTGAACCTGAACCAGTGGCTGCTGGACCTGTCCCCGTTCACGCACACCCCCCAGGTGCTGCGCGCCGCCTGGACCCCCACCCCGCTGCTCATGCTCACCGCCCTGGCCGTAACCCTCACCCTGACCGGCCTGCTCACCTTCCGCCGCCGAGATCTCCCCATCACCTGACCCCGTTGATCTTGCACATTCGGCCCCGGCGAAAGGGTTGAATCACCTACGCCCGGGGCCGAAAGTGCGAGATCGCGAGTGGGTCAGGGGGCGGTCTCGTTGCGGATCATCAGGGCGCTGCGGAGGCCGGTGATGTCCAGGACGCGGAGCAGGAAGTCGCCGACGTTGCTCAGCATCAGCACGCACTGGGCATGGCTCGCCTTCCGGCTGAGCACCACGAGCGTGCCGAGGCCCTGCGAGTCGCAGAACGTGACGCCGCCCAGGTCGAGCACGATGCGCGGGGGCGGGTCCGCCAGCATCTCGTTGACCACCGTCGAGAGCTGGGCGGCCGTGAGCATGTCGATCTCACCGGCCAGGCGAAGCACGGCTTCGTCACCCGTCCGGTGCACGGTGATGGACAGTTCGGCACGATCCACCCGGTCAGCCTATCGCGATCCCCACCAACGGGCCCGTCGAGCGCTCCCCGCCCACCCGCCCCACCTCCGGGCGGTCGCTGTTTCACGGAAAGAGCGGCCATGGAATGCGAGATGGCCGCTCTTTCCGTGAAACAGCGCGGAGGGGTGAGGGGGTGAGGCGGGTAACGCCCGGGGCGGGGTGCTGGTGGGGGAGGGGTCGGGCGCTGACACAATGGGGAGCATCGTGACCGAGACCTTTTCCGCCGGATCCGGCCGTTACCCGGCCGACGCTCCGGCCTCCGAGGCCCTGTTCGACCGCGCCAAGGCCCTCGTGCCCGGCGGGGTCAACTCCCCTGTGCGTGCGTTCCGTGCGGTCGGCGGCACCCCACGCTTCATGGTCCGGGGGGAGGGACCCTGGCTGTTCGACGCCGACGGTCGGCGCTACGTCGACCTGGTCTGCTCCTGGGGCCCGCTGATCCTCGGTCACGCCCACCCCGCCGTGGTGGAGGCGCTGCGCGAGGCCGCCACGCTGGGCACCAGCTTCGGCACCCCGACGCCGGGCGAGGTGGACCTCGCCGAGGAGATCGTCGCGCGGACGCCGGTCGAGCAGGTGCGCCTGGTCAACTCCGGCACCGAGGCGACCATGTCGGCGATCCGGCTGGCCCGCGGCTTCACCGGCCGCGCCAAGATCATCAAGTTCGCCGGCTGCTACCACGGCCACTCCGACGCGCTGCTCGCCGCCGCCGGCTCCGGCGTGGCCACGTTCGGTTTGCCCGACTCGCCCGGCGTGACCGGGGCGGCGGCCGGCGACACCATCGTGCTGCCCTACAACGACCTGCGCGCCGTCGAGGCCGCCTTCGCCGCCGAGGGCCCGCACATCGCGGCGGTCATCACCGAGGCGGCGGCCGGCAACATGGGCGTGATCGCGCCGCGCGACGGCTTCAACGCCGAGCTGGCCCGGATCGCCCATGCGCACGGCGCGCTGCTCATCGTCGACGAGGTGATGACCGGGTTCCGGGTCTCCCGCGCCGGCTGGCACGGCCTCGACGCCTCCGACGCCGACCTGTGGACGTACGGCAAGGTGATGGGTGGGGGCCTGCCCGCCGCGGCGTTCGGCGGGCGCGCGGAGATCATGGCGAAGCTGGCCCCGGCCGGCCCGGTCTACCAGGCCGGCACGCTCTCCGGGAACCCGCTCGCCTGCGCTGCCGGCCTGGCCACGCTGCGGCTCGCCGACGACGCGCTCTACCGGCGCCTCGACGAGACGTCCGCCGCGCTGGGCAAGCTCGCCACCGAGGCGCTGTCCGCCGCCGGCGTGCCGCACCGCCTCTCCACCGCGGGCAACATGTTCTCGATCTTCTTCACGGACGCCGACGTGCACGACTACGACAGCGCCCGCACCCAGCAGGTGCCGGCGTTCAAGGCGTTCTTCCACGCGATGCTCGCCGGCGGCGTCTACCTGCCGCCGAGCGCGTTCGAGTCGTGGTTCGTCTCGACGGCGATCGACGACGCCGCGTGGGACCAGATCGCCGCCGCCCTGCCGGTGGCGGCGCGGGCGGCGGCAGCGGCGGGACACGGGGGGTAACCGATGGCGGAGACTGTGGTGCACGTGCTGCGGCACGGCGAGGTGTACAACCCGGACGGCATCCTCTACGGCCGGCTGCCCGGTTTCCGCCTCTCCGAGCTGGGCGTGCAGATGGCCAAGGCGGCGGCCCAGGCGCTCGCCGAGCGGACCGTGGTGCACGTGGTGGCCAGCCCGCTGGAACGCGCCCAGCAGACCGCCGAGCCGATCGCGGCGCAGTTCGGCCTCTCCGTCGGCGTCGACGAGCGGCTGATCGAGAGCGCGAACTGGTTCGAGGGCAAGAAGGTCTCGCCGGGCGACGGCTCGTTCCGCGACCCGCGCAACTGGTGGGTGCTGCGCGACCCGGTCACGCCGTCCTGGGGTGAGGCGTACCAGGCGATCGCCGAGCGGATGTTCGCCGCGCTGCACGCCGCCCGCGTCGCCGCCGAGGGGCGTGAGGCGGTGCTCGTCTCGCACCAGCTCCCGATCTGGACGCTGCGCCGGCACGTCGAGCGCAAGCGGCTCTGGCACGACCCGCGCCGCCGGCAGTGCGGCCTGGCCAGCCTCACCTCGTTCCACTTCGACGGCGCCCGGATCGCCGGCATCGGCTACTCCGAGCCGGCGGCCCACCTGATCGCGATCTCGCCGACCGCCCGGACGGCCAAGGGGGCCTGATGCTCACCCGGAGGCTCGCCGCCGCCCTGCTCGCCGCCGTCACCGCCGGTACGGCGCTGGTCGGCTGCTCCTCCGGCAGTCAGGAGAGCCGGTGCGCGGCCGACGGGCTCACCGTGACCTGTGCCCCGGACCAGCGGTCCAAGACCCCGAAGGTGAGCGGTGAGCTGCTCACCGGCGGGAACTACGACATCGCCCGCGACCGTGGGCAGGTCGTGGTGGTCAACTTCTGGGGTTCCTGGTGCGCGCCCTGCCGGGCCGAGGCGGACGACCTGGAGGCCACCTACCAGGCCACCAAGGGCGCCGGTGTGACGTTCCTCGGCATCAACGTGCAGGACAGCAAGGACAAGGCGATCGCGTTCGAGGAGGGCCGGGTCACCTACCCGAGCATCTTCGACCCCTCCAGCCGGCAGGCGCTCAACTTCGACATCCCGCCGAACAGCACCCCGGCGACGGTGGTGCTCGACCGGGACGGGCGGATCGCGGTCGTGATCCGCCGCGCGGTGACGCGGGACGAGCTGCGGCCGATCGTGGAGAAGATCGCCGCCGAGCGGCCGGCGCCGAACGGCTCCCGCTGATGGGCGAGACGTTCGCGCGGCTCGCCGCGTCCGGCCCGCTGCTGTTCGCGGTGGGCGCGGCGGCGCTGGCCGGCCTGGTCAGCTTCCTCTCCCCGTGCGTGCTGCCGCTGATCCCCGGCTACCTGTCGTACGTGACCGGCCTGGCCGGCACCGACCTGGAGGGCCGCCGCGTGGGTGCGACGCCGCCCGCAGCCGCGCCGCCCACCGGCGGCGGCGTCGCCGTGGCGGAACGCGCGCCGGCCCGCACCACCGCCGCCGTCAAGGGCCGGGTGCTCGCCGGCACGTTGCTCTTCATCGCCGGCTTCACCGCCGTGTTCGTCGCCACCGCGATCCTCTTCTCCGGCGTCGGCAAGCTCTTCTTCCGGTACGAGCGCACGCTGGAGATCGTCATCGGCGCGCTGGTGGTGGTGCTCGGGCTCGGCTACCTCGGCGTGATCCCTGGTATGCAGCGCGAGTTCCGCATCCGCGCGCTGCCCGCCGCCGGCCTGCTCGGCGCTCCGGTGCTCGGCGCGGTCTTCGCGCTGAGCTGGCTGCCCTGCACCGGGCCGACGCTCGGCGCGGTGCTCGGCCTGGCCGCCACCGAGGGGAGCGCCGACCGGGCCGTGGTGCTCGCCGTGGCATATTGCCTCGGGCTGGGGATACCGTTCGTCGTCTTCGGGCTGGGCTTCCAACGCCTGCTCGGGGTGTTCCGCGCCGTCCGGCGCAACAGCCGCTGGGTCACCCGCGTCGGCGGGGCCCTGCTGATCGTGATCGGCCTGGCACTGGCCACCGGCGGCTGGCAGAACGTGGTGATCTGGTTGCAGACGCACGTCGGTGTGGGTGAGGTGAGCATCTGATGACGTCCGTGGACGACCGGCCGGCCACCCCGCCGGCCGAGGCGCCCCGGCGGCGGGTCAACCCGGTGCTGGCCCTGCTGCGCAATTCGTGGCGGCAGCTCACCAGCATGCGTACCGCGCTGATCCTGCTCTTCCTGCTCGCGGTCGCCGCCATCCCCGGCTCGGTGCTGCCGCAGCGCGGGGTCAACCCGGAGAAGGTCGACCAGTGGTTCGTCGACCACCCCGACCTGGCGCCCCGGCTGGACCGGATCGGCGCGTTCGCGGTCTTCGGCTCGGTCTGGTTCTCCGCGATCTACCTGCTGCTGTTCGCCTCGCTGATCGGCTGCATCCTGCCGCGTACCCGCGACCACGTCCGGGCGCTGCGGATGCGCCCGCCGGCCGCGCCGAAACGGCTGGAGCGGCTGCCGCAGCACGCGGTGCTGGAGGCCCCGGCCGCCGCCGACCCGGACGCGATCGCGGCGGTGCTGCGCCGCCGCCGGTGGCGGGTCACCGTCCGCGGCAACGAGGTCTCCGCCGAGAAGGGCTACCTCAAGGAGACCGGCAACCTGCTGTTCCACACCTCGCTGATCGCCGTCCTGCTCGGCGTCGCGGTCGGTTCCTGGTACGGCTGGCACGGCAACCGCATCCTGGTCGCCGGCGCGGACAACGCGTTCTGCAACACCCGCCAGCAGTACGCCGAGGCGTCGCTCGGTCCGCGGGTGGACAGCGCCGACCTGCCGCCGTTCTGCCTCACGCTGGAGAAGTTCGAGGCCGACTACCTGGACTCCGGCCAGGCGTCCCGCTTCTGGGCCACGGTCAGCGTCGACTCCCCCGGTGGCACGCCCCGGACCGCCGGTTTCTCGGTGAACTCGCCGCTGCGGCTCGACGCGGCAAACGTCTACCTGCTTGGCAACGGCTACGCGCCGGTGCTGAGGTACACCGACCGGTTCGGCACCAGCCAGACCAGCGACGACCCGTTCCTGCGCACCGGTGACCCGAACGCCACCGAGGAGGGCGTGGCCGTCTTCCCGGACGCGAACGTCGACCCGAAGACCGGCACCCGGGCCGCGGACCAGCAGGTCGCCTTCGACGGGCTCTACCTGCCCACCGCCGGGGACCGCGCGCCGTACGTCGCCTCGCAGTTCCCGGCCGAGCGGAACCCGGCGCTGAACCTGACCGCCTACCGGGGCAACCTCGGGCTGGACGCCGGCATCCCCGGCTCGGTCTACCAGCTCGACCAGCGTCAGGTCGACAACGGCAAGCTGAAGCAGATCGGCACGAAGCTGCTGCGGCCGGGCGAGACGTGGACCCTGGACGACGGCAGCACGCTGGAGTTCGTCGGCACCCGGCCGTACGTGACGCTCGCGATCCGGCACGCGCCCGGCCAGACGCTGCTGCTGGTGGCCAGCGGCACGCTGCTGCTCGGCCTGATGGGTTCGCTGTTCGCCCGCCGGCGTCGGGTCTGGTTCCGGGTGTCGCCCCCCGACGGTGGATCTCCGACGAGCGGTAGTAGCTTGGTGGAGGCCGGTGGGCTGCCGCGCACCGAGCACCCAGGGTTCGCCGACGAGTTCGCGCAGCTCGTCGCCGCGGTCAGCGGCGGCGGGACGGACGAGCGGCGGGCGCGAGAAGGAGACGAGTGATGTCCGCACTCTCGGATCAGCTGGTCACGTTCGCGATCCTGGCGTACCTGATCGCGATGATCAGCCACGCCGTGGAGTTCGCGGTCGGCAACGCGCGGAAGGTGGCCGTGGCCGCCCCGGCCCGCGAGCTGGTCGGCGCGGGCGTCGGCGGGGCCGGGGGGACCGTCGACGAGCCGGCCGCGCCGCAGCGTCCCGACCGCTCCGCCGCGCGGGCCGCGCTCGCCGGGCGGATCGCCGCCTGGCTCACCGCGCTCGCCGCCGCGCTGCACCTGGGCGCCGTGGTCACGCGGGGCATCGCCGCCGAGCGGATGCCCTGGGGCAACATGTACGAGTTCGTGCTGACGGTCACCTGGATCGGGGTGGCCGCGTGGCTCGTGGTGCTCTGGAAGCAGCCGTCGCTGCGCCGGCTCGGGCTGTTCCTGACGCTGGTGATGGTGCTGCTGCTGGCGTTCGCCGAGCTGAAGCTCTACGTCCAGGTCGTGCCGCTGATGCCGGCGCTCCAGTCGTACTGGTTCATCATCCACGTGTCGACGATCATCTTCGCCTCGGGCATCTTCCTGCTGGGCGTGGTGCCGGCCGCCGCGTACCTGATGCGGGCCGGTTGGGAGCAGGGGCGGCGCAGCTTCCCGTACACCCTGGCCCGCCGGCTGCCGGCGGCGGCCGGGCTGGAGCGGCTGACCTTCACGACGCACGCCTTCGCGTTCCCGATCTTCACGTTCGCGGTGATCGCCGGCGCGATCTGGGCCGAGGCGGCCTGGGGGCGGGCCTGGGGCTGGGACCCGAAGGAGACCTGGGCGTTCATCTCGTGGGTGGTCTACGCGGGCTACCTGCACGCGCGGGCGACGCCGAGCGTCAAGCGCAACGTGGCCACCTGGATCGCCGTGGTGGGCTTCCTGACCGTGTTGATGAACCTGTTCGGGGTCAACTTCTTCTTCACCGGCCTGCACTCGTACGCCGGCGTCAACTGACGCGGTCGGCCGCTCTTCGGCCGTCCGGCCGATCGCTGGTCGGTGGTCTCGACGGCGGCGCCGACCGCCGGGAGTCGGGCGACTCCCGGCGGTCGCGTCGTCGCCGGCTCAGCCGATGACGACCGGGGCGGTGTCGTTCGCCGGGTCGTCGTCGGGTCGGGGGTAGCTGTAGGGCAGGGCGACCGAGCCCGGAGCGCCCAGTGGGCCGTCGATCCGCAGGTCGACGTCGACCAGGAAGGTGTCGCCGGCCGGGAAGACAGCGCCCGGCATCGTGCAGTACCAGGTGATCGGCGCGCCCGGGTCCTCCTCGTCGCCGTTGCCCGAACAGTCCTCCGGCGCGTTCGTCACCACCGTCCCGGCCGGTGGGGTGAACGTGAAGCGGGCGGCGTCGCCGCCGGAGACGGTGCCGTCCGGCACGCCCGGCCCGTCGTTGCGCAGGCCGACCCGGACCCGCACCGTGTCGCCGGGCGCCCCGGCGGCGGTCGCGCCGAGCGCGACCACGTCGAACGCGCCGTAGACGGCGCGGAGATAGTACTGACCGGAGGCGTACTGCTGATCCGGGCCGAGCACGTCGACCGCGTCACCGACCGGGCGCAGCCGCAGCGCCGCGTCCGCCGGGCGGCGCCGCAGCACCACGCCCTCGGGCAGCGGGCCGGCGGTGGCCTCGGGCGCCACGGTCTGCACGATGCGCTTGTCGCCGACCGCGGCCGGGCCGACAGTGGTCGGGAAACCATCGGGCACCTGGTAGCGCCGGCCCGGCGTCAGCTCGCGGCCGAAGTGGCAGACCACGACGGTGCTGAGCTGGCCACCCGTGCCGTAGCGGCAGTTGCGGAACGCCGCCGGCTCCAGCCCGACCGGGAAGCGGAACGTGGCCCGCAGGCCGGTCACCGGCTGATCGCCGGCGCTGAGGAGGGTCACCGGCACGGCCAGCCGGTCGCCGGTGCCGGCGCCTTCCACGTACGCGTCGACGAGGTCGACGGCGTCCGGCCCGGTGCGCACCGTGACGGCCGCCTGCTGGGCCTCGCCGTCGACGCCGTCGGCCAGCGTCGCCCAGCCGATGGTGCCGGCGACGCCGTCGACCGCGCCGGCCACCGCGCGGAGCACGATCGGGACGGTGCCGGTGACGCCGCCGAACTCGTCGGTGGTGGCGTCGGCGGGCATCGGGCAGGTCGCCACCGCGCCCGCCCGGTCGCAGCCGGCCGGGAACGTGGCGGTGGCGACGTCGGCGAGGCCGCTCACGTCGATGCGGACGCGCGGGTGCACCGCGTCGGCGTCGCTGCTGAGCGAGAAGGCGGCGGTGCGGGCGGGTGCGGCCGGACCGCCGAGGGTGGTGTCGCCGAGCCAGCCGCCGACCCAGCCGGGACCGGGGTCGGCGGCGGCCGGGGCCGGCAGCGCCACGACCACCCCGAGCGTGGCCAGCGCCGCCGCGCCGGCCGAAACGCGCAGACGTCTCATCGAACTCCTTGCGGACGGGGACGCCGGCCCGAGCGGCCGACGTCCGCGATCCTATGAGGAGGGTGTGACGGTCAGTCAGTGGCAGGTGCCGCTGCCGGAGTCGGTGAAGGTAGCGCCGGCCACCGGGATGAACTGCCACACGTAGGCGCCGCTTGCCATCTCATCGATGGATGTCTATGGTTAACAGAAAGCGCTTTCTCATACAGAGTACGCACGCTTGAAAGGGTGAAACCGGATGAGACGAAAAGTCGCCACGCGGTGGCTGGCCGGCGGTGCCACGGCGATCGCAGGTGCCGTCATCGCGCTGGCGTTGCAGGTCCCCGACGCCTCGGCCGCCACGAACCTCAGCCTCGGCGCCGGCGCCGACGGCTCCAGCAAGGCCGATGGCACCAGCTACGGCAACGTCATCGACGGCAACGCCGGCACCTACTGGTCGCCGAGCGGCTCGACCGGCACGGTCTCGGTCAAGTGGGGCAGCGCCACCACGGTGTCCTCGGCCGTCATCGTCCAGGGCTCGGGCGGTGGCTCGATCAGCGGCTGGCAGCTCAAGAACTACGACACGGGCGCCGTCCTGGCCAGCGGCAGCAGCGCCCCGAGCGTCATCACCTTCTCCTCGACGTCGCTGAAGAAGATCTCCTTTGTCATCACCAGCGCGTCCGGCGCCCCGCGAATCGCCGAGTTCGAGACGTACTCCAGCGGCGGCTCGACCCCGACCACCAGCCCGACCAGTGGCCCCACCAGCGGTCCGACGTCCGGCCCGACCGGCAACCCGGGCACGCCGACCGGTGCGTGGCCGTCGTCGGCCGGCTCGGTGAGCATCTCGAGCACGGTCAACGTCTCCGGCACCTTCGACGGTGGAATGAAGACCTACTGCTGCATGGGTGACGGTGGGCAGGGCGAGTCGCAGGACCCGATGTTCAAGATCGCCAACGGGGGCACGCTCCAGAACGTCATCCTCGGTTCGCCCGCCGGTGACGGCGTGCACTGCGAGGGCACCTGCACGCTGCGCAACGTGTGGTGGAACGACATCGGCGAGGACGCCGCCACCTTCAAGCAGACCAACGGCGGCACGTCCTACGTCATCGGTGGCGGCGCGCGCAGCGGCAGCGACAAGACCTTCCAGCACAACGGCAACGGCACCGTCAGCATCTCCGGCTTCTATCTCAAGGGGTCCGGCAAGCTGTACCGCGCCTGCGGCAACTGCTCCACCTCGTACACCCGCCACGTGCGTGTCGACAACGTCCTCGTCGACGACATCGACATGCTCACCGGCATCAACAGCAACTGGAACGACACCGCGACGATCACTCGTGTGGTCGTGATCGGCTCGGCCACCATCTGCGGCAAGTACAAGGGTGTGGCCAAGGGCAGCGAACCCAGCTACCTCGGCGAGGGCTGGAACGACGCCAACTGCAAGGTCAACAGAAGTGACGTCATCTTCCGGTAGTGGCGTTCAGAAAGGGGCACCCGGCGTCCGGCCGGGTGCCCCTTTCGTGCTTCGTGACGACCGGGGTTCACGCGCCGAACCAGCCGGGGACGTCGAGGCGGAACACGTCGGCGGGGACCATCCGGCGCAGGTCGTCCTCGATGGCGGCGACCCGGTCCGCGCCGAGCGTGGCCGCCCACCGGTCGCGCAGTTCGTCGAAGACGGTCGCCGAGCGGCGCAGCCCGTCGTGACCCCGGGCGGTCATCCGGACCAGTTTCCGGCGCGCGTCGGCGGGGTCGTCCACCCGTTCCAGGTAGCCGAGCGCGACCAGCCGGTCCACCGTCTTGCCGGCGGCCTGCTTGGAGACGCCGAGGCGTTGCCCGAGGTCGGAGGCGGTGGTGCCGGCCGGTCCGACGGCCTGGAGGACGAAGCCGTGCGCCGGTCGCAGCTCGGGGTGCCCGTGCCGGGCCAGCTCGGCGTGCAGGTCGTCGACGAGCGCGCGGAAGCCGGCGAGCAGCAGCAGCGGCAGCGCGAAGCCGGGGCGGTCAGGCGTTGCCATGTTCGACAACCTGGTTTACGGTTTGGTCAACCATGTTGACTATCTTACGAGAGGGGACCCCGGATGTCCCGCTTCACCACGTACGAACCCGACACCGCGCCGGCCGCCGCCCGCCCGGTCATGGCCGGCGTCCACCGCAAACTGGGCCACCTGCCCGCCGCCGTCGGCTTGATGGCCGGTTCACCCGAGCTGCTCAAGGGCTTCCTCGCCGCCAACGCCGCCTTCGAGGTCACCGATCTCGACCCGGTCGCCCGGGAGGTGGTCGTGCTGACGGTCGCCACCCGCAACGAGTGCCACCTCTGCGTGGCCATGCACACCGCCACGCTCACCCGGCAGGACGCCGCGCCCGAGCTGATCGACGCGCTGCGGGCCGGCGGGGCGCTGCCCGAGCCTCGGCTGGAGGCGCTACGCCGGTTCACCGTCGCCGTGCTCGACCACCGGGGCGCGGTCCCCGACGCCGAGCTGGACGCGTTCCTGGCCGCCGGCTGGCAGCCACGGCACGCGCTGGACGTCGTGCTCGGCGTCGGGACCTACACCATCTCGACGTTCGCGAACCGGCTCACCGCCGCGCCGCTCGACGCGCCCCTGCACCGGTACGCCTGGCAGCCGGCCGCCTGAGGTGAGGTGTTAGGCGGGGCCCCCGCCTCTACCGAATACGTTAAGCGGGGCCCCCGCCTTCGCTCCGGGGGCGGCGTGGGGCGGCCCAGCCGAGGAAGCGTTCGTGCAGCGCGGCGGGCTTCGGCGCGTCCTGCGGGGCGAGCCGGTACAGATCCTCCACGGCGGTGTAGAGCAGCCCGGCGAGGTGGATGCACAGAGCGACGCGGCCGTCCGCCCCGTACTCGGTCAGGAGCGTCAGCCGGGCCGGGCCGCACGGCCACGGGCCGCCGCAGGCCCGGCAGAGCCACAGTGGCCGGTGCGGGTCGTGACGTCGCGTCATCGCACGGTCCTCTTCTCGGTCCCCGGGCTGGAGGAGGGGCCGTCCGCCGCCGACGTACCGGACGGCCCCTCCGCGGTTTCGTCCGTCCTTTCGGGTCGGATCCGAACGATTCCGCTGCGCCCAGTTTCGGGACGGCGGAACTACTGGCGGAAGGCGTATGGTCACTCGGTGTGTCGGGCCGGGCGGTCGGTGAGGTCGGTGAGACACACGGAACGCGGCCGTGAGGAGGGCGTGCGGATGGACGAGCGCTTACAGGTGCTGATCGAGGAGCTGCGGCACATGCGCGCGGCCCGGCGGATGACCCAGGAGGATCTGGCGAAGGCGATCAGCTATTCGCCGTCGACTGTGGCGATGGTCGAGACCGGGGCGCGCAAGCCGCCACCGGATTTCTGGGAGCGGGCCGACGTGGCGCTCGACACCGGTGGCGCGTTCGGCCGGATGCTGGCCCGGTTCGGGTCGCCGCAGTGGATGCGGGCCTGGGAGGCCAACGAGCGGCAGGCCACCGTGCTCCGGTCGTATGAGAACACGGTGGTGCCGGGGCTGTTGCAGACCTCGGCGTACGCCCGCGCGTTGTTCCGCAGCGTCGGCCTGTTCCAGGAGGCGGAGGTGGAGCAGCGGGTGGAGGCCCGGCTGGCGCGGCAGGCGGTGCTGACCGGGGAGAAGCCGCCGCAGCTCGTCGCGGTGCTGGACGAGCACGTGCTGCGCCGGCCGGTCGGTGGGCCGCTGGTGATGCGTGAGCAGGTGCTGCGGTTGATGAAGCTGGCCACCGAGCGGTCCCGGGTCCGGCTCCAGGTGGTGCCCGCCTCGGTCGGCGCATATTCCGGTGTCTCCGGGGCCTTCGTGCTTGCTACGCTCCCCACCGGGGAGGACGTCGCCTATCTGGACGATCAGCTCAAGGGCCAGGTGATCGACCACACCGAGGACGTGCTGGCGGTCCGGTCGTCCTGGGAGTCGATCGAGGGGGAGGCGCTGCCGCCCCGGCAGTCGATGGAGTTGCTAGCGGAGGTGGCGGAGACATGGCGGACCTGACCGGCGCCCGGTGGCGCACCAGCACCCGGAGCAGCACCAACGGCGGCAACTGCGTCGAGGTGGCCGACAACCTGCCGCGCGTGGTCGCCGTCCGGGACAGCAAGGACCGCGCCGGGGCGGTGCTGACGTTCCGCCCGGCCGCCTGGCGCGCGTTCGTCGAGTCGGCCCGCCGGGGCTGACCCGCCCGTCCGTCAACCCTTGAGGAACGGCAGCAGCAGGGCGGTGAGCTTCGCCGGCTGCTCCTCGAACAGCCAGTGGCCGCAGTCCTCGACCACCTCGCCGGTGACCCGATCGGCGTACCGGCGCACCTGCTCGGCCACCTGGCCGCCGAGGCTGGCCTGCGCGCCGACGGCAAGTACCGGCATCGGCAGCTTCGTGCCCCGGTACGCCGTGTTGTCCGCGACGTCCTGCCCGAACGCCCGGAAGTAGGCGAAGCTGGCCCGCAGGTGCGCCTCGTCGCGCAGGTGGCCGGCGTACTCCTCGATGTCGTCCGGGCCGAGACTGCCCTTGTTGACCATGATCGAGTCGGTGAACCGGTCGACCCAGAGCGCCTCCCGGCCGGCGACGAGCTGCTCGGGCAGGCCGTTGGGCACGGTGAAGAAACCGAAGTTCCACACCGCCGGGCCGGCCGCGGTGAGCGCCGGCATGGCGTAGATGCTCTCGTCCGGGATCGGCGCCTCGGTCAGCACCAGCCGGGCGACGGCGTCGGGATGGGCGGCGGCATAGGCGTACGCGACCATGGTGCCCAGGTCGTGGCCGACCAGCCGGATGTCGCCGGCCAGGCCGAGCGCGGTGAGCAGCCCGTGCAGCTCGGCGGCGACCGTCTTCTTGTCGTAGCCGTCGGGCGGGGCGTCGCTGTCACCGAAGCCGCGCAGGTCGGGGGCGATCACCTCGTAGGAGCGCGCCAGCTCCGGCAGCACGTGCCGCCACATCCGCCAGCACTGCGGGTAGCCGTGCAGCAGGACCAGCGTGGGGCCCTGGCCCCCTCGGACATAGTTGATCTCCACGTCGCCGACCTGGGCCCGCTGCTCGCTGAACCCCGCTGGCACCCGCTCGTCGCCCATGCCGCCGACTACCCGCCCGACGGGGCGTTAAAAGGGGGCCCCGCCTCTACCGAATGCGTTAAGAAGGGGCCCTTCCTTGCACCTCAGGGGGGTGGGGGAGGATGGAGGCATGGGGCGTGGCTTTCCGTACGACGATCTCAAGGATTTTCTCGCGGCGCTGGAGCGCGCGGGTGAACTGCGGCGGGTGAGCGTCCCGGTCGACCCCACGCTGGAGATCAGCGAGGTGGTCACCCGGACCGTCCGCGCCGGCGGGCCGGCGCTGCTGTTCGAGCGGCCCACCCGGGGCGAGATGCCGGTGGCGGTCAACCTGTTCGGCACCGAGAAGCGGATGGCCATGGCGCTCGGCGTCGAGTCGCTCGACGAGATCGGCGCGCGGATCGGCGAGCTGCTCAAGCCGGAGCTGCCGCAGGGCTTCACCGGCATGATGGGTGGGCTCGGCAAGGTCATGCAGCTCAAGTCCATGCCGCCGAAGAAGGTCCGGACCGCTCCCTGCCAGCAGGTGGTCTACTCCGGTGACGACGTCGACCTGAACCGGCTGCCCGGGTTGCAGGTGTGGCCGGGCGACGGCGGCATCTTCCACAACTTCGGCCTGACCCACACCAAGCACCCGGAGACCGGCAAGCGCAACCTCGGGCTGTACCGGCTCCAGCAGCACGGCCGGAACACGCTCGGCATGCACTGGCAGATCCACAAGAACTCCACCGCGCACCACGCGGTCGCCGAGCGGCTCGGGCAGCGCCTGCCGGTGGCGGTCGCCATCGGCGCCGACCCGGCGGTCGCGTACGCGGCCAGCGCGCCGCTCCCCGCCGACATCGACGAGTACCTGTTCGCCGGCTTCCTGCGCGGCGAGCGCGTCGAGATGGTCGACTGCCTGAGCGTCCCGTTGCAGGTGCCGGCGCACGCCCAGGTCGTGCTGGAGGGGTACCTCGAACCGGGCGAGCGGCTGCCCGAGGGGCCGTTCGGCGACCACACCGGCTTCTACACGCCCGTCGAGCCGTTCCCGGTGCTGCACATCGAAACCATGACCATGCAGCGCGACCCGGTCTACCACTCGATCGTCACGTCCCAGCCGCCGCAGGAGGACCACGGCCTCGGCAAGGCCACCGAGCGGATCTTCGCGCCGCTGCTGCGCTTCCTGATCCCCGACATCGTCGACTACGACCTGCCCGCCGCCGGCGTGTTCCACAACTGCGCGATCGTGTCGATCCGCAAGCGCTACCCGAAGCACGCGCAGAAGGTGATGAACGCGATCTGGGGCGCGCACATGATGTCGCTGACCAAGCTGATCGTTATCGTCGACGAGGACTGCGACGTGCACGACTACAACGAGGTCGCGTTCCGCGCCTTCGGCAACGTCGACTACGCCCGCGACCTGCTCCTCACCGAGGGGCCGGTGGACCACCTGGACCACGCCTCGTACCAGCAGTTCTGGGGCGGCAAGGCCGGCGTGGACGCCACCCGCAAGCTGCCCACCGAGGGCTACACCCGAGGCTGGCCGGAGGAGATGCGCATGTCCCCCGAGGTGACCTCCCTGGTCGACAAGCGCTGGCAGGAGTACGGAATCCGATGACCGTGGTGGCGGAGCGGCCCGGCCGGGTCACGTCCTTCCTCAAGCTCGTCGCGATCGAGCACTCCGTGTTCGCGTTGCCGTTCGCGTACCTGTCGGCGCTGACCGCGATGCAGGTCGACGGCGGGCGGGTCCGCTGGCTCGACCTGCTGCTGATCACGGTGGCGATGGTCGGCGCGCGGACGTTCGCGATGGCCGCCAACCGGATCCTGGACCGGCGGATCGACGCCCGGAACCCGCGTACCGCGAACCGGGAACTGGTCACCGGGGCGGTGAGCGTGCGGACGGCCTGGACCGGCGCGGCCGTCGCGCTGGTGGTCTTCCTGGCCGCCGCCGCGCTGCTCAACCCGCTCTGCCTGATGCTCGCGCCGCTGGCCGTGGTGCCGCTGGTGGTCTACCCGTACGGCAAGCGCTTCACCAACTGGCCGCACGCCATCCTCGCGGTGGCCCAGGCGGTCGGCCCGGTCGGCGCGTGGCTCGCGGTCACCGGCACGCTCCACGGCTCCGGCCCGGCCTGGCTGCTCGGCGCCGCCGTCGGGCTCTGGATCGGCGGCTTCGACCTGATCTACGCCTGCCAGGACTCGGAGATCGACCGGGAGATCGGGGTGCACAGCGTCCCCGCCCGGTACGGCCGGCGCTTCGCGCTGCACGCCTCCACCGCCGCACACGTGGTGACGTTCGCGCTGTTCATCTGGTTCGGCGCGCTGGTCGGCTTCGGCTGGCTGTGGTGGATCGGGCTGGCGCTCACCGCGGTCGCCTTCGCCTACCAGCACCTGGTGGTCAGCCCCACCGACCTGAGCAAGGTCAACCGGGCGTTCTTCACCGCCAACGGGTTCGTCGGGATCGCGTTGTTCGTGCTCGCGCTGCTCGACCTGGTGGTCCGGCTCGGCCTGCGGCCGTGACCTGCCCGAGTCGGCCGCCGGTCGGTCAGGGCGTCGCCGCGACCGGGTAGCGGGTGCTCTCCAGCGTCCAGTCGACGGTGCCGCGCACGGCGGCGGCCACCCCGTCGAGATGGATGGCGACGGCCTCGTCCAGCGCCGGGCCGA
Source organism: Micromonospora sp. DSM 45708 (assembly GCF_039566955.1). NCBI lineage: Bacteria > Bacillati > Actinomycetota > Actinomycetes > Micromonosporales > Micromonosporaceae > Micromonospora > Micromonospora schwarzwaldensis. Next base: position 6,238,593 of record NZ_CP154796.1, on the reverse strand, counting down.
ACGACGGCACCGCCGCGCGCAGCGTCATGAAGCGGCTCATCTCGGCGCGCCAGTGCGCGGCCACCAGGTCGACCGCGGCCGGCACCGGCACGCCCCGTTCGGCGGCCACCGCGAGCACCAGGTTGTGCCCCCCGCCGGTGGCCCGGTCCCGCTCCAGCGAGGCGATGTCGTTGAACCAGGAGAGCAGGTCGTTGGCGAGGTCCGCGTGGCGGCGCAGCGCCGGATGGTGGTAGACCGCGTCGGGCAGCGGGCGGCCGGCGGCGAACTCGATCAGCGGGTACGACACGTACGCCGCCGAGGTGGCCCGGCGCAACCGCACGTACTCCGCGACGCCGGGCGGGCGGCCGGCCGACGTGGCGGCGGTCTCCCGTGAGACGCCGTCGAGGTGGTCGGCCACGGCGTCGGCGAAGCGCAGCCGCCAGCGTGCCGGCATCCGGCGACGCGGCTCCCGCCAGGCCTGCACGAGCAGCCGGCGCAGCGGACCGGTGAACCCGGGGTGACGGGTCCGGGGCCCCTCGCGGAGCAGCGCGAGCGCGCCGTCGCGCAGCGCGCGGATCTGCGCCGGGACCAGCCCGTCCGGTCCGTCGCAGGCGTCGTCGACCAGGAAGAACCAGGTGAACAGCGCGGCCAGCACCCGCAGGTCGGGCTCGGTGGCGTCCGGGTAGAGCCGGCCGGCGTACCGGGCGAAGCCAGCGCGGGCCAGCCGTCGGCGGGCGCCCGGATCGAGCGGCAGGTCGAGTCGGTCGAGGCGGTCGACCAGCCAGCCCTGCACCTCGTCGGCGTACGGGGAGAACCGGGGCGCGACAGGGCAGGCGGAGCGCAGCGCCCGCAGCACCGCCGCCGTCATCACCGGGCCCTTCCGAGGACGTGGATCGCCGGACGAAAGAATCCCATGGCGCGGGAAGCCCCGTCGACCCGCCGGACATTCGGCCTGGCAGGCTTGACGGCATGCGCGAACCATGGGTGGTGGGCGTCTCCGGTGCCTCCGGGACCCCGTACGCGGCAGCGGTCGTCCGGGGACTGCTCGACGCCGGCGCGGCGGTGGACCTGATCGTGTCCCGAGCCGCCCGGCTGACCGTCCTCGACGAGACCGGCCGGCCCTTCCGGGACGCACACTGGGCCGAAGACCTGGCCGCGTGGCTCGACCGCGACCTCACCGGCGCGGACCTGCGCCACTGGCCCGCCGGTGACCTGGCGGCCGGCCCGAGCAGCGGCTCCTACCGGGTACGCGGCATGGCGGTCGTGCCGGCCAGCACCGCGGCCTGCGCCGGCATCGCGATCGGTCTCTCCAAGGACCTGCTCCAACGCGCCGCCGAGGTGAACCTCAAGGAGCGCCGCCCGGTCGTAGTGGTGCCCCGGGAGACCCCGGTGACCCGCAGCCACCTGGAACACCTCATCGCGCTGCACGACGCCGGCGCCGTGGTGCTGCCGGCCAGTCCGGGCTTCTACGGCGCCGGGGCGTCCGCCTCCGCGCCACAGTTGGTCGACTTCGTGGCCGGGAAGGTGCTCGACGCGCTGGGCGTCGAACACACGCTGTTCCGGCGCTGGTCGGGCACGCTGGCCGCGGACCGCCGACACGTGGACCGGGCCTGACCCGGCCCGCGACCGGCCGGGGCGCGGCCCGCCCCACCGGCCGGACCGCGCCCGCTCGCTCAGTACATGCCGGCGTTCGCCGGTCCGGGGCCGGTCGAAGCGGTCGGGCCCATGTTCCGGGCCTTGCCCATGTCGTCCGCCTCGTCCAGCATGCCCTCCCCCTCAAGCAGGGCCCGCACCTCGGATTCCCGAAACCGGCGATGCCCGCCTGGAGTCCGGATGCTGCCGATCCGGCCGGCCGCTGCCCATCGGGTCACGGTTTTCGGGTCCACCCGAAACAGCGCAGCGACCTCACCCGGTGTCAGCAGGCGATCTCCAGTGTCCACAGCCCCCTCCTCGCGTCGACGAAGCCCCCGGCTGAACACACTGCCCCCGGCCGGTGCGAGCCCAGAGCCGTCATGAGGGACGTATGGCAATTACAGCACCAGGGACCGGGCGTGTCCGCCAAACGCGAAAAACGCACACACTGCGAAGTTAGTAAATGGTACCGGCGTAGAACCTCCATGACCGGACGTTTGTGAATGACGACGTACCGTCATGTTCAACGGGTGCCGTCCGCTCCCGGTCACGGTCCAAGGGATAGGGTCACTCTCCGTGGACACGATCGACCTGGCCCTCGTGGAGCTGCTACGGGGCAACGCCCGCCTGTCGTACGCCGAACTGGCCCGGCAGGTCGGCCTCTCCGCCCCGGCCGTGCACGAGCGGGTCGGCAAACTGGAGTCCGGCGGCGTGATCCGGGCGTACCGGGCCGAGGTCGAGCCGGAGGCGATCGGGCTCGGGGTCACCGCGCTGATCGGCATCATGGAGAACTCCGACGCGGACACCGACGACGTGCTGGAGGCGTTCCGCCAGATCCCCGAGATCGAGTCCTGCTACTTCATGGCCGGCGTCGAATCCTTCCTGCTCAAGGCGCGGGTCGGCACCATCGCCGAGCTGGAACAGTTGATCGTCCGGCTGAACCGCACGCCCGGGGTCGCCTCCACCCGCACCGGCATCGCGCTGTCGACCAAGTGGGAGAACCGCCCCCAGCCGCTCGAACCACCCACTCCCTGACGGCCCACCGCCCGCCGTTCTGCTGCCTACGAAGTTGATGGCACGAACGACTCAGGCTCGTCGGCGGAGCCGCCACAGCAACGGCGACGCCGCCGCGCCCCGCGCCACGCGCTCGCTCCGCGCCCCACGCCCCGCGCTCCGCGCCCCGCGCCCCGCGCCCCGCGCCCCGCGCCCCGCGCCCCGCGCTCCGCGCTCCGCGCTCGCGCCGCGCCCCGCGCTCGCGCCGCGCGCTCGTCGCCCACATTCACGGAAAGAGTGGCTGTTCGAGCCCGAATAGCCACTCTTTCCGTGAAACTGTGCGCGGGCGGGGGTGCGGGGCGCCAGGGCTGCCTGCCGGCCCCCGGGAGTCCACTCGCGGGACCGGGACTCGGATGGCGAGCCTGTGGCGGCCCCAACCACCGGGTCCTGCTCCGCCCGTCGGCATCGATGCTGAACCCCCGAGCCCGACGAGCGTGATCGTCTGCGTGAGCAGCCCGGGTACCGTCACAACGAGACGGCTTGACTCATCTGCGCCGTCAACTTCGTAGGCGGACGCGGGATACCACCGCTACCTCTCTGCTGCCCTGCCTCGCGTTGGCCAGCCCAGCCCAGCCCAGCCCAGCCCAGCCCAGCCCAGCTAAGCCCTCAGCCCCCGGCCCGGTCCCAGCCCACGGCCCGGTCCCAGCCCACGGCCCGGTCCCAGCCCACGGCCCGGTCCCAGCCCACGGCCCGGCCACGGCCCGGCCACGGCCCGGCCACGGCCCGGCCACGGCCCGGCCACGGCCCGGCCACGGCCCGGCCCGGCCTCGGCCAAGGGGCTGGCCCGCGACCGGTGCGGGCGGTTAGCGTGCGGCGATGACGACCTCGGGGCGGGGCGCCGCCGTGGTGACCGGAGCGGCCGGCGGGCTGGGCCGTGCGCTCGCTGCCGCGCTGCACGCCGACGGCTGGCGGGTGCTGCTGACCGACGTCGAGGCGGCGGCGGTGGCCGAAGCCGCGGCGCCGCTGGGCGGCTGGTCCGCTGAACTCGACGTCCGTGACGGGGCTGCCTGCGCGGCGGTCGCCGCCGAGGCGGCCGGCGCGCCGGGTGGGCTCGGGCTGTGGGTCAACAACGCGGGCATCCTGGTCACCGGCCCCTCCTGGGCGCAGGACGCCCAGGTCCGGCAGCGGGTGGTCGAGGTCAACGCGCTCGGCGCGATGAACGGCACGCTGGCCGCCGTGGCGGTGATGCGGGAGCAGGGCCACGGGCACGTGCTCAACGTCGTCTCGCTGGCCGGGCTGATCGCCGCGCCCGGCGAGACGGTGTACGCGGCCAGCAAGCACGCCCTGCTGGCGTTCAGCCTCGGCACGCTGACCGACCTGCGGATGGCCGGCGTCCGAGGCGTACACGTGTCGTGCCTGTGCCCGGACGGGATCTGGACGCCGATGCTGCACGACAAGCTCGACGACCCCGGGGCGCTGGCCTCCTTCACCGGTTCGTTGCTGACGCCGGAGCGGGTGGCCGCGCGGGCGGTCCGGCTGGCCCGCCGGCCGCGCCCGGTGGTGAGCCTGCCGCGCTGGCGCGGCGCGCAGGTCCGGCTGCTCGACGCGTTCCCCCGGCTCGCCCTGGTGCTCACGCCGGTGGTGCGCGCGGCCGGCCGGGCCGGGCAGCGCCGGCAGGCGCGCCGGGTCCGGGCGGATCCGAGCCGGCCTCACTTGTAACGTTGCCGGCGTGACTCATCTCGACCGGTGTGACGAGGTCGGCCGGCACTGGCTCACCGAGGCGATCGCCACGGTCGAGGCGGACGCCAACCGCTCCGCCGACACCCACCTCCTGCCGTTCCCGCTGCCCAAGGCGTGGGGGATCGACCTCTACCTCAAGGACGAGTCGGTGCACCCGACCGGCTCGCTCAAGCACCGGCTGGCCCGCTCGCTGTTCCTCTACGGGCTGTGCAACGGCTGGATCGGCCGGGACACCACGGTGATCGAGGCGTCGTCCGGGTCGACAGCGGTCTCCGAGGCGTACTTCGCGCGGATGCTCGGGCTGCCGTTCATCGCGGTCATGCCGGCCTCCACCTCACCCGAGAAGATCGCCCAGATCGAGTTCCAGGGCGGGCGCTGCCACCTGGTCCAGGACCCGGCCAAGGTGGTGATCGAGGCGCGCTGGTTGGCCGAGGACACCGGCGGTCACTACATGGACCAGTTCACCTACGCCGAGCGGGCCACCGACTGGCGGGGCAACAACAACATCGCCGAGTCGATCTACGCGCAGCTCGCGCTGGAGCGACACCCGGTGCCGGCCTGGATCGTGGTGGGCGCCGGCACCGGCGGCACCAGCGCTACCATCGGCCGGTACGCCCGCTACCGCCGGCTGCCCACCAAGCTGTGCGTGGTGGACCCGGAGAACTCCGCGTTCTACCCGGCCTGGCAGGCCGCCGACTGGTCGGTCCGCACCGGCCGGGGCTCCCGGATCGAGGGCATCGGCCGGCCCAGCGTCGAGCCGTCCTTCCTGCCCAGCGTGGTGGACCGGATGGTCCAGGTGCCGGACGCCGCCTCACTGGCCGCCATGCGCGCCGGCTCGGCGGTGCTCGGCCGCCGGGTGGGCGGCTCCACCGGCACCAACCTCTGGGGCGCGTTCGGGCTGATCGCCGAGATGCGGGCCGCCGGCCGGACCGGCTCGGTGGTGACGCTGATCTGCGACCCGGGCGACCGCTACGTCGACACCTACTACTCCGACCAGTGGGTGGCCGGGCAGGGCCTCGACCTCGCCCCGTACCTCACCGCCGTCGACCGGTTCCTGGACGACGGCACCTGGCCGGCCTGACCGGCGTCGGTCGTCACCGCAGGTCCGGCGGGTACTCGACGGCGGTCCAGGCCCGGGCCCGGTCCCACAGCCGGCCGGCGAGAGCCGGGTCGTCCGCGGGCGCGACGACCGGGTCGAGGTGCACCCGGTCGTCCCACTTCCGGTTGCCGGGGCCGATGAAGACCCCGCCACGCGCTCCGGGATCGGTGGCGGCGAACAGCAGCGGAACCGCCGCGCGTTCGGCCGGGCGACCGATCAGGGCCTGGAGGACCGCCATCGTCGCGCGCAGGGCCGGGTGCCCGATGTCATCGTTCAACTCGGTTTTCGCCAGGCCGGGATGCGCGACCAGGCTCCGCACCGGCCGGCCGGCGCGCCGCAACCGGCGGTCGAGTTCCAGGCCGAAGAGCAGGTTCGCGAGCTTGGACGCCACGTACGCCCGAGAGGGCGAGTAGGACCGTTCGGCGGCCGGGTCGTCGAAGGGCGGTGCCACCCGGAAGAGCCGGTAGAGGCCGGACCCGACGTGCACGACGCGCCCGTCGTCGCGGACCAGGTCGAGCAGGCGACCGGTGAGCGCGAAATGGCCGAGGAAGTTGGTGGCGAACTGCATCTCGATGCCCTGTGGGCTGAGCCGACGGCCCTGGTGGCCACCGATGCCGGCGTTGTTGACCAGCAGGTCGACGGTCCGCCCCTCCTCGTGCAGGCCGGTGGCGAACGCGTCGACCGAGTCCAGGTCGGCGAGGTCGAGCTGCCGCGCCTCCGACCCGGGCAGGACCCGGGCCGCCTTGCCCACGTCGCGGACCGCCGCGATCACCGTCGCGCCGTGCGCCGTCAACTGCCGCGCCACGACCAGGCCGAGCCCACTGCTCGCGCCGGTCACCACCGCCGTGCGGCCGGTCAGGTCCGGTATGTCGGCGAAGGTCCAGCTCACAGCCATGGCCACTCCTCAAGGGATGCATGATCCGATCGGATTATCTATCCGTTCGGGGCCCAGCGTAGCAGGCGAGCGGATGAGTTATCCTTTCGCTGTGTCGACAGGTGGGGGCGGACGGCTGCGGGCGGACTCCGCCCGGGTCCGCGAGCAGATGCTCACCGTGGCCGGGGCCCGGCTGCGCGGCGGCGACCGCGACCTGCCGCTGAACGCGATCGCCAAGGCCGCCGGCGTCGGCGTGGGCACCGCCTACCGGCACTTCCCCAGTCGGCAGGTGCTGATCGAGGCGCTGGCCGCGCAGAGCTTCACCCGGCTGGCGGCGGACGCCCGGGCGAGCGCCGCCGCCGACGATCCCGTCGTCGGGTTCGAGCGGCTGATGTCGACCGGGCTGCGGCTGCTCCGCGAGGAACCGGCGCTGGCGGAGGTGCTGGCCGCCCGTGACGACCTCACCGCCGACGCCGCCGCGCCAGCGGCCGACTTCTTCGACGCGCTCGACCACCTGCTCCACCGGGCGCGGCAGGCCGGCGCCGTCCGGTCCGACATCACGGCCGACGACCTGCGCAGCCTGATGTGCGGCGTGCAACACGCGGTGACGATCAGCGACGCGGACGCCGCCGACCGCTACCTCGGCGTCCTGCTGCGCGGACTACGCGGCTGACCGGCCGGCCCGACGACGGTCAGCGCGGGCCGACCCGCTCCGCGAGCCCGGGATAGCGCACCACGAAGCCCTCCGGATCGACCTCCAGGTCGGCGGTGAACGTGCCACTGGCGTACCGCACCCGGCCCGGACCGAGCGAGGTGTAGACCTGCTCGACGGGGAGCACCGTCAACCCGGGCAACAGCACCCACACCACCGTCACGCTCGTCGCCAGGTCGGCGGGGAGCCGGCCCAGCCCGATCCGGCGGATGGGCAGCGTGTTGGTCAGCGGGGAACCGCCCAGGTCGACGTCGAGCGCGTCGGCCAGCCGGTCCGGGTCGTCCGTACCGGGCAGGCCCGCGGGCGGATGCCCGGCCGCACGCAGCGCCGCGTCCAGGTCACCCTCCTCACCGGTACGCACGCGCCACCCGTCGCCGCCCCGCTCCAGGCGTACGCTCCGCGCCCAGCCGGCGCCGTCCGCGTCGACCTCCAGCCGGCTGGTCGACCAGTCCGGCGCGACCGTCAAGCGGTACCGGCAGGTGTAGGGGATCGGGTCCACGGCCAGCGCCACGCCCTGCGCGGTCAGCCCCTGGCGGTCGTCGAGCACCACGTGCTCGGATCCGGCGGTGTCGGTCCGGGCCCAGAAGAGCGACTTCGGCATGGACCGGACGTTACGCGACCGGTCGGCCACCGGCAGCGGATGCACGAACGCCGCCGCCGAGCGGGTGCTCGACGGCGGCGTTCGAAGGTGCTCTTCGGGAGGCCCCGGATCAGTGGGTACGGGCCGGCGGACGCCCGCCGAAACCACGCCGGTCGTCGCGCGGCCGGTCGTCCCGGCCCCGCGCCTCGGGACGGAACCCGCCCCGACGCTCGGCCGGCCGGACGTCGCCCCGGTCCCCGAAGCGGCGTTCGGTGTTGCCGTCGCGGTCCCCGAAGCGGCGTTCGGTGTTGCCGTCCCGGTCCCCGAAGCGGCGCTCGCCCTGCGGGCGGTCCTCGTGGCGGCGCTCGCCGAAGCCACGACCGCCGGTGGGACGGTCGTCCCGGGCATCCCGGTCGAAGCCACGCCCGCCGGCCGGCCGGTGCCGGTCCCCGAACGGCCGGTCACCGCCGGTACGGTCGCGCTGCGCCCGCTCGCCGAAGCGCCGGTCGTCGGACTGCCGGCCCCCGAAGCGGTCCCCGCGCTCGTCGGACCGCCGCTCGCCGAAGGCCCGGTCGTCGCGGCGCTCGGTCCGGTCACCGCCGAACCGGTCGCCGTAGCCGCGCTCGCCGGTGGGGCGGTCGCCGAAGCGGCGCTCGCTGCTGGGCCGGTCGCCGTAGCCGCGCTCGCCGGTGGGGCGGTCGCCGAAGCGGCGCTCGCCGGTGGGCCGGTCGCCGTAGCCGCGCTCGCCGGTGGGCCGGTCGCCGTAGCCGCGTCCGCCGGTGGGGCGGTCGCCGAAGCGGCGCGGGCCGCGTCCGTCCCGGTCGCCGTAGCCGCGCCCGTCCCGGTCCCCGAAGCGACGGGGGCCGCCGCCGCGGCGGGGCTCCGGCTCCTCGCGGACCGGTACGCCGCTGGGCTCGCGCGCGCCGGTCAGCTCGGCCAGCGCCTCGTCGCCGGCGCGGACCCGAGCCTCGGACGGCTCGACGCCCGCCTTCTCCAGCATGGCCAACGTGGTCCGGCGCTGCTTGGGCAGTACCAGGGTCGCCACCGCGCCGGACTCGCCGGCCCGGGCGGTGCGACCGGCCCGGTGCAGGTAGTCCTTCGGGTCCTTCGGCGGGTCCACGTGCAGCACCAGCGTGACGCCGTCGACGTGGATGCCCCGGGCCGCCACGTCGGTGGCGACCAGCACGTTCATCCGGCCCTCGCGGAACTCGGCAAGCGTCTTGGTGCGCATCCGCTGGGTCTTGCCGCCGTGCAGGCCACCGGCCCGTACGCCGACCGCGGTGAGCTGCTCGACCAGCCGGTCGACGCCGAGCTGCGTACGGGCGAAGACCATGGTGCGTCCCTCGCGGGCGGCGATGGACGCGGTGACCGCGAACTTGTCGTGCGGCGGGATCAGCAACATGTGGTGGTCCATGGTGGACACCGCCGCGGTGGCCGGCGCGGTCGAGTGGGTGACCGGGTCGGTCATGAACCGCTTGACCAGCGAGTCGACGTCGTTGTCCAGAGTGGCCGAGAAGAGCAGCCGCTGGGCGTCCGCAGGCGTCTTCGCCAGCAGCTCCGTGACCTCGGGCAGGAAGCCCATGTCGGCCATCTGGTCGGCCTCGTCCAGCACGGTGACCTCGACGTCGTCGAGCCGGCAGACACCGCGCGTGATCAGGTCGCCGAGCCGCCCCGGCGTGGCCACCACGATCTCCACGCCCCGGCGGAGAGCGTCGATCTGCCGGTCGTACGGCACGCCGCCGACCGCGGTCTTCAGGAAGATGCCCACCGCCTTGCCGAGCGGCACCAGCGCGTCGTTGACCTGCATGGCCAGCTCACGCGTGGGGACCAGGATCAGCGCGCGGGGGTGCAGCGGCCGGGCCCGGTTGCGGTCGGCGAGCCGGGCGATCACCGGCAGGCCGAAGGCGAGCGTCTTGCCGGAGCCGGTCTGGCCCCGGCCGAGCACGTCGCGGCCGGCGAGCGCGTCCGGCACGGTGGCCCGCTGGATCTCGAACGGGGTGGTGATGCCCTGCCGGGCGAGCGCGTCGACCACCTGCGCCGGAAGACCGAGCGAGGCGAAGTCGGGGGCGTCGATGGTCGGGTCGGTGGACGGGGACATGCCGGATTCAGCGAAGGTGGTCAAGAAATGCCTTTCGAGCGGGGCGCATCTTCGCGATGGCCCGCCGCGGCGCCGTCACGCCGCCGAATCGCCCGCAAGATCGCCCATGGGCGCGCAGTCGGGCGCGCCGGGTCAGTGATCCCGACAAGTGTACGGCGCTCCGCCGACACCGCCACCGCATCGCGTGGTCGTAGTGGGCGGGCTCACCCCGTCAGCGCACGAACACGGTGCCGGTCAAGCCGCTCAGCGCGTCGTCGGCCAGGAACACCACGAGCAGGCTGATGGCGATCAGCGCCGTCAACGCGATGGCCAGCACGATGATGACCTTGGTGTTGCTGGCCCGGGTGGTCGGGGTGTCCTCGGCCCAGCCCTGGGCCAGGATGTGCCCGGTCAGCGAACCGGAGTTCTCCGACGGGCTGCCCTGCGGGAACGAGACGGTGGCGAAGCCCGGGCCCTCCGTGCCGCCGTACGCGGTGCCGGCGAGGTCCTGACTGCCGTGCTGCGGGCGTACCGGACGGGTGGCTTCGGGCTGCCGGGCGGAAGCGGCCGGCGGCGGCCAGGTCGGCAGCGCCGGTGCCGGGACGGCCGGGGCCGGTGGCGGCGATGCGGGCGTGGGGGGCCAGACCGGCTGCGGTGCGGGCACGGCCGACCAGGTCGGCTGTGCCCCGGGTGCGCCGGCCATCGCCGGCGGCGGCGGGAACGGGGGCGCGGGCATCGGGCCGGGTGGTGGCGGTGGCGGAGGCACCGCCGGCCCCGGTGGCGGCACGGGTGGCCCGGGCATCGGCGGAACCGGGCCGGGCGGTTTCGGGGACGGCGCGGGCGCGGGGGCCGGTACCGGGGGCGTCGGGCGGAGCGGCGGCTCCGGCTCGGGTACGGGCGGAGCCGGTGACGGGGGCGTCGGGCCCGGCACCGGGGTCGGAGCCGGCTCGGGCTCGGGACCCGACGGGGTCGGCGGCTGCGCCGGCTCCGGCGGCTGGGCGGGCTCCGGCGGCTCCGGGCTGACCGGGCCGGCGCGGTAGACCTTCGAGGCGGCGGGAGCAGCCGCCACCGAGGCGGCGACCTCGTCGGCCGAGACCCGGCTCAGGCCGGGCACCGACGCGCTGGCCCGGGCGGGTGCCGTCTCGGAGTCGGCGCGCGGCGCGGGCGTGGCCCGGCCGGCCGGCTGGTGCAGCACGGCATCGCCGGCCGGGTGATCGTCCCGGCTCGGGTCGGGGGACTCCGTGCGCGGCGCGGGCACCTGGGCGGAGCCGGCGACCCGACCGGCCGGCGGGCCGCCGTCGGCCGGGCCCGTCGCGGCCTCCCCGGTCGGCGTGGGCGCCGGCGTGGGCGCGGCCGGGAGCGGTGCCGGGGGGCCGGCGTCGTCGTCGGTGGGGGCCGGGCGGTCGGCCGCCGCGAAGGCGGACCAGCTGGACGGCGGCGGGACGGTCGCCCCGGGGCGGCGGCGGTCCAGCGGCGGGACGCTCTCCGCCGGGACACCCGCCCGGTACGTGGTGGCGGTGGCCGGCGGAGCGGACCGTTCGCCGCCCGACGGTGGCGGTACGGCCGAGCCGGCCACACTGACCCGGGCCCGCGCGACGGGACCCGGTCCCGGCTGCGCCGGGCGCTGGTCGGCGTCACCGACGGGATCGGGCGTGGATCCCGGTTGGACCGTCTCCGCCGGAACCTCGTGCTCGCCCATCTCCGCCCTCCGCACCCACGCTCGCCCCCGACCGTGGCGCCGGCCGGAAGTGCCTGGATCTCACCGTGCCACATTCCGGCCCGGGAGCACAGTCGGAGCGGGCGGTTGGGTCAGCCGGTGCTGGTCGGGCTGGCGGACTTGCTGCCGACCGTGCTCTCCGTCGGCTTCGCCGTGCTGCTCGACGGCGCGGCGGCGCTCTCGGTCGGCTTCGCCGAGGTCGAGGACGGCGCGACGGTGGCGGTGCGGCTCGGCGTCGGGCTCGGCGTGTCCGACGGGGTGGGCGTCGGGCTGGTGCTCGTCGACGGGGTGGGCGTCGGGCTGGACGTGGTCGGCGTCGGCTTCGGCGTGGCGGACTTCGTCGGCTTCGGTGTCGGCTTCGGCGTGGCGGACTTCGTCGGAGTCGGCTTCGGGGTGGTGCCGGGCTTCGGCGGGTTGGCCGGCACGGTCGGGAGCGGCTTCGGCGTGGCGGGCGCGGGGACGGCGCCGACCACCCGGGTCGCCGCGTAGAGCCGGGACCACCGGACCACCGAGATCTTGACCACGTCGCCGGTCCGCGGCGCCTCGACCATCTTGCCGTTGCCGATGTACATGGCGACGTGGTGGATGCTGGTCCAGCTACCGCCGGAGGCGAAGAAGAGCAGGTCGCCGGGGAGGAGAGTGGTCGGGCTGACGGTGCGGGCGCGGGTCGCGAAGTACTGGTCCCGGGAGACGCGGGGCAGGCCCCGGTAGCCGGCCGACTGGTAGGAGGCGAGCATCAGACCGGAGCAGTCGAACCGGTCCGGCCCTTCCGCCGCCCAGAGGTAGGGGTCGCCGAGCTGGGCCAGGGCGTAGCGCACCGCGGCCAGGGCCCGCGGGTCGGCGACCAGGCCGTTGATGCTCTGGTTGACGACGTACGGGTTGCCGAGCCGCTGCTCGGCGGCGTCCTCCCGGCGCTCGATCTCGAGCAGCTTGGCGGCGTTGTCGCGGCGGAGCTTGAGCAGCGCGGCTTCCTGCTTGTGCAGGTCGGTCTCGACGCGGGTGAACTCCGCGGTCTTCGCGGTGACGCGTCGCTGGACCGAGGCGTGCGCCTCGCGGGCGACCCGCTCGTCGGTGGTGGCGCGCAGCAGCTCGCCGGTCACCGAGGTGGTGGCCCCCTCGGCCTTGTCGCCCCGGGTGATCCGCTGGAGGTCGGAGAACTGGCGCAGGCTGGCGCCGAACTCGCCAGGCGGCAGTGCGGCGTCGGCCTTGACCGCGTCGGCGGCGGCGCTCTTGGCGTTCTCCTGGGCCCGGGCCAGCGCGTCCTGCGCCTCCTTGAGCCGGGCGGCGGCGGCGGTCAGCTCGGTCTGGGCCGCGTCCCGCTCGCCCTTGATCCGCAGGAGGTTGTCGCCGAGCTGGGCGACCAGGCCGTCGACCTGGTTGATCTGCGCGATCAGCGGACCGTCGGCCGGGTTCGTGGCACCCGGCAGCACCGGTGCGCCCCCGGGGACGGTGGCGCCCGGCAGGCCGGGGACGGCCGCGCCGGGCAGACCGGGCACCGCGCCGCCGGGCAGGCCGGGGACGGTGGCGCCGGGGCGGCCGGTGGTGGCGCCCGGCACGGTGGGGAGCTGGAGCGGGCCGGTGACCTGCGGGCGGGAGCCGGTGCTGGGGATGGTGTCGGGCAGCGGTTCGGCCCAGGCCGGGGTGGCGAGCGCCGCAGCCGCGACCGCCCCGAGCAGGGCGGACCAGAGCGCCGGGCGCAGCACCGGTGAGATCACCGGTGCGCGTCGCCGTCGCCTTCGGGCCTTGGTGCTGTCGACCATTCCGCTCCCCGTCCGGTCCGGTGCGTCCCACGCGTCGTGGGCGTGATGGGACAGGGCGGCCCTGGTGTGTGTTCCGCCCCACCCTGTCTTACCTCACGGACGCAACGATGTCGATGTGCGGAGCGTGACCGTCGGTGAACTGGGTCGCTGCGGTCGACCGCGCGGGTCGGCGCGTCGGACCCGCGACGTACGCTCGATCGGGACCCCAGGTGGAAGGACGTGGCTTTCGGATGGACGCCGGACTCAAGCGCGAGCTCGAAGCGAAGGTCTACGCGGGGGAGCGGCTGACCCGCGAGGACGGCATCGCGCTCTACGCGAGCGACGACCTGACCTGGCTGGGCCGGCTGGCCCACCACAGGCGCACCGAGCTCAACGGCGACCGGGTGATGTTCAACGTCAACCGGCACCTCAATCTGACAAACGTCTGTTCGGCGTCGTGCGCGTACTGCTCGTTCCAGCGCAAGCCGGGCGAGAAGGACGCCTACACGATGCGGATCGACGAGGCGGTCCGCAAGGCCAAGGAGATGGAGGACGAGCAGCTCACCGAGCTGCACATCGTCAACGGCCTGCACCCGACGCTGCCCTGGCGCTACTACCCCAAGGTGCTGCGCGAGCTGAAGGCCGCGCTGCCGAAGGTCAACCTCAAGGCGTTCACCGCGACCGAGGTGCAGTGGTTCGAGAAGATCAGCGGGCTCGGCGCCGACGCGATCCTCGACGAGCTGATGGACGCCGGGCTGGAGTCGCTGACCGGCGGCGGCGCGGAGATCTTCGACTGGGAGGTCCGGCAGCACATCGTCGACCACGCCTGCCACTGGGAGGACTGGTCGCGGATCCACCGGCTGGCCCACTCGAAGGGCATGAAGACGCCGTCGACCATGCTCTACGGCCACATCGAGGAGCCCCGGCACCGGGTCGACCACGTGCTGCGGCTGCGCGAGTTGCAGGACGAGACCGGGGGCTTCCAGGTCTTCATCCCGCTGCGCTACCAGCACGACTTCGTCGACTCGGCGGACGGCAAGGTCCGCAACCGGATCCAGGCCCGCACCACGATGGCCTCCCCGGCCGAGTCGCTCAAGACGTTCGCGGTCTCCCGCCTGCTGTTCGACAACGTCCCGCACGTGAAGTGCTTCTGGGTCATGCACGGGCTCTCGGTGGCCCAGCTCTCGCTGAACTTCGGCGTGGACGACCTGGACGGCTCGGTGGTGGAATACAAGATCACTCACGACGCCGACTCGTACGGCACGCCGAACACCATGCACCGGGACGACCTGCTGCACCTGATCTGGGACGCCGGCTTCCGGCCGGTGGAGCGGAACACCCGTTACGAGACCGTCCGTGAGTACGATGCCGCGCCGTCGATGGCCGAGCGCCGCTCCGAGCCGCAGCAGGTCTGGGCCTGACCCGGCGATGAGCACCGGGGAGCAGCAGCGCGGTTTTCCTCGGCGGGACGCCGAGGGGCGCATCCTGACGCTCGGTGACCTGCTCGGCGTGACGCTCGCCGGCCTGGTCATCGGGTTGCTGGCGCTGCTGCTCTTCGAGTGGGCGTTCGCCACCGTCGGCGCCGGCGGGTTCGGGGGGACCAACGGCTGGCTGGCGGTGATCCTGCCGCTCTGGCTGTTCTGGGACGACTTCCGGGCCTGGGAGTTCGGCGCCGCCCGGGTGCTGGCCGCGCTGGTCGGGCTCGGGGTCGGCGTGCTGGCCGGGTTGCTGGCGGCCGGGCTGGCCGCGGGGCTGCCGGCGTTGTTCACCGGCGCGCTGGCCGCGGCGGTGTTCACCGTGGTCTACGCGGTGATCTGGTTTCATGGCGTGCACTGGCTGGCCCGGCGGACGGGCTGAGGCGGCGGAGAGAGTGGGAATGCGGGCATGAGCGCGGCGGTCAAGTACACCCTGGGCCGGATCGGGCTGTTCGTCGCCGTGCTGGCGGCCCTCTGGTTCGTCGAGATGAACATGTTCCTGCGGCTGATGCTGGCGTTGGTCTTCTCCGCCACGCTGTCGTTCTTCCTGCTGAAGGGCTGGCGGGACGAGATGGCCGGGGAGATGGCCGAGGCGGCGGAGCGCCGTCGCGCGGAGAAGGACCGGCTGCGCTCCGCGTTGGCCGGGGACGACCGGACCGAGCCGGGAGAGCCCGGGGCCGACCGCCGCGACTAGCGGTGCGGTGCGGCGAGGCGGTGAGGAGGGGCCCCTTCTCGACGCCAGGCGTCAAGAAGGGGCCCCTCCACTCAGCTCACCAGTTGGTCGAGCCGGGCACGGCCGGCCAGGGCCGGTCCGTCGGCTTGATCAGGTACGCGATGCCGCCGGAGCCGGAGGCCACGGTGCCGTTGGCCCGGTACCGCTTGGTGCGCAGCCAGATCTGCTCGAACTGCTCGCGCTGGTAGACGTTGCGCACCGCCTCGTTCGACGACGACGCCGGGTCGTTGACGATCACGTCGCCGTCGGCGGTGAAGCCGACGATCACGAACAGGTGCCCGGAGGTGCCGTAGTTCGCCCCGTCCAGCTCGCTGGCCAGGAACGACTGCGACGTGACCACCGGGATCCCGGCCTTGATGAACCGTTCCGCCTCGTCCAGCGAGTGCAGCCGGGTGACGCGCGCCTCCAGGCCGGGGAAGCCGGCCGCGTACGCGGTGTTGAACGGCCAGTTGCCGGCGCCCTCGTACTCGTGGTCGTAGGTCATCCGGGCGGCGTGGTCGACGGTCGGGTCGGCGTAGGCGGGGTCGACCCAGGCGGTGTCCTCGGCTGAGGGCTTGCGGCCCCAGTACTCGACCACCATCTCGGTGGAGGTGGGGGAGCACCACGCCTCGCCGCCGCCGTCGTACTCCGGGTACTCGCCGATGTGGACGTTCTGCGAGTAGCGGGGTACGGCCAGCTCGGTGCCCCAGGCGATGCCGCCGCGGCTCGGCGTGACGGTGAACCGGTCCGGCACGTTCGAGGCCATCGCGCCGACCATCCGGACCTGCGGCGCGGCGGCCTGCCCGGGCGCGCGGTAGAGCGTCAGCCGGAGCTGGTACGAGCGCAGCAGCACCCCGGCCGAGGCGTCGTCGATGGAGAACGTGTCGGTCCAGATGCTCGACCAGGGGTCACCCTGGCCGTCCAGGGTGGACCGCTTGATGTCCTGGTCGCCGGAGGCCCAGCGGCCCATCACGTACCACGGGGTCTGTGCCCCGGTGGTGTAGGTGCCGTGCAGCTCGACCTGGATCCAGGTGCCGGCGGGGGTGCTGGCGTTCCACGATGCGACCAGTTCGGTGGCGTCGAACCCGATCCGCCGCTCGGGTGAGGTCCAGGTGGCGTACTCCCAGGTGTGGGTGGTGCCGGTGTGTTCGTCGGTGAATTCGGTGGTGCCCGCCGGGCGGTCGATGGTGAGCGCCGGGTGGCGGCCGGGGACGGCGCGGGTGCCCTGGTGCGAGCCGGTACGCCAGTCGGGGTAGCGGGAGAAGTCCTGGAACGTGATCTGTTCGTCGTGGGTGACGCCCGGCCGGGGGCCGTGCGCCTGGGCGGGTGCGGTGGTGCCGAGCAGGGTGAGCGCGGTGAGGCCGGCGAGGGCGACCGCGCGCAGGGGTCTTCCGAACATGGCAGCTCCACGGGAGACGGCATCGTTGCCGTTCACTGTCGCGCTTGGCGGGAAGTTTCGCCAGATGTTCAGCCATGGAAAATCATTGCCGACGTGAGGATCAGGTCGGGATGGTCCATGGCAGCGACGGATGTTGATATGACCATGTGACTGCTGGTGAAGTGTGCGGACAACGGGATCTCCCCGTACCCCGAGGAGGTTGTCCATGGCCCTCCGCACGTCCCCGCTGCGCCGCCGGCTCGCGTTCGTCGCCGCCGTCGGCCTGATCCTGGTCACCGCCGCCGCCGGGCCGGCCGCCGCCCGCCCCGACCCGGACCGGGCCGGTGAGTCGGCCGCCGTCGCCTACCGGGTGCTCGGCCCTCGGACCGTCGCCGACCGCACCGCGGTCGCCCGCACCGGCGCCGCCATCGACTACTCCGAACACGGCGTGCTGCACGTCACGGCGACCACCGCCGAGGCGAACGCGATCACCCGGCTCGGCTTCCGGCTGGAGAAGGACGTCGCCCCGGCGCCGACCGGCGGCGCGACCGCGTACGCGTTCCCGCCCGCCGACTCGAACTACCACGACTACGCCGAGCTGACCGCCGTGGTGAACCAGGTGGTCGCCGACCACCCGGGCATCGCCCGCAAGCTCAGCATCGGCACGTCCTACCAGGGCCGGGACCTGATGGCCGTGAAGATCTCCGACAACGTCGGCACCGACGAGAGCGAACCGGAGATCCTGTTCAACGCCCAGCAGCACGCCCGCGAGCACCTGACCGTCGAGATGGCGATCTACCTGCTCAACCTGTTCACCGACAACTACGGCAGCGACTCCCGGATCACCAACATCGTCAACTCCCGGGAGATCTGGATCGTGCCCACCGTCAACCCGGACGGCAGCGAGTACGACATCGCCACCGGCTCCTACCGCTCCTGGCGGAAGAACCGGCAGCCCAACAGCGGCTCCACGTACGTCGGCACCGACCTGAACCGCAACTGGAGCTACCAGTGGGGCTGCTGCGGCGGCTCGTCCAGCACCAAGTCGTCGGACACCTACCGCGGCCCGTCCGCCTTCTCCGCCCCGGAGACCGCCGCGCTGCGTAACTTCGTCAACAGCCGGGTCGTCGGCGGGGTGCAGCAGATCAAGGCGAACATCGACTTCCACACCTATTCCCAGCTGGTGCTCTGGCCGTACGGCTACACCTACAGCGACACCGCCACCGGGATGACCGCCGACCAGTACAACACGTTCGCCACCATCGGCCAGCAGATGGCGGCCAGCAACGGCTACACCCCGGAACAGTCGAGCGACCTCTACATCGCGGACGGCACCAGCATCGACTGGATGTGGGGCACCCACAAGATCTGGGCGTACACGTTCGAGATGTACCCCGGCTCGGCCTCCGGCGGCGGCTTCTACCCGCCCGACGAGGTGATCCCGGCGCAGACCTCGCGCAACCGGGACGCCGTGCTGACGCTCTCCGAGTACGCCGACTGCCCGTACCGGGCGATCGGCAAGCAGAGCCAGTACTGCTGACCTCACCCGGCGGCGGGGACCCCGGCTCCACCCCCACCGGGGTCCCCGCCCACCCCGCCCGTCCGGGTGATCTCCGCTGGTCGTGCGCTACGGTGACACCGACCGTGCCACAGCGAAGCCGGTGTGAAACCGGCGCTGTCCCGCAACTGTGATGCCCCGTACGCGCGGCGTCGGCCTCCCGCCGGCGCCGACGGACGTGGGACGAGCCAGGTCGCCTGCGGCCCGGTCGCGACACGCGCTCTCGAGGAAGGGCGCCTCGCGGACGGGCCTTCCACCTGTCGGCGAAGCACCACGCTCCTCGACCGACAGGAGGACCCGTGACCCGACGTACCCCTCGACTCTTCGCCACCGCGCTCGCGGCCGGCGTGTTGCTTCTCGGCGGCTGCGCCGAGAAGACCTCGACCGACACCCCCGCTGCCGGCGCGTCCGGCGGCTCGTTCCCCGCCAGCGTGGGCAACCTGACGCTGGACAAGCGCCCCGAGAAGATCGTCTCGCTGTCGCCGACCTCGACCGAGATGCTCTTCGCCATCGGCGCCGGCAAGCAGGTCACCGCCGTCGACGACCAGTCGAACTACCCGGCGGACGCGCCGAAGACCGACCTCTCCGGCTACCAGCCGAACGCCGAGGCGATCGCCGCGAAGAGCCCCGACCTGGTGGTGATCACCAACGACACCAACAAGATCGCCAGCCAGCTCGTCGCGCTGAAGATCCCGGTCCTGCTCACCCCGGCCGCGACCACGCTCGACGACACGTACCGGCAGCTCACCGACCTGGGCAAGCTCACCGGCCACCCGGCCGAGGCGGACGCCGTGGTGCGCAAGATGAAGGACGACATCACCGCGCTCACCAAGGACCTGCCCAAGCGCGCCGAGAAGCTGACCTACTACCACGAGCTGGGCCCGGAGCTTTACACCGCGACCAGCAAGACGTTCATCGGCACCATCTACGCGCTCGCGGGGCTTACGAACATCGCCGACGCGGCCGACGCCGGCGGCAAGAGCGGCGGCTACCCGCAGCTCTCCCAGGAGGTCATCGTCAAGGCGAACCCCGACTTCGTCTTCCTGGCCGACACCAAGTGCTGCCAGCAGAGCGCCGACACGGTCAAGGCGCGCAGCGGATGGGCCGGCCTCACCGCCGTCAAGAACAACCAGGTCGTGGCGCTGGACGACGACATCGCCTCCCGCTGGGGCCCGCGCGTCGTCGACCTGCTGAAGGCGATCGTCGACGCCACCGCCAAGGTCCCGGCCTGACCGTGGCCGTACGACCGGCGGACGTCGCGCCGGCCGGGACCCCCGACGGGCCCCGGCCGGCCGGCCGGCTGCCCCGCCCCCGCCGGGGCGGCACCCGCGCCGGCACCGGCCGGCCGGCCGGGCTGCGCCCGAGCTGGCTGCTCGCCGGCCTGGTGGCGGTGCTCGTCGCGCTGGTCGCCGGCGTCTCGTTCGGCCCGGTCAGCCTGCCGCCCGGCAGCGTCGCCGCCGAACTGCTCAACCTGCTGCCCGGCGTGCACCTGGACAGCGGGCTCACCGAGCAGGAGGTCGCCATCGTCACCGAGCTGCGCCTGCCCCGGGTCGTGCTCGGTCTGCTCGTCGGCGCGCTGCTCGCCCTGGCCGGCGGGTGCTACCAGGGCGTCTTCCGCAACCCGCTGGCCGACCCGTACCTGCTCGGCGTGGCGGCCGGGGCCGGGCTCGCGGTCACCGCGGCGATCGTGCTCGGCGCCGGGGCCGGCGGGGCGCTCACCGGCCTTCCGGTCACCATTCCGCTCGCCGCGTTCGTCGGCTCGCTCGGCGCGGTGGCCATGACGTACCTGCTCGGCGCCGCCGGCGGCCGGGACCGCTCGCCGGCCACGCTGATCCTGGCCGGAGTCGCGGTGTCGGCGTTCCTCGCCGCCGGGCAGACCTACCTGCTGCAAGCGCACTCGGACAGCCTCCAGCAGGTCTACTCCTGGCTGCTCGGGCGGCTCTCCACCGCCGGCTGGCACGACGTGCTGCTGGTCCTGCCGTACTTCCTGCTCACCGCCGTGGTGGTGCTGGTGCACCGGCGGGAACTGGACGTGCTCGCCCTCGGCGACGACGAGGCCACCAGCCTCGGGCTGCACCCGCAACGCTCCCGCTACCTGCTGATCGCCGCCGCCTCGCTGGGCACCGCCGCCGCGGTCTCCGCCTCCGGCCTGATCGGCTTCGTGGGCATCATCGTGCCGCACACCGTACGGCTGCTCGCCGGCTCCAGCCACCGGGTGATCCTGCCGCTGTCGATGCTCTTCGGCGGCGCGTTCCTGGCGCTGACCGACGTCGTAGCGCGGACCGCCGCGGCACCCGCCGAGATCCCCATCGGCGTGGTGACCGCGCTGCTCGGCGGCCCGTTCTTCGTCCTGATCCTGCGGACCGCCCGCGGGGTGGGAGCATGACCGCCGCCGTCGAGGTCCGTGACCTGCGGGTCGAGTTGGGCGGCAGCCCGGTCCTGGCCGGCGTCGACCTGACGGTCGCGGTGGGCGAGTGGGTCACCGTCATCGGCCCCAACGGCGCCGGCAAGTCGACGCTGTTGCGCGCCGTCGGCGGCCTGCTGCCCGCGCCGGACGCCGTCTCCCTCTTCGGTACGCCGATCCGCGCGCTGCGCCGCCGCGACCGCGCCCGGGTGGTGGCCACCGTGGCACAGTCGCCGGTGGTGCCGGCCGGCATGGCGGTCTTCGACTACGTGCTGCTCGGGCGCACGCCCTACATGCCGCCGCTGGGCCGGGAGTCCGCCGCCGACCTGACGGCCGTGCGCCAGGTGCTGGACCGGCTCGACCTGGCCGGATTCGGCCACCGCGAGTTGGCCACGCTCTCCGGCGGCGAGCGGCAGCGCGTCTTCCTGGCCCGCGCACTGGCCCAGGGCGCCACCCTGCTGCTGCTCGACGAGCCGACCAGCGCGCTGGACATCGGGCACCAGCAGGAGGTGCTGGAACTGGTCGACCAGCTCCGCCGCGAGCACGACCTGACAGTGCTCGCCACCATGCATGACCTCTCCATCGCCGGCGAGTACGCCGACCGCCTGGTGCTGCTCGCCGACGGCCGGGTGGCCGCGGCCGGCCCACCCGACGAGGTGCTCACCGAGGATCTGCTCGCCCGCCACTACCGGGCCCACGTCCGGGTCATCCCCGGCGACCACGGCCCCCTGGTAGTCCCCGTCCGCCCCCACTGACCCGCCCCTCACTCCCCCCCGCCCCACCCCCGCCCCCCGCTAATTCACGGAAACTGTGCAGGCGGGGCGTGGGCGCGGCGGGGGGCGGGCGTGGCGCGGGCGCGGTGCGGCGTGGTGCGGGTCAGCGGAGGGTGGAGATGGAGAAGAGGGCGCCGTGGGGGTCGCGGAGGGCGGCGGCGCGACCGGCCGGATTGTCCCGGGGCGGGACGAGGATGGTGCCGCCCAGTTCGGCGGCGCGGGCCGCGGTGGCGTCGGTGTCCTCCACGGCGAAGTAGACCGTCCAGTACGCCGGCAGGTCGGCGGGGAGCGGCTCGGCCGGCGGCAGCATGCCGGCGACGATGCGGGCGCCGCAGCGCCACCCGATGTAGGGTTCCGGCCCGGTCGACCGTTCCTCGGGATGCCAGCCGAAGACCAGCGCGTAGAACTCCCGGGCCCCTTCCGGGTCGGGGGTGACGAGTTCGTTCCAGCACATCGCGCCGGGCGCGTTGAACAGTTCCGCGCCGCGCATCGCCTTCGGCTGCCAGACGCTGAACACCGCGCCGGCCGGGTCGGCCAGCACCGCCATCCGGCCCTGCGCGGCGACGTCGAACGGGGGGACCACGACCTGCCCGCCGGCCGCCGCCACCCGGGTGGCGACCAGGTCGGCGTCGTCCGTGGCCACGTACGTCGACCAGATCGGCACCTGGTCCGGGGTGGCCGGCGGGCCGACCCCGGCGACGGCCTTGCCGTCCTTGAGGAAGACGGTGTAGCCGCCGGCGTCCGGCACGGTGGAGATCCGCCCGGTCCAGCCGAACAGTTGCGGGTAGAACCGCCTCGCGTCGTCCAACCCGGGGGTGGCCAGGTCGGTCCAGCAGGGTGTGCCGGGCTCGACGCCGTTCACGGTGACCCCTTCCGCCGGGAGCGGCCCCGCTGGCCCGCCCTGCCGGCATCGTGGCACCACCGGGCCGGCCGGCGGGCCGGAACCGGACAAAACGTCAACTGAAGCGGCGTCCCTCGTCCCGCCGGTACGCCCAGCCGGCGACCGCGGCGAGCGCCACCACCCAGACCACCAGCATCACCAGCGCCCGGGGGTCGGGCTGCCAGTCGGTGACCGCCGCCCACATCAGCTCCACCGCGCCCCGCGTCGGCAGGTAGGGGGCGACCGCCTGGACGAAGCCGGGCGCCTGGTCCGGCGCGGAGAGCAGGCCGCCGCCGAACGCCAGCGGGAAGAAGAGCACCTGTGCCACCACGATCGCCGCCTTGCTCGGCAACGAGTAGCCGATCGCCAGGCCGAGCAGCGTGAACGGCACCGAGATCACGGCGACCACGGCGAGCCCGAGCAGGAACTGCGCCACGGTCACCCGGGCCGCGGTGGCCACCGCCGCGATCACCACCACCGGCACCATCGACAGGTAGGTCAGCACCAGGCCGGCCAGGATCCGCCCGGCCAGCCGCGGCGCCGGCCCGGCCGGCAGCGTCCGGGTGTACGGGTTCCAGGGCTGGTCGCGGTCCTCGGCGACGCCCACGCCGTACTGGAAGATGTTGGCGCTCATGGTCGCGAACGTGACCATGGCGGCGGTGGCGTAGGTGGCGCCGGTGGGGTCGTCGCCGGCGAACGGCACCACGAAGAAGAGCATCGCGACGGCGGGGAAGAACGCGCTGCCCACCACCGCCACCGGGATCCGGATGATCTCCAGGAGCTGGTAGCGGGCGTGGACCAGGGCGAGCGGCACGGCGATCTCCTAGGCGGGGGTGGGCGCGGGTCGGTCGCCGGCCGTGATGGCGAGGAACGCCTCCTCCAGCGAGGTGGGGCGGACCTCCAGGTCGCGGAACGCCACACCGGCGGTGACGAGGTCACGGACGAGTTGGTCGGCGTCGGTGGTGAGCAGGTGGACCCGCCCGTCGAGGCGTTCGGTGGCGACCACCCCGGGCAGTGTGGGCAGGTCGTCGGCGACCAGGCTGACCCGGCGTACGCCGACGATGCCCCGGATCGCCGCCACCGAGTCGTCGGCGAGCACCCGACCGTGGCCGATCACCACCACCCGCTGCGCCAGCGCCTCCACCTCCTCCAGGTAGTGGCTGCTCAGCAGCACGGTGCCGCCGTCGGCGTGGAAGCCGCGGACCGCCTCCCAGAGCGTGTGCCGCGCCTCCACGTCCAGCCCGGTGGTGGGCTCGTCCAGCACCACCAGCCGGGGCCGGCCGACGAACGCCAGCGCCACGGCCAGCCGGCGACGTTGGCCGCCGGAGAGGCCGCCGGTCTGCCGGCGCACCTGGTCGGTGAGGCCGAACCGGTCGAGCAGCTCGTCCCGGGGCACCGGGTCGGGGTGGTGCGCGGCGACGAAGTCGACCACCTCGCCGACCCGCAGCGTGCCGGGCAGGCCGGTTTCCTGCGGGGTCACCCCGAGCTGCCGCCGGCTGGTCGGGTCGCGCGGGTCGCCGCCGAGCAGCTCGACCCGGCCGGCGGTCGGCCGGCGCAGCCCGACCAGCAGGTTGATCAGGGTGCTCTTGCCGGCGCCGTTCGGGCCGAGCAGGCCGACCAGCTCCCCGGCCCGGACGGTCAGGTCGACCCGGTCCAGCGCCAGCACCTCGCCGTAGCGGCGGCTGACCTGTTCGGCGCGGGCCAGGATCATCGCGGGCTCCTCGGGCGGCGGGATTGTGCCCCCTCTGTGTACCGGGTGCCCGCCAGTCGCCCCGCCGGGGGCCACCGGTTCCGTCAGCCGGCCAGCGGGGCGGGCAGCGGGGCGCGGTGCAGCACCGCCAGCCCGGAGACGGCCCGGGTCAGCACCACGTAGAGGCGGTGCAGGCCGCGCGGCTCGGCGGCCACGATCGCGGCCGGCTCGACGACCACCACGTGGTCGTACTCCAGGCCCTTGACCAGCGTCGCCGGGACGACCGTGACGCGCGCCGCGGCCTCGACGTCGTCGGCGGTCGCGGTTTCGACGCCGGCGGCGTCGAGCGCCGCGCGGAGCCGGTCCACCGTGTCGTCGGCGGCGATCACACCGATCGAGCCGTCGTGCGCCAGCGCCGCCCGCACCTCGGCCACCGTCGCGGCCGTCAGGTCCTCGACGGTACGCACGTCGAGCGCCCCGTCGTGGCGCAGTGACCGGGCCGGGGGTACGTCGACGGCGAGCGCGGGCAGCAGCCGGTTCGCGAACGCCACCACGGCGGCCGGCACCCGGAAGCCGACGCTCAGCGGCACCACCGCGGCGTCCGGCTTGCCGAGGTGGGCCAGGGACTCCCGCCAGTCGGTCGCGGCCCAGGGCGCGGTGCCCTGGGCCAGGTCGCCGAGGAGCGTGATGGAGCCGTGCTCGCTGCGGCGGGCGATGGCCCGGCACTGCATCGGCGAGAGGTCCTGCGCCTCGTCGACCACCACGTGACCGAACCCGGCGGGCCGTTCCAGCAGCCCGGCGGCCTCGTCGAGGAGGACCGCGTCGGCGGCGGTCCACCGGGTCGCCTTCGCGGTGCGTCCGACCTTGCCGGCGCGGAACAGTTCCTGCTCCTCGGCGCTGAGCAGCCCGTCGGCGGCGGCGGCGAGCGCCTCGGCGTCGGTCCGCAGCCGGTGCAGCAGCCCGTCCGGGGTGAGCGCCGGCCAGACCGCGTCGAGCAGGTCGGTGACCGGCTTGATCCGGCTCATCCGGCGCAGCCAGGTGTCGGAGGGCGACTCGGCGCGGCGGGCCTCGGCCTGGCGTTGCAGCAGCCCCACCACCCGGGCCCGAACCCGTTCCCGGCCGGTGGCGTAGGGCAGCCCTTCCTGCCGCGTCTCGACGACCAGGCGGTGCAGCGGGTCGAGCCCGATCCGCCAGCGGTACGAGCCGTCCGAGACCATGATCGGCTCGGTGGGCGTACCGATGTGGGCGTCGACGGCGCGGCGCAGCACCTCGGCCATCCGGATGTCGTGCTTGAGCGCGGCGGCGGCCGGGTCGTCGACCGCGCGGACCGGCACCCGGGCGACGAGGTCCTCGACGGTGGCCTGCTCGACCTCGACCTCGCCGAGCGCCGGCAGCACCGCCGCGATGTACGACAGGAACGCCCGGTTCGGCCCGACGATCAGCACGCCCGAGCGGCGCAGCCGTTCCCGGTGCAGGTAGAGCAGGTACGCGGCGCGGTGCAGCCCGACGGCGGTCTTGCCGGTGCCCGGCGCGCCCTGCACGCAGATCGAGTCGGCCAGGTCGGCCCGGACCAGCTCGTCCTGCTCGGGCTGGATGGTGGCGACGATGTCCCGCATCGGGCCGACGCGGGGGCGTTCGATCTCGGCGGTGAGGATGCGGCTGGCCGTGCCGAGTTCCTCGCCCCGGTCGAGGTGTTCGTCCTCGAAGCTGGTCAGCGTGCCGGCGCTGAAGCCGAACCGGCGGCGCACCGCGACGCCCTGCGGGTCGCGGGCGCTGGCCCGGTAGAACGAGCGGGAGACCGGGGCCCGCCAGTCCAGCACCAGCGGTTCGCCCCGTTCGTCGGTGACGTGCCGCCGCCCGACGTGGTAGTCCCGCCCGGCGTGGTCCGGGTCCGTCTCCCCGAAGTCCAGCCGGCCGAAGAAGAGCGGGGTGGTGGGGTCGTCGGCCAGTTCCTTGACCCGCCGGGCCATGTGCCGGCCGAGCTGTTCGGCGGTGTACGCGTCGCCGGCCACCTTGTCGCCGGTGGCGAAGAGCGACTCGGCGCGCTCCCGCATCCGGCGCAGCGCGGCGCGGGAGGTGTCCAGGTGGGCCCGCTCGGCGACGAGTTCGTCGTCCAGCGGGGTGGTGGTCAGTTCCGGTGCGGGCACTGTGAACTCCCAAGGCTCAACATGATGCTCGCTCGCGTGTCCGGGGCGGTTGGCCTGCTCCCGGCGCGGGGACGTCCGCTGCGGTGCGTGCTCACCGCGGCCGTCGGGCGGTCGTCAACTATACGGAACTACCTGGCGCGGACGGTAGCGGTTTGTGTTGTCACTGAACGTGTTCGCCTGCTCGGGCTGGGATGTGTCTGGGGCGCCTTTGCTCTGCAGCCACCAACGCATCAGCGCCTGACCAGGGGTGGAGGTCCGGTGCCGCGGACGTAGTGACGGACGGAATCGTTGCTCTGTGTGTCTGCTGCGCCCAAGGCTGCAGAGCAAAGGGCCCTGACGTGGATGTCCGCCGCCCGGACGTCGCTACTTTCTGCCATCTTGTCCTCTCACCGAGGGCGGGTGATCGCCGCGCCGTCCGGACTCGCCTTCCGCGCTCGTCGCCGGCCGGTGCGGGATCACCCGGCCGGCGCGGGATCATTGGGGGCATGAGCGAGGCGCGTCCCGAACAGCACCGGGTGACGATCAGCGACCCGCAGGTGATGCGGGCGCTCGCCCATCCGGCCCGCATGGCGATCATCGAACATCTCAGCGCGGTGGAGGGCGGTGCGACCGCCACCGAGTGCGCCGAGATCGCCGGCCTGTCGCCGAGCGCCACCAGCTACCACCTGCGCGAGTTGGCGAGGTTCGGCCTGGTCCGCGAGGCGGCCGGCCGGGGTGACGCGCGGGAGCGGGTGTGGCAGGCGGTGAATCCGTCGTACTCGGTCGAGGTCGGGCCGGACGCCGACCCGGAGACGCACGCCGCCGAGGCGGCGCTGGTCGAGGCGCACCTGGTCCGGGGCGCGCAGCGGGTTCGGGACTGGATGCGCCGTGCGCCGGACGAGCCGCGCGAGTGGTACGAGGCGACCTGGTTCAGTGACAGCGTGCTGCTGTTGACCGCCGAGGAGCTCATCGAGCTGAACGAGGCGGTTCGGGCGCTGATGTCGCCATACCGGCAGCGGAGCCGGACCGATCCGCCGGCGGGGGCGCGCAAGGTGGCGGTGCAGTACCGGGCGATGCCCATCGAGTGAGGTGGGTTGCGCGCACCAGATGTGAAGGATTATTTTCGAAGTATGTCCTTCGCATCTGGTTCGTCGCGCTGGTCGGACGTCTGGCTCGCCGCCACCGCCCGGGGCGTCTCCAGCTGTGGCGACTTCCTCGCCGCCACCGCCCTGACGCTCGCGCTCCAGTCCGCCGGGGCGGGCGGCCTCGCCGTCTCCGGGCTGCTGCTCGCCGCGACGCTGCCGCTGGTCGCGCTCGCCCCGCTGACCGGGCGCCTCGCCGACCGGGTGGACAGCCGGTTCCTGCTGGTCGCCACCGGCCTGGTCCAGTCCGCGATCTGCGCGGCGCTGGCGTACGCGACAGCGCCGGTCCTGGTCCTCGCGCTGGTGGCGCTGCTGGCGACCGGGCTCGCGGTCACCCAGCCGGTGCTCGCCGCGCTGGTGCCGGTCATGGTCCGGGCCGAGGATCTGCCCCGGGCCGGCGCGCTCAACCAGACCGCCGGCACGCTGGGCGCGCTCGCCGGGCCCGCGCTGGCCGGGCTGCTCGTCGGGCAGTTCGGCACCCGGGTGCCGCTGCTCGTCGACGCGGTCAGCTACCTCGCGCTGGTGGTGGCCGCGCTGCTCATCCGTACCCGCCGGGGTGGCCGGGGGACGACGGTGGCCGGCGTCGCCACGGCCACGCCCGCCTGGCGGCTGCGTCGCGACCCGATGCTGCTGGTCATGGTCGGCAGTGTGGCCGCGGTGGTCGGCGCGGTGGGGGCGATCAACGTGATCGAGGTCTTCTTCATCCGCGAGACGCTGAACAGCTCCACCACCGTCTACGGCCTGGTCACCGGTGCCTGGACGCTCGGCATCGTGCTCGGGGCCTGGCTGTTCGCCCGGGTCGCCCGCCGGCTCGCGGACGACGGCGCGCTGCTCGGGGCCGGGCTGGTGCTGCTCGGTGGCTGCTGCCTGGCGGTGCTCGGCTCGGCGGCGGTGCCGTCGGCCTGGCTGCTGGTGCCGATCTGGCTACTGGGCGGCGTGGCCAACGGCGGCAACAACGTCTTCGACCAGTTGCTGCTGGCCCGTCGGGTGCCGGAGGCGGCCCGGGGCCGGGCGTTCGCGGTCTTCGGCGCGGCGGTGCAGGGCGGTGGGATGGCCGGCTACCTGGTCGGTGGGCTGCTGCTGACGGTGGCCGACCCCCGACCGCTGGTCGCCGGCTGCGGGGTGGCCGGCCTGCTGGTCGTCGCGGCGCTGGCCGGCCCGGTCCGCCGCACGGTACGCGCCGAGCGCACCGCGGTGCGGGATGGGCCACTCCCGGGCCTCCCTGCGGCGCGGGGAGCCGGTGGCGGGGATACGGTCGGGTCATGGCCGACCGCATCGCCCGCCCCCGGGTGGGGCACATCCAGTTCCTCAACTGCCTCCCGATCTACTGGGGCCTGATGCGGTCCGGCGCGCTGCTCGACGTCGACCTGCACAAGGATTCGCCGGACCGGCTGAGCGCCGACCTGGTCCGCGGCGACCTCGACATCGGCCCGATCACGCTCGTCGAGTTCCTGAAGCACGCCGACGAGTTGCTGCTCCTGCCCGACCTGGCGGTCGGCAGCGACGGCCCGGTGCTCTCGGTCAACATGGTCTCCACCCGGCCGCTGGCCGAGCTGGACGGCGCCAAGGTGGCGCTGGGCTCCACCTCGCGTACCGGGGTGCTGCTGGCCCAGGTGCTGCTCGCCGAGCGGTACGGGGTGAATCCGGAGTACTTCCGCTGCCCGCCCGACCTGACCCAGATGCTGCTGGAGGCCGACGCCGGGGTGCTGATCGGCGACGTGGCGCTGCGCGCGCTCTACGAGGCGCCGGGCAAGGGCCTCGCGGTGACCGACCTCGGGCAGGCGTGGCACGAGTGGACCGGGATGCCGATGGTGTTCGCCGTCTGGGCGGTGCGCCGCGACTTCGCCGCCGCCCATCCGGGGCTGGTCAAGGAGGTGCACGAGGCGTTCCTGCGCTCGCGTGACCTGTGCCTGGCCGAGCTGGACCAGGTGGCCGAGGCGGCGGCCCGCTGGGAGCCGTTCGACGCGGCGACGCTGGCCACCTACTTCCGCACGCTCGACTTCTCGCTGGGCGAGCGGCAGGTGGCCGGGCTGCGCGAGTTCGCCCGCCGCGCCGCCGCGTACGGGGAGGTGCCGGCGCTGCCGCCGGGCGGCCCGGAGTTCTTCCAGGGCTGAGCGGGCCGCGCGGGGATCAGGTCGGCTCGCGCAGCAGCGCCTCGGTGATCTGCTCGCAGGCCTTCATGCCGTAGTCCCAGCCGCCCACGCTGAACGGGCTCTTGACCATCACGCCCATCGTCCAGGTGTCGCCGACGGCCAGGCAGTTGACGTGGTATTCCTGTTCCTTCTGCCGGTCGATCCAGCCGTTCTTGATGGCGATCGTCTTCTGCTCGGCGGCCGGGAACGCCTTGCGGATGCCGAAGTCACCGGAGCCGCGCACCAGGCGCATCTCGTTGAGCAGCCACTTCGTCCACTTCGGCCCGGCCGCGCGCCCGTCGTCGATGCAGAGGCCCAGCCGCGCGGTGTCCCGGGGGGACAGCAGCGTGCGGCTCCAGCCGCCGTCGGCGGCGACCTTGCTGTCGGTCAGCTCGCAGATCGAGATCAGCCGCTTGATCGACGCCGCGCTGCCCACGTTCTCGTAGAACTCCTGGGCCCGGGTGTTGTCGCTGTCGCGGATGATGCGCGTGGCGTCGGCGAGCTTGGCGTCGCTCGGGGTCTTTCCCGCCTCGGCGCTGCGGCGCAGGTAGTCGGCGACCACCCAGGACTTGATCAGGGACGCGGTGGTGCTGGTCTCGTTCATGTTCTTCGAGCCGATGATCTGCCCGGTCCGCTTGTCCAGCACGGACCAGGCGTACCAGCCCTTGAGGTCGAGGTCGTCGAGGTCCCTGGCCTGGAACGGCAGCGGCTCCAGCGACGGCGACGGCGACGGGGCCGGTCGGGGCCGGGCGTTGCGGTCGGTGGGCTGCGCGGTGGACCGGTCACCCCTCGGTTCGGGGTGCGTGGCGGCGGTCGGTCGCAGCGGCGAGCCGGGAACCAGCCGGAGCGAGAGGACCAGCAGGCCGACCAGGGCCACCGCCACCGCGCTGAACGCCAGCGGGCGACGGTGGCTGCCGGGCCGTCGCCGGGCGCCGGCCATCAGAGCTTCCCGACCGGCTGCTGCGGCACCTTCAGGGCGGCGCCGGGCTGCGGGGTGACGAGCTGCGTGGCGACGCTCGCGCACACCTTCGAGCCGTACGACAGGCCGGCGCTGCCCGGATAGCGCATCATCACCGCGAGACTCCACTGGTCGGTGACGGCCAGGCAGTTGACGTGCCAGTTGTTGTCGTAGACGAGCCGGGTCCAGCCGTTCTTGATGTGCACCGGGCCCTGCGACGTGATCGAGGCGGGGAGGCCGTCGACGATGCCCCACTTGCCGCCGCCGGACTTCGCCTGCTGGCTCTTGATGCTGCCGCGGACGTTCGCCATCTCGTCGAGGAGCCACTTCGTCCACTTGGGGCCGGCGGCCTTGCCGTCGGCGATGCAGTCGCCGAGCCGGACCGCGTCCCGGGGGGACATCTGGGTGAAGCTCCACCAGCCCTCGTAGGAGGGCACGGTGCCCGCCTTGGTGTCGGTCAGACCGCAGATCTTGACGGCGCGTTGGAGCACCGGGTTCAGCTTGTTGCCCGGCTGCTTCTTGTACGACCCGCCGGCCGCCCGGTAGACCGCATTCGCCCCGTCGTCGTTGCTGTCCCGGATGGCCACGCTCGCCGCCTTCCTGAGCGCGGCGGTGGGCTCCTTGTCGCCGAGCTGGCGCAGGTAGTCCGCGACGATCCAGGTCTTGAGCATCGACTCGGTGGAGCTGGTCTGGCTCATGTTCTTCGCGCCGGTGACGGCACCGGTCTTGCGGTCCATCAGCGACCAGGAGAAGAACTCGCCCTTGAAGCTCACCGAGACGGGGGCGTCGGCCAGCGTCGGGGGCGGGGGCGTGCTCGGGGCGGGCGCCGGCACCTGCTCGGTGCCGCCGCCGAAGCCGCCGAGGCTGCTCGGGCTGTCTCCGCCGGAGAGCTGCGCGTACGCGGCGGGCACCAGCATGCCGCCGCCGACGAGCACTGCCACGACGGCGAGCACCATGGTCACGCGAGGTCGCATGAGTGGGTGAACTCCAGATGTATGGCCGGGGGGACCGGCTTCCGCATGTGTTCGGCCCGATCACCACGAGGCCGGGGGACGGTGGCCTGGGGCGGTGGCGATCAACGGCAGCCGATCGGTGTGCCGGGGGAAGTCTACTTCCGGACTGGCTTTCCGCCAGATCCCGACACCCGGCGACTCGCCAGATCGGCGGGATATTGAGCAGATATGCCCGCCTTGGGAGGTTTCGTTTTCGGCAAGTGGTCGACGTCACAACCATTTCCCCAGCTCAGGGGCGACCGCTGTCGGATTCCGTGCGGCCACGGAAGCTCGCTGCGGAATCCTGTTACACCCTCTGGTGTCATCCGTCGCGAGCTGTAACACTGGCCTCATGTATGGCAACGATTTCGCCCCGCCCGAGGACGCTCCGGGCGGCGGCCTGCTCGGCGAGGTGGAAGCCGCGGAGGCAGCGCTGCGCGAGGCCGCGGCGCGGGCCCGCCGGGGCGGCCCGGGGCCGGACGAGGACTTCGAGGCGTACTTCGCCGACGTGATCGACGCCGACCAGAAGATCGAACCCCGGGACTGGATGCCCGAGGCGTACCGGAAGACGCTGATCCGGCAGATCGCCCAGCACGCCCACTCCGAGATCATCGGCATGCAGCCGGAGGGGAACTGGATCAGCCGGGCCCCCTCGCTCAAGCGCAAGGCCATCCTGCTGGCCAAGGTGCAGGACGAGGCCGGCCACGGGCTCTACCTCTACGCGGCGGCCGAGACGCTCGGCATCAGCCGCGACGAGCTGGTGGAGCTGCTGCTCGACGGCCGGCAGAAGTACAGCTCGATCTTCAACTACCCGACGCTCACCTGGGCCGACGTGGGCGCCATCGGCTGGCTGGTGGACGGCGCCGCGATCGTCAACCAGGTGCCGCTGTGCCGCTGCTCCTACGGTCCGTACGCCCGCGCCATGATCCGGGTCTGCAAGGAGGAGTCGTTCCACCAGCGCCAGGGCTACGAGATCCTGCACACGCTGGCGCACGGCACCGGAGGCCAGAAGGCGATGGCCCAGGACGCGATCGACCGCTGGTGGTACCCGTCCCTGGCGATGTTCGGCCCGCCGGACGGCGACTCCACGCACAGCGCGCAGTCGATGAGCTGGAAGATCAAGCGCTTCTCCAACGACGAGCTGCGCCAGCGTTTCGTCGACATGTGCGTCGGCCAGGCTGAGGTGCTCGGCCTGACCATCCCCGACCCGGACCTGCGTTGGAACGACGAGCGGCAGGCGCACGACTACACCCAGCCCGACTACGCCGAGCTGATGCGGGTCATCAAGGGTGACGGGCCGTGCAACCGGGAGCGGATGGCGCACCGGCAGCGGGCCCACGCCGACGGCGCGTGGGTACGGGAGGCCGCCGCGGCGTACGCCGCGAAGCGGGCGGAGCGGAAGGAACCGGTGGCGGCATGACCGAACGCACCGAGCGAAGCGAGGGCCGTGAGGGCATGCCCGGTCGGCTCGGCATGACCGAACGCACCGAGCGAAGCGAGGGCCGTGAGGGCATGCCCAGTCGGCTCGGCATGACCAGCCAGTCCTCGCCCCTGTGGGAGGTCTTCGTGCGGGCCCGGCGCGGCCTGTCGCACACCCACGTCGGCAGCCTGCACGCGCCCGACGCCGAGTTGGCGCTGCGCAACGCCCGCGACCTCTACACCCGCCGCCAGGAGGGGGTCTCCATCTGGGTGGTGCCGGCGGGCGCGATCACCGCGTCCAGCCCGGACGAGAAGGACGCGTTCTTCGACCCGGCGGCCGACAAGGTCTACCGCCACCCGACGTTCTACGAGGTGCCGGACGGGGTGGCCCACCTGTGACGACCGTCTTCGACTTCACGCTCGCCCTCGGCGACGACGCGCTGATCGCGGCGCAGCGGCTCGGCGAGTGGACCTCCCGCGCACCCGAGATGGAGGAGGACATCGCGCTGGCCAACATCGCCCTCGACCAGTTGGGCGCGGCCCGGCTGCTGCTCACCTACGCGGGCGAGCTGGAGGGCGCCGGCCGGGACGAGGACGACCTGGCGTACCTGCGCGACGACCGCGAGTTCCGCAACTGCCTGCTGGTCGAGCTGCCCAACGGCGACTTCGCGGTGACCATGGCGAAACTGTTCCTCCTGGCCGCCTGGCAGCTTCCGCTCTACACCGCGCTGGCCGGCTGCGGCGACGACCGGCTGGCCGCGGTCGGTGCGAAGGCGCGCAAGGAGTCCGCGTACCACCTGGACCACGCCTCGCTCTGGGTGAAGCGCCTCGGCGACGGCACCGACGAGTCGCACCGTCGCATGCAGGACGCGGTCGACCAGGTCTGGCCGTACGTCCACGAGCTGTTCACCCCCGACCCGGCCGCGCCGGTCGACCCGGCCACGCTGCGGGCCGGCTTCGACGCCACCGTGGCCGCGGTGCTGGACGAGGCCACGCTGACCCGCCCGGAGACGCGCTGGACGCCCGGCGGTGGCCGGGACGGCGTGCACACCGAGCACCTCTCCTACCTGCTCGCCGAGATGCAGGTGCTGCACCGCGCCCACCCCGGAGCCAACTGGTGAACGCGCGGGAGGCCGTGGCGGCGGTGGTGGACCCGGAGATCCGGGTGATCACCATCGACGAGCTGGGCATCCTGCGCGCGGTCGAGGAGGAGCCGGCCACCGGCCGGGTCGTCGTCACCATCACCCCCACCTACACCGGCTGCCCGGCCATGGACGTGATCCGCGCGGACATCCGCCGCGCGCTCGCCACCGCCGGGCACCCGGACGCCGAGGTCCGCACCGTCTACGCGCCGGCCTGGTCCACCGACTGGATCTCCGCCGCCGGCCGGGCCAAGCTGGCCGCCGCCGGCATCGCCCCGCCCGCCCCGCGTGGCGACGACACGGTGGTGCCGCTGACCCTGACGGTCCGCTGCCCGCGCTGCGGATCACCGGAGACCACGCAGGTCAGCCGGTTCGGCTCCACCGCCTGCAAGGCGCTGTGGCGCTGCCGCTCCTGCGCCGAACCCTTCGACCACCTGAAGGCGCTGTGACTGTCACCATCACCCGGCCCGTCCGCCGCCGGCCGGTCTTCCACCCGCTGCCGGTCGCCGCCGTCGACCGGCTCACCGACGACTCCGTGTCGATCACCTTCGCGGTGCCGGCGGAGCTGCGGGAGACGTTCGCGTTCTCCGCCGGGCAGCACCTCACGGTCCGCCGCCCGGCCGTCGCCGACGACCCGGAGTCCGCGGAGGCGCGGCGGTCGTACTCGATCTGTTCCACCCCCGACGAGCTGGCCCGGCACGGCCGGCTGCGGATCGGGGTGCGCGAGGTCCCGGGCGGGGCGTTCTCCGCGTACGCCTGCGGCGCGCTGCGCGACGGCGACACCGTCGAGGTGCTGCCGCCGCTCGGGCACTTCACTTCCGCGTTCGCGCCGGACCGGGTCCGCCGCTACGGCGCGGTGGTCGCCGGTTCCGGCATCACGCCAGTGCTCGGCCTGGTCGCGACCGCGCTGGCCGTCGAGCCGCGGAGCACCTTCACCCTGGTGTACGGCAACCGCACGGCGAACACGGTGATGTTCGCCGAGGAGCTGGCCGACCTGAAGGACCGCTATCCGACCCGGCTGCACCTGGTGCACGTGTTGAGCCGCGAGATGGGCGAGTCGGCGCTGCTGTCCGGGCGGATCGACGCGGACCGGCTGACCCGGCTGCTGGACACCGTCGTGCCGGGCGACGAGATCGAGGAGTGGTTCCTCTGCGGCCCGTACGGCATGGTGGTGGACGCCAAGGCGGTGCTGGCCGGGCGCGGGGTGCCGGACGCGGCGGTGCACACCGAGCTGTTCCACGTGGACGCCCCGCCGGAGCCGGTGCGCCGCCCGGTCGAGCAGCCGGGCGCGGGCGCCGAGGTGACGATCGTGCTGGACGGGCGCTCGTCGAGTTTCACCATGCGCCGGGACGAGCGGGTGCTGGACGCCGCGCTCCGGGTGCGGGGCGAGCTGCCGTACGCGTGCAAGGGTGGGGTCTGCTCGACCTGCCGGGCCCGGGTCACCTCCGGTGAGGTGACGATGGCCCGCAACTACGCGCTGGAGCCGGACGAGGTGGCCGCCGGCTACGTCCTGACCTGCCAGTCCAGCCCGGTGACCGACCGATTGACGGTCGACTACGACGCGTGACGCCACGAGCGTGTGCGCCGGTGCGGGTGGCCGCGTCGCGTCCGGTTCGCGGTCCGACGGATGGGGCCGGAAGCGGACGTCTGGTCGGCCCGTGGACCGCGACGCCCGGCTCGGCGGCTGACGCGGGCTGACGTGCCGTTCCCGACCGTTCGGCGTCAGTCAGGTACGCGCTCGTAGCGAGTGGTGCGCAGCCTGGCCTGGCCGATCATCCGGACCAGACCGTGCGCCCGAAGCAACCGAAGCGCGTGCGACACCTGGTGTGGTTTCAACCCGGTGGCCGCCTGCAACTCCGCACGTGTGAGGCGCGCACCGCCGAGCGCCGACAAGATCGCCGTCTCGTTGGACGACGCCTTTTCGGAGGCTGCTGGACTCGGTGCGGTCGGCGGTGGCGGAATCTCGGAGATCTCAAACAGATTCGGTACGCTGCCAACTGCAATTTGGTAGATTGCGCCGCCGCCCGACCCGTGCAGGGTGACGAGCCCGCGGTCCACGAGATCCCTCAGTTCTCGACTCGCGACCCTGCTGTCCGGGACTCCGGTCGTGGCGCGATAGCCGCTGTTGGTCATCGTCGTTCCGTTGCGCATCACCACCAGGGCTGCCATTTGCGACCGGCTCAGCGGCCCCCTGCCCAGCGATCCCAACCAGCTGATCGCTTCCTCGTCGAGGAGCGTGTGATTGGGGAACTCAACCGAGAAGAGTGAGATGTCGTCGTTGAACCGTGGCTGTTCCATACCTGCCTCGGCCAGCGCCATCCGAATTCGGGCGATACCAGTGCCGCGGTTCTCGCAGACCATGTGGCCGTCTCCGAAGGGAGTGTCCTCCAAGATCTTCAGTAGCGCCCGGTTTCGGGACGAAGTGACAGTGACGGTTCCCAGCGAGCCGACCTCGACCGGACCGAACAGACCGCCAGGGTTCCTGATCAGCAGGCGGTCGGGATACATCTCGACTTGGACCTGCATGCCTCTCGCGAACTCGCTGTAGTCGCGGTGAACCAAGGCGTTGACCAAGGCTTCGCGGAGGACCTCCTCGGGGTACTCCCACTCCTCGACCCGGTAGATGCCGGTGATGACGCTGCGTCGCTTCATGTTCCGCTTGAGGATGCGGACGCATTCCGCCACCAGTACCGGGATGGAGCCGTCGATCGCCTGGTTCTCGGTGAACCGCTCACCCATCGGCCCCAGGGCGCCAGCCGAGTTGGCCGGGTAGGCGACGAATGTGATCCCGAGTTGGGGCTCGAACGTCTGCGGGTAGATGCCGAAGACGAGCAAGCCGGCCAGGGTCGGCACCAGTGATGCCTCATGGTGGGTCAGCACATTGAGCATGGTCAGGGCCCGCTCGTCGGACACCCGGCGGAAGATCTCGCCCTTCGTCTGCCGGATACGCCGGAGAAAAGCCTGGATGAGGTCTTCGTCAAGGTCCGCCAGTGAGGCGCTCGGCACCGGCGCGATGTCGTGCCTCTGGTCGGAGCGATTGGCCAGGAGGACCGCCACCTCGTAGTCCGTCAGTCGGCGGTCGCCGTCACTGACTCGGATGCGAGAGCCGGCCCACGGGCCGAGGTTGCGTTTGTAACACGGTCGCTGGTCGCGGGCGAGTTGCGGTA
This sequence comes from Micromonospora sp. DSM 45708, assembly GCF_039566955.1. NCBI lineage: Bacteria > Bacillati > Actinomycetota > Actinomycetes > Micromonosporales > Micromonosporaceae > Micromonospora > Micromonospora schwarzwaldensis. Next base: position 6,201,503 of record NZ_CP154796.1, on the reverse strand, counting down.
TCTCGCAGATCACTACCATTTCGCCGTCAAGTTCGACCGTAGTGATCTGGGCGCGAACCGGTGGTTCCATCTCAGCGCAGATGGCGCCGAGGGCTGCTTCCATCAGGCCGGGTTCGCGGATGCCGGTGACCTCGAACCCGTTCCGCTCGTCGATCCCCAGGATCAGGAAGCCGCCGCTGGCGTTGGCGAAGGCGCTGACCGTCTCCCACACGCTGGCCGGTAGTCCGCCCCGCGCCCGCTTGACCTCGCACGAAGCGTGGTCGTTGCCCAGGTGGCGCAGCTCGACCAGGAGATCTCTCAGCTCGGACGAGTTCATCGTCCCCCATCCGGAGTGGTCGCTTGCTTTCAGGTACACCCTATCGCTTTCTGGTGCACGGAGCGCCTTTCTGGTACACGACTTGAGGGAGTCGTGTACCAGAACCGACTGGTCCCGCATGGGGCTGACGGGTCGGTTCCGGCCCGACGTAGGCTCGGTGACGTGACGGTGAGCCGGGAGATCGACGACATCCTGCAGCGCGGCGCGGACGGCGGGCGGATCACGCCCGAGGAGGCGCTGCTGCTCTACACCGAGGCGCCCTTCCACGCGCTGGGCGAGGCGGCCGACGCGGTACGACGGCGCCGGTACCCGGACAACATCGTCACGTACCTGATCGACCGAAACATCAACTACACGAACGTCTGCGTGACGGCGTGCAAGTTCTGCGCGTTCTACCGGGCCCCCAAGCACGCCGAAGGCTGGACCCACCCGACCGAGGAGATCCTGCGCCGTTGCGGCGAGGCGGTCGAGCTGGGCGCCACCCAGGTCATGCTCCAGGGCGGGCACCACCCGGACTACGGCGTGGACTACTACGAGGAGCTGTTCTCCTCGGTCAAGCGGGCCTACCCGCAGCTCGCCATCCACTCGATCGGCCCGAGCGAGATCCTGCACATGGCGAAGGTCTCCGGCGTGAGCCTCGACGAGGCCATCGCCCGGATCAAGGCGGCCGGCCTGGACTCGATCGCCGGCGCCGGCGCCGAGATGCTGCCGGACCGGCCGCGCAAGGCGATCGCGCCGCTGAAGGAGTCGGGCGCGCGTTGGCTCGAGGTGATGGAGCTGGCGCACCGGCAGGGCCTGGAGTCGACGGCGACCATGATGATGGGCACCGGCGAGACCAACGCGGAGCGCATCGAGCACCTGCGGATGATCCGGGACGTGCAGGACCGCACCGGCGGCTTCCGGGCCTTCATCCCGTGGACGTACCAGCCGGAGAACAACCACCTGAAGGGCCGCACCCAGGCCACCTCGCTGGAGTACCTGCGTCTGGTCGCGGTGGCCCGGCTCTTCTTCGAGACGGTGCCGCACCTCCAGGCGTCCTGGCTGACCACGGGCAAGGACGTCGGGCAGCTCGCGCTGCACATGGGCGTGGACGACCTGGGCTCGATCATGCTGGAGGAGAACGTCATCTCCTCGGCCGGCGCCCGGCACCGGTCCAACCTGCACGAGCTGATCGGCATGATCCGGTCGGCGGACCGGGTCCCGGCCCAGCGGGACACGCTCTACCGCCGGCTCGCGGTGCACCGTACGCCGGCGGACGACCCGAGCGACGACCGCGTGGTCTCGCACTTCTCCTCGATCGCGCTGCCGGGCGGCGGCGTCGGGAAGTCGCTGCCGCTGGTCGAGGCGAACTGACCGGTCCACCGTTCGGTCGGCCGGGGGCGTCGTGCGGCCGGGTGTCGTACCCGTTTCCGGTGGAGCTTCGGCGTGGCCCTCGACGGGCCTGACCGGGAGCCGCTAACGTCCCGCTCGACACCGCCCATCCGGGCCGCGAGCTGCCAGGTAACAGGTCGGCGGCGACCCGGGCGAGCGTGGCCACGCCGGTCGCCGCCGCGACTACGCTGGCGGCGTTCGTCGGACCGTCGTCCTCCATCGGCCCATGAGGGTCGTTCACATAACGCACCGCGGCAGGGGCGGGATGGGTGACCATCCCGCCCCTGCTGTCGGTCGAGGACGGTGGGAATTCCGCCCGTGGGACGCTGGCGCGGCGCCGCGTCGCTCCGGTACCGTCCGTTCGTTCCGTGCCTGATCGGCACGTCCCTACCCCCGGGGGAACCATGACCTTCCGCTTCCGATCCACACTGGCGCGTGCCGGTGTGGTCGCCCTGTTCTCCACCGCCGGCCTCGCCGCCGTCGCCGGCCCGGCGTACGCCGCCGACGAGGCCGACCTTCAGCTCGTCCCGCTGAGCTACCAGCTCGCCAAGGGTGTCGACGAGGCCCGGGCCAAGCCGTTCAAGTTCCAGGTGGACAACACCACCGGCGCCGTCGACGCGAAGGGCGTCCGGGTCACGGTGGAGACGAAGAGCCTGAAGGACCGCAAGGTCGGCGTGCTGGTCCCGGAGGGCTGCGAGGTGACCGGCACCTCCTTCACCTGCCTGCTCGGCGACCTCGCCGCGGGCACCACCGAGGACTTCGGCATCCCGCTGTTCTCCACCGGCGGCAAGGGCGCGGCCGGCACGCTCACGGTCTCCATCAGCGCGGCCACCGCCGACCCCGACCTGGAGAACAACTCGGTCGAGCACGACATCACCGTGACCGCCCCCGGCTACGACCTCACCACCTGGGTGCAGGACGTGTACGCCGACGTGCAGGTCGACGGCGACGATGCCGGCGAGGCGAACCTGCGTCCGGTCCGGCCGGGCGAGACCGCGCCGCTGGACTGGGCCGTCTTCAACGACGGCAGCCGGAAGGCCACCGGCGTCGCGTACGGCATCACGCTGCCGGCCGGCGTCACCTTCGCCGAGCTGCCCGAGGGCTGCGTCGAGCAGGACCTGGGCGGCTTCGCGCAGGCGTACTGCGAGGACCGGGGCGCGGTGCTGAAGCCCGGCCAGTTCTACACCGCGGGCGTGCGGGTGACCGTCGGCGCGGACGTGACGGAGAAGCTGCTCCGGCCCGGCTTCGTCTTCGCCGCCGGCCTGGACTCCGCATCCGGCGAGCCCGAGGAGGAGCCGCGCGTCGCCAGCTCGGCGCAGCGCCGCGCGTTCTCCGAGGTCGACGACGTCGACAACACCGCCCAGTTCGACGTCTTCGTCGACCCGAACGGGCAGCCGACGCCGACCCCGACCCCGACGCCGACCGGCACCCCGACCGCCGAGCCGACCCCAAGCGGCGGCGCGACCGCGGTCCCGACCCCGACCACGGGTGGCGGCAGCGGCGGTGGCGCCGGTGACGGTGGCCTGCCGGTGACCGGTATGCAGGTCGGCCTGATCGGCGGCATCGGCGCGCTCGTGCTCGCCGCCGGCGCGGCGCTGATGATGCTGTCCCGCCGCCGCAAGGTGGTCCTGGTCGCCCCGACCGAGGAGCGCACCGGGGACTGAGCCGGACGCTCCGGACACGGCGGGGGCGGGGTGGGCGACCACCTCGCCCCCGCGCCGTACCCGGGCCGGCGCGGCTGGCAGAGTGGAGGGGTGAGCCGTACCCCGCAGGGCCAGCGCGCCAGCCTGGAGAAGCAGCCGCACGAGGTCGCCGCCATGTTCGACGGCGTGGCGGCCCGCTACGACCTGACCAACACCGTGCTCTCCTTCGGGCAGGACCGGTCCTGGCGGCGGGCCACCCGGGCGGCGCTCGGCCTGCGGCCCGGCGAGCGGGTGCTGGACGTGGGCGCCGGCACCGGCGTCTCCACCGAGGAGCTGGCCCACTCCGGGGCGTACGCGGTCGGCGCCGACCTGTCGCTGGGCATGCTGCACGCCGGCAAGCGCACCCGCCCGTCGGTGCCGCTGCTGGCCGGCGACGCGCTCCGGCTGCCGTTCGCGGACGCCAGCTTCGACGCGGTGACCATCTCCTTCGCGCTGCGCAACGTGAACGACACCGACGCCGCGCTGCGCGAGCTGGCCCGGGTCACCAGGCCGGGCGGGCGGCTGGTGGTCTGCGAGTTCAGCACCCCGGTCAACCCGGCGTTCCGCACGGTCTACCTGTCGTACCTGATGCGGTCGTTGCCGGCGGTGGCGCGCGCGGTCTCCAGCAACCCCGACGCCTACGTCTACCTCGCCGAGTCGATCCGGGCCTGGCCGGACCAGCCGGCGCTGGCCGCGCGCGTCGGCGCGGCCGGCTGGGGGCGGGTGGCGTGGCGCAACCTGACCGGCGGTGTCGTCGCGCTGCACCGGGCCGTCCGGAACTGATCGTCCCGGCGCATCGGCCGGGCATTTCGTGAATGTCCGGCTTGAGCGTGATTCGCGCCGTAGGCTCGCGCCCATGACGGGACCCGACCACGCCGCCACCGACGACGACGCCGCGGAGCTGATCGCGCAGCTCAGGGCGCTGGCCGGTGCGGATCCCGCCGAGGTCCGCCAGGTGGTCGCCGAGGTGCTGGCCGCGCTGGACCGAGCGGCCGGCGGCGCGCTGCGCGACCATCTGCCCGAAACCATCCGGCTCGACGCCGGGCTGGGACCGGCCGCCCCGGCCCGCTGGTGACCGATCTCCGCGCCCTCACCGGCGGGTTTCCGGGAAGTTAGGACCCCCTCAGCGCATACAGGTGTAACGCCGGTCATAGACTCCAACCCGATCGGCTTGTGAAGCATTTCACGAGCATGCGGGAGGAGGCGCGGATGACCGCGGTGGAGAACGACGCCGACGTCATCGTCGTGGGCGCCGGTCCCGGAGGATCGGCCACGGCATACCACCTGGCGCGGCACGGCGTACGCGTGCTGCTGCTGGAGAAGACGGAGTTCCCCCGGGAGAAGGTCTGCGGCGACGGGCTCACGCCCCGTGCCGTGCGGCAGCTCATCCGGATGGGCGTGGACACCTCGCCCGAGGCCGGCTGGCTGCACAACAGGGGCCTGCGGGTGATCGGCGGCGGGGTGCGCCTGGAGCTGGACTGGCCCGACCTGGCCAGCTTCCCCAACTACGGCCTGGTCCGGACCCGGCTCGACTTCGACGACCTGCTCGCCCGGCGTGCCGTCACCGCCGGTGCGGAGCTGCGCACCGGCGTCAACGTGCTGACCCCGGTGCTCGACGCGGATGACCGCGTGGTCGGGGTGCAGGCCGAGGTGGGCCCGGACAAGGAACCGGCCACCTTCCACGCGCCGCTGGTGGTCGCCGCCGACGGCGTCTCCGGCCGGTTCCCGCTCGCGCTCGGGCTGGCCAAGCGCGAGGACCGGCCGATCGGCGTGGCGGTCCGCCGCTACTACCGCTCGCCCGCGAAGCACGACGACGACTACCTGGAGTCCTGGCTGGAGCTGCGCGCCAAGGGCAACGACGCGTTGCTGCCCGGCTACGGCTGGATCTTCGGCCTCGGCGACGGCCGGGTGAACGTCGGCCTCGGCGTGCTCAACTCGTCCTCGGCGTTCGGCAAGACGAACTACCGCCGGCTGCTCACCGACTGGTTGGCCAACACCCCGGAGGACTGGGGGATGACCGACGAGGCCAACGCGGAAGGGCCGATCCTCGGCGCCGCGCTGCCGATGGGCTTCAACCGGGTCCCGCACTACAGCCGCGGAGTGCTGCTGGTCGGCGACTCCGGCGGCATGGTCAACCCGTTCAACGGCGAGGGCATCGCGTACGCGATGGAGTCCGGCGAGCTGGCCGCCGAGGTCGCGGTGCAGGCGCTGGCCCGCCCGGCCGGCGCGGAGCGGGAGCGGGCGCTGATGGCGTACCCGCAGGAGCTGAAGGCCCGCTTCGGTGGCTACTACCGGCTCGGCGGCGTCTTCGTGAAGCTGATCGGCCGCCCCGAGGTGATGCGGATGGCCACGAAGCACGGCATGCCGCACCCGATGTTGATGCGCTTCGTGCTCAAGCTGCTGGCGAACCTGACCGACCCGCGCGGCGGGGACGCGATGGACCGGGTCATCAACGCGATGACCAGGGTGGCGCCGGCCGTGTAGGAGACCACCGGTGCGCGGTCGACCGACCACGGACCGGAGAGATCGACCCCCGCCGACCGAGGTCGTCAGGGACGTGAATAGTGTGATTTTGGCCGACCACCGAGGTCAGGGAAGGACGAGCAGGGGACAACGATGACGCTCTCTCCTTATGCACCCATCATCGGGCTGTTCGCCCTCGCCGCGGGGTTCGCGCTGTTCTCCGTGGCCGCTGCCCGATTCGCCGGCCCCCGGCGTCTGAACAAGGCCAAGCTCGAGGCGTACGAGTGTGGCATCGAGCCGAGCCCGCAGCCGGTCGGCGGCGGCCGGTTCCCGATCAAGTTCTACCTGACGGCGATGCTCTTCATCGTCTTCGACATCGAGATCATCTTCCTCTACCCCTGGGCGGTCTCCTTCGACGCCCTGCCGATCTTCGGCTTCGTGGAGATGGTCATGTTCATCGTCGCGGTCTTCGTCGCCTACGCCTACGTCTGGCGGCGCGGCGGCCTGGACTGGGACTGAGGAGGTAGCAGATGGGCATCGAGGAGAAGCTTCCCTCCGGCGTCCTGCTCACCAGCGTCGAGAAGCTGGTCAACTGGTCGCGGAAGTCGTCCGTCTGGGGCGCCACCTTCGGGCTGGCCTGCTGCGCCATCGAGATGATGGCCGCCGGTGGCCCGCACTACGACATGGGCCGGTGGGGCATGGAGGTCTTCCGCGCCTCGCCCCGGCAGGCGGACCTGATGATCGTGGCCGGCCGGGTCAGCCAGAAGATGGCCCCGGTGCTGCGGCAGATCTACGACCAGATGGCCGAGCCCCGCTGGGTCATCTCGATGGGCGTCTGTGCCAGCAGCGGCGGCATGTTCAACAACTACGCCATCGTGCAGGGCGTCGACCACGTCGTCCCGGTCGACATGTACCTTCCCGGCTGCCCGCCCCGGCCGGAGATGCTCATCGACGCGGTGCTCAAGCTGCGCGAGAAGATCATGTACGAGCCGCTGGGCCCGAACGGCCGCAAGATGCACGAGGCCCGCAAGGAGCGCGGTGACGTGCCCGTCGTGCCCTACGGCTCGATGCCGTCGTCGTACCGCAACGACAAGGCCCGGCGCGCCGAGTGGACGAAGGCGGTCCGCGAGGGACGCGAGGAGCAGTTGCGGATCGAGAACTGGATGAAGGCGCAGAACCACCTCCAGACGCAGGGGGGACCCAAGTGACGTCGCCGCAGGACAGGAACAACGACGGCGGGGTCCCGGTGCCGACCACTCCCGCCGGAGCCAGCTCCACCGCGCCGGCCGAGTACCCGCCGGCCAGCCCGGCCGGTCGGGGCATGTTCGGCAACCAGGGCACCGGTGACGTCTCCGGCTACGGCGGCCTGGTCCGCCCGCGCAAGCCGATCGAGGAGGCCACCCGGCCGTACGGGAGCTACTTCGACGAGGTGCGGGACGCGCTGGAGGAGGCGTACCCGGGCTTCGGCGACGCGATCGAGAAGGTCGTGGTCGACCGGGGCGAGCTGACCCTGCACGTCCGCCCGGAGCGGATCGCCGAGGTCTGCCAGGTGATGCGCGACGACCTGTCGCTGCGCTTCGAGCTGCTCTCCTCGGTGTCCGGCGTGGACTACCTGGGCGCCGACGTGCGCCGGCTGCACGTGGTCTACCAGCTCACCTCGATGACCTACCGGCGGCAGGTCCGGCTGGAGGCCGCGGTCTCCGCCGAGGACCCGCACCTGCCGAGCGTGACCGCCGTCTACCCGACCGCCGACTGGCAGGAGCGGGAGGCGTACGACATGTTCGGCATCGTCTTCGACGGCCACCCCAACCTGACCCGGATCCTCATGCCGGACGACTGGGAGGGGCACCCGCAGCGCAAGGACTACCCGCTCGGCGGCGTACCCGTCGAGTACAAGGGCGCGGAGATCCCGCCGCCGGACCGACGGAGGTCGTACCAGTGACGACGTCGAACTACGCGACCGAGCGCGAGACCACCGAGGGCAAGGTCTTCACCGTCACCGGCGGGGACTGGGACCAGGTCGTCTCCGGCACCGACCCGATCAACGACGAGCGGATCGTCGTCAACATGGGTCCCCAGCACCCGTCCACGCACGGCGTGCTCCGGCTGATCCTGGAGCTGGAGGGCGAGACGGTCCGCGAGGCCCGCTCCGTCGTCGGCTACCTGCACACCGGCATCGAGAAGAACCTGGAGTACCGCAACTGGGTCCAGGGCTCGACGTTCGTGACCCGGATGGACTACCTCTCGCCGATCTTCAACGAGACGGCGTACGCGCTCGCGGTGGAGAAGCTGCTCGGCGTCACCGACGACGTCACCGAGCGGGCCACCACCATCCGGGTGCTGATGATGGAGCTGAACCGGATCTCCTCGCACCTGGTCTGGCTGGCCACCACCGGCATGGAGCTGGGCGCGATCAACATGATGTTGTACGGCTTCCGCGAGCGGGAGTACATCCTCGACATCTTCGAAACCATCACCGGCCTGCGGATGAACCACGCGTACGTGCGGCCGGGCGGCGTGGCGCAGGACGTGCCGGACGACGCGATCCGCAAGATCCGCGACTTCCTGGTGCTGATGCCGAAGAAGCTCAAGGAGTACGAGAACCTGCTCTCCGGGCAGCCGATCTGGATCGAGCGCACCACGAACGTGGCGGTGCTCGACGTGACCGCGTGCATGGCGCTCGGCATCACCGGCCCGGTGCTCCGCTCGGCGGGGCTCGCCTGGGACCTGCGCAAGACCATGCCGTACTGCGGGTACGAGACGTACGAGTTCGACGTGCCGACCCACACCGACGGTGACGTGTGGGGCCGCTACCTGGTCCGGCTGGCGGAGATCCGTGAGTCGCTGAAGCTCGTCGAGCAGGCGCTGGACCGGTTGAAGCCGGGCCCGGTGATGGTCGCCGACAAGAAGATCGCCTGGCCGGCGCAGCTCGCCATCGGCGTCGACGGCATGGGCAACTCGCTGGAGCACGTCGCCAAGATCATGGGTCAGTCGATGGAGTCGCTGATCCACCACTTCAAGCTCGTCACCGAGGGCTTCCGGGTCCCGCCCGGCCAGGTGTACGTCGGCATCGAGTCGCCCCGCGGCGAGCTGGGCGTGCACGCGGTCTCCGACGGCGGCACCCGGCCCTACCGGGTGCACTACCGGGAGCCGAGCTTCGTCAACCTCCAGGCCCTCCCGGCGATGGCCGAGGGCGGCCTGATCGCCGACGTGATCGCCGGCGGCGCCTCGCTGGACCCCGTGATGGGTGGTTGTGACCGATGAACGTGTTCACTGAGGAGACGCGGCTGCGGGCGCGGGAGATCATCGCCCGCTACCCGGCGGACCGGTCCCGTTCGGCGCTGCTGCCGCTGCTGCACCTGGTGCAGTCCGAGGAGGGGTACGTCTCCCCGGCCGGCGTCGAGTTCTGCGCCGAGGTGCTGGGGCTGAACAAGGCCCAGGTCGGCGCCGTCGCCACCTTCTACACCATGTACAAGCGCAAGCCGACCGGCGACTACCTGGTCAGCGTCTGCACCAACACGATGTGCGACGTGCTCGGCGGCCAGGCGGTCTACGACGCGCTCGCCGAGCACCTGGGCGTCGGGCACGAGGAGACCACCGCCGACGGGAAGATCACCCTGGAGCACGCCGAGTGCCTGGCCGCGTGTGACTACGGCCCGGTGATGACCGTCAACTACGACTTCTTCGACAACGTCGAGCCGCAGGGCGCGCTCGGCGTGGTGCAGGAGTTGCAGGCCGGCGGCCGACCCATGCCGACCCGGGGCGCCCGGCTCTGCACGCTGAAGGAGATGGCGGTGCAGCTCGCCGGCTTCGCCGACGAGCGGGACGGCGCGGTGGCCGACGGCGGGCCGGGTGAGCCGAGCCTGCGCGGCCTGCGCCTGGCCGAGCAGCACGGCATCTCGGTGGCCGGCTTCGACCCGAGGACGCCGATCCGCAGCAAGGCCGAGGCCGACCGGGCCGCCGCCGAGGCGAAGGCGAAGGCCGAGTCCGGGAAGCCGGCCCCCGCGCCGGAGCCGGCCAGGGCCGCCGAGCCGGCGAAGGCCGACACCACCACGGCGAAGGCCGACACCGCGGGCAACGCGGGCGCGGCCGAGCCGGCCACGCCGGAGGCGGCCAGCGGCAGCACCGCGCCGGACGTGAAGGCGCCGGACGTCAAGTCGCCGCAGGTGCGTACCGCCGAGACCCGGCAGCCGGACGCGCGGACCCCGGTCGCGGACGCGCCCGGCACCAAGGTCCCGACGGACGGCCCGGCTCCGGCGCCCCGCGACGCGCGGGCGGCGGAGGCGGCCGGCGCGGCGGCGAACCCGCCGGCCGGTGACGGCAAGCCCGCCGGCGACGCGGCCGGCGCCCAGGAGCGCAACCTCAAGGACGCCGAAGCCGGCACGGGCGCCGACGGCGCCGACCCGGCGGACGCGAGCGGAACGGGGGTCCGGAAGTGACCACTCCTCGGCCGGAGACGCTGGCCAAGCTCACGCCGGTGCTCACCAAGCGCTGGCTGTCGCCGGACGCCTGGCGGCTCGGCACCTACGAGAAGCTGGACGGCTACGCCGCCCTGCGCAAGGCGATCAAGGCGCACCCGGACGACCTGATCCAACTGATCAAGGACTCCGGGCTGCGCGGCCGGGGCGGCGCGGGCTTCCCGACCGGGCTCAAGTGGGGCTTCATCCCGCAGGGCGACGGGAAGCCGCACTACCTGGTGGTGAACGCCGACGAGGGCGAGCCGGGCACCTGCAAGGACCTGCCGCTGATGACCCACGACCCGCACTCGCTGGTCGAGGGCGTCATCATCGCCTCGTACGCGATCCGGGCCAACCGGGCCTACATCTACATCCGCGGCGAGGCCGTGCACGCCGCCCGCCGGCTGCGCAGCGCGGTCGCCGAGGCGTACGCCAAGGGCTACCTCGGCCGGAACATCCTCGGCTCGGGCTTCGACCTGGACCTGGTGGTGCACTCCGGCGCCGGGGCGTACATCTGCGGTGAGGAGACCGCGCTGCTGGACTCGCTGGAGGGCTTCCGGGGCCAGCCCCGGCTGCGCCCGCCGTTCCCGGCGACCCACGGCCTGTACGCCAGCCCGACCGTGGTCAACAACGTCGGCACCATCGCGAGCGTGCCGTACATCGTGCTGGGCGGCGCGGACTGGTGGAAGACCATGGGCACGGAGAAGTCGTCCGGCCCGATGATCTACTCGCTCTCCGGCCGGATCGCCAACCCCGGGCAGTACGAGGCCTCGATGGGCATCACGCTGCGCGAGCTGATCGAGCTGGCCGGCGGCATGAAGCCCGGGCACGAGCTGAAGTTCTGGACCCCGGGCGGCTCGTCGACGCCGCTGCTCACCGCCGAGCACCTGGACGTGCCGCTGGACTTCGAGGGGGTGGCGGCGGCCGGCTCGATCCTGGGCACCACGGCCACCCAGATCTTCTCGGACCAGGACTGCCCGGTGTACGCGACCTACCGGTGGCTGGAGTTCTACCACCACGAGTCGTGCGGCAAGTGCACCCCGTGCCGGGAGGGCAACTACTGGATGGTCCGGGTCTACCGGCGCATCCTGGCCGGCCAGGGCACCCACGAGGACCTGGACACCCTGCTCGACACCTGTGACAACATCCTCGGCCGCTCGTTCTGCGGCCTGGGCGACGGTGCGACCAGCTCGGTGACCTCCTCGCTGAAGTACTTCAAGCAGGACTACCTCGACTACATCGAGGGACGTACCGCACCGAAGCTGTCGGACAAGCAGCTGGTGGGAGCCCACTAATGACGGACGTAGCCAAGCAGACCGAGACCGTCACGCTGACCATCGACGGCGTCGAGGTCACCGCGCCCAAGGGAGCGCTGCTGATCCGGGTCGCCGAGCAGTTGGGCACCGAGATCCCGCGCTTCTGCGACCACCCGCTGCTGGCCCCGGCCGGCGCCTGCCGGCAGTGCCTGGTGGAGGTGGAGGGCCAGCGCAAGCCGGTCGCCTCCTGCACCCAGACCGTCGCCGACGGCATGGTGGTGCGGACCCAGCTCACCTCGCCGGTCGCGAAGAAGGCCCAGGAGGGGGTGATGGAGCTGCTGCTCCTGAACCACCCGCTGGACTGCCCGATGTGCGACAAGGGCGGCGAGTGCCCGCTCCAGAACCAGGCGATGTCCACCGGCCGGACGGACTCGCGCTTCCACGAGCACAAGCGGGAGTACCCGAAGCCGCTGCCGATCAGCACCCAGGTGCTGCTCGACCGCGAGCGCTGCGTGCTCTGCCAGCGGTGCACCCGGTTCTCCGAGGAGATCGCCGGCGACAAGTTCATCGACCTGATGGGACGCTCCTCGCACGAGGAGATCAACATCTACCGGGACGACGCGTACGGCGAGGAGGGCGACGAGGGGGACGTCCCCTTCAACTCCTACTTCTCCGGCAACACCGTGCAGATCTGCCCGGTGGGCGCGCTGACCGGCTCGCAGTACCGCTTCCGCTCCCGCCCGTTCGACCTGGTCTCCTCGCCCAGCGTCTGCGAGCACTGCTCGGCCGGCTGCGCCCAGCGCACCGACTGGCGGCGGGGCAAGGTGCTGCGCCGGCTGGCCGGTGACGACCCGGCGGTGAACGAGGAGTGGAACTGCGACAAGGGCCGCTGGGGCTTCCAGTACGCCCGCGCGTTCGACCGGCTCACCACCCCGCTGGTGCGCGACGAGAAGACCGGTGAACTGCGCGAGGCGTCCTGGAGCGAGGCGTTCACCCGGGCCGCCGAGGGGCTGCGCGCGGCCCGTGACGGCGCGACCGGCACGGCGGTGCTGACCGGCGGCCGGCTCTCCGTCGAGGACGCCTACGCGTACGCCAAGTTCGCCCGGGTGGCGTTGCACACCAACGACATCGACTTCCGGGCCCGCCCGGTCTCCCGCGAGGAGGCCGAATTCCTGGCCAGCAGCGTCGCCGGGGTCACCGACGTGACCTACGCGGACGTGGAGAACGCGCCCGCGGTGGTGCTGGTCGGCCTGGAGCCGGAGGAGGAGTGCCCGATCCTCTTCCTGCGGCTGCGCAAGGCGTACCTGAAGAAGACGCTCACCGTGTACGCGATCGCGCCGTTCGCGACCCGCGGCCTGGAGAAGCTCGGGGCCAAGCTGGCCCGGGTGGTGCCCGGCGAGGAGGCCAGCGTGCTGGCCGAGCACGCCACGGTGGCCGAGGCGCTGGGACAGCCGGGCGCGATCCTGATCGTCGGCGAGCGGCTGGGCGCGGTGCCCGGCGGCCTCTCGGCGGCGGCGGACGTGGCCCGGCGTACCGGTGCCCGGCTGGCCTGGGTGCCGCGGCGCGCGGGTGACCGCGGCGCGGTCGACGCGGGCTGCCTGCCCAACCTGCTGCCCGGCGGCCGGGTGGTCACCGAGCCGGCCGCCCGCGCGGAGCTGGGCGAGACGTGGGACCTGCCGGCCGGGGTGATCCCCAGCCAGGCCGGCCGCGACACCGACGGCATCCTCGCCGCGGCGGCCGACGGCAAGCTCGGCGCGCTGGTGGTGGCCGGCGTCGACCCGGCCGACCTGGCCGATCCGCGCCGGGCCGAGGCGGCCCTGGACGCGGTGCCGTTCCTGGTCAGCCTGGAACTGCGGATGAGCGCGGTGGCCCGACGTGCCGACGTGGTCTTCCCGGTCGCCCCGGTGGTCGAGAAGGCCGGCAGCTTCCTGGACTGGGAGGGCCGGCTGCGGACCTTCGAGCGGGTGCTGGACACCGGCGCGATGACCGACGGCCGGGTGCTGGACGCGATCGCCGCGCAGCTCGACGTGCAGCTCGGCACCGGCGACGTGCTGAGCGTGCGCCGCGAGCTGGGCGCGCTGCCCCGGACCCGCACCGAGCGGCCGTCCCCGCCCTCGGTCGAGCCGGCCACCGTGCCGCAGCCCGGTCCGGGCGAGGCCGTGCTGGCGACCTGGCACCAACTGCTCGACCTGGGCAGCCTCACCGACGGCGACGAGCACCTCGCCGGCACCGCCCGCCTGCCGGTCGTCCGGCTGGGCAAGGGCACCGCCGAGGCGCTCGGCGTGGCCGACGGCGACCCGGTCACGGTCGGCACCGACCGCGGCGCGGTCACCCTGCCGGCGGCGATCACCGAGATGCCGGACGGCGTCGTCTGGCTGCCGACCAACTCACCCGGCTCGACCGTGCGGCGCAGCCTCGGCGCGACGTCCGGTCATGTCGTGAAGGTGACCGCGGGCTCCAACGACGGGCCGGCCGTTCCGGCCGGACGCGTCGCCGCGGACGCCGCCGCACGGCCGGGTCCGCTCCTCAACGCAGGGGGTGCACACCAGTGAACGCGGTCTACCTCGCGGCGCAGGACCCGACGCTGGCCGACTTCGGCAAGGACCCGTGGTGGCTGGTCCTCGGGAAGATCGTCTTCGCGTTCGCGTTCGGTCTGCTGGCCACGCTGCTCGGCGTCTGGTTCGAGCGGCGGGTGGTCGGCCGGATGGCGGTGCGCCCCGGCCCGAACCAGGTCGGCCCGTTCGGCCTGCTCCAGACGCTCGCGGACGGCCTGAAGATGGCGTTCAAGGAGGACATCCTCCCGCGCGCCGCCGACAAGGTGGTCTTCTTCTTCGCGCCGACCATCTCGGTGATCTCCGCGGTCACCGCGCTGTCGGTGATCCCGTTCGGCCCGAAGGTGAGCATCTTCGGCCACTGGACGCCGCTCCAGGTCACCGACGTGTCGGTGGCGGTGCTGGTGATCCTGGCCTGCTCCTCGATGGGCGTCTACGGGATCGTGCTCGGCGGCTGGGCCTCCGGCTCGACGTACCCGCTGCTCGGCGGTCTCCGCTCCAGCGCCCAGATGATCTCGTACGAGGTCGCCATGGGGCTCAGCATCGTGGCGGTCTTCATGACCGCCGGCACGATGTCGACGAGCGGGATCGTCGCCGCGCAGGGCGACGGCACGCGACTGAGCCTCGGCGGCTTCGAGCTGCCCACCCCCGGCTGGTACGCGATCCTGCTGCTGCCCAGCTTCATCATCTTCTTCATCGCCATGGTCGGCGAGACCAACCGGGCGCCGTTCGACCTGCCGGAGGCGGAGTCCGAGCTGGTCGCGGGCTTCATGACGGAGTACAGCTCGCTGAAGTTCGCGCTCTTCATGCTCTCCGAGTACGTCGCCATGGTGACCATGTCCGCGGTCACCACGACGCTGTTCCTCGGCGGCTGGCGGGCCCCCTGGCCGATCACGCTGTGGTCGGGCGCCAACGAGGGTTGGTGGCCGATGCTGTGGTTCTTCGGCAAGGTGATCCTGCTGGTCTTCGTGTTCGTCTGGCTGCGCGGCACGCTGCCGCGGCTCCGGTACGACCAGTTCATGCGCTTCGGCTGGAAGGTGCTGCTGCCGATCAACCTGGTCTGGATCCTGGTGCTCGCCGGGCTCCGCTCGATCGAGGACTGGCAGACCCGGGACCGGCTGCTCGTCACCGCCATCGGCGCGGGCGTGCTGCTGCTGGCCACGCTCTTCTGGCCGAGCCGGAAGAAGCAGCCGAAGCCGTCGCCCCAGGAGCAGGTGGACAGCCGGCCGTACGGCAGCTTCCCGCTGCCACCGATGGATCTTCAGGTTCCGCCGAGCCCGCGTACCAAGCGCGTGGTCGCCGAGCGGGAGCCGGCCAACGTCGTCGCCGGCTCCGAGTCCAGGGAGGTGTGACGTGGGCGCGATCACCGGAACGTTCAAGGGCTTCGGGGTCACCTTCTCGCACATGTTCAAGAAGGTCGTTACCACCGACTACCCGTTCAAGCCGCCGGTCTCGGCGCCGCGCTACCACGGGCGGCACATCCTCAACCGGCACCCGGACGGGCTGGAGAAGTGCATCGGCTGCGAGCTGTGCGCCTGGGCCTGCCCGGCCGACGCGATCTACGTCGAGGGTGGCGACAACACCGAGGAGCAGCGCTTCTCCCCCGGTGAGCGGTACGCCAGCAACTACCAGATCAACTACGCCCGGTGCATCTTCTGCGGGCTCTGCATCGAGGCCTGCCCGACCCGTTCGCTCACCATGAGCAACGAGTACGAGCTGGCCCGGGACAACCGGCAGGACCTGATCTTCACGAAGGAGCAGCTGCTCGCGCCGCTGCTCGAAGGCATGGAGCAGCCGCCGCACCCGATGCGGCTGGGCGACAGCGAGAAGGACTACTACGTCGGTGCGCTGACCAACCCGGGCACCTCGGCCGGCGCCGAGCACTCGCCGATGGGCCCGGGCCGGTACCAGGTGGAGGAGCACCCCGGCGTGACCTTCCCCGGCGCCGAGCAGGCCGCGCAGCGGTCCGAGGCGGGCAAGGGAGCAGGGGTATGACCACTTCTACGGTGCTCGCCGCGGCGGGCGACGTGACCGGGGGTGAGGAGGTCACGTTCTGGATCCTCGCCCCGCTGGCCCTGATCGGGGCGCTCGGCATGGTGTGGGCCCGCAACGCGGTGCACTCCGCGCTCTGGCTGGTGCTCACCATGCTCTGCCTGGGCGTGTTCTACGTGCTCCAGGCCGGCCCGTTCATCGGCATGGTGCAGATCATCGTCTACACCGGCGCGATCATGATGCTCTTCCTGTTCGTGCTGATGCTCGTCGGCCGGGACGCGTCCGACTCGCTGATCGAGACGCTGCGCGGCCAGCGGGTCGCCGCCGTGGTGCTCGGGCTCGGCTTCGCCGGTCTGGTCGGCACCGGGCTCTACCGCGCGCTCGACGGCGTGCGGGCGGCCGGGCTCGACCAGGCGAACGCCGAGGGCAACGTGCAGGGCATCGCCCGGCTGCTGTTCACCAAGTACGTCTTCGCCTTCGAGCTGACCTCGGCGCTGCTGATCACGGCCGCGGTGGGCGCGATGGTGCTGGCGCACGTGGAGCGGCGCAAGGAGGACCGGATGGACCAGGTCGCCACCATGAAGGCGCGGTTCCGGCCCGGCAACTACCCCGGCCCGAAGCCCGGTCCGGGCGTCTTTGCCACCTCCTCCTCGGTGGCCACGCCGGCCCGCCTGCCGGACGGCCGGCTGACCGACCGCGGCATCCCGGAGATCATGCCGGTGCGCGACATGACGGCCGAGGAGACCGCATTGAAGGGCACTGACAAATGACGCCGGACTACTACCTGATCCTCGCGGCGGTGCTGTTCACCATCGGCGCCGTCGGCGTGCTGGTCCGCCGCAACGCGATCGTGCTGTTCATGTGCGTCGAGCTGATGCTCAACGCGGCCAATCTGACCCTGGTCACGTTCAGCCGGATCAACGGCGACCTGAACGGCCAGATCATGGCGTTCTTCGTGATGGTGGTGGCGGCGGCCGAGGTCGTGGTCGGGCTCGCGATCATCATGGCGATCTTCCGGACCCGGCGCTCGGCCAGCGTCGACGACGCCAACCTGCTGAAGTACTGAGGGGCTCGTGGTGGAAGAGACTGTGGAATTCGCGCAAGCCGGCGGGCTCCTGGGCAGCGTCTGGCTGCTGGTGGCGATCCCGCTGGTCAGCGCGGCGGTCCTGCTGCTGCTCGGCAAGCGGGCGGACCGCTGGGGCCACTGGCTGGGCGTGGCGGCCATCGGCGCCGCCTTCGTGCTCGGGTTGACCTACTTCTTCCAGCTACGCGGCCTGGAGAACAAGCAGGTCGAGCAGAGCCTCTGGCAGTTCATCACGGTCGGCGACCTGAAGGTGGACTTCGGTCTGCTCTTCGACCCGCTGGCCGCGGTGTTCGTCCTGCTGATCACCGGGGTGGGTTTCCTGATCCACCTCTACGCCGTGGAGTACATGGCGCACGACGAGGGCCGGCGACGGTTCTTCGGGTACTTCAACCTGTTCGTCGCCGCGATGCTGCTGCTGGTGCTCGGCAACAACTACGTGATGCTCTACTTCGGCTGGGAGGGCGTCGGCCTGGCGTCGTACCTGCTGATCTCCTTCTGGTACGGCCGGCCGAGCGCGGCCACCGCCGGCAAGAAGGCGTTCCTGATGAACCGGGTCGGCGACGCCGGCCTGGCCATCGGCATCTTCGTCATGTTCGCCATGCTCGGCACCACCCAGTACGACGAGGTGTTCAACGGGGTCGGCTCGCTGACCTCCACCACCGTGCTGGTGCTCGGCCTGCTGCTGCTCCTCGGCGCCGCCGGCAAGTCCGGCCAGTTCCCGCTCCAGGCGTGGCTGCCGGACGCGATGGAGGGTCCGACCCCGGTGTCGGCGCTCATCCACGCGGCCACCATGGTCACCGCCGGCGTCTACCTGATCGCCCGCTCCAACCCGATCTTCTCGGCCAACGAGACGCTCCAGCTCGTGGTGGTCAGCGTCGGCGCGCTCACGCTGCTGATGGGTTGCGTCATCGGCGCGGCGAAGGACGACATCAAGCGGGTGCTGGCCTGGTCCACGGTCAGCCAGATCGGCTACATGTTCCTCGGCGTCGGCCTCGGCGGCGCGGCGTACGCGCTGGCCATCGTGCACCTGCTGGCGCACGGCTTCTTCAAGGCCAACATGTTCCTCGGCGCCGGCTCGGTCATGCACGGCATGAACGACCAGGTGGACATCCGCCGCTTCGGCAACCTGTCGAAGTACATGAAGGTCACCTGGCTGACGTTCATGATGGGCTGGCTGGCCATCATCGGCATGTTCCCGTTCTCCGGCTTCTTCTCCAAGGAGCCGATCATCGTGGCCGCCTTCGAGCGGGAGGGCTGGACGGCCTGGCTGTTCGGCATGGCCGCGCTGATCGGCGCCGGGCTCACCGCGTTCTACATGACCCGGCTGTTCGTGCTCACGTTCCACGGCCCGGCCCGCTGGACCGAGGACATCGAGCACCCGCACGAGTCGCCGAAGCTGATGACGATCCCGCTGATCCTGCTGGCGATCGGTTCGGTCGGCGCGGGCTTCCTGCTCGCCACGTCCGTGCCGGACTGGTTGGAGGCGACCGCCGGCCTGGGTGTCCAGGAGGAGGGCCACGAGGCGGTCCTCGCGCACTGGGTGATCACCGTGCTCTCGCTGCTGCTGACGGTGCTCGGTGCCGGGCTGGCCTGGTTCCTGTTCCGCAACGGCACCGCCACCGAGCCGCAGCCGGCCGGCGTGCTGGTCACCGCCGCCCGCAAGAACCTCTACACGGACACCGTCAACGAGGCGGTCTTCGAGAAGCCGGGCATCTTCCTCACCCGGGCGCTTGTCTTCCTCGACAACCGGGGCGTCGACGGGCTGGTCAACGGCCTGGCCGCCGCGGTGGGCGGGGGATCGGGCCGGCTCCGGCGGCTGCAGACCGGCTTCGTGCGGTCGTACGCGACCTCGATCCTGACCGGCGCGCTGCTCGTGGTGGCGGCGTTCCTGGCGGTGCAGGCGGGGTGGCTGGCGTGATCGACCTCAACGCGGCCGCCCCCGCCGGCGGGCCACGCAGTCACGACGGAGGTAAGGCCGAATAATGTCCAACTTCCCGTTCCTCTCGGTGCTGACCGTGGCGCCGCTGGTCGGCGCGCTGGTGGTGGCCCTGCTGCCACGTAGGCGGCCGGACCTGGCCAAGCTGGTGGCGTTCGGTTGGTCGCTGCTGGTGCTGGTGCTCTCGGTGGTGATGTGGTTCGCCTTCTCCGCCGGCGGTGACCGGTTCCAGTTCCGCGAGTCGTACGCGTGGATCCCGAACTGGGGTGTGCGGTTCACCTTCGAGGTGGACGGCATCGCGCTGGTCATGCTGATGCTGATCGCGATCCTGGTGCCGCTGGTGATCCTGGCGTCGTGGCACGACGCCGAGTCGTCGAAGCGCTCGGTGCCGGTCTACTTCGCGCTGCTGCTCGTCCTCGAGTGCACGATGATCGGCGTCTTCGCCGCCGCCGACGTCTTCCTGTTCTACGTGTTCTTCGAGGTCATGCTCGTGCCGATGTACTTCCTGATCGGCAGCTACGGCGGCCACCAGCGGCAGTACGCGGCGGTCAAGTTCTTCCTCTACTCGCTGGTCGGCGGCCTGTTCATGCTGGCCGCGGTGATCGGCCTCTGGGTGGTCGGCGGCAAGACGTTCGACTGGCAGACGCTGAGCCAGGCCGAGTTCGCCACCAACACCGCCCGCTGGCTGTTCCTCGGCTTCTTCCTCGCGTTCGCGATCAAGGCGCCGTTCTTCCCGTTCCACACCTGGCTGCCGGACGCCGGTGGCGCCGCACCGGCCGGCGCGGCGGCGCTGCTGGTCGGCGTGCTGGACAAGGTCGGCACGTTCGGGATCCTGCGCTACTGCCTCCCGCTCTTCCCGGAGGCGTCCCGCTGGTTCGCGCCGTGGGCGATGGCGCTCGGGGTGATCGGCATCATCTACGCGGCGCTGCTGGCGGTCGGGCAGAACGACCTGAAGCGGCTGGTGTCGTACACCTCGATCGCGCACTTCGGCTTCATCGGGGTGGGCATCTTCGCGTTCACCACCCAGGCCGGCACCGGCGCGGTGCTCTACATGCTCAACCACGGTCTCGCCACCGGCCTGCTCTTCCTGGTGGTCGGCATGCTGATCGCCCGGCGCGGCTCGGCGCTGATCAGCGACTTCGGCGGCGCGGGCAAGCTGGTGCCGGTGCTGGCCGGCGTGCTCTTCTTCGCCGGTCTGGCCTCGCTGGCGCTGCCCGGCACCGCGCCGTTCGTCTCCGAGTTCCTGGTGCTGATCGGCACGTTCACCGTCAACAAGCCGGTCGCGGTGATCGCCACGCTCGGCATCATCCTGGCGGCGGCGTACGTGCTGTGGATGGTGCAGCGCACCACCCAGGGCACGCTGAACCCGGCGCTGACCGAGGTCCAGGGCATGCGT
The DNA here is from genome assembly GCF_039566955.1 of Micromonospora sp. DSM 45708. NCBI lineage: Bacteria > Bacillati > Actinomycetota > Actinomycetes > Micromonosporales > Micromonosporaceae > Micromonospora > Micromonospora schwarzwaldensis. Next base: position 6,180,998 of record NZ_CP154796.1, on the reverse strand, counting down.
CGGGACCTCAGCCTGCGCGAGAAGGTCGTCGTCGCGCCGTTGATCGCGCTGATCGTGCTGCTCGGCTTCTATCCCAAGCCGGTCACCGATGTCATCAACCCCGCCGTCCAGGCGACCATGCAGGACGTCGGCAAGTCCGATCCCGCCCCTGAGGTCGGCAGCGTCCAGGAGGCTTCAAAGTGAGTGAACTGAAGCTGCCGTCGATCGACTACGCGGCGCTCGCTCCCATCCTGATCATGTTGGGCGCCGCCCTGCTGGGCGTCCTGGTCGAGGCGTTCGTGCCGCGCCGGCTGCGCAACGCGGTGCAGCTCGCGCTCGCCCTGGTGGCGGCGCTGGCCGCGATCACCATGGTGATCCTGAAGTCCGACGCCCGGCTGGTCACCGCCGGCGGCGCGATCGCGGTGGACGGGCCGACGCTCTTCCTCCAGGGCGCCATCCTGGTCCTGGCCGTGATGGCGCTGCTGCTGGTCGGCGAGCGCACGGTGGAGCGGGGCGGCGCATTCGTGGCGCACGCGGCGGTCACCGCCGAGTCGCCCGAGGACCGGAAGCAGGCCGACGGCGTCGGCGGGGCCACCGAGGTCTACCCGCTGATCTCGTTCGCGATCGGCGGCATGCTGATCTTCGTGGCGGCGAACGACCTGCTGACCATGTTCATCTCGCTCGAGGTCTTCTCGCTGCCGCTCTACCTGCTCTGCGCGCTGGCCCGCCGCCGGCGGCTGCTGAGCCAGGAGGCCGCGATGAAGTACTTCCTGCTCGGCGCGTACGCCTCGGCGTTCTTCCTGTTCGGCGTGGCCCTGATCTACGGCTTCACCTCCGGCATCCCGGGCCGTGGCGCCGGCGTCGACTTCGCCACCGTGCACGCCGCGGTCGGCGAGTCCTCGTCCAGCCAGGTGCTGCTCTTCGCCGGCATGGCGCTGCTCGCCATCGGCCTGCTCTTCAAGGCCGCCGCCGCGCCGTTCCACGTCTGGACGCCGGACGTCTACCAGGGCGCGCCGACGCCGGTGACCGGCTTCATGGCGGCCTGCACGAAGGTCGCCGCGTTCGGCGCGCTGCTGCGGGTGTTCCACGTCGCGTTCGCCGGGGCCTCCTGGGACTTCACGCCGGTCATCGGCGCGGTGGCGGTGCTGACCATGCTGGTCGGCGCCGTGCTGGCGGTCACCCAGACGGACATCAAGCGCCTGTTGGCGTACTCGTCGATCGCGAACGCCGGCTACCTGCTGGTGGGTGTGCTGGCCCCCAGCAAGGAGGGGCTGTCGGGCACGATGTTCTACCTGGCCGCGTACGGCTTCTCGGTGCTCGCCGCGTTCGCCGTGGTGACGCTGGTGCGGGACGCGGACGGCGAGGCCACCCACCTGTCCCGCTGGGCCGGGCTGGGCCGCCGCTCGCCGTTCTTCGCGGCGATCTTCACGTTCATCCTGCTGGCGTTCGCCGGCATCCCGCTCACCAGCGGCTTCACCAGCAAGTTCGCGGTCTTCGGCCCGGCGCTGGAGGCCGACCAGGCCTGGCTGGTGATCGCCGGCGTGCTGACCAGCATGGTGCTGGCCTTCCCGTACCTGCGGGTCGTGGTGATGATGTGGCTGTCGGAGCCGGGTGAGGCGACCCCGACGGTGACCGTGCCGGGCGCGCTCACCTCGGCCGCCCTGATGATCGGCGTGCTCGCCACGCTGGTCCTCGGTGTGGTCCCCGGGCCCCTGCTGGACCTGACCACCGGTGCCGCCGAATTCGTCCGATGACGGAAGTGGTTCCACCCGGGGGCCGGTACGCCGTGGCGTACCGGCCCCCGGTCCGTATCCCCCTCACCGAGCAGGTCGAACGGGTGTGGCATGGTTGAAGACGTGGTGAACCCGGCTGGCGAGCGTTCAGGTCAGTTCGGCGCGCTCGGCCTGCACCTCGCCGACCCGCGCGTCGAAGCGTCCGTGCTGGGCGTCCTCGACCGCGTCGAGACCCAACTGTGGTCCGGCGTGGCCAGCGCCGACCCGCTGGTCACCGACGCGGCCCGGCACCTGATGGAGGCCGGCGGCAAGCGGTTCCGGCCACTGCTGGTGGCGCTGGGCGCGCAGTTCGGCGACCCGGACGCCGCCCAGGTGGTGCCGGCGGCCGTGGTGATGGAGCTCACTCACCTGGCGACGCTCTACCACGACGACGTGATGGACGAGGCGGCTGTGCGGCGGGGCGCGCCGAGCGCCAACTCCCGCTGGAGCAACTCCGTGGCCATCCTGGTCGGCGACTTCCTCTTCGCGCGGGCCGCGGACATCGCGGCCGACCTGGGCCCAGAAGCGGTCCGGTTGCAGGCGCGCACGTTCGCCCGCCTGGTGCACGGCCAGATCGCCGAGACGGTCGGCCCGCGCGGCACCGACCCGGTCGCGCACTACCTGCACGTGATCGCCGAGAAGACCGGTTCGCTGATCGCCACCTCGGCCCGCTTCGGCGGCATGTTCGGTGGCGCGTCCGCCGCGCACACCGAGGCCCTGGCCGGGTACGGCGAGGTCATCGGCGTCGCGTTCCAACTCTCCGACGACCTGCTGGACATCGCCAGCGAGTCGGTGCAGTCCGGCAAGACGCCCGGCACCGACCTGCGCGAGGGCGTGCCCACCCTGCCGGTGCTCTACGCGCTCGCCGGCGACGACTCGGACGCGGCCAGCGTGCGACTCCGGGAGATCCTGGCCACCGGCCCGCTCGTCGACGACGCGCTGCACGCCGAGGCGCTCTCGCTGCTCCGCGAGTCCCCGGCGCTCAAGCGCGCACGGGAGACGGTGCGCAGCTACGCCGAGGACGCCCGCGCCCACCTGGCCCCGCTCCCGGAGGGCCCCGCCCGCCGCGCCCTCGAATCCCTCTGCGACTACATCGCCGACCGCACCAGCTGACCCGTTCCGGTCGAGAGGTGACTTCCGCACGTCCGGACCGCGGACGCCGGTGCGGTCTCCTGCTGTCCCCGGCCGCTACCGAGCGTGGTCTCCGCCAGGAACAGGTCGTGGTCGAGCCATATACCTCACGGTCATAAATATGACTCCTGGTCATAACCGTCCGAGGCGGTATCTTCCCTCGGCGCCCTGCGCGTCCCGAGCGGCCCACGGCGTAGGGATCAGGTCGGGCGGGACAGCAGGCGGGCGGCGAGCAGCATGAGCACGGCCGCCAGGAGCATGGCTCCGGCCGCGGTCAGCCACATCGCCGGGTAGCCGGCCGCGCCGGCCAGCGCGCCGAGACCGAGCGGGCCCAGACAGCCGCCCGCGTACACGCCGGTCTGGGTGATCGAGGTGGCGGCGGCCGGGGCCTGCGGGTGGAGCCGGACCACCGCGAAGGTCAGCAGCCCCGGCCAGGCCCAGCCGAGCCCGAAGCCGAGCACCACGCCGGCGAGCAGCGGCACCGGCCCGGCCACCGCGAGCAGGAGCAGCCCCACCGAGCCCGCCACCAGCAGCCCGGCGATGACGCCGACGTGCCCGCCGGCCCGCCGGTCGGCCAGCCACCCCACACCGACGCGGGCGGACACGCACACCGCGCTGCCGAGCGTCAGCGTCAGGCCGGCCAGGCCGGGGGAGAGCCCCCGCCCGGCCGACGAGTCGACGAGGAACGTGCCCAGCGCGTTCGCCGCGCCGGCCGCGAGCGTCGCGGCCAGCCCGACCACCACCAGCGCGGCCCGGCCGTCGCCCCGGCCGGCGGAGGCGGACCGGGTGCGCCGGTTCCGACCGGACCGGGGAACGGCCGCCAGTGCGGCCAGCGCGGCCCCGGCAGCCACCACGAACGCCCAGCGCCAGCCGGCGGTCAGCGCGATGGTCGGGACTGCCGCGCCGGCCAGCAGCGTGGAGAGCGGGATGGCGGCCTGCTTCACGCCGAAGGAGAGCCCCTGCCGGTGGGCGGGCACGTGCTCGGCCAACGCGGCGTTGCTGGCGAGTTGGCCGAGCGCGTTGGCGGCGGCGCTGAGCGCGAGCAGCGCCACCAGCGTGGGGTACGACCGGGCGAGGCCGGCCACGGCCAGCAGCGAGCCGGCGGAGAGCGCGATGGCGACGCGCGCCACCGGGGCCGGTCCGTACCGCTCGACCAGGGCGCCGGAGGGCACCGAGGCCAGCGCGCTGATGCCGAAGTAGATCGAGACGGCCAGGCCCAGCCCGGCCGGGCTGAAGCCCAGCTCGTCGCCGAGCTGCACGGCCAGACCGCCGACCAGGAAGACCGGCAGGACGCAGGCGATCGTGGTGACGGTGGCCCCGACGCCGACCCGGACGGGTCGCCCGGTAGCTGCCCGGTTGGTTCGCGAAATTGTTTCAGTCATTGCCGGTCAACCTACGCCGGCCGCGTTTTCGCTGCTGATCGTGTCTGTCGATGCACGGTCTGTGCCCGGTGATCTGACATCCTCGACCCGAACAGGCATTTCGCACTCGGACCTTTTTTCATATGGTGTAAGCCCCCGGCGGCGGAGGTAGTTGTGCGCGACCCTCTGGCGGAACCTTCGGACCTGATCCGCAGCGTCTCCCGCGCGCTTCGAGTGCTCGAGTCGGTCGGCCGTGCACCGAGGGGCCTCACCGTGAAGCAGATCGCCCGCCGCTGCGAGCTGACCGTCGCCACCACCTACCACCTGGTGCGCACGCTCGCGTACGAGGGCTACGTGATCCGGCGCGAGGACGGGACGTACATCGTCGGACTGGAGATCGCCGACCGCTACCGCGAGCTGGTCACCGCGTTCCGGGGCCCGCCCGCGGTCGGTGAGGCGTTGCGTCGGGCCGCCGTGGAGACCGGTTGGAGCCACTACCTCGGCCGCTTCGTGGGCGGGCAGGTGGCAGTGACCGCGTGCGCCGAGGGGGCGCGCTCGCCGTACCTGGAGGATCTGGTGCCGGGCTTCGACGAGGGCGCGCACGCCACCGCGCTCGGCAAGAGCCTGCTCGCCACGCTCACCGCCGAGCAGCGCTTCCGCTACCTGCGGGAATACGGCATGCGGCCGTTCACCACCGCCACCCTGACCACCGTCGAGGCGTTCGAGGCCGACCTGGCCGCCGGCGACCGGCGCGGCATGCAGCTGGAGCTGGGCCAGTTCCGGCAGGGCGTGGCGTGCGCCGCGGTGCTGGTCACCCCGGACAAGGACATCGAGCGGCGGGTGGTGCTGGCCTGCGCGTTGCCGGCCAGCGAGATGATGACCTCGGCACGCGTGGTACGGGCGAAGCTGCTCACCGCCGCGCGGGCGATCGCCGACGGGATCGCCACCGAGAACTGAAAGGGCCACCATCCTGGCCGGATGGTGGCCCTCCAGCGGGCGGTCCAGCGCCGGACCGCCCCGGGGTTGGCTCAGCTGCCGACCGGGCCCCCGTCGAGGCGCCAGGTGACGACCACGCCGGGCTTGGCGAAGTCGCCGTCCGGCCAGGTGGAGGCCGGGTTCTCCACCGTCGCGCCGGAGATCTCACCCGGGTGCTGCACGGCCACGAACACCGACCGGTTGTCCCGGGTGATGAACGGGCCGCAGGTCTCCGCGCCGAGCGGCACGGTGAGGAACTGCTTCAGGTGGCCCCGCTCCGGACCCTCGACGGCGGTGGCGAACAGGCCGTCGTTGCTGCCCAACGCGTTGCCGTCGGTCGAGATCCAGAGGTTCCCGGTGGCGTCGAACGCGACGTTGTCCGGGCAGGAGATCGGCGAGACCTTCGTCTTGTCGTAGCCGGCGAAGTACGTCGACGCGTCGGCCGGGTCGCCGCAGACGATCGGCAGCGACCAGGTGAACGCCTCGGCGGTGTTGTCGCCGCGCTCCTCGACCAGCTCCAGGATCTGCCCGTGCTTGTTGGCGTTACGCGGGTTCGCCTCGTCGGCCGGCGCCTTGCCGGCCTTGCCCCGGTCGGAGTTGTTGGTCAACGCCACGTAGACCTTGCCGGTGAGCAGGCTCGGCTCGACGTCCTCGGGACGGTCCATCTTGGTCGCGCCGACCTTGTCGCCGGCCAGCCGGGTGAACGTGAGCACGTCGGCGGCGGTCATCCCGTCGACGTACGAGCGGTTGCCGCTGACCAGCTTGATCCACCGGCCCCGGCCGGAGAAGCCGCCGTCGGCGGGCAGCGTGCCGCTGCCGTCGATCTCACCGGCCGGACTGTCGCCGGTCAGCGTGGCGACGTAGAGCGTGCCGGACTCCAGCAGCGTCAGGTTGTGCTTGCGGGCCACCCAGGAGTTGCCCGGCATGAACTTCTTGTCCGACACGAACTTGTAGAGGTAGTCGAAGCGCTCGTCGTCGCCCATGTACGCGACCACGTGCCCGCTGCGGGCCACGATGACGTTCGCGCCCTCGTGCTTCACCCGGCCCAGCGCGGTGTGCTTGCGCGGCCGGGCCTGCGGGTCGAACGGGTCGATCTCGACGACCCAGCCGAACCGGTGTGCCTCGTTCGGGTGCCGGGCCAGGTCGAAGCGCTCGTCGGCGCGGTCCCACTTGCGGCTGCCGCTCGGGTAGCGCACGTCGGTCGGGATGCCGTACCGGGCCAGCTTCGGCTTCAGCTCCTCCGGCGCGCCGTCGCCGCCGACGAAGTACTGGTTGAAGTTCTCCTCACCGGAGAGCACGGTGCCCCACGGGGTGACGCCGCCGGCGCAGTTGTTCAGCGTGCCGACAACCGTCCGGCCCTTCGGGTCGGCGGCGGTCCGCAGCCACGCCGAACCGGCGGCCGGGCCGGTCAGCTCGAACTTCGTGGCCAGCGCCGTGACCCGACGGTTGTACTCGCGCCGGCCGCGCCGTACCGGCCGCCACTGCCCGGTGTCCGCCACCCGCTCCAGCTCCACCACGGACATGCCGTGCGCGGCCATCGCCACCCGTACCTGCTCCACGGTCAGCGCGTCCTGACCGGTGAAGCCGGGGAACATCAGGTCCTCGTTGGTGTACTCGTGGTTGACCACGAGCAGCGCGCGTTTGCGGTCGATCGGCAGCACGCCGACGAAGTCGTTGTTGTAGCCGAACTGCTTGGCCTGGGCGGCGGCGCTCTGGTGGTGGACGTCGAACGCGGGCGCGCCGGGGACCACCTCGTCGCCCCACTTGATGACGACGGCGTGGTCGTACCCGTTCGGCACGACGAGCGTGTCGAGCTTGTTCGGCGGGATCGGCTTGAACGTCAGCGCGCCACTGCCCGGGCGTCCGAACGCGGCGGCGGCCTCGTCCGTGCCCGGGGCGGTCGGCGTGGCGGGCGCGGCGGCGGCCGGCGCCGCGCCGGCGAGCGCGCCCACGGCGGTGCCGCCGAAGCCGAGCACCAGCGCGCCGACCGCGCCGGCGCGGACCACGCCGCGCCGGGAGACCTCGGCGTCGACCAGGTCGCCGAAGTACGGGTTGTCGGAAGAGTTGGGCACCGGGTGGTCGCAGGCGTTTCCGCACCGGTACAGACAGGTCATCGCGTCGCGGCTGCCGTGGCGGGTGGCACCCAGCAGCGGAAGCAGGCGAGGACGGTCGCTCATGTGGTGGAGCCTCCTGGTCGGACGTCGGACGGCGCGCCCGGGCGGTCGGCCCGGGCGCGTACCTGCCGGACGGTGCCAGCACGTGGTGAGCGGCCGTCGGCCCGAACGTGAACCGGACGTGAACAGCTCCGGCCTGACCTGCGGCTGAACCGTTCGGTGTCACGGCACGTATGGAAGGGCGAACGCAACCGCCCGGACGGGCGAACGCGTCGCCGGTCTCCCCGTCGCGGGAAGCGAGGTACCGCCATCAGCGACCACGACGCCCAACTGCTGCGCGCGCTGCACGACGAGCACGCCGACGCGCTGTTCGCGCACGCCCTGCGACTGGTCAACGGCGATCGGCCGCGTGCCGAGGACCTCGTGCAGGAGACGCTGCTGCGGGCCTGGCGGCACCCGGAGTCGCTGGACCCACGCCGTGGCTCGGTCCGCGCCTGGCTGTTCACCACCGCCCGGAACCTGGCCATCGACGCCTGGCGTCGACGCTCGGCGCGGGTCGGCGAGGTCTACACCGACGAGCTGCCGGAAACCGCGGAGACGGTCGACGAGACGGAGCGCGCGGTGGAGGCGTGGACGGTGGCCGAGGCGCTCAACCGGCTCAGCCCGACCCACCGCGAGGTGCTGGTCGAATGCTTCTACCAGGGTCGGTCGGTGGCGGAGGCGGCTGCCCGGCTGGGCGTACCGCCGGGCACGGTGAAGTCGCGCACCCACTACGCGCTGCGCTCACTGCGGTTGGCGCTGGCCGAGATGGGGGTGACCGGATGACCCGCTGCGAGTTCGCGCACGACGACGGCGCGTACGTGCTGGGCGCCCTCGCCCCGGCCGACCGCGCCGCCTACGAGCGGCACCTGGGCGGCTGCGCGCAGTGCCGGGAGGCGGTGGCCGAGATCGCCGTGCTCCCCGGCCTGCTGGGCCGGCTCGACCCGGCCGGGCTGGAGCAGTTCCTGGAGGTCGGCCCGAAGACGTCGCGGCTGCCCGCGCTGCTCGACGCCGCGCGGGCGCGCAAGCACCGCGACCGGTCCCGCGCCCGGCGACGGTACGCGTCGACCGCGCTCGCCGCCGCCGTGCTGGCGGTGCTGGCCGGCGTCGGCGTGACAGTGCTCCGGCCGCCGGCCGCGCCGACCACCCGACCGGTGGCGCTGACCTCGATGCGGCCGGTCGCCGGGACCGCGCCGGTGCACGCCGAGGTGGGGCTGACCGAGACGCCGTGGGGCACCGAGGTCACCATGCACTGCGGTTACGACCGGCGGGCCGGGCACCGCGAGGCGTACACGTTCCGGCTGGTGGCGCACGGCCCGGACGGCGCGACCGAGCAGATCGGCTCCTGGCTGGCCGCCCCCGGTGACGACCTGCGCTTCTCCGGCGTCACCCGTTTCACCCGGGGCGACCTGGTCCGCCTGGAACTCCTGCGCGGCGACGAGACCCCCGTCCTCGCCTACGACCTGCGCTGACCGCCCACTCGCCCATCCCCCCACCCCTCTGCCGCTGATTCACGGAAAGCGTGGCTGTTTCGCGCCCCATGGCCCCGCTTTCCGGGAATCAGCGCGGAAGGGCAGGGGGTGCGGGGGAGTGCGGAGTGGGAACGGGGATCCGGGCGGCGGCGCGGGTGCGGCGGGTGTGGCGCAGCGCGTCGACGGTGAAGACCAGCAGGGCCAGCCAGACCAGGGCGAAACCGGCCAACCGGGCCGGCGGCATCGGCTCGTGGAAGATCAGCACGCCGCAGCCGAGCTGGAGGATCGGGGCCAGGTACTGGAGCATGCCGACGGTGGACAGCGGCAGCCGGTTGGCCGCGCCGGCGAAGAGCAGCAACGGGATCGCGGTGGCGGCGCCGGCCAGCACCAGCAGCGCGGTGTGCCCGGCGGAGACGTGCCCGAACGTCGAGTCGCCGCGCGCCGACAGCCAGCCCAGGTACGCCAGGGCGGGCAGCGCCAGCACCGCCGACTCGACGAAGAGCCCCTCGGCGGCGGGCAGGCCGAGCTGCTTCTTGACCAGGCCGTACCCGGCGAAGCTGAACGCGAGCGTGAGCGCCAGCCAGGGCAGGCGCCCGTAGTCGGCGGTGAGCACCGCCACCGCGAGCGCGCCGACACCGAGCGCCGCCCACTGCGTCGGACGCAGCCGTTCCCGCAGCGCGAGCACGCCGAACAGCACCGACACCAACGGGTTGATGAAGTAGCCGAGCGCGGTCTCCACCACCCGGTCGGAGTTCACGCCGTAGATGTAGGTGCCCCAGTTGACAGCGATCAGCGCGGCGGCGAACGCGATGCCGGCCAGCGCCCGGGGCCGCCGGGCCAGCGCCCGCAGGAAACTGACGTGGCGCATGGCGGCCAGCAGCAGCGCCACGAACGCCACCGACCAGATGATCCGGTGCGCGAGGATCTCCACCGGTCCGGCCGGCCGGAGCAGTTTCAGGTAGATCGGAAAGAAACCCCAGAGCAGGTACGCGCCGATGCCGTACAGATAGCCGAGGCGGAGCTGGTTCACCGCTCCACCGTAAGTGGTGAAACCGGTTGTTGATCCTTTCTGGTGAGCGGTGTCACCGCTCGTCCAGCTCCATGTACCGGTCCGCAGCCACCGGGCGGAAGCCGAGCTTGCCGTACACGCCGTGCGCGTCCAGCGTGGCCAGCATGATCCGGCGTACGCCCAGCTCGGCCACATGGTCGCGGACCCCGGCGGTCAGCCAGGTGCCCAGCCCGCGACCCCGCTCGGCCCGGTCCACGTAGACGTCGCACAGCCACGCGAACGTGGCCCGGTCGGTCACCACCCGGCCGACCGCGACCTGCTGGCCGTCGCCGGGGCGGTAGACGCCGAAGCCGATCGAGCCGGCGAAGGCGCGCTCGACCGTCTCCCGTTCCCGCCCCCGCGCCCAGTACGCGTCAGTGGCGAGCCAGGTGTGTACGCGGCCCAGGTCGAGCCGGTCGGGGTCGGTGCTGAGCTGGTAGCCGTCGGCGCGCGTCAGGGTGAACACCCGGCCGAGGCTAGTGCCGCCCCGGGGGCCGCTCGCCAGCCAATTCCCGCGCACTGGCCTGCCCGCCCGGTCGGAGTGCCGGGCGGGCGTCGGGTCTCAGTCGCGGTCGAGGACCGCGCCCAGGATCCAGGTGACGATGCCGACGAGGAGCGCGCCGAGCACCGCCGCCGGCCAGAACCCGTCCACGTGGAAGGGCAGCCCGGCCTCCCCGGCGATCCAGCTGGTGAGCAGGAAGAGCAGGCCGTTCACCACCAGCGCGATCAGACCGAGGGTGAGCAGGTAGAACCCGCAACCCACGGTCTTGATGATCGGCTGGAGCACCGCGTTGACCACGCCGAAGATCACCGCGACGAGCAGTAGCGTCGTCACCGTCTCGGTGGCGGACCCGGAGTCGAGCGTGATGCCCGGGATGAGCAGCGTGGCGAGCCAGAAGGCGACCGCTGTCGACGCCACCCGGATCAGAAGGCCCTTCAGGAAATCCATGGCCGGGATCGTGCCACGCCGCTACCACCGGCGGAAGCGTGCACGCCCTCAGCGACGGGTCGGAGGGCCGACCAACTGCGACTCGACCGGGGTCGGCGACAGCAGGGCCCACCGCAGCGCCCGCCGGTTGACCACCGCCACCATGTCGTCGCGGATCCGGGTGAGCCAGCCGGCGGAACCGCCGAGACCCAGCGCGGTGCCGGCCAGTTCCGCCTCGGCCGGGTCGAGCGGCTGGAGGACGGCCAGGTCGGCGCGGGCCAGCGCGGGGGCGTCCGCCGGGGTCAGCTCGTCGCGGACCACCAGCACCGACTGCCAGGCCGCCGCCGGACCGACCTCCGGCGGCACCGGACCGGCGTCGACCACCAGCAGCAGCGGTCGCAACGGCGAACCGGGCGCCCCGCCGACCGGCCGCCCCGGCGGGAGCAACGGCACCCCGTCGCCCGGACCGCCGACCCCCCGCGCGAACGCCTCCCAGGCGCGTGGCCGGGTGGTCTGCACCGCCACCCGGGCACCGAGCGCCAGCGCCCGCAACACGAGCAACTGCGCGGCGGGCACGCCGCCGACCAGCAGCATCCGGGTCGTCGCCGGGCGGAACAGACGTACGGTGAGCGGGCCGCCGCGCCGGTTGGCGCCCACCATCAGGCCGGACCCACCGACCGGCAGGTCCGGCGCGGCCGGCGGCAGCCCGGCCGGAGGTGCCGCGCCGCCGGTCACCGCCAGCGGCAGGGTGGCGGCCAACCCGGTCAGGTGCTCGCCGTCGAGGCGGCGTAGTTCCGCGCCCGCGGCCCCGGCCACCCGGTCGAGGGCCCGTTCGGCGATTGCCAGCTCCGCCACGCTCCCGGCGGCCACCCGGACGGTCAGCTCGGCCGGGGGCGCCGCGGCATCGGCGCGGGGGCCGACGCAGAGCGCGACGGTGGTGGCGGTGGCCGGCACGGCCAGCAGCCGGGGCACCAGCCCACCGGCGGTCCCGCCCCGCGGATCCGGCCAGCGACGCAGCCGCCACGTGGCCTGCGTCAGCCCACCCACGGTGAGCAGCGGCCAGGTCTCCCGGGCCGGGGCGCCGGCCTCGTGATGGGCCAGCTCGGCGATCACCCGCAGTGCGGCCGGCACGCCCAGCGGCCGGCCGACGAGCGGGCCGAGCCGGCGGACGATCCGCCGGACCGTACCGGAGAGCGCCCGCAGCAGTTCGTCGTCCGACCAGCCGTCGGCCCGCAGCACCCGCACGGCCAGCACCACCCGGGCGCGCCCGGCCAGCCGACCGTCGGTGAGCTGGCGGTAGGACGTCCCGGCCGGACCGGCCGCCACGGCCGGCACGGGGGCCGGCGAGGCGGAAAAGACCAGCTGGAGCCGGACCGGAGGGCTCTCCGGGCCGGCGGGCGGGAGCAGGTCGGGCGGCGCCGGGAGCGACTGGGGACGGTCGCCGAGCAGGTCGTCCGGATCGCCGAGTTCCAGCAGCGCGGTCAACCCGGCGGCGTCGTGCAGCACGGCGGCCGGACCGCCGGCCAGCTCCGCGGCGTGCGCCACCGTGCCCGGCCCGACCAGGTCCAGCAGCGCCGAGGGATCGGTGGCCGGCGGCAGGGCGCGGCGACGACTGAGGTACGCCGCGCCGACGGTGAGCCATTCGTGCAGCCAGCGGCCCCGGAACCGGACCCACGCGGCGGGCACCAGCAGCGCCGCGCAGAACAGCGCGACGGCGGTCGGCACGACGCCCCGCCCCACGGCGGCCACCAGGACCGCTGCCGCGACCTGTGTCGTCACGATCTGCCCGGCGCGGACCCGTCGACCGGGCCGCGCCCTCCACTGTGGGGGCAGGGCGGGCGCGGGCCGGTCCATGGTGCTCGCGGTCACCGCACCTCCTCGTCGGCCCGCCGGGTGACGCCGCCGTGGCACATCGTAGTGGCGTCGTTGTCCACAGGGGAGGCCCGGGGGGTAGCAGAACCGGACCGGGACGGCTACCGTCAGCGACGAAAATCGTTACGCGTGCGCCCGCCGTCTCCCTCCCCCTCAGGCGGCCGCGAGCGCCGCGCCGACGAGTCCACGGTGGTCACGCCGGTGGCCAGCCACGACCGAGGAGACGAGGTGACGTCCGGGATGTCCCAGACCCAGGCAGAAGCCGCGGTGATGCAGCAGACCGCCGCGAAGTTCGAGCAGGTCGACCAGTCGCTCCAGACCATGCTCAGCGGCCTGATGGCCGAGCTCGAAGTGTTGCAGCAGGCGTGGCGAGGCGCCGGCGGGCGCTCGTTCGCGCAGGTCAAGCAGCAGTGGGCGCAGGACCAGGCGGCCCTGCAACGGGCACTGCGCGAGACGGCCACCGCGATCCGCACCGCCGGCCGCCAGTACGACGTCTCCGACACCGAGGCCGCCGGCCGGGTGGCCGGCACCAACCGCGGCATCCAGCTGCCGCTCTAGATGATCGGAAGGATCGAAACCATGGAGCACGGTGTGCTGGTCGTCAACTTCGCCGCCCTGCAACAGGCCGGCGCCGACATCCAACGGGCGCTGACCACCCTCGAGAGCCAGCTCGGGCAGCTCGAACGGGACGCGGCACCGCTGGTGGCGAGCTGGAACGGTGCGGCGCGCGAGGCGTACGAGCAGCGGCAGTCCCGGTGGCGGGCCGCCTCGCAGGACATGCAGGCGATGCTGCGCGACATCAAGCTCGCGGTGGAGGACTCCGCGACCGACTACCTCGACACCGAGAAGCGCAACGCGAACCTGTTCCACTGAGCCGGGTGCGGCCCGGGTGCCCACCACCCGGGCCGGCCCCGTCCGTCGGTCAGGCCGGGCCGGCCGGGTGCCAGCGTCGGCGTGCCCCCCGGGGCAGCACCACGGCCAGCAGCGCCACGAGCACCGCCGCGCCACCTGTCACACCGGCCACCAGCAGCGCCCGGCTCCGGGCCGTGGCCCGGCGGGACTGGCGGGCGAGCGCGGCCGGGTCCGGCCGGTCAGCCGGGAGCGCGGCACCCCGCTCGGGTGGGGCGTCCGCCCCGCCGGGCGACTCGGTCACCGCGCGGTACGGATTGAGCACCCCGGCGCCGTAGCCCTCGCTCCGTCCCGGCGCCGGGTCGGTGCCGGCCACGATCCGCCCGGCGACCTCGGCCGCGTGCAGGCCGGGGCGGTACTGCCGCAGCAACGCCGCGGTGCCGGCGACGAACGGCGTGGCGTAACTGGTCCCCTCCGCCCGGCGGTGGCCCTGCCGGGGCGCCGCCATCAGCACCTCGCTACCCGGGGCGACCAGGTCGACGTACGGGCCGGTCTGGGAGAAGGCGGCGCGCGTCCCGTCCCGCCCGATCGCGCCGACGCCCAGCACCCCGTCGTACGCGGCCGGGAAGGGCCGGGGGTCACCACTGTCGTGCAGGTTGCCGGCGGCGGCCACCACCACCACGTCCCGCCGCACCGCGTAGGCGACCGCGGCGCGCACCGCCGGGTCGTCCGCGTACAGCACGACCGAGAGGTTGAGCACGTCGGCGTCGTGGTCCACGGCCCAGCGGACGGCCCGGGCGAAGTCGGCCGCGTCGACCGTACGACCCGACTCCCGACCGTCGACCACCTGCTGTTCGCTGACCCGTACCGGCAGGATGCGCGCGCCCGGCGCGAGCCCCCGGAACGCGACGCCCGGCCGGGGCGTGGCGGCGATGATGCTTGCCACGCCGGTGCCGTGCCCGGCGCAGTCGCGGGTGCCGTCACCGCCCGGGTCGAGGAAGTCGGCGCCGGGCAGCACCCGGCCGGCGAGCTGCGGATGGGACCGGTCCACGCCCGAGTCGACCACCGCCACCACCACGCCCGCGCCGGTCGCGAGCGGGGCCAGTCGGTCCGGCGCGTACCGTTGCTGGGGCCACGGTTGCTCGGCCACCGGGCGGGCCGGTGCGGGCGGCGTGGCGCAGCCGGACGGCGCGCGGGCCGCCGCCGCCGGGGCCGCCGGCAGGCCGGAGACGAGGAGGGTCGCCAGCGCGGTCGCGGTCGGGCGCGCGAGGGGCCGAGGCATCGACGACCTCCGTAACGTGTCGACTCCGGAACGGGATGTTAGCGCCTCGCCGACGCCACGGCCGACCGTCGATGGCCAGGCATTGTGATCTTGTTTCCACCTTGTAGGTTGTAGGCGATGCCTGTGGCCTGTGCACGGAAGGAGAGGTGGCCGTGACCGGATGGGAGCCGGCCACCGAGGCCGAGGTGGCGATGCGGGACGCGCTGCGAGCGCAGGACCAGCAGCAGTACTTCCGCGTCCTGACCCGCGTCGATCTGGTGCTGCCGGTCGCCGGTGGCCCCACCGCGGGGTGGGGCACCTGGACCTCCGAGGGCCGCACGCACGTGCTGGCGTTCACGTCGGTCGCCGCGCTGCGCGCCAGTCTGGGCGAGAACGCCGGCGCCACGCGTCTCGTCGCGTACCCGGATCTGGCCGCCGGCTGGCCCAACCAGGAGTGGTGGCTGGCGGTGAACCCCGGCCTGCCCGTCGAGGGCTACCTGCCCGCCTGGTACGTAGCCCAGCTCGCCCGGGGTGACGTCCGGCTGCCCGGCCGGACCATGGGCGCCCGCGCCCGCCTGGAGCGGGTGGAGAACGCCGCCCGGGCCGCCCGCGACGGTGCTTCCGCGTCGGCCCGCGACGGTGCTCCCGGACCGGTCCGCGACGGTGCTTCCGCGCCGGCCCGCGACGGTGCTCCCGGACCGGTCCGCGACGGTGCTTCCGCGCCGGTCCGCGACGGTGCTTCCGCGTCGGCCCGCGACGGTGCTTCGGCGCCGGTCGGCGACGGTGCTCCCGGACCGGTCCGCGACGGCGGCGCCGAGTCCGGCCGCTTCGGTGTCCCGAAACCCGCCCGCGAGGCACCGTCCGTCCCGGTTCCCGCCGCCGCGACACCGCCGGCACCGGTCCCGTCCGGCCGCGGCGGGTGGGTGGCCGAGGCCGAGGAGCCGGCCACCGTACCCATGCGATCCGTTCCCCTCCTGGGCCGCCGCGCCCCGACCGCGCCGCGCCGCCGCCCGGCGCCCGGTGACCACGGCCGCGCCGTGGCGGGCGACGGACCCGACCCGGACGCGCTCGACGGTTGGCTCACCGACCTGCGTCGCCGTCCCGACGAGCCGGACCCGTTCGCCGCCGGCCGCGCAACGCCGGACGAGCCACCGGTGCCGCCGGCCCCACCGCCGGCCCGCTCCTTCTTCGAGCCCACGTCGGGCCGGGCGACCCGGCGGCCCTCGCCGCTGGACGCCCCCCGGCGGGCCGGCGAGCGGGCGACGCCGCCGTCCCGGTTCGCCGGTGGCCAACCGTTCCCCCGGCGCCGGCCGCTGAACGAGCCGGTGCGCGAGGACCAGACCCGGGCGTTCCGGGTGGGGGCGGACGAGCCGGCGCCGACGCCGGCCGGGCCGACCTCACCGTTCCGGCCGGCCCGGCCGCCCGAGGACATCCCCCGGACGCTGCCCCGCCGGCACTCCGGCCCGCCCGCGCCGGACCGGTGGGCCGGGACGGTCACCGACCGCGACGCGCCCGGCCTGGCCCCGCTCGACGACCCGGCGGAAGCCGAGGCGCTGCCGCCGTCGATCGCCGAGCCGGTGTCCGCTCCGCCCGCGCCGCGCCGCGACTTCACGCCGATCGTCATCGAGGGCACCGTCATCGAGGCCCGCGACCTGACCGCACCCGTGGCGGCCGGGCCAGCTTCCGAGGGGTACGCCGCCACCGGCCCTGTCGCGTCCGGGGTGGACGCCTCCGCGCCGACCGCGCCGCCGACCGTCGGCGAGCCCGCCCGGGCCGACGAGCGCCGGGCGTCCGAGCCGTTCGCCACCGAGCCGTCCACTGCTGACGCGGTGCCGACCGAGCCGTTCGCCACCGGACTGTTCCCGACCGGGTCGTCGGTCACCGACCCGTTCGCCACGGGGTCGTCGGTCACCGACCCGTTCGTCACCGAGCCGTCGGTCACCGACCCGTTCGCGACCGAGCCGTTCGTCGCCGGGTCGCACTCCGACCAGGTCGGGTCGGCGCGGCAGACGGCGGCGCCGCTCTCGCCGGCCGCCACCCCGCCGTTCCCGTCCCCGGCCGCCGAGCCGGCCACGTCGGTGTTCGGCCTGATCCGACCGGCCGAGACATCCGTCCCGGTGGACGCGGCACCGGTGTCGGACGATCCGACGGTGTCGTTCGCCGGGCCGGCCACGCCCCCGGACGAGCCGACGGTGTCGCTGTTCGAGCCGACCACGTCGCTGTTCGCCCCGTCGTCGGTGTCGGACGAGCGGGGCGCCCCGGTGGCGTCCTCCGCCGAGGAAGCCACCACGTCACTGTTCGAGCCGGCGTCCTCCCCGGCCGAACCGACGACGTCCCTGTTTGCGCCGTCACCCCCGGATGAGCCGACCACGTCGTTGTTCGCGCCGGCCGCGGACGGGGCGGCCACCGCGTCGATCGCGCCGGTCGCGGATGAGCCGACGATGTCCTTGTCCGCGCCGGCCGTCGATGAGCCGACCACGTCGCTGTTCGCGCCGGTTGCGGATGAGCCGGCCACTGCGTCGTTCGTGCCGGTCGCGGATGAGCCGACCACGTCGTTGTTCGCGCCGTCGCTGTCCGACGAGCCGACCACGTCGTTGTTCGCGCCGTCGCTGTCCGACGAGCCGGCCTCGTCGGCGGAGACGACGGAGGCGATCCCGTACGCCCCGGCCGAGGAGTCGCCCGTCGAGCCGGTGACCGACGGCACCGGCCGCCCGACGGCCGAACCGGACTTCGTACCGGCGAACGAGGTGGAGGAGGAGTTGCTGGCGGCTGCCGCCAGCGGTAACACCGACGGCTTCCTCACCACGCTGCTGCTGGCCCGGGTGCTGTTGCCGGTCGCGTTCGACTCGGCGGCGCGCACCCGGCCCGGCGATCCGGGTTTCGCCTGGCGCACCGAGACGGTCGACGGGGTGCGGTACGTGGCGGTCTACACCTCGCCGGAGCGGCTCGCCGATCACGCCGACGGGCCGATCGACACGGTACGGGTCAAGTTCGTCCAGCTCATCCGCCAGTGGCCGGACGTGGCCTGGTCGTTCCGGGTGAACCCGGGCACGCCGGTCGGTGCGGCGTACCCGGGGGAGCAGGTTCTCGCGCTGGCCAACTGGGCGGCCGAGGTGGGACTCGGCGACGATCCGGAGACCGAGCCGGAGCCACCCGCCGCCGGACCGGCGCCCACGGCCGGGCCCCGTCCGGACGCGCCACCGGCGAAACCGACCCCTCCGGTGATCATGCAGAAGGCGATCGCGGCGAGCCAGCTCGCCTACTACCTGGAGCGTGGCTACGACCGGGTTTCCGGTTTCGTGCACCGGGCCGGCGAGCTGGCCCACCTGCGTACTCCGGCGGAGCTGTTCGACGCGCTCGGTCTCGGCCATCCCGGGTCCCCGTTCTCCCGGGACGCCGAGGAGCTCTACCTGCTGCGCTGGCCGGCGTACCGGCCGAGCCTCTACCGGATCCCGTACGGCGGGCAGAACGAGGCCGCGATGCGGGCGATGGAGGGCTGGGTGATCGAGCGGTACCCGTTCCGGGGCAACGGCTTCGCCCCGGGCGAGAGCAGCGACGTGATCGCCGAGTTCAAGGTGGACAGTGCCCGGTTGCCGCACGGCGCCGAGCTGTGGCGGGTCGCCGCCGGCGGTGACGCCCGACTGGTCGCGGTGTTGGACACCGACGCGCTGCTGTGGCGGAAGGCGGACGGGGCGTGACCCGCGACGGCTACGTGGCGCGCTGGCGCGGCCGGGAGTACCAGGCCAGCCCGGACGGCGACGACGTGCGGCTCTACCAGCCCGAACCGGATGAGGGCTTCACCGAGGCGCGCCCCGGCCGGTACGTCCGGGTGGTGCCGGCGGCCGAGGTCGACGACCTGGCGTACGTGCGGACCACCTGCACCTGGCAGGGGCAGCCGTTCATCGTGCTGGCCGAGCACGAGGGCTGGTTGCGGGTGGAGTACACCGGGGGGCGCTGGCCGGTGGCGGAGGCGATGGGGTTGGAGGCCTTCGACTTCGGCGTCTACCAGGGTTGGGCGCCCGCGACCGAGGTGGCCGGTCTGGGCGAGCAGCGGGTCTGAGTCAGGACTTCGCCCACCGCAGGATCTCGCCGAGCACCACGTCCCGGGCCTCCACGTGCGGGAAGTGGCCCACCCCGTCGAGCAGCCGCCACTCGTACGCGGCGCTGACGTAACGGCCGGAGCCCTGCGCGGTGCGGGGGAGCGAGGCCCGGTCCAGCGCGCCGTGCAGTTGCAGGGTCGGGGTGACCAGCGGCTTCTGCATCAGCTTGACGAACCGGTAGCCGTGCAGCCGCAGCACTGACCGGAACGCCCAGCGGTAGCCCTCCAGGGCGCAGAAGGCGGCCTGCGGGATCTGCATCGCCACCCGGCAGCACCGGGCGTAGTCGTCGAAGTCCGGCCCGTCGATCCAGGCCGGCCCGCCCCAGCGGCGCAGCATCTCCGTCACCTCGGCGGCGCCGTCCCGGGTCAGCACGTGCTCGTAGCGGGGGAGTTGGAACTTCAGCGTCGCCGTGGCGGACGCGAACTGGCCGCGCGGGTCGGCGACGATGGCGGCCCGCAGCCGGAGCGGGTGCGGTGCGCCGAGCACCACGAGCCGGCGGACCAGCGTGGGGTGGAACGAGGCGGCGGTCCAGCCGATGAGGCCGCCCACGCCGGTGCCGACCACGGTGGCGGACCGCTCGCCGAGCGCGCGGATCAGGCCGGCCACGTCGGCGGCGAGCGTGTAGCCGTCGTACCCCCGGGGTGGCTTGTCGCTCGCGCCGTAACCGCGCAGGTCGACGGCGACCGCGCGGAAGCCGGCGTCGGCGACCGCCGGCAGCATCTCGTGCCAGGCGTACCAGTATTCCGGGAAGCCGTGCAGGAAGAGCACCATCGGGCCGGTGCCCGCCTCGACGACGTGGAACCGGCTGCCGTTGGCGCCGACGAACCGGTGCGTCCACGGCCCTTCGGGCAGGACGCAGGATTCGTCGGCGAATCCGCCGCGCTGGTCGGTCATGGGGCACAGCCTAGGGCCGCCGGTCGCCCACCGGCCCCGCAGGTGCGCAGGATCAGGGGATTCTCCGGGGAACGCGGTCGAGCGGGTCAGGCCACGCGTTCGATGCGCAGCAGGCCGACGAGCCGTCCCGGCCCGCACTCGACGCCCGCCGGTGGCGGGCCGACGGTGACCCGGACCCAGGTGCCGGCGGGCCAGGTGCCCTGGTCCGGGCCGTACAGGGCGTGTTCCTGGCCGTCGTCGGTGACCAGCGTGTAGCAGGGGCCCGCTCCGCCGTGGCTGATCCGGCCGGCGAGGACGTTCGACTTGCGCTGGTCGGTGGGGTGCCGTGGTGGCCCGGTCGGCGGCCGGAGCGTCGGCAGGTCGGTGGCGGAGAGCGGGCGTCGCCCGGAGGAGGCGGCCGGGGCCGGTGCGGCGGTGGCCGATGCGGTGGGGGGCGTCGGTTCCGGCGTGGAGCTGACGGGTTCGGTGGGGCCGCCCGGTTCGGCGGCGCGCCCGGACGCGGGCACGTCTCCTCCGTCTCCCGGGTTCGCGCAGCCGGCCAGCGCCAGGGCCAGGGGCAGCGCGAGGACCGCGGCGAGGCGGCGGTCGAGGGTTGTGGTCACCCGCTTGGGACGCGCCGTGGGTCGCGACGGTTCCCGAACAGGGGCGAGGCCCGGGCAGGTGACCTGCCCGGGCCTCGTCGTGGTGTCGCGTGGATCAGTGGCTCAGGAGAAGCGGACCTTCAGCGAGGTGCCGTCCTGCTCCAGAACCTTGATCTTGGTGCCGGTGGCCGGGAGCTTGACGCCGTGGTTCGGCAGCTCCGGGTACCAGTACTGCTTGGTGTCATCGAACAGCGGCTGCGCGGCCTGGCCACGGATGTACTGCGGCTGGCTGTTGAGGTGCAGCGTGAACGAGTCCGCCTTCTTCAGGCCGAACGGCGCGTCGTAGACCTGGACGCGGGCCCGCCAGGGCGCCCCGGTCAGGTTGTAGATCGGCCGCGGGTGGGCGTCGATGATCATGTTCCGACCCTCACCCGGGTGCACGAACGTGTCGTTGTCCGCCCACCGGAGGTTCCAGTAGGAGATCAGCAGACCCTCCTGGTACGCGTAGTGGTCCACGTAGTCCGGGCGGGTGTTCGCGTAACCGAAGAAGTACGGGCCGGTCTTGAGGTACTTGTCGTACGAGACGTACGACCGGTTACCGGCGATGTAGTAGTTGTCGAACAGACGGGTGTAGGTCTCCTCGACGATGCTCCAGCCGCTGAGCGTCCAGCCGGGGGCACCGGCCTCGGCGCCATCGGTGAGCAGCGTCTGGCCGTCGGCGGTCACGGTGAGGGCGTCACCGTAGAAGCCGCCCTCGGACACGCCACCGTCGGTCTGGTAGCGGAGCCGGAACTGCACGGCCTTGCCGACGACCGAGTCCAGGTTGACGTTGACGTCGACCCAGTTGCCGTCGCTGGAGCCGTCCAGGGCGTACCGCCCGGGGGAGATCTCCTTGAGCGCCTGGCCGTTGGCCGTGCCCGGGAGCGAGACCCAGTTCTGGCCACCGTCGGTGGACGCCTCGAAGAAGAGGTAGTCGAAGTCCGCCTCGATGCTGTAGCGACCCTTCATCGACACCGCGGCGCTGCTCTTCCCCGTGAGGTCGATGGACCGCGTCATCGTGGTGTTCAGGTCGTCCTCGTTGCCCGAGAAGAACTGCTTCGTACCCTCGAACGGCTTGCCGTTCTGGAACTCGTACGCCCGCTGCGGCAGCACCACCACGGCGCCCTGCGCCTTGGTGGAGTTGTACTCCTGCGGGCCCAGCTCCAGCGTGCGCTTCTGACCGGCGACGACCACCTCGTAGTCGAGCCAGCCGAGCTGGAGCTTGTTCCAGGCGCCGAGGTCGCCGCCGCGGTCGCCGATGCCGGCGTCGTTCTTGGCGCCGAGCCGGCTCTGGGCCATCAGGGTCCAGTGCTCGTTGTTGTTGTCCCCACCACTGGTGACGTTGTAGTCGTCCGGCAGACCGAGGTCGTGGCCGTACTCGTGGTAGAAGACGCTCCGGCCACCGTTCTCCGGCTGGATCGTGTAGTCACCGATCCAGACGCCGGTGTTGCCGATCTGGGTGCCGCCGGCCGGGAAGTTCTCCGGACCGGTGTTGCCCTGGTCGCTGGCGAACGCGTACCAGCGGTGGCTCCAGATCGCGTCCTCACCCTGGATCGGGTCACCGTCGGCCTGGTCGCCGCCGGCGTGGACGATCTGGAAGTGGTCGATGTAACCGTCCGGCTCGTTGAAGTTGCCGTCGCCGTCGAAGTCGTAACGGTCCCACTCGTCCATCGACTTGACGTCGGCCGCGATCTCCTCGTCGGAGCGGCCCTGGGCCTTCTGGTCGGCGACCCACTGGTTCGCGGCGTCGCGGACCAGCGCCCAGGTGTTGTTGCAGACGTTCGAGGCGCACGGGTAGCCGTTGGAACGGCCGTAGCGGGCCTCGTTGTACTTGACCTTCACCCAGTTGGTGACCTCGCCGTCGACGCTGTACCGACCCGACGACTGGGCCTCGTAGTACTGCTTCAGCGACTCGTCACCCGGGTTGGTGCCGAAGTAGACCTGCCGGAAGTGGTCGGCGCTGAAGTCCGGCTGCCAGATCGTGGAGTTGTCCACGGCCCGGTTCGGCTCGGGGATCTGGTTGACGCGCGGACCGTCGAACCGGGTCGGACCCGGCACGGCCGGGGCGGTGTCCTTGTCCGGGTAGTTCGGGTGCCGCTCGTCGCCGAACTCCGCGAGGATGACGAAGATCTTGTCGGTCTTCTCGCGGGACAGCTCGACGTACTGGTCCTCGGTGGGACCCTTGCCGGCCCGGGTGCTCTTGGCGGCCTTGCCCGCCGCGGCACCTTCGGCAGCCTTCTCGCCGACCTTGACGACGGTGCTGCCGTTGATCTTCTGGGCCTTCGCCCTGCCCGACAGGACCTCGCTCAGGCCTTCCTGGCGCAGCGCGCGCCGCTTGTCCTCGAGCGGGTTGGGCAGGTCGTGCTCAGCCTGCGCAGGCTCGGCCACCGACGGGGCGGCGGCTGGCAGCTTCGGCGTCGGCGCGGCGCTGGCGGACGTGCCCGCCATCAACCCCGTCGCGGTCAGCGAAAGCCCGAGCAGACCCACTGCGACTTTGCGCACGTGGTACCTCCGGTGTGAGGGAACCGGCCCCATGGGGGTACGGGCCGGTGGAACGTCCCACAAGTGGGACCCACGGTGAACATAGACACTGCCGGGACTGCTGTGAAGATGTGTGCGTCGATTTGTAGCAACTTTTTGTTGGGGTTGACTTTCGCCGTCACACTCTGGTTCGTCATCTCGGCGTTGACCAGCGGCGATGGCCGTTCGGCCAGAGGTAGTGAAACAGATGGATATGCGGAACGGGCCGGGAGCGCCATGCTCCCGGCCCGTCCGTCATCCGGCTCGTTCGGCCCGTATTCCGGGCATTCCGGTTCCGGTTTGGAGTTGTCGATCAGCTCCGCGGCGGAACCACGTACACCGTGGCGTACGAGTTGTCCTTGGCGGCGCGCTTGATGATGATCGACGTGCCGTACGCGACACCCGCGTCACCCGGATTGCCGGTGCCGAGCACGATCGCCCCGCCACCCAGCGTCGAACCGTAGTAGTCGGTCGCCGGGGTGCCGTCCGGGTTCACCACCCGGGTGGTGTACTGCTGGTTGCCCTTCGACGGGACCACCACCGAGGCGTCGTTGTCCCGCGCGTACGGCGAACCGTCGCGGATCTCGATGCCCGGGTACCAGCCCTTGGTGTCGGTGAAGCCCCGCACCGGCGCCTGGCGGCCGAACGTCGTGCAGTACTCGCTGTACGGCTCGTCGGCCGCCTCCAGGCACTCCTTGAAGGGGTACGTGGGGGTCAGGCCGAACGCGGCGTTCGACGACTGCGGACGGCTGGGCAGGTTCTTCAGCACCGACGGGTCCTTCTCGGCCGCCACGCCCTTGCGACGCAGCGGGTCGTTGTGCGAGTCGACGATCAGCAGCCCGCCCTTGGCGCCGTAGCTGGGCAGCGCGGTCATCTGCGCGGTGACGTGGTTGACGTCGCCCAGCTCGGTGTCCCGGTACCAGACCAGCATGCCCGGCGCGTTGTAGGAGATCCGGTCGACCTTCCACGCCTCGTGCGAGTAGACGGTGTCGTAGGCGTACTTCAGGCCCTTGTCGAAGCCGTCGAAGTTGCGCCACTCGGCCAGGTAGTAGTGCGACCGGACCTGGGTGCCCGTGTCGACGTGCCAGCCCGCGCCGGTGGTGTCGGTGAACGTGCCGCCGGTCTGGGTCCAGCCGGCCGCGCCGCCCTCGACGTCGTCGCTCCACGTGGTCGCGCCGCCGCCGGTGACCGAGAAGTCGTCGGCGAACCAGCCACGCTCCTGGAACGCCTCGTCGGTGGCGTACCGCAGCCGCACCTGCACGGTCTGTCCGGCGTACGGCGACAGGTCCACGTAGTCGTGGCGCCAGCCGCCGGTGCTGCCGGTCAGGCCGTACTTCTTGTTGCCGAAGTCGACCATCCGGCCGTTCGGGTCGGAGTAGCCGTCGTCGGTGGAGACCAGCGCGCCGGAGGAGTCGTAGACCTTGCGCTCGGTCCAGGTGGCGCCGCCGTCCGTGGAGACCTCGACGAAGCCGTAGTCCCAGTCCTCCTCGATGACGTAGTCGTTCCACATCCAGAACTTCGCGTCGGCGGCGTTCGGGACGGCCACCGTGCGGCTCAGCTTGACGTCCGCCCACGCCTGGTCGGCGCCGGAGTACCACATGTTCGCGCCGCTGTGCGGCTCGGCCAGCGTGATCACCTTGTCCGGCAGGTCGATCTTGATGCCGTCCTCGGTGCCCACCGGCGTACGCGAGGTCTGCCCGAGCTTGACCAGCTTGGCCCGGTCGCCCGGCCCGAACGTCTTCGGCTCGGCCCAGCCCAGCACCCACTTGTCCCAGAGGCCCATGTGGGTGGGGAGCGCCTGGAAGATCTCGCCGGAGTGCGAGCCGGACGCCATCAGGTCCCAGAAGTCCACGTCGGAGTCGGCGTTCCCGGACGTGTCGTAGAGGTCCGGCAGGCCCAGGTCGTGCCCGAACTCGTGGGCGAAGACGCCGACACCGGCGTCCTCCGGCTGCACGATGTAGTTCGACACCTTCAGGTTCGTGCCGGGAATGGTGTAGCCACCGGCCACCGTGGAGGAGTGCGCCCAGACCGAGTAGACGCCGACGTCGCCGCCACCACGGGACTTGCCCTGGTTGGCGTGCACCAGCACCAGGTGGTCGATCACGCCGTCCGGCTCGTGGTAGTTGCCGTCGCCGTCGCGGTCGCTCTGGTCCTCGATGTCGTAGTCGGCCCAGGGGAAGTTCGGGTCGGCGGCGGCCAGCGAGTCGATCGCGTCGGTGGCGAGCCGCCCCGCGCCCTGCGGGTTGTCCGGGTGGCCGTTCATCGACTGCTCACGGCCGGCGACCCAGTTGCCGTTCTCGTCCTGGAAGCAGCGGGAGGCGGCGTACCAACCCTCCGAGTGCGGCACCGTGATCCACGGGCTGGCCTGCCCGTCCACGGTGTACGCGTTCTTGGACATCTCCAGGTACATGTTGTGCATGGTCCGGCCGGCGAGGTTGATGCCCGGCTTGCCGTCCGGCCCCTTGAGGTCCTTGCGGACCCGCTCGGTGATGCCCTGCTTGGTGTAGAGCATCTTGTCGTAGTGGGCCGGCGAGAAGTCCGGCACCCACATCGAGTTGTTGTCCTTGTGCGGCAGCGTGGCCGGGTTCGGGATGGTGTTGTGCCGCGGCCCGTTCTGCACCGTGCCGGGCACGCAGGTGCGGTCCTCGAAGACCGTCTTCGGCACCATCACGTTGGTGAAGTCGTCGTTGGCCTTGTCGTTGAACTCCACCAGCAACGTCAGGAGCTTGGCGGTCTGGGTGTTCTTGGCCTTCTTGATCTTGCGAGGGCTCTGGCCGGTCCGGATGGACTTGGCCTCCAGCTTGGCCAGCTCCCGGGCGGCGATCGGGTTGCCGCCGGCGTACTTGCGGTCGTAGGCGCGGGCCTCGTCCGCCGGTGCGGAGAAGACCCCGTCCTTGCCCTTGGTCTCCTTGCCGCCGGTGTCCGGCTGCACCTCGGGCTCGGCGTAGTTGATGTAGAACTCGTCCGCCGCGATGGTGGCCGACGCGGACCGGGACGGCTGGGCCGCCGCACTGCCCGTCACGGTCAGCGACGTGGCCGCGAGGGCGATGGCGGGCAGCGCGACGAGTAGTCGCCGGCGGGCCCGGGATTGCGAACTGGGGAGCATGCCACTCCGTTCGTAGGGAATGGTGAGGGACCGGCCGTCTCAGTGACGCGTGTCAAAATTTGCCGGTGCGGCTGAACGTAGCCGACGACGAGCGCCATCGACAGGGGCTATCCGGGCCCTCTGCCCGTTCAGGTCACTACCTCCTCCGCCGATCGACCGGCCCGTTCCCGGGTACGACGAGGGGCGGGCCGCCGCGCGGCCCGCCCCCCTTCCGTTCCGGTGTCGTCAGTCCTCGTCGGACTTGCCGCCGCTCATCCCTGACGAGATCAACTCCATCACCGAGGAGTCCTGCAACGTGGTCACGTCACCGAGCGACCGGTTCTCCGCCACGTCCCGCAGCAGCCGACGCATGATCTTGCCGGATCGGGTCTTCGGCAGCTCCGGCACCAGCATGATCTGCCGCGGCTTGGCGATCGGGCCGAGCGTCCTCGCCACGTGGTTACGCAGCTCGGTGATGAGCTGCTCGCCCGCGTCGCCGGAGATCTCCGCGCTGCCACGCGGGATGGCGAACGCGACGATCGCCTGCCCGGTGGTCGGGTCGGTCGCGCCGACCACCGCCGCCTCCGCCACCGACGGGTGACTCACCAGCGCCGACTCCACCTCGGTGGTGGAGATGTTGTGCCCGGACACCAGCATCACGTCGTCGACCCGGCCGAGCAGCCAGACGTGCCCGTCGTCGTCCTTCTTCGCGCCGTCACCGGCGAAGTAGACCCACCTGTCGCCGGCGTTGGCGCCCGCCCCGAACCGCGACCAGTACGTCTCCAGGAACCGGTTGTCGTCGCCCCAGATGGTGCGCAGCATCGACGGCCACGGCTCGGTGAGCACCAGGTAGCCACCCCCGCCGTTCGGCACCGACTCGCCCTGGTCGTCGACCACGTCGGCGACGACACCGGGCAGCGGGGTCATCGCCGAGCCGGGCTTCGCCTCGGTCACCCCCGGCAGCGGCGAGATCATCATCGCCCCGGTCTCGGTCTGCCACCAGGTGTCGACGACCGGCAGCTCACCGCGGCCGACGTACTGCCGGTACCAGATCCACGCCTCCGGGTTGATCGGCTCGCCGACGCTGCCGAGCAGGCGCAGCGACGACAGGTCGTAGCCCGCCGGGATGTCCTCGCCCCACTTCATCATCGTGCGGATCAGCGTCGGCGCGGTGTAGAGGATGCTCACCCGGTACTTGTCGACGATCTCCCAGAACCGGCCCTTGTGCGGGGTGTCCGGGGTGCCCTCGTACATGACCTGGGTGGCGCCGTTGGAGAGCGGGCCGTAGACGATGTAGGAGTGCCCGGTCACCCAGCCGATGTCGGCCGTGCACCAGTAGACGTCGGTCTCCGGCTTCAGGTCGAACACCGCGTGCGTCGTGTACGACACCTGGGTCAGGTAGCCGCCGGTGGTGTGCAGGATGCCCTTCGGCCGGGCGGTGGTGCCGCTGGTGTAGAGGATGAACAGCGGATGCTCGGCGTCGAACGGCTGCGCCTCGTGCTCCGGCGCGGCGGTCTCCACCGTCTCGTGCCACCAGTGGTCCTTCGCCGACCAGCCGACCTCCTCGCCGGTGCGGCGGACCACCAGCACGTGCTCCACCGACGGGCAGTTCGCCACCGCCTCGTCCACGGTCGGCTTGAGCGCCGACGGCTTGCCCCGCCGGAAGCCGCCGTCCGCGGTGATCACCACCTTGGCGCTGGCGTCCTGGATCCGGTTGGTCAGCGCGTCGGCGGAGAAGCCGCCGAACACCACGCTGTGCGTGGCGCCGATCCGGGCGCAGGCGAGCATCGCCACCGCCGCCTCCGGGATCATCGGCAGGTAGATCGCCACCCGGTCACCGGCCGTCACGCCCAGCTCGGTCAGCGCGTTCGCCGCCTGACAGGTGAGCCGGTGCAGGTCCGCGTAGGTGACCGTCCGGGTGTCACCCGGCTCGCCCTCCCAGTGGATCGCCACCTTGTCGCCGTGACCGGCCTCCACGTGCCGGTCCAGGCAGTTGTACGCCACGTTGAGCCGGCCGCCGGTGAACCACTTCGCGAACGGGGCGTTGGACCAGTCGAGCACCTGCTCCCACGGCTGGGCCCAGGTCAGCCGGCCGGCCTGGCGCTCCCAGAAGGCGAGCCGGTCGGCGGTCGCCTCCTCGTACGCCTCCGCTGTCACGTTGGCGTTCGCGGCGAGTTCGGCCGGCGGCGGGAACTGGCGCGTCTCGTTCAGCAGATTGGCCAATGCCTCGCTCATACGGTGACTCCATTCGTCGCGTGACCTGCGTCTCCCTACTCCGGGGAAGGTTAGCCGCGCGGTACGCCACCCGCGACCGCGCGCCCCGCTCCGCGCGCTCAGCGGCTCCCCCGCCGCGCTGAGGTGCAAGGAGGGGCCCCCGTTAACGCCTCCGGTAGAGGAAGGGCCCCTTCTCAACATCCCGGACCGTGTCGCTAGCGTGACGGGGTGACCACTGATCCGCTCGCCCCGCTGCTCGCGCTCGCCGACGTCGCGCCCGCCGTCGAGCAGGCCCGGGACCGGGTCGACCAGGCCCACCGGCACCGCGCGCTGCGCCGCCAGGGCGGTCCGCTCGCCGCCGAGATCAGCCTCCGCTCGGCCGTGGCCAGCGCCGCGCTGGAGGGCCGGGACCACGACCGCGAGGAGGTACGCGCCGGCACGGTCACCGACCCGGTGCTCCAGGGCGCGCTGCGGGTGGCCGGGGCGCTGCCCGGCCTGAGCGACCTCTGGCCGAAGGCGCCCCGACAGGTGCTCGCCCGGCTGCACGTGCTCGCCGCCCGCGACGTGGTGACCGAGGAGGAGCTGGGACGCCCGGTGGCCGACCCGGTGGTGGCGGCCCGCCTCGACGGCCTGGCCGGCCTGGTGGCCGGCGGCACGAAGGTACCGCCGCTGGTGCTGGCCGCCGTGGTGCACGGCGAACTGCTGAACCTGCGCCCGTTCCCGGGCCCCTCCGGCGTGGTCGCCCGCGCCGCCGCGCGCCTGGTGCTGATCTCCACCGGGTTCGACCCCCGTGGGCTGGTCGCGGTCGACGTCGGGCACCGCGAGCGGGAACCGGAGTACGTCGGCGCGGCCGGCGCCTTCGCCACCGGCACCCCGGACGGCCTGCGCTCCTGGCTGCGGCACTACATGGCGGCGGTGGAGGTCGGAGCGGACCAGATCACGCTCATCGGCGACGAGATCCTCGCCGCCTCCTGACGCCTTGCCCCAGGCGCTCCCGGCGCTTGGGCGCTGCCTTCCGCCGCGCGGCCGAACCGGGTCAGGCGGTGGGCGCGGCGGCCCGGGTCCGGCGGTGCCGGCCGTACCAGGCGATGCCGATGGCGACGCCGACACCCACGCCCAGCGCCGCCGCCGCGACCGGCACCGCCGGCCGCTCGCGCAACCGGCGGCCCAGCGGGATCGGGTGCCGGAACTCCAGCACCGGCCACGCGTTCTCCATCGCCAGCCTGCGCAGCGCCCGGTCCGGGTTGACCACGGACGGGTGCCCCACGCACTCCAGCAACGGCCGGTCACTGTACGAGTCGGAGTACGCGTACGAGTCGGCCAGGTCGTAGTCGCGCTCCTGGGCCAGCTCGCCCACCGCGTCGACCTTGCTCGGGCCGGCCGCGTAGAACTCGACCTCGCCGCTGTAGCGGCCCTCGACGACAGCCATCCGGGTGGCGATCACGTCGGTCACCCCGAGCAGCTCGCCGATCGGCCGGACCATCTCCTCGCCCGAGGCGGAGACCAGCACGACATCCCGGCCGGCGGCCTGGTGCTCCTCGATGAGGGCAGCCGCCTCGGCGTACACGTAGGGGTTGATCAGCTCGTGCAGCGTCTCCGCGACGATCTGGCGGACCTGCTCCACCGGCCAGCCCTTGCAGAGCGTGGCCAGGTAGTCCCGGGTCCGGGCCATGGTCTGCTCGTCGGTGCCGCCCAGCCGGAACATCAGCTGCGCGTACGCCGACTTGACCACGTCACGCCGGGTGATCAGCCCGTCCCGGTAGAACGGCCGACCGAACGCCAGAGCGCTCGACTTGGCGATGACGGTCTTGTCGAGATCGAAGAAAGCGGCACCACGGCCCACGGCGCGAAAGTCTAGCCGGACGGGCGGCCCAGGGCCCCCCGGCCCGGACCCCTAACCTGAGGTGCACCCGGCCGAGTGACCCCGGTCACATACAAGCGCAAGAAATTAGCTTTGCGTGGAGTGAACACCACTCGACGTATAAGGGTCGGCTGCGGCATGCTTGTCCTCGCGACGGGAGTTCACGTCCCGTCGCCGCTGGAGGCCCTCGGCGGTTGCACCCCCCGTAACCGCTGAGTCGGTTCGGCTCGACCCCCCCGGAGCCGAACCACCCGACGACCCCCGTCTCCCCCCGACGGGGGTCGTCCCTTTGCGGGGAGCGCTCCCGCCCTGGTGAAAGCGCCTTTCCCGGCTCGGCCAGCTCCGGCACCGACGAGCGCCGGACCGTCGCCGGGCCGGCCGCTCCGATGCTGCCTGGGAGGCAGTCCACGCGGGTGGTGAAGTCACCCCGGACGATGGTCTTCTTGGCGATCTCGGTGACGGTGCCGTAGAGCGCCACGGAGGTCGGCTGGTTACAGGTGACCGTGCCGTGCACGATCGCCTTGCCGCTCACCGTGCTGGCCGTGCCATGGGTGGCCACGGCGAGCGCGAGGTCCAGCGGTGCCGGGGCGGGCGGGTTGGCGATGTGCGCCTCGCCGCGGGCCGCCGCGGTGCCGCCCTCGCCGTGCTGCTCGAAGGTGGCGTCGAACGTCTGGACATAGCCGTTCGGTCCGAAGACGGCGTTGAGCACGGTGAACGTGCCGGTCAGCTCGTTGCAGCCGCGGCCGTTCCCGTGCAGGCTGAGGCCGGGGCCCGCGCCGTTGAACGGGTAGCGGGTCGCGTTCTCGTAGGTGCCCGGGGTCAGCGGCTGGCTGCCCGGGCGTCGAAGTCCAGGTACCACCAGTCGCCGCCGTAGCCGTTGACGTTGACCGACACGTGGCTCCTCTCGGTGAGACAGCTTGGCGGTCGCGCCGCCCGGAAGTTGCTGTCGATCAATTACCGCACAGAGTGGTGATGTGTCGTTACACCGCGAGGACGGACCTGTCTAAGAAGGACTGTCAGCGGATCACGGCGCGCAGTGTCTGCCGTGCCGGCTCGAAACAGACGAGCGGGCGGCGCTGCTCGTCGGTCACCACCCACGGGTGGCCCACGTACGTCTGCTGCCGGTAGGACTGTCCCACCTGGAGCACCGCGTACCGCTGGCGTCGGCCGTCGTAGTTCAGCCAGTGGACGACCACGGGCGCGGTCCGGGCGTTGACGAAGTCGACGAAGGTCTCCGGCCCACCCCCGCTGGAGCGCAGCGTCGACTCCCGGGACGCCGGCAGCGGGATGAGTTCGCCGGGCCGGGACACCGGCGGCTTCGTCCGGCTGGCCGACGGCTTCGGCGCGGGTGGCCGGGCGGCCGGAGTGGTGCGACGGGGCGGGGCCGGCGAACGGGTCGGCAGCGCGGCGCGGGTGGAGAGCGACACCGGCGCCGGGGAGTACGACTCGGTCGGCAGGTCCGCGGTCGGTGGCGAGGCCAGGATCGCCTCGCCGCCGACCGGCGGCGGCAGGTCGGGGCGACGCGGCATGGCGAAGAAGCTGAGCGTACCGACCAGCACCACCACCACGATCCCGATCGCCACCGAGGCGAGCGTGGCCGGGGACGGGTCCCGGAGCCAGCCCTCGCCGCCAGTGGGCGGATCCGGCCGGGTGTGGCGCCTTCCGGTGCCGTGCGGTGAATCGGTCATGGCCTCGATCCCGCGAGCCGGTGCCGTCCGTTCCGCGGCAGGGGGCTCCGATTATGCGGGACGGGCAGTGTTCCCAGTCAATGGCTGGCGGTCCCACCGGTGCCGGCCGGTGAGCCCGGCCTGATCAGTCGTCCGGGCAGCGTCGTCCGCCGATTCGGCACGCGGACGCATAGCAGATCGACTCAATTCCCGAGGTCTGTCCACAAGCCCCTCCTTTGTCCACAGGCGAGCGGCTGCGGCGCCCGCGCGGCCGGCCGGATGGGCAGGCTCCACCCCGGCACGTCCGAGTCCGACCGTTGGAGGCCGCCATGCCGCCCCGCACCCCGATCCCGCCGTACCGTCGACTGCCACTGCTCGTCACGGCCGACGGTGACCTGCTCGACGAGCTGTTGCGCCTGGCCGCGGCCGGCGGCACCGAGGTCGAGCTGGCGGCCGACCCGGCTTCCGCCCGCGCCCGCTGGGTGCCCGCGCCGCTGGTGCTGGTCGGTGCCGACCAGGCGGCGGCCTGCCTGCGGGCCCGCCTGCCACGGCGTCCGCGCACGGTGCTGGTCGGGCGTTCCGGCCAGCTCGATCCGGGTACGGAGCTGGCCGAGCTGATCGGCGCCGAGCACGTCGCGGCGTTGCCCGCGGCGGAGCCCTGGCTGGTCGACCGGTTCGCCGAGTGCGCGGCCGGGCCGGTCGGCGCGGGCCCCGGCCGGGTCGTGGCGGTGCTCGGCGGGCGCGGCGGCGCGGGGGCCAGCGTGCTCGCCGGTGGGCTCGCCGTCAGTGCGGCCCGGTCCCGGCTGCGCACGCTCCTGGTCGACGCCGACCCGCTGGGCGGCGGCCTCGACCTGGTGCTCGGGTGGGAGCAGCTCGACGGGCTGCGCTGGCCCGAGCTGGCCGGCGCCGACGGCCGGCTGGATCCACCGTCGCTGGTCCGCGCGCTGCCCAGCCGTGGTGACCTGGTCGTGCTCTCGTGGGACCGGGGCGACCTGCGGCACCTGCCGGCCGAGGCGATGGCCGCCACCGTCGACGCCGGCCGGCGCGGGCGGGACCTGGTCGTGCTCGACCTGCCCCGGCATCTCGACGACGCGGCCGTGATCGCGCTCCAGGCCGCCGACCGGGCGTTCCTCGTGGTGCCCGCGGAGCTGCGTGCCACCGCCGCCGCTGCCCGGGTGGCCGCCGTCGTGGCCCCGCAGTGCGCCGACCTCTCGGTGATCGTGCGCGGCCCGGCTCCGGGCCGGCTCCGGGCGGCCGAGGTGGCCCGCGCGCTCGGCCTGCCGCTCGCCGGCACGCTCCGACCCGAGCCCGGCCTGTGCCGAGGGCTGGAGCGCGGCGAGGCCCCGGGTGCCACCGGAAAGGGCCCGCTCGCCGTGCTGTGCCAGCGGCTCGTCGACGAGCTGACCGGTCGGTCCGCGGCGGGTGCGGCGTGACCGGCCCGGCCGATCCGGAGGAGTTGGCCGCCCGGGTCCGGCACCGCCTCGCCGCCGAGGCCACCCCGGTCACCTCTGCCGCGGTCGTCTCCGCGGTACGCGCCGAGCCGGGCGCCGGCGTGCTCGGCGACACCACCCTGCTGCGGATCGCCGACCGGGTGCACGACGACCTCGTCGGCGCCGGCCCGCTCGCGCCGCTCCTCGCCGACCCGCAGATCACCGACGTGCTGGTGAACGGCGTCCGGGTCTGGGTCGACCGGGGGCGGGGCCTGCACCAGGTGGCCGTGCCGCTCGGCACGGTCGACGACGTACGCCGGTTGGCGCAGCGGTTGACCGCGGCGGCCGGTCGCCGGCTGGACGACGCGTCGCCCTACGCCGACGCGCGACTGCCGGACGGCACCCGGCTGCACGCCGTGCTGCCACCGGTGGCGACCGACGGCCCCTACCTGTCGTTGCGTACCTTCCGGCAGCGGCCGTTCACGCTGGCGGAACTGGTCGACCACGGCACCGTGCCCCGGCCGGTCGCACCGCTGCTCGACGCGGTCGTGGCCGCCCGACTCGCGTACCTGGTCACCGGTGGCACCGGCTCCGGCAAGACCACGCTGCTCAACACGTTGCTCGGGCTGGTGCCCGGCACCGAGCGGATCGTGCTGGTGGAGGACGCGGCCGAGCTGCGCCCGGTGCATCCGCACGTGATCGGGTTGCAGGCGCGTACCGCGAACGTCGAGGGCGTCGGCGCGGTCGGCCTCAGCGACCTGGTCCGGCAGGCGCTCCGGATGCGACCGGACCGGCTGGTGGTGGGCGAGTGCCGGGGTGCCGAGGTGGTCGACCTGCTGGCCGCGCTGAACACCGGCCACGACGGCGGCGCGGGGACGCTGCACGCCAACGCCCCGACGGACGTGCCCGCCCGCCTGGAGGCGCTCGGGATGCTCGGCGGGCTGCCGCGGGTCGCGTTGCATGCCCAGGTCGCCGCCGCGTTGCAGGTCGTCCTCCAGGTACGCCGGACCGGCGAGGGGCGGGTGCTCGACTCGATCGGCCTGCTCCTGCCGGGCGGCCCCGAGCGGGTGGTGACAGTGGTGCCGGCCTGGATCCGTGGCCGAGGTCTCGGCCTGGCCGCCCGGCCGCTCGGCAACCTGCTGCGCGAGCGGGGTGTGCCCGTGCCGCCGATCCTCCGCGCGGTCTGGCCCGACGCGGCAGGCCCCTCGTGACCGGCCAGCTCGGGCTGGTGGTCGTGCTGCTGGCCGGTGCCGCGGTGACGGTCGGTTGGCCGGTACGCGGCGGCCGGGCCCGACAGCGGGCGGTCCTCGACCCGGGGCCTCGTGCCGGCGAGCGGTCCACCCCTGAGCGGCGGGCCACCCCGACGTCGGGCGGTCGGGACGCGTTCCGCGCCGTGTCCGTCCGGCGGGCCCTGCCGGCGGCGGCGCTGCTCGGCGGCGGGGCGGGGGCGCTTCTCGGTGGTCCGGTGGCCGCACTGGTGCTCGCCGTCTACGGCACGCTCGCGGCCCGGGCGGCGCTGCGTCGGCGTACCCGGCAGGCGGTCGAGCGGGACCACCGTCGTGATCTGGACCGGCTCGGTGCGGTCGCCGCCGACCTGCGGGCCGGTCTGCCCGCCGGTCACCTGCTCGACGACGGTGCGGGGCGGATCGCCCGGCTGGCCCGGGCCGCGGTGCGACTGGCCGACCGCACCGGTGCGCCGCTGGCCGACCTGCTCGAGCGGATCGAAGCCGACGCCCGGGCGGCCGACCGGGGGCTCGCCGCTGCCGCCGCCCAGGCCGCCGGCGCGCGGGCGACGGCGTGGCTCCTCGCCGCCCTACCGCTCGGCGGGATCGGTCTGGGTTACGCCATCGGCGTCGACCCGGTGGCCGTGCTCCTGCACACGCCGGTCGGCGGCGGCAGCGCCCTGGGGGCCGTGGTCCTTCAGGTAGGCGGGTTGCTCTGGGCGGAGCGTCTCGGTGCCGGGCCCGGGCGGGCGGCCTGATGTCCCGTCAGACGGTGGCCGCCGTCTGCCTCGGCGGCGCCGCGTCACTCCTGGTCGTGACCGGGGCCGCCGTCCGCCCGGCCCGGCGGCTGCGCCGGCTCGCGCCCACCCCTCGGCCCGGCCGCCCGAACTGGTGGCCGGACCGGATCCGGCTGGGCGCCGGCCTGACCGCCGTGGCCGTGGCGGTGGTCGCCGGTGGCTGGGGCGGCCTGCTCACCGGGCTGCTGGCCGGCGTCGCCGCCGACCGTCTGCTGCGCCGGATCGAGCCCCGCGCCGTACGGGAGCGTCGCCTGCGCGAAACCGCCGACCTGCCGCTCGCCGCCGATCTGCTGGCTGCGGCGCTCCGGGCCGGGGCACCTGTCGACGGCTCGGCGCTCGCGGTCGCCGAGGCGCTCGGCGGACCGCTCGCGGACCGGCTCGGCCGGGTGGGCCGCACGCTGGGCCTCGGCGGCACGGCGATCGAGGCATGGGCGCACCTGCGTCCCGTCTCCGGGGCGGAAAGCCTGGTCGCCGCCGCGGTCCGTTCGTCGAACAGCGGTGCCGCGCTGGCCGGCGCGCTCACCCGGCTCGCGGACGACCTGCGGGCGCAACGCTCGACCGCGGCCGAGGCGGCGGCCCGACGCGCGGGCGTGCTCATCGTGCTGCCACTCGGGCTGTGCTTCCTGCCCGCCTTCATTCTCGCCGGTCTGGTGCCGGTGATCGTCGCCGTCCTCGGCGACGTGCTCTGAACCATCGAGAAAGGACGTACGACATGCGCAAGCTCCTCACCCGACTGCGGGGTGACGCCGGCATGAACACGGCGGAGTACGCCGTGGGCACCCTCGCCGCGGTCGCCTTCGCCGGGATCCTGCTGAAGGTGCTCACCTCCGGCAACGTGCAGTCCGCGCTGACCGCCGTCATCGACCGGGCCTTGAAGTGACCGGGCGCCGGTGGGCCGACCGACACCGTGGCCGGTGGGCCCGCGTTCCGGCCGTCGGGGCGGTGAGTGGCGGGGCGCCGTACGGCGTCGGGTGCGGCACCGCCCGCCGCCGTCCCTGGGACGCCCGGGAACGGGGGTCGTTCACCGCCGAGCTGGCGGTCGGCCTGCCGGCGTTGATGTTCCTTCTCCTCGCCGGCCTCACCGCGGTCGACGCGGTGACCACGCGCGCCGGCTGTGTCGACGCGGCCCGGGAAGCGGCACTTGCCGCCGCTCGGGGCGAGCCGGGCCAGCCGGCCGGCGCCCGGTACGCCCCGCCGGGCGCGGAGGTGACGCTGACCGTGGTCGGTGACCGGGTGACCGCGACCGTCCGGGCGCCCGTCCGGACGTTAGGTACGAGGCTGCCCCGGTCGACCGTGTCCGGCGTCGCGGTGGCCGCCGTGGAACCCGGCGCTCCCGGGCCGCCGCCGTGACGCCGGGACCGCCGGGGACGCCGGAAACACCGGGACCGCCGGGGACGCCGCAAACGCCGGGGACGCCAGGACCGCCGGGGCGGTTGGGGACGCTGGAGGAGCTGGGGAGCTTGTCACCGACCGTCGGCTCGGCCGACGGTGAGCCGCACCCGGATGAGCTGTCGGAACCGGCTGGGCCGTGCCTCGCCGGATCGGGCCCTGGCGGGCCGAGCCATGACGGGTCGAGCCTTGGTGGGCCGCACGCAGGCGGACGGCCCGCCGACCGGTCGGCGCCCGAGCGGGGTGGGGCGACGGTGTGCCTGCTCGCCATCGGCCTGGTCTTCGTGCTCGTCGGGCTGTTCGGCGCGGGACTCGGGGCCGCCCGCTGCGCGCGCCATCAGGCCCGGGTGGCGGCCGACTTCGGCGCGCTCGCGGGCGCGAGCCGGGTGCTCGACGGGGCGGACGCCGCATGTGGGTCGGCCGACGCGCTGGTGTCCGCCAACGGCGGCCGGATGACCGGGTGCCGGGTCGACGGCCTCGACCTGATCGTCACGGCGCAGGTACGCGTCGCGCCGCTGCCCGGGCTGTCCCGCGCTGCCACCGCGACGTCCCGGGCCGGACCGGCGCGCGAACCCGCCACCGCGCCATGATCATCGCCTGACGCCCGCGACGGGACAGGAGCGCAGCCTGCCGCCTGCCGCTACTCGTCGGTCGGCCGGTGGGCCCTGCTCGGCAGTCGGCCCGGCGGGGCCCGCCGCGACGGGCGCCACCGGCCGACGCCCGGCTCAGCGGGACTGGAGCGCGTCCAGGCCCACCGCCATGGCGATGACCAGCCGGCGGTCGATGTGCGGGTGCTGGATGTCGACGACGTACCGGTCGCGCAGGCCCCACTTCTTGTCGACCGAGAACACCGGCTGGCCGCCGGCCAGGAAGTCGAAGTGGTAGGGCAGCCAGGAGAGCGAGTCGACGAAGCGGCGCAGCAGCGCCACCGGCAGGCTGCGCTCCTGTCCCGTCGCGGGCGGCAGACCGGGCTGCTCGACGTGCCAGGTCGACCGCAGCAGCGACTGGGCGAAGTCCTTGCGGAACAGGCCGATCGGGGCGCCGGCGTGGTCGGTCACGTCGTAGGTGGCGCCGAGATCGAGCCGCTGGCGGGCCTTGAATCCGAGAAGGGGGTACTGCTTGGTGTCATCGGTGTAGATGGTGACCTGCTCCTTGAAGGCGAGCCGCTTCTGCTGCGCGAACGCGAGCAGCCCGCCCTCGGAGCCGTCCGGTGCCACGGCGTGCACCTCGTACTGGTTGACCATCATCCGGATTCGCTGGCGGACGATGAACCGGTGCTGGGCCTGCAGGCTGTCGAGCGACATCTGATCTCCTTCGAGGGGTCGCCGGAGTCTCGCACAGCGCCGCCACCAGCGTGCGACGGCGGCTGGCGTGCCGGCGAGCTCGATCGACTCCTGCACGCCGAAGTGGCGGTGCCGGTTGTCGTCCGACACCGCTGTCTCGGTGAACTGGCGGTACTCCACCCGGTTCGACCCCCGGCCACCACGCGCGGCGGCTCGCGCCGCGACGGGCGGTCAGCGTCCGCCGTCGACCGTGGCTTTCATCGCCCACGCGTTGAGCACCTGGTGGATGCCGCGCAGGCGTTCGTTGATCTGGTCCAGCCGCTCCGCCTGGGCCAGGTTCGCCAGTGCGGTGCCCAGTGCTATCTGCTGGTCGGGGGTGAGGGTTTCCTGGTCGATGGTGTAGAGCAACTCGACGGTCTCGGCGATCGTGTCGGCCACGGCGGCACCTCCGGCGGGACGGGTCTCGGGGTCGCGTCTGCGCTACCGGAATGATGCATGGAAGCGCTCCCATACATCAATGCCCCGCTGCGCCCGTCCTCATGCACCCGTCCCACCCACCAGACTCACTTCTCTCTCTCCCCCCAACCCGGCCCGATGAGCGAACCGACAGCACCTCTCCCACGCCCCGCCCCGTCGATCTTGCACTTTGCGCCCAGGCGTATCGGGCGGAACGGGCGAGACGCGGGCCGAAATTGCAAGATCGAGGGGCGGGTAGGGGCCGCGCGCTGTCGAGCATCGGGCGACCCGCTGGTGAGGGGAATAGCGGTCGATTGTCGGCATCACCGCCTCGGCGAGCCGGCGGGCGCCGAGTGATCCGGCGAGGTCAGTCCGTCGTGTTGCGGCCGGCCGCCGACCGTCGGGTTGCCCGGTCGTCCTGCCGTGGCAGCATCCCGCCGCGCTCCGCCCCCGGCCCGTCATCCGCCGCGGCGTCACCCGACGAATCACCGGCCGTCGCGTCGCCGGCCGTCGCGTCGCCGGCGGCGGCGAGGTTGGTGAGCACCACGTCGAGGACCTTGACGGCCTCCGGCTTGGCCAGCGGGTTGTTGCCGTTTCCGCACTTCGGGGACTGGACGCAGGACGGGCACCCGGTTTCGCACCCGCACTCGACCACGGCGTCGCGGGTGGCGCGCAGCCAGGCGGCGGCCGTCCGGTACGCCCGCTCGGCGAAGCCCGCCCCGCCGGGGTGGCCGTCGTAGACGAAGACGGTCGGGGCCTCGGTGTCCGGGTGCAGGGCGGTCGACAACCCGCCGATGTCCCAGCGGTCGCAGGTCGCGATCAGCGGCAGCAGGCCGATCGCGGCGTGTTCGGCGGCGTGCAGCGCGCCCGGCACGTCGGCGGCCTCGACGCCGGCACGAGCCAGCGACTCCGGCGAGAGCGTGAACCAGACCGCGACCGTGCGCAGTTCGCGTGCGGGCAGGTCCAGCGGGCGGGTGTCGATCACCTCGCCGGTGGCGATGCGCCGGCGCTGGTACGACACCACCTGGCTGGTCACGTCGACCTCGCCGAGGAACAGCCCGACCGGGCCGGCGTCGACGTACGAGCGGACGGAGACCACGGACAGCGAGGTGACGTCGCGGGCGTGGGTGGACCAGTCCGGCTCCTCGGCGTGCACCAGCGCGCACCCGTCGGGCAGGTCGAGCGTGTCGACCACGTACGAGACGCCCTGGTGCAGGTAGACCGCGCCGGTGTGGAGCAGGAAGTGCGCGGAGCCGCCGTCGACGGTGCCGAGCAGCCGCCCGGTGGACTCCTCCACCACGCAGACCGGTGCGCCGTCCTCGCCGCGCAGGTCGACCTCGGGGCGTTCCCGGTGCCGCCAGTACCAGCCGGTGGGCCGCTGCCGCAGCGCGCCCGTCTCGACCAGCGAGTCCACCGCCTCCTTGGCGCCCTCGCCGAAGAGTTCCAGGTCGGCGGCGGTGAGCGGGGCCTCGTGCGCGGCGCAGGCGAGTTGCGGCGCGAGCACGTACGGGTTGGCCGGGTCGAGCACGGTGGCCTCGACGGGACGGCCGAACAGCGCCTCCGGGTGGTGCACGAGGTAGGTGTCGAGCGGGTCGTCGCGGGCCACCAGCACCGCGAGGGCCTCGTCGCCGGAACGCCCGGCGCGGCCGGCCTGCTGCCAGAGCGAGGCGCGGGTGCCCGGCCAGCCGCAGATCAGCACCGCGTCCAGCCCGACCAGGTCGACGCCGAGTTCGAGCGCGTTGGTGGAGGCGAGCCCGAGCAGGTCGCCGTGCAGCAGCGCCCGTTCCAGCTCGCGGCGCTCCTCGCGCAGGTAGCCGGCGCGGTAGGCGGCCACCCGGTCGCCGAGGCCGGGCACCGCCTCGTCGAGTGAGCGCCGCGCGTTCGCGGCGACCACCTCGGCGCCCCGGCGGGACCTGACGAACGCGAGCGTGCGTACCCCCTCGACCACGCTGTCGGCGAGCAGGTCGGCGGTCTCCCGCAGCGCGGAGCGCCGGACCTGCACGAGGTCGGCGACGTCGCTCTCCGAGGTGGGCGGCAGCAGCGGCGGCTCCCAGAGCGCGAACGTCACCCCGCCGCGCGGCGACGTGTCCTCGGTGACGGCGGTGACGGGCAGGCCGGTGAGCCGCCCGGCCGCCGTCGCCGGATCACCGGACGTGGCCGAGGCCAGCAGGAACACCGGCGTACGCCCGAAGCGGGCGCACTGCCGGCGCAGCCGCCGCAGCACGTGCGCGACGTGTGAGCCGAACACGCCCCGGTAGGTGTGGCACTCGTCGACCACCACGTACGCGAGGCGGCGCAGGAAGCCGGACCAGTGGGCGTGGCCGGGCAGGATGCCGTGGTGCAGCATGTCCGGGTTGGTCAGCACGAACCGGGCGTGCCGGCGGATCCA
Source organism: Micromonospora sp. DSM 45708 (assembly GCF_039566955.1). NCBI lineage: Bacteria > Bacillati > Actinomycetota > Actinomycetes > Micromonosporales > Micromonosporaceae > Micromonospora > Micromonospora schwarzwaldensis. Next base: position 6,140,269 of record NZ_CP154796.1, on the reverse strand, counting down.
CTCCCGCTCGGTGCGCGGGGTGTCGCCGTCGTAGGTGGCCGGGCGTACCCCGTCGAGGTCCAGGCCGGCGACGGCGCGGAGCTGGTCGGCGGCGAGCGCCTTGGTCGGGGCCAGGTAGAGCACCGTGGCGCGCGGGTCGGTGAGCAGCGTGCTCAGCGCGGGAAGCTGGTACGCCAGCGACTTGCCGGACGCCGTGCCGGTGGCGACGACGACGTGCTGCCCCGCGTACGCCAGCTCGGCGGCCTCGGTCTGGTGCCGCCACGGCGCGACCACGCCGCGCTCCGCGAACGCCGCCCGCAGTTCCTCCGGCGCCCAGTCGGGCCAGGGCGCGGGCTCGCCGACGCGGGCCGGCACCCGCTCGACGTGGGTGACCGGGTCGGTGGCGTGGCGCAGCCGCAACCGGCGCAGCAGCTCGTCCGGCGTGCGCCGCGGGCCGGGGCTGTCGTCGGTCACGTCCTGCACTCTCGCACTGGTGTTCGGAATTGGGAACCGCAGGGTGGGGGTATGGGGAGGGCCAGGCCGGTGACCCGAAGCGGTCGCACGGGGGGATGGTTAGATGCCCAGGAGAGTTTACCGAGGAGGGGCCGATGGAGCTGTCGCTGGCGACCCGCGCCGTGGGGGAGCACACGGTGCTCGAGGTCGGCGGTGAGGTGGATGTCTACACCGCACCCCGCCTGCGGGAACGGCTCATCGAGCTGATCGACGGTGGGGCCCGCCACGTGGTGGTGGACCTGGGCCGGGTGGACTTCCTCGACTCGACCGGGCTGGGCGTGCTGGTCGGCGCGCTCAAGCGGCTCCGGTCGGCCGGCGGCTCGTTCGCGCTGGTCTGCGACAAGGAGCCGCTGCTCAAGATCTTCCGCATCACCGCTCTGGACCAGGTCTTCCCGCTGCATCCGACGGTCGACGCGGCCATCGCCGCCGACACCACCGGCGCGTGATGGCCACCGTCAAGCTCTCCTTCTCACCGGCGCCGGTCCACGTGCGCACCGCCCGCCTGGTCGGTGTCGCGGTGGCCCGGCGGGCCGGGGTCCGCGAGGACCTGCTCGACGAGGTGCGTCTGGCCATCGGCGAGGCGTGCACCCGGGCGGTGGCGCTGCACCGGCAGTACGGGCTGGGAGAGCTGGTCTACGTGGAGATGTCCGACGGCGGGCCGTACACGGTGCGGGTGGTGGACCGGGCCCCGATCGAGGCGGGTCTGGGGCTGGCCGCGCTCGGCCCGGACGAGTTGGCGAAGGAGTCGCTCAGCGAGGACGCGCTCACCACCGGCGTGGGGTTCGCCCTGCTCGCCGGTTTCGTGGAGGACCTCCAGGTCCGCCCGGTCGACGAGGGCGTCGGCACCGAGGTCCGGATGGCCTGGCCGACCGGCCGCGTCTGATCCGATCGTCACGCAGGCCGCGTTCCCCGCACGGGGAGCGCGGCCTCGTCGTGTTGACCGGCCTATATATCAGATTTCCTCGCATAACACAGTTACGAAGATCATCGAGACACGGTGCCCCCTCGATGTGACCCTCACCACGCCGGAGGGCTACAGTACCCGGGTTGTCAGCAAGTGATCGCTCCCCGCAGCCAGCGGGAACGGGTGGATGGCGCGCGCTGGCGAGTTCGCATCCAGGCGTCGGCCCGTGCGTCTCCACGAGCCGGTGCGAGTGTTCGGTACAGGAGGACATAGATGTCCGGGACCTTGGCCGCCGACGGCGGCGCACTGTCCCTTACCGGAGCCAACGTGACGTACGTCGTCATCGCCGCGGTCATCGCGCTGGTGGCGCTCGTCTTCGCCGCCGCCTTGACCAAGGCGGTACTGGCAGCCGGTACGGGAACCACCAACATGCAGGAGATCTCCGGGGCGGTGCAGGAGGGCGCCTCGGCGTACCTGCTGCGGCAGTTCCGCACCCTGGCGATCTTCGTGGTGATCGCTGTCGTGCTGCTGTTCCTGCTGCCGGTGCACGACACCGACGGCAACCAGACGCTGGTGAAGATCGGCCGCTCGGCGTTCTTCGTGGTGGGCGCGCTGTTCAGCGCGTTCATCGGCGGCGCCGGCATGTGGCTGGCCACCCGCGCCAACCTGCGGGTCGCCGCCGCCGCGCGGGAGCGCGAAGGTGGCCGCGAGGGCGCCATGAAGATCGCCTTCCGCACCGGCGGCGTGGTCGGCTTCCTCACCGTCGGCCTCGGCCTGTTCGGTGCGGCGCTCGTCGTCATCCTGTTCCGCGGTGACGCCCCGACCGTGCTGGAGGGCTTCGGCTTCGGCGCCGCGCTGCTGGCCATGTTCATGCGGGTCGGTGGCGGCATCTTCACCAAGGCCGCGGACGTCGGCGCGGACCTGGTCGGCAAGGTCGAGCAGGGCATCCCGGAGGACGACCCGCGCAACGCCGCGACCATCGCCGACAACGTGGGCGACAACGTCGGCGACTGCGCCGGCATGGCCGCCGACCTGTTCGAGTCGTACGCGGTCACGCTGGTCGCCGCGCTGATCCTGGGCCGGGCCGCGTTCGGCGAGGACGGCCTGGTCTTCCCGCTGATCATCTCCACCATCGGTGTGCTGGTCGCGATCGTGGGCGTGTTCATCACCCGGCTGCGCGCCAGCGACCGCAACGGTCTGACCGCGATCAACCGGGCCTTCTACCTGTCCGCGGTGATCTCCGCGGTGCTGGTGGCGATCGCCGCGTTCGCGTACCTGCCGGCCACGTTCGGCGAGCTGGAGGGCGGGCTGACCGACGTCGACCGCAACCCGCGGCTGGTGGCCATCGGCGCGGTCGTGATCGGCATCGTGCTGGCCGCCGCGATCCAGGCGCTGACCGGCTACTTCACCGAGACCAACCGGCGCCCGGTGCAGGACATCGGCAAGAGCTCGCAGACCGGCGCCGCCACCGTCATCCTGGCCGGCATCAGCATCGGCCTGGAGTCGGCGGTCTACTCGGCGCTGCTGATCGGCGCCGGCGTCTTCGGCGCGTTCCTGCTCGGCGGCAGCTCGATCACGCTGTCGCTGTTCGCGGTCGCGCTGGCCGGCACCGGCCTGCTCACCACCGTCGGCGTCATCGTCGCGATGGACACGTTCGGCCCGATCTCGGACAACGCGCAGGGCGTGGCCGAGATGTCCGGGGACATCGACGAGCACGGCGCGCGGACGCTGACCGAGCTGGACGCGGTCGGCAACACCACCAAGGCGATCACCAAGGGCATCGCGATCGCCACCGCGGTGCTGGCCGCGACCGCGCTGTTCGGCTCGTACACCGACACGCTGCGGACCTCGTACGCGGACGCGGGCGTGGGCGACGTCGGCACCGAGATCCTCAACGCGCTGAACGTGGCCAACCCGCGCAACCTGGTCGGCCTGATCATCGGCGCGGCCGTGGTCTTCCTCTTCTCCGGCCTGGCCATCAACGCGGTCTCCCGCTCGGCCGGTGCCGTGGTGATGGAGGTGCGCCGGCAGTTCCGCGAGCTGCCCGGCATCATGGACCGCACCCAGCGGCCCGAGTACGGCAAGGTCGTGGACATCTGCACCCGGGACGCGCAGCGCGAGCTGCTGACCCCCGGCCTGCTGGCCATCCTGGCCCCGATCGCGGTCGGCTTCGGTCTCGGCCCGGGCGCGCTGGCGTCGTACCTGGCCGGCGCGATCGGCGCGGGCACGCTGATGGCGGTCTTCCTGTCCAACTCCGGTGGAGCCTGGGACAACGCCAAGAAGCTCGTCGAGGACGGCGCGTACGGCGGCAAGGGCTCCGAGGCGCACTCCGCCACGGTCATCGGCGACACGGTCGGCGACCCGTTCAAGGACACCGCCGGCCCGGCGATCAACCCGCTGATCAAGGTGATGAACCTGGTCTCGCTGCTGATCGCCCCGGCCGTGGTGGCCTGGAGCGTGGGCGACGACAAGAATCCCGCGCTGCGGATCACGATCGCCGTGGTGGCCGCGCTGATCATCGCGGCGGCGGTGGTGTTCAGCAAGCGCAAGGGCGTCGTGATGGACAGCTCGGACCACGGTGCGGGCACCTCGGACCAGCACCCGGAGACGGTGGGCGCCTGACCGGCGGGACGGTTCCCGGCCGGCCACGACCGGCCGGGAACCGTCCCGTGCACGAAACCTGACCGGTGGCGGTTCCACCCGGAGGTCGTACGCTGCAACGCATGCGTACGCGCCGGGCGGCAACCGCCGGAAAGCTCACGGTGGTCCTGGCCACGCTGGTCCTCGTGGTCGCCGGCTGCGGCGGCCCCAGCCCACGGGCCTGGGCCGCGTCGGTCTGCCAGGCGCTCACCCCGTGGCGCGCGGAGATCTCCAAGCTGACCAGCAGCACCAAGCAGCAGATGACCGCGCAGACCACCCCGCCACAGGCCAAGGAGAACCTGGTGCGGTTGTTCGCCGGCGCCGAGGCGGCCAGCGAGACGGCGCGGCGCAAGGTCGAGGAGGCGGGCGTGCCGGAGGTCGACCACGGCACCGAGGTCTCCGCCGGGTTCCGCGGCTCGCTGGGCAAGATGCGGGACGCTTACGGGCGGGCCCGGACCACCATCGAGGGGCTCGACACGGCCCAGGCCGGCCCCTTCTACGACGGCGTGCGCGCCGCCGTGGACACGCTGAACCAGGAGTACGACGCGAGCGCGCTGGACACCAGCAAACTCAACTCACCCGAACTCAAAGAGGCCTTCGACGAGGTCCCGGAGTGTCGCTGACGCCACCCTCCCCGAATCCGAACCCGGCCCGCCAGCCCTCGCTGTTCTCCACCGAGGCGGCCGATCCCGCGCTGGCGGACCTCGCCGGCCTGCTCGCCGGGCCGGGGGAGGTGGTGCGGATGGGTGGCACGGCCCGGCTCTCCGTGGTGGTGGACGCGGCCTGGCGGGTGCACGTGCTGGTGGCCGAGCTGGGTGCCCGGGGCGTGCCGGCGGGCTGGGAGCCGACCGGGGACGGCCGGTACCGGGTGCGCACCGCGTACGCGAGCACGCTGACGCCGCTCGCCCGGGGCTGGCTGCACGGCGCGGCGAAGCGACCGCCGGCCCGGTTCCACCTCGACGGGCGGCGGTTGCGGCTCTGGGCCGCCGCCGCCGGGGCCGCCGAACCGGCCGGGTTCCGGCTCGGGCTCGGCCCGGCCGACGGGCAGTGCTGGCCGGCGGTGCGCGCCGCGCTGGCCGCGGTGGGGCTGCCGGCCGCGTTCGTGGAGCCGGGTGAGGGCGGGCCCGCGTACCGGATCGGTGGGCGGCGGGTGACCCGGTTGGCGGAGCTGGTGGGGGAACGGCCGCCGGCCGCGCCGGCCACCGACTGGCCGGGCCTGCACGGCTGACCCACCGGCGCAACCCCGCCGGCTGTCCGATCGCCGACCGACCTGGCGGCGGTTTGCGCAGGAAAACGACTGGAGTCACCTCCGCCGGGGGGTGTGTGATCGTCACAGTGACCCGCCCGGCGCCCTACCCACGGTGTACGGTGGCGCCGTCCGGCAGGGTGCGGCCGGCGCCACCGGGGAGGCGGCCCGTCTGCCGCCCACGAAACCCGGGACGCGGACGGCGCGTTACGTTGGACGTCCGGGCCGGCGGTGGTCCCGGGCGGTGCCACACGGCCCGAAGCGGGCATGGCGTAGGAGTGAGGTCGGGGAGAGACGTGCCGAGCAACGCTGGAACCACCCGTCTGGTCATCGTCGAGTCACCGGCGAAGGCCAAGACGATCTCGGGCTACCTCGGCCCGGGGTACGTCGTGGAGGCCAGCTTCGGCCACGTCCGGGACCTGCCCCGCAACGCCGCCGACGTGCCGGCGAAGTACAAGGGCGAGCCGTGGGCGCGGCTCGGCGTCGACGTCGACAACGGCTTCCACGCGCTCTACGTGGTCTCGGCCGACCGCCGCCAGCAGATCAACAAGCTGGTGAAGCTGGCCAAGGAGGTCGACGAGATCCTCCTGGCGACGGACGAGGACCGCGAGGGCGAGGCGATCGCCTGGCACCTGGTGGAGACGCTCAAGCCCAAGGTGCCGGTCAAGCGGATGGTCTTCCACGAGATCACCAAGCCGGCCATCCAGGCCGCGGTGGCCAACCCCCGGGAGATCGACCGCGACCTGGTCGACGCCCAGGAGGCCCGGCGCATCCTGGACCGGCTCTACGGCTACGAGGTCTCCCCGGTGCTGTGGAAGAAGGTCATGCCGAAGCTCTCGGCGGGCCGGGTGCAGTCCGTGGCGACCCGGATCGTGGTCGAGCGGGAGCGCCAGCGGATGGCGTTCCGCACCGCCGAGTACTGGGACATCCTGGCCACCCTGGCGGTGGCGAAGCCGGGCGAGGGCCCGCGTACCTTCAACGCCACGCTCGTCGCGCTGAACGGCGACCGGATCGCCACCGGCAAGGACTTCGAACCGACCACGGGCCGCGTACGCGCCGGTGCCGGGGTCGTGCACCTCGACGAGGGCGGGGCCCGGGGGCTGGCCGCCCGGCTGGCGGACCGTCCGTTCACGGTCACCCGGGTCGAGGAGAAGCCCTACCGCCGCCGCCCGTACGCGCCGTTCATCACCTCCACGCTCCAGCAGGAGGCGGCCCGCAAGCTGCGCTTCTCGTCCCAGCAGACGATGCGCACCGCGCAGCGGCTCTACGAGAACGGCTACATCACCTACATGCGTACCGACTCGGTGAACCTGTCGGAGACCGCCATCGCGGCGGCCCGCCGGCAGATCGTCGAGCTGTACGGCGAGCGCAGCGTGCCGCCGGAGCCCCGCCGCTACACCGGCAAGGTGAAGAACGCGCAGGAGGCGCACGAGGCGATCCGCCCGGCGGGTGACAACTTCCGCACCCCGGGCGACGTGGCCAAGGAGCTGTCCGGCGAGGAGTTCAAGCTCTACGAGCTGATCTGGCGGCGCACCATCGCCTCGCAGATGACCGACGCGGTCGGCTCCAGCGTGTCGGTGCGCATCCGGGCCGTCTCCGCCGCGCAGGAGGAGGCCGACTTCGGCGCCACCGGCAAGACCATCACCGACCCGGGCTTCCTGCGGGCGTACGTCGAGTCGAGCGACGACGAGAACGCCGAGGCGGAGGACGCCGAGCGGCGGCTGCCCACGCTGGTCAAGGACCAGCCGCTGACCGCCGACGAGCTGGCCGCGCAGGGCCACCACACCCAGCCGCCGTCGCGCTACACGGAGGCGTCGCTGGTCAAGGCGCTGGAGGAGCTGGGCATCGGCCGACCCTCCACGTACGCGTCGATCATGCAGACCATCCAGGACCGCGGGTACGTGACCAAGCGTGGCCAGGCGATGATCCCGACGTTCCTGGCGTTCGCCGTGATCGGGCTGATGGAGCGGCACTATCCGCGCCTGATCGACTACGACTTCACCGCCAGCATGGAGAACGAGCTGGACGAGATCGCCGGCGGTGACCACGCCGCGGTCGACTTCCTCACCTCGTTCTACTTCGGCAGCGCCAACGGCGCCGGTGACCAGGCCATCGCGCACGCCGGTGGGCTGAAGAAGCTGGTCACCGAGAACCTCAGCGAGATCGACGCGCGCAGCGTCAACTCCATCCCGCTGTTCACCGACGACGAGGGGCGCGAGGTCGTCGTCCGGGTCGGCCGGTACGGGCCCTACCTCCAGCGGGCGGTGCCCGGCGAGCAGCAGTCGCCGGCCGTCCCGGCAGAGGGCGAGGAGGGCGGCTCCCAGGGCGACCGCGCGCCGATCCCGGAGGGCCTGGCGCCCGACGAGTTGACCCCGGAGAAGGTGCACGAGCTGTTCCTCGGCGGCGGGGGCGAGCGCAAGCTCGGCGACGACCCGTCGACAGGTGAGCCGATCGTGCTGAAGTCCGGCCGTTACGGCCCGTACGTGGCCAGCGGCGAGCGGAAGTCGTCGCTGCTGCGCTCGCAGTCGCCGGACGACCTCACCCTGGACCAGGCGCTGCGGCTGCTCAGCCTGCCCCGGCTGGTGGGCGTGGCCCCGGACGGCGGGGAGGTCTTCGCCAACAACGGCCGCTACGGCCCGTACGTCAAGCGTGGTGACGAGTTCCGCTCGCTGGACTCGGAAGACAAGATGTTCACCGTCACGCTGGACGAGGCGCTGGCGTTGCTGGCCGCCCCGAAGACCCGCCAGCGCCGGGCCGCCGCGCCGCCGCTGCGGGAGATGGGCGTCGACCCGCTCACCGAGAAGCCGCTGGTGATCAAGGACGGGCGCTTCGGTCCGTACGTCACGGACGGGGAGACCAACGCGTCGCTGCGGCGCGCGCAGACGCCGGAGGCGCTGACGCTGGAAGAGGCGTCCGAGATGCTCGCCGAGAAGCGGGCGAAGGGGCCGGCGCCGAAGAAGAAGGCCGCCAAGAAGGCGGCCCCCGCGAAGAAGACCGCGGCGAAGAAGACCACGGCGGCGGCGAAGACCACGACGGCGGCCAAGAAGACGACGGCGGCGAAGAAGGCTCCGGCGAAGAAGGCCGCCCCCAGGAAGGCGACCTCAACTCCGAAGGAGTGATCCTGGTACGCGTCCGCCCCTCCGGGGGCGGACGCGTACCGAGATCTCCTTCAGGAACCGAGGACCTGCTTCAGATACGGGTTCGTGAAGAGGCGCTGCGGGTCCAGGCGGGACCGGACGGACTGGAACGCGGCGAACTTCGGGTAGGCGGTGGCCAGGGAGGCGGCGTCGCGCCAGTGCAGCTTGCCCCAGTGCGGGCGACCGCCCAGCTCGGTGGCCACCTGCTCGAACGCGCGGAAGTACGGCTCGTACGGCATCCCCACGTACTGGTGCACGGCGAGGTACGCGGAGTCCCGCCCGTAGGAGTGGGAGAGCCAGATGTCGTCGGCGGCGGTGAACCGCACCTCGACCGGAAACAGCACCTTGAACGGCAGCCGGTCCACGATCCGGCGCAGCTCCGCCAGCGCGGTGGGCAGCGCGTCGCGCGGCAGCCCGTACTCCATCTCCACGAACCGGACCCGGCGCGGGGTGCAGAAGACCCGGTCGGAGCGGCCGGTGTAGGTGCGTTCGGTGAGCGCCCGCGCGGAGACGGCGCTGATCCGGGGGGCCAGGGCGGGCATCGCGCGGCCGACGCGGCAGGCACCGGCGAAGACGGTGTTGGCGAGGAACTCGTCGTCGAGCCAGCCGCGCCAGCGGGGCAGCGGCCGGTCGTCGGCGGGCACCCGGTCGTTGGTCTTGACCTGGACCCGGTCGGTGTACGGGAACCAGTAGAACTCGGCGTGGTCGTGCGCCTCGTAGAGGCCGGGCAGGTCGTCGAGCACCTCGGCGAGCGCGGCCGGCCGTTCGTGCGCGTGCAGCACGAAGGCGTCCACGCAGCGCAGTGTGACCTCGACCAGGATGCCGAGGGCGCCGAGCCCGACCCGCGCGGCGTCGAACACGTCGGGGTGCTCGTCGGCGGAGCAGCGCAGCACCTCGCCGGTGCCGGTGACCAGCGTCAGGCCGGCCACGAACGTGGAGAGGCAGCCGAGTGTCGCGCCGGTGCCGTGGGTGCCGGTGGAGAGCGCGCCGGCGATGGTCTGCGCGTCGATGTCGCCGAGGTTGGGCACCGCGAGGCCGTGGCCGGCGAGCAGGTCGTTGAGCGTGTGCAGCGTCATCCCGGCCGGTACGGTGACCAGGCGGCGTGCCACGTCGACGGTGATGTCGGTCGTCAGCTCGGTGAGGTCGAGCCGGTGCCCGTCGGCGACGGCGGTGGCGGTGAAGGAGTGGCCGCTGCCGACCGCCCGGATCGTCGTGCCGGCGGCGGCGGCCCGGTGCACCGCCTCGGCGGTGTCCGCCACGCTTCGGGGGCGCACGGTGACCAGTGCCGTGCTGCGTTGGTTGCCGGCCCAGTTGGACCAGTCGGCGGGGGTACCGGCCATGGCGGACGCTCCTCGACATGAATATGAACTGAATTCATATCAGGAACGTTGTGCCTGGTAAATACCGCAATCGAGGCCGGCTCGTTGTACCGGTAGTCACAGACTCGTGACGTGCAGATATGTTCATCCGTCGAAGGGGGGTGGCGCCGAGTGTCCACACCAGCCGCCACGACCGGGCCGCTGCGTCGGGTACCGGTGCAGGGTCGAAGTGTCGCGCGTGTCCAGCGGATGCTGGACGCCTGCGCCGAGCTCGTCGACGAGGTGGGGTACGAGGGTTTGACCACGACCCTGCTCGCCGAGCGCGCCGAGGTGGCGATCGGGTCGGTCTACCAGTTCTTTCCGGACAAGCGGGCGATCGTGCAGGCGTTGACGTTGCGCACCATGGAGTCCTACCTCCAGCGGCTCGACGAGCGCTTCGCCTCGGACGACCTGAGCCACTGGTGGGACGGGGTCGACGCGGCGATCGACGAGTACATCTCGATGCACCGCACGGTGCCCGGTTTCCGTACCCTGCACTTCGGCGACGTGGTCGACCTGCACCTGCTGGACGACCAGCGCGACAACAACGGGGTCATCGCGGAGCAGCTCGCCCGCGTGCTCACCGAGCGGTTCGGTCTGGCCGGCGTGCCCGACCTGCGCTTCCACCTGGAAGTCGCGGTGGAGGCCGCCGACGCCCTGATCAAGCTGGCGTTCCGCCGCCGTGCCGACGGCGACGAGCGGGTGCTGGTCGAGGCGAAGGCGCTCATCCGGGAGTACCTGCACCGGCAGGTCGACGCCCCGACCGAGGCCGTCCACCAGGGCTGAGCGGCACGCCGAACGGCGGGTTCTGAGAGTGCGCCCGGGGCCCGCCGTCGTCATGTCACGTCACGTCACGTCAGAGGAACGCGTGGCCCTCGCCCCGGTAGGTGGGCACGGTCGCCACCACGGCGTCGCCGTCGACCAGATGCACCTCGTTGACGTGCTCGCACACCTCACCCGCCTTGGCGTGGCGGAACCACACCCGGTCGCCGACCCGTAGGTCGTTTGCGGCGTCGCCGGCGAGCGGGGTCTGCACCTCGCCCGCGCCCTCCGCGCCGAGCAGCTTCAGCCCCTCCGGCAGCCACGGCCGGGGCAGCCGGCTCTCCGCCGCCGGGCCGGAGGCGATCCAGCCGCCGCCGAGCACGGTGGCCAGCCCGGGCGCCGGCCGGCGGACCACCGCGCAGGCGAAGAACGCCGCCGGGGTGGGCCGCCAGGCGCGGTACGCGTCGAACAGCGTCGGGCCGTACAGGCCGGAGCCGGCGGTGACCTCGGTGACCGCCGGGTCGGCGCTGGTGGCGGCCACGCTGCCGGTGCCGCCGCCGTTGACGAACTCCAGGTCGGCGTGCTCGCGTACCGCGGCGACCGCGGCCGAGCGGCGGGCCAGCAGTTCCCGGTACGACCCGCGCTGGGCGACCCGGATCGCCGAGCCGAGCGCCGCCTGCCCGGGCGGGGCGTCCCCGAGGCCGGCGATCTGTGCCTCGTACGACATCAGGCCGACCAGCCGGAAGCCGGGCCGGCCGGCGACGGCGGCGGCGAGCGCGCCGGCCGCCCGGGCGCTGTGCACCGGGGAGCGGCGCACGCCGACGTGCACCCGGCCCCGCAGCGGTCGCCAGGAGGCGTCCAGGTCCAGGCAGATCCGTAGCGCGGGCCGGCCGCCGGGTGGGCACACCCGGTCGATCAGGTCGAGCTGCCCGGCGTCGTCGACCATCAGCGTGACCGCGTCGGCGAGCGCCCGGTCGGCGGCCAGCTCGGCGAGCGCCCCCCGGTGCGCGGTCGGGTACGCGACCAGCACGTCGTCGGCGACGCCGGTGCGGGCGAGCCAGAGCGCCTCGGGCAGCGTGAAGGCCATCACACCGCGCCAGCCGGGCCGCTTGAGCGCGCGGGTGAGCAGCTCGCGGACCCGCACCGACTTGCTCGCCACCCGCAGCGGCTTGCCGCCGGCCCGGCCGGCCAGCGCGTCGGCGTTGTCGTCGAACGCGGAGAGGTCGACCACCGCGTACGGCGGGTCGAGGTGGGCGGTCGCCCGGTCGAGACGATCGCGAAGTTCGGCACGGTCGATGGCCACGTCTGCACGCTAACTGTCCGGACGGCAATGCGAAATACCCTCGCGTCTGTCCGGGCTGCGGGCGGTGGTCCCGGCGGCCTAGGCTCGGCGAACAGGCGATGTCACGGGGGGCGAGGCCCTCCGCGCGGCTAGAGTGTTCCACCGGGGATGCCCAGACCTGGGCCGGCACGTGGAGGTACGGCCATCGAAAGCCAGAAGAACGGCGAGTCGTCCGGCGTGTCGTCGCCCGGCACAGCCGCCGACCGGTCCGGGTTCGCCGCCATCCGCTCGGTGCTGCGCATCCGGCCGTTCCGCCGGCTGTGGATCGTGCTCAGCGCTGCCTCCTTCGGCGACTGGCTCGGCCTGCTCGCCACCGCTCTCTTCGCCGCCTCGCAGGTCTCCGGCAGCACCGCCCAGGGCGCGGCGTTCGGCGGCGTGACCGCGATCCGGCTGCTGCCGGCGCTGGTGCTCGGCCCGGTGGCGGGCGTCTTCGCCGACCGGTTCGACCGCCGGTGGACGATGGTCATCTGCGACCTGCTGCGCTTCGTGCTGTTCGCCTCGATCCCGCTCTACGCGCTCACCGGCGCGGCGGGCGGCCTGGTGGTCGGCTGGGCGTTGATCGCCACCTTCCTGATCGAGTCGATCACGTTGCTGTGGATCCCGGCCAAGGAGGCGGCGGTCCCCAACCTGATCCCGCGTACCCGGCTGGAGGCCGCCAACCAGCTCACCCTGATCACCACGTACGGCCTGACCCCGGTGGCCGCCGCCGTCGCGCTGGCCGTGCTGACCCGAGGCCTGCCCAGCGCGGTCGGCGGCAACCTGCCCGACTGGGCCCAGCCGGCCCAGCTCGCGCTCTGGTTCAACGCCTTCTCCCGGCTGGCCACCGCGCTGGTGGTGGCGTTCGGGATCAAGGAGATCAGCGAGGCCCAGCGCGGCGAGGCCCAGCGCACCGAGCAGAGCATGTTCCGCCAGTTCGCCGACGGCTGGAAGTTCATCGGCCAGACACCGCTGGTCCGCGGTCTGGTGCTGGGCATCTTCGGCGCGTTCGCCGGCGGCGGCATCGTGGTCGGCACGGGCAAGTTCTTCGCCAACTCGCTCGGCGCCGGTGACGCCGCGTTCTCGCTGCTCTTCGGCGCGATCTTCGTCGGTCTGGCGCTCGGTATCGGGCTCGGGCCGATGATCGTGCGGGACATGTCCCGGCGCCGCTGGTTCGGCATGAGCATCGTGCTGGCCAGCGCCTCCGTGCTGGTGCTCGCGTTCGCGATCCACCTGTCCATGGCCATCCTCGGTGCGATCCTGGTCGGCGCCGGCGCCGGCATGGCGTTCCTGGCCGGCACCACGTTGCTCGGCGGCGAGGTCGCCGACGAGGTGCGCGGCCGGGTCTTCGCGGTGGTGCAGATCGGCACCCGGCTGGTGCTGATCCTGGCCATCGCGCTCAGCAGCCTCCTGGTCGGCGTCGGCGGCTCCCGCCAGCTCACCATCGCCGACCTGGGCATCTCCATCTCCTCGACCCGCCTGCTGCTGCTCGCCGCCGGCGCGGCCGGCATCTTCGCCGGGATCAGCGCGTTCGGCCAGATGGACGACAAGAAGGGCGTGCCGGTCCTGGCCGACCTCTGGGGCTCGATCCGGGGCCGCCCGCTGATGCCGGCCGAGCCGTTCGTCTCCTCCGGCCTCTTCGTGGTCTTCGAGGGCGGCGAGGGCGCCGGCAAGTCCACCCAGCTCGCCGCGCTCGCCGAGCGGCTGCGCGGCGACGGTCGGGACGTGGTGGTCACCCGGGAGCCGGGCGCCACCGGGGTCGGCGAGCGGATCCGCTCGCTGGTGCTGGGCACCACCTCCGACGACGCGCCGTCGCCGCGTGCCGAGGCGCTGCTCTACGCCGCCGACCGGGCCCACCACGTGGCCACCGTGGTCCGTCCGGCGCTGGTCCGGGGCGCGGTGGTGATCAGTGACCGGTACGTCGACTCGTCGCTGGCGTACCAGGGCGCCGGCCGGACGCTGCCGGTGGACGAGGTGTCGTGGCTCTCCTCCTGGGCCACCGGTGGGCTCAAGCCCGACCTGGTGGTCCTGCTCGACGTCGAGCCGCACACCGGGCTGGGCCGGGTGGCGGCCCGCCGGGAGGACGCCGACCGGCTGGAGGCCGAGTCGCTGGCGTTCCACGAGCGGGTCCGGTACGCGTTCCTCGACCTGGCCGCCGGCGACCCGAAGCGCTACCTGGTCCTCGACGCGTCCCGCCCGGCCGAGGAGATCACCGACGCGATCGCGCGCCGGGTGGACGAGTTCCTCGTCGACCCGGCCGGCATCGTGCACCCGCGCCCGGCCCAGGGCCCGGACACCTCGGTCCAGCCCGAGTTATCCGAATCGGAGCTGGTGACGATGGAGCAACGCCGACGATGACGGACGTCTTCGGCGATCTGGTCGGGCAGGACGAGGCGGTGGCCACGCTGCGGCGGGCCGCCGCCTCGGCCGCCGCGCTGCTGCGCGCCGCCACCCTCGTGCCGGCCGGCGCGGGCGCCCCGACCGGCGGCGGAGACCCCGACGGGTACGACGATCTCGACGCGCTCGCCGAGCAGTTCGACGAGCCGGGCGATCCGGACGGGCCCGGCGCGACCGGCGACCCGGGCGCGACGGTGCCCGGTGCTGGCATGACGCACGCGTGGATCTTCACCGGGCCACCCGGTTCCGGCCGGTCGGTGGCCGCGCGTGCCTTCGCCGCCGCCCTCCAGTGCGTGCACGGCACCGGCTGCGGTCGCTGCCCCGGCTGCCACACCACGCTCGCCGGCACCCACGCCGACGTGCGGCTCGTGGTGCCCGAGGGGCTCTCCATCGGCGTCGGCGAGATGCGGGCGCTGGTGCTGCGGGCGGCGAGCACGCCCTCCGGCGGTCGCTGGCAGATCGTGATCATCGAGGATGCCGACCGGCTCACCGAGGCGGCCGGCAACGCGCTGCTCAAGGCGGTCGAGGAGCCGCCACCGCGTACCGTCTTCCTGCTCTGTGCCCCGTCCACCCATCCGGACGACGTGTCGGTGACCATCCGGTCGCGGTGCCGGGTCGTGCCGCTGCGCCAGCCGCCGGCCGGCGCGGTGGCCGAGGTGCTGGTCCGTCGGGACGGCATCGCCCCGGACGTGGCCGAGTGGGCCGCCGCCGCCGCGCAGGGGCACGTGGGCCGGGCCCGGCGGCTGGCCCGCGACCCGGAGGCCCGGCAGCGGCGGGACGCCGTGCTGGCCGTGCCGCGCCGGCTCACCGGCGTGGGCGCCGCGTTCGACGCCGCGTCGGCGCTGATCGAGGCCGCCGAGGCGGAGGCTGCCGCCGCGGTCGCCGAGGTCGACGAGGCGGAGCGGGCGGCGTTGCAGACCGCGCTCGGCGCCGGCGGCACCGGCCGGGGCGCGGCCGGTGCCATGCGGGGCGCCGCCGGCCAGCTCAAGGATCTGGAGAAGCGGCAGAAGTCGCGGGCCACCCGGGCCCAGCGGGACGCGCTGGACCGGGCGCTGGTCGACCTGGCCGGCTTCTACCGGGACGCGCTCACCGTGGCGCTGCGGGCACCGGTCGCCCCGGTGCACACCGACACCGCCACGCTGGCCGCCGCCGGCGCAGAGAAGTGGGACGCCGAGGGCTCACTGCGCCGCCTGGAGGCGGTGCTGGAGTGCCGGGCGGCGATCGAGGCGAACGTCAAGCCGCGGATCGCGGTCGAGGCGATGATGCTGTCGCTCTGGCGGGGCTGACCCCACCCCACCCCACACTGTCCACAGGGCATCGACACGTGCGATTGACGTGCGGTACGGTCCGTGAAAGCCGTGGTGACGGAGGCGGCACGCTCAGTGAGGGTGGCGTCGGGGTGGGGCGGCGGCGCCGACCGGGGAGGAGTCCGCCGATGGCGCGGGGGGAGATCGACGAGGCCTGGATCGAGGAGGCGGTGCGGCGTTACCGCCGCATCGAGACGCTCCAGGCCGAGTTCGACCAGGCGGTCGCCACGGTGGAGGTCACCGTCCGTTCACCCGACGGGCTGGTCGAGGTGGTGGTCACGGCCGGTGGGCGGATCACCGACGTCCGCTTCCTCGGCCCGCTGCACCAGCGCAACCCGCGCGACGTGGCGGGTTCGGTGCAGGCCGCGGTGAGCGCCGCCGCGGACGCGGCGCAGTGGGCCCGGGAGAAGCTGCACAACGAGACGTTCGCGGCCTACCGGCCGCTGGCGGGAGCCTGACATGGAATCGCTGCGTGCGCTGGCCGCCCGCCTCGACGAGGCCGCCGCCGGCCTGGCCACGCTGGCCCGCACCGTGCCCGCCACCGACCCGCCGCACCCGGCGTTCGGTGCCCACGCCGCCGGCCGACCCGGCGAGGTCGGGCGCGCGCTGCACCGGCAGTGGACCGCGGCCACCGCCGACCGGGCACGTGAGGCGCAGGCCGCCGCGAACCGGCTGGCCGCCGCCGCGGCGGCGCTGCGCAGCGCCGCCGAGCGTTACGCGGCGGCCGACGAGGCGGTCGCGCGCCGGCTGGCCCGGGAGGCCTGATGGACGCGCTGGACCGCCTCGCCGAGCCGGGCCTCGACCTGCTCACCCGCGTCGACGCGCTGCTCGCCGCCGGAGCGCCCGAGGGGCACCGGCTCTGGCCGCTGCTGCGCCGGATGCAGGTGCTCCCCGGTGCGGCCGTGCGGGAGTTCCTCGACCTGCACCCGGCGCCGCTGACCGGTGCCGGCCACGCCGTGCGCCGGCTCGTCCGGGGGTACGACGACACCTGCGCCGTGCTCACCGACCCGGTCGCCTGGTCCGGATCTGCCGCGTCGGCGTACGACGAGGCGCGCACCGCCCTGCTCCGGCACCTCGACGAAGGGCCGGAGAGCCTGGTCGGGCGGCTGGAGTCGACCGCCGGCTACGCGGACGCGCTGGCCGGCTGGGTGGAGAGCAGCCGCGCCGCCCTGGCGCGGGCGCTCGCCGAGGTGGTCGGCTCGGCCGAGGCGGTCACCGTGCACGCCGCGTCCCGGCCCGGGGTCGAGGCCGGCCCGGCCGGCGCGTCGGCGGCGGCCGAGATCGCCACCCGGGTGCTGGGGGTGCTCGGGGTGGCCTACGACGGGGCCGAGACGCTGCTGCGTCAGTGGGGGCCGAGCCTGGCGGAGACGACCTGGCGGGACCGTGCCGTCTCCGCGCCGCGCTACGGCGGCACCACCCGGATCGGCTACTGACGGCCCACGGCGTCGCACGCCGCTCCGACCGTGGCCGGGCACCGGCGTGCGACGCCGTGGCCTTCCCCTGCACCCCCCGCAGGTATGCCTTCACTCAACGCGGTGGATGGGCGTTTGTCCCGGGGCCGGCCCAGGTTTCAACCGTCCGGGCGAGGGACGGGGCCGGTTCGGTCGGGTCGACCGGGATGGATCGCCGCGCGGTGTGACCGGACGGCGAGCGGTGGGCCATCCGGTCACACGGGTCCGCGTAGGGTAGGCGCATGGGCATGCTCTGCGCGGTCAGTTTCAACCGGTACGGGCGCCTCTACTACCTCGATCCGGGTGAGTTCCGTCCGCAGGTGGGGCAGCGGGTGCTGGTGCCCACCGACGAGGGTCCCGAGGTGGCCGAGTGCGTCTGGGCCGCGCAGTGGGTCAGCGAGGACACCGACGGTTTCCCGAAGCTGGCCGGGCTGGCCGGCGAGGACGACCTGCACCGCGACGAGCTGCTGCGCCGGCGCAAGGCCGACGCGAAGGTGGCCGCCAAGCGGCTGATCCGCGAGCACGGCCTGCCGATGAAGGTGGTGGCCGTCGACCACGTCCTGGCCACGCCGGAGACCGGCAGCGACCGCACGACCATCTACTTCACCGCGCCGCACCGGGTGGACTTCCGTTCCCTGGTCCGCGATCTGGGCGCGACGCTGCACTGCCGGGTCGAGCTGCGGCAGCTCTCCGCCCGCGACTCGGCGCGCGTGCAGGGCGGCATCGGCTCGTGCGGCCGTGACCTGTGCTGTGCCACGTTCCTCACCGACTTCGAGCCGGTGACGATCCGGATGGCGAAGGACCAGGACCTGCCGCTCAACCCGCTGCGCATCTCGGGCGCGTGCGGCCGGCTGATGTGTTGCCTGAAGTACGAGCATCCTCTGTATCAAAAATTCCAGGAGACGGCCCCGGCGGTCGGCAGCCGGGTGTCCACGCCGCAAGGCGAGGGCAAGGTGGTCGGCCACAGCGTTCCGCGCGACGCGGTCACTGTCCGCCTGGACGCCGACGGCTCTCGGTGCTCCTGCTCGCGAGCATCCGTCTGTGCGCCGAGGCAGGCGCATGAAGAGCGATACAGTGAGGAGTGAGCGCTGACTTCGCTGATGGGGAATCCCTGCCCTGGTCAAGATGGGAAAACGTCACCGCTCAGAAGTTTCGAAGTGACGCTCAACGTGATAGTGGCGCCGAATAGAATGGCAGAGGCGGACAGGGACCTTAAATAGAACCGGTCTCTTGCACTCTTGGCGATCTTAGAATCTGCGATCATCTGCTTCCGTAGAGTTAAGATCGACAGTGCAAAGCCCAGCATTGAGCCCCAGGTGGCTCCGTTGCTGATGTTCGACAGGAGTTGGGGTTCGCATCCGTCGCCAGGCTCGAGGTGCAAGGTTGCGAGCGTAGAAATCGATGTTCCGTAGATCGCACCGATGCCAGCTCTCTCGAGGGCCACGCGTACGGCGCTCACGCTGTTCTCCAAGCGCTCGACCATGACGCCCAGGGTGACAGCAATCATGAGGATGGCCGTTACTCCTCCGCCGATTGCCAAGCCTACTGCGATTGACGTAATTACATGAGCTTCCCCTTGGGTCTGTTGAGGGCAGGCAATGTAGTTGGAGAATTTCAACCCCAGGAGGATGGTGGCCGGAAGGGTGATTGCAGCGACAAGCGGAATTGGAATCGGCCGCCTGTGGTCGCGGCCGAGAGTTGCCCAGGTGGTCGACCTGGGTGCATTAGTATATTCTTTCGAGCGGTCAAGTTCAGGGGTTGAGGTATTCGTTGCTGCTTGAGATTTGCGTGGCGGGTTCTTGCGGCGTCGCGTGCCCATTGAGCCGACCCCCCATCTGTCGAGTTCGACCGAAGGGTAGCTAATAGTCGCAAGTCATATTTCTCACCCTGAAGTGCTGCCTGCGGCGAAGAGAGGGCATCCGCTGTACCAGCGGTTTCAGGAGTCCGCGCCGGCGGTCGGCACCCGGGTGGAGACGCCGCAGGGCGAGGGCAAGGTGGTCGGCCACAGCGTCCCGCGCGACGCCGTCACGGTCCGGCTGGACGCCGACGGCTCCCGCTGCCAGTGCAGCCGCGCCTCCGTCTGCGCCCCCGCCAGTCCCACGACCAGCACTACAACCCCGCCACCTGACCCCTTCCCCGCGTCGATCATGAGAGGTCGGCTGTTCGCGCCGCCAACTTCATGATCAACCGGGCGGGGCCTGCGGGCGGGGCGGGCCGTGGGGCGGTCAGCGGAGGGTGATGGGGGGTTCGGCCAGGCGGGGCGTCAGGGGGGTCTTCGGGGTCAGCCACGGGGCCGTGGGGGACTGGTCCGGGTTGAGCTGCCAGGCGTGCGACACGCGGTCCAGCGCGATGGGGTAGATCGTCAGCGTGCCGTCGGGGTCGAACCGGAACCGGAGGAACGCCTTCGAGTCCTCGATGCCCTGGCCGGCGAACAACTCGTTCAGGTTCACCCCGAACGCGCCCGCCACCAGCAGGTAGAGCGCCACGAGCTGACTGGCGGCCAGCCCGCTGGCCGGGCCGTAGAGCACCGCCGCCGCGACCGCCGGCAGCGGCCACGGCCAGTCGTAGAACGGCAGGTGCAGCCAGAGCCAGGTGCCGCCCGCCGCCAGCGCCACCTGGGCCGCCCCGTGCGCCACCCCGAGGATCCAGTGCCGGGCGTGCCGCTTGCCGCCCGCGCTGGGCGGCTTCGCGAAGAACGCCGCGCCCAGCACCGTCACCGCGAGCATCGCCACCAACGGGACGCTGAACAGCCGCTGCGCGGTGGAGTCGGCCCGCTGCGCCGTCACGCCGGCCATGGCGAGCATCAGCAGCGTGTGCACGGTGCCGAGCAGCGTGGTGAAGCCCGGGTTGCGGAACGGCAGCCGGCCGAAGATCCCCCACCCGTACCGGCGGGAACGCGCCCGGTCCGGGTAGCGGGCGGCCAGCTCGTACTCGCGGGTGCGGCTGGCCCGGCGGGTCAGCGTGTCCCGCGGCGGCACCTCCAGCCGCTCCGGAAGCTGGTGCGTCGGATAGAGGTACGCGCCACCGCCACCGCAGGTGATGAGCTGCCGCTCCGGGCCGGCGTACCGGGCGTAGTGGTGCAGGTCGCCGGAGACCAGCACCCGGACCTGGGCCCCGGTGGGCGCCACGATGGTGCGGATGAAGTAGTCGACCGAGTCGTACGCGTTGGGGTGGTCGGCGGCCTTGATCCACGTCGGCGCCGGCACCGCCAGGATCACCCTCGACCGCGGGGTGAGCTTGCGGGCCACCGCGTCGAAGTAGGTGAGCTGCGGATCGTCCAGGTACGAACCGGACTGGTCGTCGAGGCCCAACAGCCACCATCCGGCCGGCAGCTCCACCGCGAAGTAGGAGCGGGACTGGCCGGTGCCCCAACCGGCGAAGTGGCGGTCCCGGGAGCGCACGAACAGCCGCAGGAACGCGGTCAGGCCGTCGTACCAGTCGTGGTTGCCGGGGACCGCGAAGAGCGTCGGCCGCTCCGGCGGGGCGACCGGCAGCGCCGCCTGGTACGGGCCCTTGCACCGGTCCTCGTACGCCTCGTAGCCGGCCGACGGATAGACCTGGTCGCCGCCCATCACCAGGGTCTGTGCCCGGGGCAGCCGGTGCCCGTCCACGGTCAGCTCCGGCTGGGCGAGCAGGTAGGCGATCGAGTACGTGGCGTCGAAGCCGTCGCCCAGGTCGGCCACGTAGTCCAGCCAGAGCCCGCCGTCCGGCCCGACCTGCCGGAACGTGCCGTCGCCGAACGCGTTCTGCAACTCCCGCTTGTCCAGGTACGCCCCGAACAGCATGGCCAGCAGCGTCCGCAGGCCGGTGCTGATCAGCAGCAGCGGCGCGAGCCACGGCACCGGCCGGCGCGGGGTGAAACCCAGCTCCTGCGGGTCCAGGCTGTGCGGCCGACGGCTGGCCCGCTCGCCCGGGCGCGTCTCCGGATCCGGCTGTCGCGGCGGTACGTGGTCGTCGGTCACCCGCCGCAGGGTAGTCCGGACCGGGCGGGAAGTCTCTCCCGTGCCGGGGCCGAGGTGTCCGGTTGTCCGGTTCCGGACGAGGGGGATCCGGTTCGGCGTCCGGCGGCGCGTGCCGTACACTTGGCGGTCGTTGCCGCCTTAGCTCAGTCGGCTAGAGCGACGCACTCGTAATGCGTAGGTCGACGGTTCGATTCCGTCAGGCGGCTCAGGATGATGCCCTGACCAGCGGAGACGCAGGTCAGGGCATCATTTGCATCGATGAAGATTTGATTCACTCCCCGAAAACCTCCCGCGCGCCGCCCGAGCGGAGCCGCCCGGCTGGGTGTCGAGGTAGCCCAGGAACGCCATGACCCCTGAAGGTCGCCTGGTGCGACTTAATCCGATCTCACTGGTCGGGGTCGGGGTCGACCGCGCCGCAACGCTGATCGCCCTGGTCGGCGATGAACTCGACCGGCTGGCTCGCGACGCGTCCTCCCGCCGCTTGGTGTAGCGAGATTCCGGCTCGTCGAAGTTGAGCGGGATTGAGGTGTCCGCGCCAGTCATGAACGATCAAGGCTATAAACACAAAACAAACAAAATGCGTGAATTGGACCTCTCTCAGCTCAGTCGGGAGAGAAACTGTTCCATGGCGGTAGCGATGGCGCCAAGGGCATCGGTGTAGGCACGAAGTGATCCGGGCGGCCGCAGGGCATGGTTGGCGCTGTCGACGGTGACTACCGTTTTCCCAGTTCTCGCCGCGGTTTCGGAGATCCAGCTCGAGTCGCGCGTACCGCCGACGAGCAGGGCCGGTGCGGGGTTGTGAGTGATCGCCTCGGCGACGGCGTGGTCATTTAACAGCGGCGTCAGCCAGATAGCGGGAAGCTGCCGTTCGGCAGCCAGTGCAGCGGCGTGGGTGCCGAGCGACTTGGCGATGATCACGGGCTTTGGCCCTGGCGTTGCCGTGCCGAGCCGGTGTAGCGCGGCCGCGACGTGTGCTCTGACAAATGGCTCCGGGCCGATATCAATGAGGCCGTCGGGAACGGCCCACGTGATGGTCTCGATGGTGGCGTCGAGGTCGGCCAGTGCCTCGTTGGCAAGGTTGAGTAGCGGCGCTTGCGGACCGTAACCGAGCCCGGGGACGATCACTCCAGTGAGCATCCCGAAACCCTACTGGCTGTTTTTCCTTCGACGCACGGATCTGCCGCAGGGCGTTCGAGCGACGCGTCAGAATCGTTACTGTCCGTGCCCATCGGCCGGTTGGTGGCCTGTCTGGCTCGACTGGCAACACACTGTCTGGTCCTTGCCCGAGGCGGACTTGCTGCCCACCGTCGCCGATCCGCAATGGCGATCATGAGAGTATTAGCGACGTGGACGAATATACAGGTGTCGCCCCGGGGGTGCGTGAGTTGGACGGACTGACCATCAGCAAGGTGTCCGTGGGCCGCGGCGACAACAACTGTTACCTTCTGCGGTGCCGATCGACCGGCGAGCAGGTGCTGATCGACGCGGCCGCGGAGCCGCTGACTCTGCTCGAGTTGTGCGATCACCAACTCGCCGGTGTCGTGACGACGCACCGGCACTGGGACCATTGGCAACGTGCACTTCCCCAGGTGGTCGAGGCCACCGGCGCTCGCACGTACGCCGGTGAGCCGGACGTCGCGGGAATCGACGTGCCCACAGACGTCGCTCTCACTCACGGTGACATTATTCGATGCGGTGAGGCGAAGCTGCGCGTGATCCGGCTTACTGGACACACTCCAGGCGGCGTCGCTCTGCTCTACGACGATCTTGCGGGCAACCCGCACCTGTTCACGGGTGACTCGCTGTTCCCAGGCGGTGTGGGGAATACGTTCGGTGACGCAGAGGCGTTCTCCTCGCTCCTGGGGGACGTAGAGATAAGGATCTTCGGTGTGCTGCCGGACGAGACATGGGTCTACCCGGGACATGGCCGCGACACCACGCTCGGTGCCGAGCGGCCGGCGCTGCCGGAGTGGCGCTCACGCGGCTGGTGACCATCCTGCGCGTAGCGGGAATCGACGGGGAGCTCAGAGATGAAGTTTTGCTTGCTCGGTGACCTTGAGGTTTGGGAGGCCGGGCTTCGGCTACCGCCTTTGCGACCGCGACAGCAGAGGTTCCTCGCGCGGCTGCTACTGAGCCCACACACGCTCGTCTCCATCGGAGCGCTGGCGGAGACCCTATGGGATGGGGACCCTCCAGCGTCGGCGGAGCGCCAGGTCCAGAACACGGCCTCGCAACTGCGCCAGGTGTGGCTGGGCGCCGGAGTCACCGAGGCGAGGCAGGTGCTGCGGACGGCCCGGGCGGGCTATGTCCTAGACATTGACCGCGACCAGATCGACCTCTACCAGTTCCGCGGTATGGTCGCCGACGCGGCAGCGATCATCGAGACAGGTGAGCTGCGCGGCGCGGCCAGGACACTGCGGCAAGCGCTGGCCCTGTGGCGGGCACCGGCCTTCGCGAGCGTCGACAGTCGGTTCATCCGCGAGCACGCACTGCTGCTCGATGAGGAGCGCCCCGCCGCCTGGGAGGACTGCATGCGGCTGGAACTCCAGGCGGGGCTGCACGGCCGGGTGATCGCCGAGATGGCCGCGCTAGTCGCCGAATTTCCGTTCCGAGAGCAGCTGACTGGGCTGCTGATGGTCGCTCTCTACCGCTCCGGCCGGCAGAGCGACGCCCTGATCACCTACCAGAAAACGCGGGCCCTGCTCTCCACCGAACTGGGCATCGACCCAGGGCCGGAGTTGCGCCAGCTGCACCAACGGATCTTGCATAGCGACCTCACACTACTTGGGCCGGCTGTGCACGAAACCATGGCGGTCGCGCACCCGGCCGCTCCCGTGGATCCGTACCCGCGGATACCGCGTCAGATACCCCCGGCAGACGGTCACTTCACCGGCCGTGGGAAGGAATTGGAGGCCGTGGTCGGGCACTGCGGGCAAGCCCAAGTGATTGTCATCGTCGGCGGGGCGGGCATGGGTAAGACCTCGCTTGCCGTGCAGGCGGCGCATCAGGTCGGCGACCGCTTCCCCGACGGCCACCTGTTCCTCGACCTCGGCGCGCACAGCGCGGCGACCAACCGCCCACCCACCGGCGTGCTGGCACACCTGCTGGAAAGCTTAAACCTGCCAGCGAACACGATTCCCGGGGCGCTGGAAAAGCAGATCGCTCTATACCGGTCGATAACTGCGGACAAGAAGCTTCTAATCGTGCTCGATAACGCGGGCAGCATCGAGCAGGTGCTCCCGGCGGTGCCAACAGCGGGTGGCTCGCAACTGATCGTCACGAGCCGTAACACGCAAGCTGCCTTGCACGCTCACGTCGCCGTCAAGATGATCGCGCTGGACGGGCTCAGCCGGCCGGTCAGCCGAACCTTACTGACCGAGGCCGCCGGCTTGGCGCCGCAAGCCTCCAGCCCCGCGCTCGAGAGCCTTCTCGACCTTTGCGGAGGGATGCCGCTTGCCCTGCGGATCCTCGCAGCGCGGCTCCTGTCAGAGTCGGCGTTGACCATCGAGGAACTCGCCACCGGCCTCCCGCACCACAACGCGTCACTCGATGGGTTCACGATCGACGGTGACGCGCGCAGCGTCCGATCTGTCCTGGCGAACGTGTACGCGGCCCTCTCACCGGAGGAGGCGCGGCTGCTGCGGTTGCTCGCCGTCCACCCCGGACGACGGATCCGACGCGAAGCCGCTGCCGCGCTGGCCGCCGTGCCGCTGCCGCGGGCCCAGGCCGCCGCGAACAGCCTCATCGCACTGCACCTGCTCGCCGACGGCGGCGACGGATACCTCACCATGCACGATCTTATTCGCTCATACGCGGCGGAGCGCCTTGCCGAGGAGCCGGCAAGCCGGCAGGAGGCCGCATGCCGCCTGCTGGCGTGGTACCTGGCGCTGGCGGCCCGGGCAAACGGCGTTTTGCGGCCGGACCGCGACGCCTTCGGTCCACCGGCAGCCGGCACCAACCCGTTCGTCCAGCCATTCACCAAGGACATCGAGGCGATCAAGTTTTTCAATGCCGAACGAGATAATCTCGCCCCGGTGGTGCTCCTTGCCGTCCGGCACCGCATCGAGGGTGCCGTGGAACTCGTGTACTACCTGCACAGTTATTTCATCCGCTCTGGCTTTCCGAATGCAATCGTGGCCGCCTGGCGGGAATGCGAGCAGCAGAGCGGGCGGATCGGGGAACCTCGCCTGCTCGCCCATCTGCACCACGCGCTAGGCGGCGCGTTAGGCGTCACGAACGAGCCCGAGGCCGCTCTGGACAGCCTGTACCTCTCAGCCGTGCTGTACGAGCGGGCGGGCGACCTCGCGGGCGCTGCGGGCGCGCGGCTCGGCATCGGCGCCGGTCTCGACGCCCAAGGCAAGTACCAGGACGCGCTGGAGGAAACCGAAGGTGCGCTTAACCTCGCTCGCGCGGCGCGCAACACTACTCTTGAGGTGCACGCGCTCAACAATTCGGCGGACATCCTGGTTGCCCTCGGCGGCAGTGACGCCGCGTTGCGGCGACTGGAAGCCGGGCGGGAACTTGCCCGCGACGGTGGCCTGCGCCACCACGAAGCGGCGATCCTGAGCAGTGTTGGTGCGTTGTTCCTGCGCCACGGCGAGTATGCGAAGGCCCTGGAGTACCTGCACGAGGGCCTTGCCCTGATGCGGCGCTCCGGGTTCCGCACGGCCGAGGCCACAACGCTCAGCCGCGTCGGCCACGCGGTACTGGGGTCCGGCGACCGCGACGGTGCCGCCGATTGGTTCCGCAAGGCACAGGAAGTGTATCGGCAGAACAACGACGTGGCGGGTGAGGCGGCGATGACGCGGCTGATGGGCGAGTTCGCCGCCGATCGCCTTTCGCGCACGGCAAGCCGATAGCGGGCGGATGAAAGTCGGATGAAGGCGCAGTGCAGCGTTCCTGCAAGCTTTAGCTGCCGAACCGAACGGGGCGGTACAGCGCCGGGCCGGGGACGTCCTGGAGGAATCCTCCGGTCCATGATCAAGGGAGAGATGCCATGGAACAGGTCGTCGAAATCATCGAGGTTATCGAGGCGCTCGAGGAGACCGAGGAGGGCCTGGACGCGCTGGCCTCGGTGCAGGCCGGTGAGACCTGGTACTGATCCACGGCCGGATCAAAGTATGACGAGGCGCTCGGCCCATACGGGCCGAGCGCCCCTACTTGCGAGGGAGACCCGCCGATGGCTGCCGAACCCGACTACCTCACCGAGGCGGACCGCTTGCGGGCCGCAGCCCGCCGGGCGGCGGTCAAGTACGGCCCGTTTTCCCAAGCGGTGGTCTTCCTCAAGTACGAGGAACTAGTCCGGCTACGGCACGCGGAGCTGACGATGGATCCGCGTCCCACGCTCGCTGGCCGGATCGCCGAGGTTGGCGAGGCGCTTCGCGAGGCGTACTCGCGGGAGTTGGCAGTGCGGCACGATCACCCGACTCGAGTGATAAACGAGGATCCGCTGGTCATCCAATTCGACCGGAAGGTGTTCGACGAACGTTACGCCGGTGCCGCGCGCACTGCGGTCGAGCAGATCTGGAAGGTCGGTGCGGCCGAGCTGCCGGAGGGCATTGTCTCCGGTGCTCCGCACATGTTCGTCATCGACGACGAAGATCGTTTGCTCATCTGGCGCCGCCGATTCACCTTTCGGGAGTTAATCTTCGGCCGGGCCAAGTCGAAGGTCGTGGGCGTGCCCGTGGCGCACCCGATGCTGGTACCGGATCGCCTGCGAGTCCGCGCTGCGGGCGAGATTGTGCTGATCGGTGCCCCGCGCGTCTTCGCAATCGTGGCCAACACCAAGTCCGGGCACTTCCGGCCGCCGCCCTCGACCGGTGCCGTCGTCCGACGGGTGTGCGAGCGGCTCTTCGATGTGCCAGCCGAGCGGATCGACGTTTTCACTGTGGGCGGTCTTTCGGACGTGGAGTATTCGGGATTTACCCATCGCCTGGCGGGGGCAACCTCGTGACCGTCTGCACCGAGTTGTGCGGGCCGCGGCGTCGCGCCTGTTCGTAGGCGAGGGCGGGAAGGGCATGGCAGGTGACGAGGGAGGCTCAGCAGTGACAGTGACGGAACAGGTCCTGCGTGTACCACGGGTGGGCGTGGAGCACGAATACCGGTGGCACCTGGGCAAGGGCGCTCTGGCCGCGCCGGAAGCGAGCGAGGAATTGCGGGAGCAGCTGATCCAGGCCTCCGGGCTGCGGCTCCACGAGCAAGCGAGGATTTCGCAGCACACCCTCTGCTTCGACAGCCCGGACTGGTCTCTGACGTCCGTCGGCTGCTCTCTAACCGCACTGGTCAACCGCGGGGCGGGACCGTCCTGGCTGGTAGCGAAGGAGACCGTACAGTGGGTTGACGGCCGCCGCGACGTTCTTGAGCTGACTGAGTATGTCGCTGATCTCGTGGCCCTCTCCGGCGCGGACCTGATCGCCTCCCGGCCGGGGCAGTATCTGGCCCGCCGAGCAAGTGGCCTTTGCGGGTTGAGCGTCTTCGGCTATCTGTCCCAGCGGCGCACCAAGGCCACGTTGCGGACCGATGACAATGCGGTCCTTGCCCTCAGCTGCGACGCCGTTGAGTTGCGCGACGCGTGCTCTCGACTGGTCAATACATTCGCCATCCTGGAGTTGGAAGTGAACCAGGCCAGCCGTGCCAACCTTGACCTTTTGTCGCGGGTCGCCGGGAAGTTCTCCGCGTTGGTCGGACGGGCGCCCGCGGACACCACCAAACCGCAGATCGCCGCCACCCACCTTGGCTGGGGTTCGCAACGTGGTCACTGACAGCTCGACAGTCTCCACGGCCGAGGCGCCGGAACGGATGGCCGGGCCCTGGCAGGCGTGGCGCATCCTGCTCCTCGCCAACGCCTGTTCGCTGATCGGCAACTACGTCCAAAATCTGGCCCTGCCGCTTTGGGTGCTGTCGGTGACCGGTTCTTACACCGCCACCGGCATCGCCTTCGCCGTCGGGACGCTGCCGGTCGTCTTCTGTGCGCCAGTCGCCGGGCGTATCGTCGACCGCTGGAACCGGCGGTGGGTGTTCGTCGTCTGCGAACTGGTCTGCGCTCTGCTAGTGATAGCCCTGGTATTCGCGGTCCGCGCCGAGAACCTCACGGCTGTCTACCTCCTGGTGGGATTGCTCAAGGCAGTCGGAAGCGTCTCCGTCCCGGCTGCGCAGGCACTCCTAAAGGAACGGCTCGATCCGGAGGCAATCCGTCCGGTCATCGCCCTGTTCGAGATTGCCTTTGGCACTGCGTTGAGCCTCGGGCCGCTCATCGGCGCGGCGCTCTCTGCGGGCCTGGGCATTGAGGTGGCGCTGTGGGTGAACCTCGGCTCGTTCGTCGTGGCCGGTCTGCTGGGTACGTTGCTGCGCCCCTCCCGGGCAGAGGTGTCCCGCACCGCGCCTTCAACCAGCGGAGACGGGATATCTAGCAGGCTGGAGCCGGTGCGTTGGCGGAGCATCGATGCGCGACTGCGCCGGGTCGCCGTCGCCGAGGCGTCGTATTTTCTGTTCCTGGGTTCGGAGGTCGTCGTCGCACTAGCGGTCTTCGAGGAGTCGATCGGTATTGCGGCGGCGGCCGTCTACCAGACCCTGTCCGGCTTGGGCTGGATCGCAGGGTCGTACATCTTCGTACGCCGGTCTACCCGGCCGGCATGGACTGTGTGGCTCGGAGCCGCCCTGTCAGCGGTGGCTGCGGCCATGCTCGTGCTCAATGGCCACGGATGGAGTTGGGTCGCCGTCGTGGTGGTAGGGCTACTCGGCGGGGCCGGCAACGTGATGATTGCCGGTGCGGCCACGGTGGTCTACCAGACGCTGACCGACAACGCGGTTATCGGCCGGGTTTTCGCCTTCCGCCGGGCTGTGCTGAACCTGCTCATGACGGTGTCCTACGTCACCGTGCCGCTGATCGCTGACATAACCCACCATCCGGTGTTGATCCTAATGCTCGCCGGGGCAACGAACCTGGTGATCACCACGTCGCTGCTGGCTCGCACCCTGTTAGGGAGAACCCGTGACGACGGTGCTTAGTCTGCTGGGCCGCTTCGCCGTAGAGCAGCCCGCACGCCGCCCGACTGTGTGGGTCCCCTGGGGCAAAGCTACCGAGGCGCCCGGGGAGTCCGGCCTCACCGCTCTAGCCTGCGCTGCTTTGGCCGGCCCGGAGAACTTCCGCGTCGGGCATCGCCGGTCGGTGATCACGGTGGACGTATCGCTGCCGGATAGGGGTGCGCTTGCTGCGCTCCGGCGTATGCTAGCCGCGCGGCGAACTCAACTGTTGGGTGACCGCGTCTGGCAGGCAGAGCGCGCTATTCACCTCGCGGCCTGGGGCGAGGCATGTGTGGACGACCTACCCTCCCCGACAATGGCCATGGCGTTAACCGACGAGCAGATCCTGTGCCGGGCGCGGGAAATTGCCGATTGCGTACGCGACGGGGGTGTCCGGGATTCACCGCCCGACCCGCTCGACTGGCGCGGAGGCCTTTACTACGGAGTGGGCAACCAACAGCGCCTGACCGTGGGCGTGCGGGTGCCGTGGCCCGGGCCGCTCGACGTGGGCGTCGTCGCCTCGCATCTGGGTCGGGTGGGTGCACCCGGAGCGCTGGTCAGCACGCTCGCGCAGCGGCAGGTGCCGTACTACGCCGCGGCGGCAGCACCCGTGTGGGAACACGCGACGCCCTGTCTCGGCTTGGGTCTGAGCACCACAGCCGAGCATGTGGTGGCGCTGCTGGAGACGGTCCGCGAAGTGTTGCGCACCCTCTACATTCCCGCTTACCGACTGCCGTTCCTGCAAGCGAGCGCCGCGCTCCACGAGGCGATCCACCCGTCGACTGGCCCTTTCGACCAACTCGGCAATGGGCCGACTCCCGCGACGGGGGCACCAGCGGTTGCAGTAGTTGGACGACTTCGAGAGCAGACTGTGACAGAGATGCGAGCTGCCCTGCATGACTGGTGAAGTCTGGCGGTTTTCCGAGGGCGAGTGCCAAGTGATCGCCGTGTACCGGCCCGGGTCGCCGACCACCTCGCTGGTGGCGACGTATGGGCGGGGCTTCGGCGACGATCCCGCGATCACACCGGGCGTCGCCCACCTGCACGAGCATCTGTTTCTAGCAACCCTGCGCACGGTGGTGCACGAACCACTGGTGGCACACGCACAGACCCACGCCGAGTCGATGCGAATTACGGTGACCGTCCGGGCCGGAGCGGAGCGGCAGTTGGTCCAGGCATTGGCCACAACGGCCCACTGGCTGGCCTCCTCGCCGGTGGCTGAGCAGATGCGGCAGCGGGAATGCCGGGCAATTGACGTCGAACTGGCCGAGTGGTTTGGCAGCCCGCTGCTGGTCGCGGGTCACAAACTTGCGGCACTCGCCGCCCGGCGGCCCAAACTGGGCCGGTTCGACGAGTGCCGGCCGGGTGACAGTGCTCGTCTGACGCCAGAAGATTTACTCCGCCATGCCAAATGCGCGGAGCTTCTGTGGCCCCGGCAGATTGTGGTAGCGGGTCCGTCATCGGCGCAAGAGTGGCAGCAGTTGTTGGAAGGTCTCGCCGCCCGTAGCACCGTCTCCTCGCTTTCGGCAACCGGCGGTTCACGCGCTGGCCTAACCGCCCAGGATGGCCGGGTCTACGCGGGCATTCCGCTTCCCGCGACCGACGCCGAGACGGCGTGGCTCGCGGCGCGGGTCATGGTGCACGAGCGAGGCCCCCTCGCAGAAGTTGGGCGTATCGCCGGTGCTCGTTTCCGGGGTGGATCCGTCATCCCGACCGCCACGGGTGCGGTCGTGGCCGTCAGTTGGCTGACTGATGACGCCCGGCAACGAGAAGCCATCGGTTTCGCGATGAGCCAGCACGACGGCTGTGTGGGCGACGGACTAATTGCGGCGCAGGCGGAGGCACTGCCGCCGATGCGGGCCGCCGCAGCAACCACTTCGGCGACGCTGGCGGCGGCGGTCGACGGCTGGCAGTCCGGTTACGGCATCGACCCGACCGCCACCGAGCCGCCCGGCAACAAGCCAGTGAGCCAGACCATGCACGCCGGCTGGAAGCGTGCCGTCCTGGTAGGCGCGAACTTGATGCGCTGCGAGCCATTCTAAGTAGCCTTTTCCGGTTCGATCTTCCAGGTCTTGAGTGTGGCGATCGCTCGTTCTCCGCGGGCGCGGATCTTTGCATGGGCCCGGTTCACGGCCTTCCGCTGGCGTGAGAGTTCGGCCGGAAGCGGCGCCGTTTGAACGGCGTGCGCACGCTACCGTAGGTGGGATCAAGGACGGCTCATCGGATGTCAGGCCATCGAGCCTTTCCATTAGGGCCTGTGTCGAAGTCGGTTACAGTCACTCGTTGATCGCGGCGATGTGAACGGTGGCTTCGTAGCGGACGGCGAGTTTGTCGAACCGGGTCGCTACGGCCCGGTTGCCCTTGAGCCGGTTAATGCCGCACTCCACGGCGTGACGCTGCTTGTACCGCTCGGGGTCGAAGGCCGGTGGTCGGCCGCCCTTGGACCCCAGCTTTCTCCGGTTGGCGTCTTGGTCGGCCTTCGACGTGTACGCCTTGTCGGCCAAGACCCGGTCAGGGCGAGTCCGGGGCCGACCCGAGCCCAAGCGAGGCACCCGGATGCCGTCGAGCACGGCCCTGAACTGCGGGCTGTCCCCGCGCTGCCCAGCGGTCAACACGATCGACAACGGCTTCTGCCCCTGCTCACAGGCCAGGTGCAGCTTCGTGGTCAGCCCACCCCGCGACCGACCGAGCGCGTGATCGGTCGGCTCGACCGCGACCCCGCCCGGCGGCTCGGCCTGCAGATCCCCCTTTTACGCGCCCCAGCGGCGTGCTGGTGCGCCCGGGCGACCGTCGAGTCCACCGACACATCCCAGACCACACGTCCGGCCGCGTCAGCCAGGGCCTGCAACACGGTCAGGATCTTCGCCCACGTCCCGTCACGCTGCCAACGCCGGAACAGCCCATACGCCGCGGCCCAGGATCCGTAGCACTGCGGAACATCCCGCCACGGGGCACCGACCCGGGTCCGCCACCGGATCCCATCAATGAGCTGCCGTTCCGTCCATGTCGACGGCCGACCTGGCCGACGCCCCACAGGCAGCAACGGCTTCAGCGCCACCCACTGTGCGTCGGTCAAGTCGTGCCGCCTCGCCACCGCTAGGGTGTCCACGAGGTCTCCGGTGTTCGGGTTCAGCGAGTGCGTGCTGGGCTGGGCCGCCGGAGATCCCGCCGAGGTGCGGCGGGTCGTCGACCGGGCCCGGGCCGCGGGTGCCCGCGTCGTGACGCCGCCGGCTGAGCAGCCGTGGGGTTACACCGCCACGTTCGCCGACCCGGACGGCCACCTGTGGATGGTGACGGCGTCCTGACGCACGGTCCGGAACCCGGCGCTCGTATCCGGCAAGGACGAGGGTCCGACGGGCCACCGGAACGTTCCCGGTGGCGGCCCGACCGGCCCGTACGGCATTGCCCGCATCCGTGAGAGCCGCTATCGTTCCCTGGCCAGACGCCCCAGAGTTCGAGGATCGCGGTGACTTCCCCGGAGTTGACGAACCAGGTTGCCCGGGACGGCTCCCGCACCGACGAGGCGATCGGGCGCGGCCCGAGCCGGTTCCGGGGTGACGTCGCCGGGCTCCGCGCCGTGGCCGTCGCGGTGGTGCTGCTCTACCACGGCGGGCTGTCGTTCCTGCCCGGCGGTTTCGTCGGGGTCGACGTCTTCTTCGTGATCTCCGGCTTCCTCATCACCGGGCAGATCGTCGCCGAGATCGAGCGCACCGGTCGTCTCTCCCTCGTCGGTTTCTACGCGCGCCGGGCCAAGCGGATCCTGCCCGCCGCGACGGTGGTGCTCGCGGCGACCGCGGTGGCGGTCCGGCTCTTCGTGCCCCGCGGCGACTGGCAGGCCATCGGGGGCGACATCGCCGCCGCGGCGGTCTACGTGGTGAACTGGCGGTTCGCCGACCGGGCGGTCGACTACCTCGCCGCCGACAACGCGGTGGACTCGCCGGTGCAGCACTTCTGGTCGCTCGCCGTCGAGGAGCAGTTCTACCTGATCTGGCCGTTGTTGATCGTGCTGGCGCTCCTCGCCGCGCGGACGTTGCGGCGGACGAACGTGCGGCCGGTCCTGTGGGTGGGTCTCGCGGTCCTGGCGGTGCCGTCGTTCGTCTGGTCGATCGTCGAGACGGCCGACTCGCCGGCGCGCGCGTTCTTCGTCTCGACGACGCGGTTGTGGGAACTCGCCGTCGGGGCCGGCGTCGCGCTGATCGCGACCCGGGCCGCGCGGATGCCACGGGCGGTGGCGGTCGTCCTCGGGTGGCTCGGGCTGGCCGCGATCGTGGCGGCGGCGGTGCTGGTGAGCGGCAAGACGGCCTGGCCCGGGTACGCTGCCGCGCTGCCCACGCTCGGTGCCGCCGCGGTCATCGCGGCCGGCGCGGCGGCGGGGTCCCGGGGGCCGGTGCTGCTGCTCGGCACGCGCCCGTTCCGCTGGGTCGGTGACCTGTCGTACTCGCTCTACCTGTGGCACTGGCCGATGCTCATCGTGGCCGCCGCCCGCTTCGGTGAGCTGTCGCCGGCCGAGGGGCTGGCCGTGGCGCTCGCCTCGGTGGTGCCCGCCTGGCTCACGTTCCGGCTGGTGGAGAACCCGCTGCGGTACTCCCGGAAGATCGCCACGTCGCCGCGGCTCGCGTTGAGCCTCGGCGGCAACTTCACCATGGCCGGGATCTGCGCCGGCCTGGCGCTGGTGCTGTTCGGTGCCTGGGCAGCCGCCGCGACACCCACCAAGGGCCGGTACGCGCCGGGCGCGGCGCTGCTGTCCACCACGCCCGGCACCGCACCGATCGGCCCGGTGCCGGAGCGGTTCGACGTGATCACGCCGGATCCCCTCCAGATCCGGCAGGGGTTCCTGGACGTGCCCGACACGAAACGGGACCGGTGCTTCCAGCAGGTCGAGGGCGCCGAGGTGCTGTGGTGCACGTACGGCAACCCGGCGGGCGCCACCACTGTCGCCCTGGTGGGTGACTCCAAGATGGACCAGTGGTTGCCGGCGTTCCAGGTGCTCGCCGAGCAGAACGACTGGAAGCTGGTGATCGCCGCCAAGGCGGGATGCGCGTTCACCAGCGCCCGGGTGCTCAAGGGCGACAAGTCCGGTAAGCCGTACACCGACTGCATCGAGTGGAACCGGGCGCTGCTGAGCCGGCTGCTGCGGGAGCGCCCCGACTACGTGGTCACCTCGCAGTCGGCGCCGACCGCCCTCAACCGCACCGGCGACGGGGTCTCGGTCGACGCGATGGTCGCGGGCGTGCGGTCCTCCTGGAAGAAGCTCGACTCGGCCGGTTCGCAGGTCGTCGTCATGGCCAACAACCCGCTGCCCCCCGGGGCGCCGGTGGCGTGCGCCGACGAGAACCGGAAGCACCTCTCCGTCTGCGCGTTCGACCGCGTGCTCCACGACCGGGACGAGGCCTATCGGATGCAGCGTCGGGCGGTGGCCGGGGTGCCCGAGGTCAGGATGATCGATCTGTTCGACGCCGTCTGCCCGACCGAGCGGTGCCCGGTGGTGTTCGGCAACGTGCTGATCTACCGCGGCGGTTCGCACATCGGCGCCGCCTACGTGAAGACCACCGCCCCGCACCTCGCCCGCGCCCTGTCCGACGTGGGCGTGCCGGCGGTGTACGCGCCGCAGAAGTGACTCAGGCGTAGAGCTTCCGGGCGTATTCCGGGCCGTAGTGACGTTCCAGGTCGGCCAGGCTCTCCGCCGGCGCCTCCACCTCCTTGATCAGCTTGGCCCGGGACGGCAGCGCGTCCGGCTGCCAGGTCTCCGGCTGCCACAGCTCGGACCGGAGGAACGCCTTCGCGCAGTGGTAGAAGATCTGCTCGATCGCCACCTCCACGGCGAGCAGCGGCCGGTGGCCCTGGACCTCCATCTCGGCGAACCACGGGGCGTCGCGGATCAGCCGGGCCCGTCCGTTGATCCGCAGCGTGTCGGTGCGCCCCGGGATCAGGAAGATCAGCCCGACGTGCGGGTTGGCCAGGATGTTGCGGTAGCCGTCGGCGCGCCGGTTGCCGGGCCGTTCCGGAATGGCGATGGTGGTGTCGTCCCGCACCAGCGCGAAGCCGGGCGGGTCGCCCTTCGGCGAGACGTCACAGGTGCCGTCCGCGCCGGCGGTGGCGATCAGGCAGAACGGGGAGGCGGCCAGCCACTCCCGGTCGCGTGAGTGCAGCGTTCGGCGGTCCTTGGCGGCCGCCCGCGGCGTCGGCACCCCGATCAGCTCGCGTAGCTCCGCCTCGTCGGTGATCTCCCGCGTCGTCACGTCTTCCTCCCCCGTCCGTTGACCTTGATGACGGTTCCGGCCCGCGACGGGCCGGGATCCGTCATCGTCAGTCTAGGAGCGCGTCGGCCGCCGGGTTTGCTCCCGGGGTCGACGGGTAGGGACCGGAACACAGCGCGTGTCCGGAACGCGACGGATGGAGGCCGCGATGGAGAGCCGACTGAAGGTGCTCGGCCATCCCGTGCACCCGATGCTGGTGATGTTCCCGGTGGCGCTCCTGGTGACCGCGGTGATCTTCGACGTGGTCGACACCGTGGGCGGGCCGGACTTCCTCGGCGAGGTCGCCTACTGGAACATCACGGTCGGCCTGATCGGCGGCCTGCTCGCCGCCGTGGCCGGCGCGTTCGACCTGCTCGCCCTGCCGACCGGCACCCGGGCCAAGCGGGTCGGGCTCCTGCACGCCGCCGCCAACATCGCGGTGATCCTGCTCTTCGCCGCCGTCTGGGCGGTCCGGCTCAACGCCGAATCGCGGACCGCCGGCGGCGCGCTGATCGCGATCGAGGTGGTCGCCGTGGCGATCCTCGGGATCAGCGCCTGGCTGGGCGGCGAGCTGGTGGACCGGCTCGGCGTCGGCGTCGACCCGGAGCACGACCTGAACGCGTCCAGCTCGCTGCGGCCCACCTCGACGGCCCGCCGGATCGGAGACGTGCGATGACCGAGCAGGACGGCGGTCGGGGCTGGCGGGGCCGGCAGCAGGGCTGGGACCCGATGGGCGAGTTGCAGGCGCTGCGCGCCGAGCTGAGCCGCCTGGTCGGTGGCCGTCCCGCCACGCCGGACGTGGACGTCACCGAGGTGGCGGACGGCTGGGAGGTGTCGGTCCGGCTGCCCGGCGTGGCGCCGGAGGAGGTGGCCGTCGAGCTGGACGAGCGGGAGCTGTGCGTCCGGGCCCGGTCGGAGGCCGAGGTCAACGCCGACCAGGGCATCCCGGGCGGGTTCACCACCCGGGGCTTCGAGTACCACGTCGACCTGCCGTCGCGCGTCGACCCCGAGCGGATCGACGCGGTCATGGACCACGGCCTGCTCCGGGTGCGACTGCCCCGGGCGGCCCGGCCCGCGCCGCGCACCATCACCGTCGGCCGCACCGGCCCGCGCGACACCGTCGGCCGTACGCCGACCCCGGCCGACCCGGCCGCGGACCGGGAACTGCACCACCCGGACACCGGACTCGACGAGACCGACCGGCCGTAGGGGCGGCGTGGCCAGCCTCTCCGACGACTCCAGCTCGGCGCGTCCGTTGCCGCGCCGCGACCTGGAGCCGTCGTCCGACGACGCCAGCTCGGCGCGTCCGTTGCCGCGCCGCGACCTGGAGCCGTCGTCCGTGCTCGGTCCGGTCGGCGCACTCGTGCCGGACGTCGAGCGGATCGCCGTGCTCCGGGCCAACGCGCTCGGCGACTTCATCTTCGTGCTGCCGGCGCTGGAGGCGGTGCGGGCCGCGTACCCGTCGGCGGAGATCGTGCTGCTCGGCGCGCCGTGGCACGCGACGCTCTGGCGCGACCGGGCCGGCCCGGTGGACCGGGTGCTGGTGGTGCCGCCCGGGCCGGGCATCCGCGACGCCGGCCCGGACGAGTCGCCGGTCGAGCCGGCGGACTTCCTGGCCGCCGCCCGCGCCGAACGGTTCGACCTGGCGTTGCAGGTGCACGGCGGCGGCGCCAACTCCAACCCGTTCGTCGCCGGGCTCGGCGCCCGGGTCACCGCCGGGCTGCGCGCCGAGGACGCGCCGCCGCTGGACCGCTGGTTGCGGTACGTCTACTACCAGCACGAGGTGATCCGTTACCTGGAGGTGGCGGCGCTGGTCGGGGCAGCGGCCACCACTGTCACCCCGACGCTGGCGGTGACCGACGCGGACCGGGCCGAGGCGACGGCGGTGCTCGGCGTGCCCACCCGCCCCCGGGTGGCGCTGCACCCGGGCGCCACCGACACCCGGCGGCGCTGGCCGGCGGAGAGCTTCGCCGAGGTCGCCCGCGAGCTGGTCGCGGACGGCTACGAGGTGCTGGTCACCGGCACGCCCGCCGAGCGGGAGACGGTCGACGCGGTGGTCACGGCGGCCAGCGTGCCGGTCCGCCCGCAGGTCGGCACGCTGAGTCTCGGCGCGCTCGCCGCCGCCTACGCCGACTGCGCGCTGGTGATCTCCAACGACACCGGCCCGCTGCACCTGGCCGCCGCGGTGGGCGCGCCCACGGTGGGCGTCTTCTGGGTCGGCAACCTGATCAACGGCGCGTCCCCGCTGCGCGGCCGGCACCGCCCGATCGCCGCCTGGACCACCCGCTGCCCGGTCTGCGGCGTCGACTGCACGCCCGGGATCTATCCGCACCGCCCGGGTGACGGCGACTGCCCGCACCGGGTGTCGTTCGTGGCCGACGTGCCGGTCGCCGAGGTGGTGGAGGCGGCCCGCGAGCTGCTCACACCTCCGCGCCCGACTCGTTGAGCACGACCTCCCACGCCTCCACGTCGCGCTCGGTGACGGTGGTCGGCGACTCCAGGTGGTAGGCCCCGCTGGGCAGCACGCCGGCGCCGCCGTGGCGCTCCAGCACCGCGAGCTGCGCGGCCACGTCCTCGCCCTGGTGCCGCTCGGGCAGCCGCTCCCAGAAGTCGAAGCCGCCGGCGTCGACCAGCTTCGCCCGGTCGTAGAGCACGCAGCCACCGATCCAGGACACCTTGTACGCCCGCCAGGCGCCCGCCGGCAGGTCGAGCTTCTCGGTGACGTGCAGCAGGTTCGCCGCCGGGTGGATCGACGACCGGTGCCACTCCGGCGTGCCCGGCCGGATCCGTTCCGGTTCCGGCCGGCCCGGCCACTCCTCGTAGTGCCGGTGCGTGTCCGGGCGGACGTCCTCGGTGTAGGAGAGCCCGTGCACCGCGTTGCCGACGAACCCGCAGCCCAGCTCGTACAACGCGGTGACCAGCCGGGACAGCGTGCCCGGCTCCAGCCACACGTCGTCGTCGAGGCAGAGCACGGCGTCGGCCGCCGAGCGGGACAGCAGGTAGCAGCGGTGTTCGGCCAGCCCGCGCCGGGGCAGCCGCCGGGTCAGCAGCACCGGGTGCCCCCGGTGGCGCAGCGCCCGGACCATGGTGGCCGCCGCCGGGTGCGCGTACGCGGGCTCGCCGTCGGACTGGTCGCTGACCACCACCCCGAACCCGGGCACACCCTCCTGGGCGGCCAGCCCGGAGAGCGTGACCGCCAGCTCGGCCGGCCGGTTGCGGGTGGGGATCAGCACGTCGAGCCGTCGGGGGTGACGGAACTGCCCGGGTGCGCCCGGGTCGAGCGGTCGGGTCACGCCGGCCTGCTCTCGCCCACCGTGGGGCTGTGCCGGTCGGGCATGGCCTCACGGCCCTCGCTTCGCTCGGTGCGTTCGCTCATGCTGTGCTGGTTGGGCATGGCCTCACGGCCCTCGCTTCGCTCGGTGCGTTCGCTCATGCTGACCGCCTGGGCGCGGATCCGGTCGATGATGGCCGAGGTGGAGCGGTCCGGCACGTAGCCGAGCGTGCGTACCTGGCCGCCGAGCCGGCGGACCAGCGGCGCCTCCGGCACCATCTCCGGCGGGTAGTCGCCGCCCTTGACGTAGACGTCCGGGCGGACCGCCTCGATCAGCCGGGCCGGCGAGTCCTCCTCGAAGACCACCACGTGGTCCACGCAGGCCAGCGCCGCCAGCAGCGCGGTGCGGTCCTCGACCGGGTTGACCGGCCGGTCCGGGCCCTTGAGCCGCCGTACGCTGCCGTCCGAGTTGACCGCCACGATCAGCAGGTCGCCGAGCGCGCGGGCCTGGGTCAGGTAGCGGACGTGCCCCGGGTGCAACACGTCGAAGCAGCCGTTGGTGAACACCACCGACCGTCCCGACCGCCGGTGCTCGTCGACGAGCGCGGCCAGCTCGTCGGCGCCGACCAGGGCCGGGTGCCCGGCCTCCTCACCGCCGGTGCCCAGCGCGGTGAGCAGGTCTTCCCGACGGCACACGCAGGTGCCGGTGTCGGCGACCGTGATGGTGGCGGCGAGCTGGGCGAGCTGCGCGGCGGTCGGCAGGCCCGCCTCGGCGGCCAGCGCCAGCGTCATGGCCGCCAGGTACGCGTCCCCGGCGCCGACCGCGTGGCTGGCCGGGACCGGGGTGCTGTGACTGCGCCGGGGCGAGCCGTCGGCGCCGCCGACCACCGCGCCCTCGGTGTCCAGGGTCACCGCGACCACGTCCGCGCCGGTGTGCGCGCGCAGCTCGGACAGGCGCGACTCGGCCAGCACGGCCCGGTCGACGCCCTCGCCGACTGTCGCGTTCACGGTCACCCCGGTGCCGGTGACGCTGAGCCCGTTGCCGGTCAGCGCCACCCGCTCCTCGCCGGGCGTCGGCTCGCCGGTCGGCCCGGACGGGCCCGCGGTGGAGCCGTGCACGGGTGCGCCGGAGGCCGGATGTGGGCTGCCGGGCGTACGCGCGCCGGTCGCGGCGCCCGGTGCGCCGGCCCCACCGGCCGCGGCCACCGTCCGTGCGTCGACCTCGCCGGTCGCGGCGGCCACCGTGCGTTCGCCGGCTCCGCCGGGTGCGGCGCCGACCACCAGCTCGGACGGGCCGTCGGACGCCGCCGGATGGTCCAGGTGCAGGTCACCGGTGCGGACGACGCCGCGCTCGGCGTGGGCGAAACCGGCGGCGGCGCGGGCCAGCAGCCGGGTCGCCTCGGCGAAGCTCGGCGTCACCACGGTCGGGTTGAGCCCGCGCCAGTCGGCCAGGTCGTGCGCGTCCAACGCCACCGTGCCGTAGCGGTCACGGTTGGCGACCAGCCAGGCGCGCACCGCCGACGGCAGCGCGCCCAGGCCGTAGTCGCAGACCACCAGCGTGAGTGGCTGCCCGCCGGCCACCGCCCGCAGCTCCTCGGTGGCGCAGTGCAGCGCGGTCAGCAGGCGGGCCACCCCGTCGTCGTCGAGTGCGTCCTCCGGGCCGCCGGAGTCCTCCCGGAGCAGGATCTGGTTGCCGGCGAGCATCCGACGCTTGACCGGGGTGGGGCGGCCGGGCTGGCTCACCGTCCGGTCCCAGACCGCCGCCCGGTCCAGGCAGTCGTGCAGCTCGTCGCCGGCGACGTCGGCGCCGACCGGGGCGACGAGCGCGGCCCGGCCGCCGAGCGCGGCGACGTTGACCGCGGTGTTCGCGGCGCCGCCGGCGGCGGAGATCCGGCGGCGCAGGGTGAGGACCGGCGCGGGCGCCTCCCGGCAGAGCCGTTCCGACTCGGCGAACCGCCACTCGTCCAGCATGGCGTCGCCGACGACCAGCACGGGACGCCCCTGCCAGCTCGCCACCACGGTGGCCAGCCGGCGCTCTTCCGCTGCTGCTCCTGCCATGCCTCCCCGGGTCCCCCGGCGCCGACCGGCCAAACCTGGCCGCCCCGCGACCGGGCTGCGACGCGGCCCACCCGGTGTGTCCGGTTTCCGGGCATCGGCCGGGGGAATCGTCCAGATACCCCCCGGAGAGGAGAAGCAGCATGACAGCGACACTTCAGGGCAAGCGGATCGCGTTCCTGGCCGCCGACGGCGTCGAGGAGGTCGAGTACACCAAGCCGCGCGAGGCGGTGGAGAACGCCGGCGCCCGGGTGGAGCTGGTCTCCATCGAGTCCGGCTCGATCCAGGCGTTCAACCACCTGGACCACGGCAAGCAGTACCCGGTCGACGTCACCACCAAGGAGGCGGACGCCGGCGCGTACGACGGGTTGGTGCTGCCCGGCGGCGTGGCGAACCCGGACTTCCTGCGGACCGACCCGGACGCGGTCCGGTTCGTGAAGTCGTTCTTCGACGCCGGCAAGCCGGTCGGGGTGATCTGCCACGGCCCGTGGACGCTGGTCGAGGCGGACGTGGTGCGCGGTCGTCGGATCACCTCCTGGCCGAGCCTGCGCACCGACCTCACGAACGCCGGCGCCACCTGGGTCGACGAGGAGGTCGTCACCGACAACGGGCTGGTCAGCAGCCGTAAGCCGGACGACCTGCCGGCGTTCTGCGCCAAGATCATCGAGGAGTTCGCCGAGGGCCGGCACACCGCCGGCTAGAAAAACTCATCCGCCCACCGGGGGCATGATCCGCCCCCGGTGGGATAGGAAGCGGGATGAACGCCCAGGCCGCTGCACCCGCGTTGCCCGCCCGCCAGATCCGCCTGCTGATGTTCGGTCTGATGACCGGCATGCTGCTGGCCGCTCTCGACCAGACCATCGTCGGCACCGCGCTGCCCACCATCGTGGGCGAGTTGGGCGGCATCGACCACTACTCGTGGGTGGTCACGGCGTACCTGCTGGCGTCGACCGCCTCGACGCCGCTCTACGGCAAGATGGCCGACCTGTACGGGCGACGGCCGGTCTTCCTCTTCTCGATCGGCACGTTCCTGGTCGGCTCGCTGCTGGCCGGGCTGTCGCGGGACATGACCCAGTTGATCGTCACCCGGGGCGTGCAGGGTCTCGGCGCGGGCGGCCTGATGACGCTGGCGTTCGTCATCATCTCGGACGTGGTGCCGCCCCGGGAGCGGGGCCGCTACCAGGGTCTGTTCGGCGCCGTCTTCGGCGTGTCGTCGGTGGCCGGCCCGCTGGTCGGCGGCTACTTCGCGGAGACCAACTGGCGGTGGATCTTCTACCTCAACGTGCCGCTGGCGATCCTCGCCATCGTGGTCTGCTGGCACGTGATGCGGCTGGTGCCGTTCCAGCGCCGGGAGCACACGGTCGACTGGCTCGGCGCGGCGCTGCTGGTCGCCGGCGTGAGCTGCCTGCTGCTGGCGTTGAGCTGGGGCGGCAACTCGTACGCCTGGGGCTCCGGCGTGATCGTCGGGCTGTTCGTGGCCGGCGCGGTGCTGGGCGTGGCGTTCCTGCTCCAGGAGGCCCGGACCCGGGAGCCGATCCTGCCGCTGCGGCTGTTCCGCAGCCGCACGTTCGCGCTGGCCAACGCCGCCGGCTTCGTGCTCGGCCTGGTGATGTTCGGGTCGATCATCTTCATCCCGCTCTACCTCCAGATCGTCAAGGGCGCCTCGCCGACCCGCAGTGGTCTGCTGATGCTGCCGATGATGGCCGGCATCATCGTCACGTCGATCCTGACCGGCCGGGCGATGAGCCGGATCGGCCGGTACAAGTGGTTCCCGGTGACGGGCGCCGCCGTGCTGGTGGTCGGCATGTTGTTGTTCCGTCAGCTCCAGGTGGGTACGTCGCTGTGGGCCGCGTTCGGCTACATGGTGGTGATCGGCGTCGGGCTGGGGCTGTGCATGCAGTCACTGATCCTGGCCGTGCAGAACGCGGTGAACGTCCGGGACCTGGGTGCGGGCACCTCCTCGGCCACGTTCTTCCGCTCGCTGGGCGGCTCGTTCGGGGTGGCCATCCTGGGCGCGGTGCTGTCGACGCGGCTCGCCACCGCGCTGGCCGACCGGCTGCCGGGCGCGCTCGCCCAGCTCCCGCCGCAGCAGCGGGCGGCGGTGGCGGCCGGCGGCGCGGAGAACATCTCGATCAACGATCCGGCCACCATCCTCGCGCTGCCCGGCCCGGTACGCGCCGCGATCCAGTCCTCGTTCGTCGACGCGCTGCACCTGGTCTTCCTGACCACCGGGCTGATCGCGGTGCTGGCGGTGCTGGTCACCCTGGCGATGCCGAACCTCCAGCTCCGGGGCGCCGGCCCGCAGGGCGCCACCGGCGGGGCGGACCCGCTGGGCGGGAAGGCCGCCGCGCCGGGTGGCAAGCCGCTGCCGAAGGAGTCGAAGGACGAGTCCGCCGCCGAGATGGAGGCGAAGTCGCAGACGATGCTCTGAGCGGGCCCGCTGGGGGAGCCGGCCCGGCCTACTTCAGGATCAGGCGGTTGGTCTGCTCGAAGACGTCCAGGTCGGCGAGCGTCTCGTGGACGCTGGTCGAGAGCGGGGTGGGGAACTCCCCCGGGGGGAAGAAGCCGGCGTCGGTGGTCTCGTCGGTGAACCGGGACAGCTCGCCGTCCCACTCGTCGACCCGGAACGCGGCGGTGAAGACCTGGTAGGTGTGCCCGTACATGTTGGTGTGGATGCGGTCCGGGCCGGTGTAGAGCGCGAACGCGCTGACCCGCAGCGCGCGCAGGCCGGTTTCCTCGCGGACCTCGCGGACCGCGCAGTCGGCGATCGACTCGCCCAGCTCCATGGCGCCGGCCGGCAGCGCCCACTGACCGTTGTCGGAGCGCTGGATCAGCAGCACCCGGGCGGCGTTGTCGCGCACCACGGCGCGGGCGCCGACGAACATCAGCGTGCGGTCACCGGCCAGCGCACGGAGCTGCCCGACGTACGAGTCGGCCCAGGAGATGCTCACCCGGACAATCTACGCAGCATTCCGGGTCGGCTCGACCGTTCCGGGGGGTTCCGCTGGTGTGAACGGCGACACTACGTTGTCACCCATGCGTAGCACGATGATGGACGCCCCGCTCCAGGTGGCCCGGATCCTCGAACACGGCGCCACCGTGCACGGCGCGGCGGAGGCGGTCACCTGGACCGGTGCCGAACCCCGCCGGATGACGTACGCGGAGGTGGGGCGTGCCGCCGCCCGGCTGGCCCACGCGCTGCGCGACGAGTGCGGCGTGACCGGCGACGAACGGGTCGCCACCTTCATGTGGAACAACAACGAACACCTGGTGGCCTACTTCGCGGTGCCGAGCATGGGCGCGGTGCTGCACACGCTCAACCTGCGGCTCTTCCCGGACCAGGTCGCCTACATCGCCAACCACGCGCAGGACCGGGTGGTGCTCGTCGACAGCACGCTCATTCCGCTGCTGGCCCGCGTGATCGGCGAGCTGGCCACGGTGCGGCACGTGGTGGTGGTCGGTGGCGGCGACCCGGCCCCGCTGGTGGCCGCCGCCGGTGACC
This sequence comes from Micromonospora sp. DSM 45708, assembly GCF_039566955.1. NCBI lineage: Bacteria > Bacillati > Actinomycetota > Actinomycetes > Micromonosporales > Micromonosporaceae > Micromonospora > Micromonospora schwarzwaldensis. The sequence goes on along the minus strand of NZ_CP154796.1, from coordinate 6,096,209 downwards.
GGATCACCGTGCACCACTGGGACGCGCTGCTGGCCGACCGGCCGGACACGTTCGACTGGCCGGAGGTGGACGAGCGGGACGCGGCGGCGCTCTGCTACACGTCCGGGACCACCGGTCACCCCAAGGGCGTGGCCTACTCGCACCGCTCGATCTACCTGCACTCGCTCCAGGTGTGCATGCCGGAGGGCTTCGGCCTCGGCCCGAACGACCGGGAACTGGCCATCGTGCCGATGTTCCACGCCATGTCGTGGGGCCTGCCGTACGCGGCGTTCCTCTCCGGCGCCTCGCTGATCATGCCGGACCGCTTCCTCCAGGCCGAGCCGATCGCCGCGATGATCGCCGCCGAGCGGCCCACGCTGGCCGGCGCGGTGCCGACCATCTGGAACGATCTGCTGGCCTACCTGGACAGCCATGACGTGGACACCTCCTCGCTGACCGAGGTGATCGTCGGCGGCTCGGCGTGCCCGCCGGCGCTGATGCACGCGTTCCACGACCGGCACGGCATCGAGGTCATCCACGCCTGGGGGATGACCGAGATGTCGCCGCTGGGTTCGGTGTCCCGCGCGCCGGCCGGCGCGACCGGTGACGACGCCTGGCGCTACCGCTACACCCAGGGCCGTGTCCCGGCCGGGGTGGCGGCGCGGATCGTCGGCCCGCTGGGTGAGCCGCTGCCCGCCGACGGCACGTCCGTGGGCGAGCTGGAGGTCCGGGGGCCGTGGGTGACCGCCCGGTACGTCGGCGACGACGTGCCGGACGCCGAGAAGTTCCGGGACGGCTGGCTGCGGACCGGCGACGTCGGCACGCTCTCGCCGGACGGGTACATCACGCTCACCGACCGCGCCAAGGACGTGATCAAGTCCGGCGGGGAGTGGATCTCGTCGGTGGAGCTGGAGAACGCGTTGATGGCGCACCCGGCCGTGCTGGAGGCGTGCGTGGTGGGCGTGCCGGACGAGCGCTGGGACGAGCGCCCGCTGGCCACCGTGGTGGTCCGCGAGGGCGCCTCGGTCACCGCGGAGGAACTGCGGGACTTCCTGGCCGGCTCGGTGGCCCGCTGGCAGTTGCCCGAGCGCTGGGCGTTCATCGACGCGGTGCCGAAGACGAGCGTCGGCAAGTTCGACAAGAAGGTGGTGCGCTCGCGGTACGCCGACGGCGGGCTTGAGGTGCGGGAACTGTCCGCGCCGTAACGCTTTCCGGCGTACCGTCGCCTACACAGGTAGGACCACGGTTTCCACGGACATTCCTCCCAGAGGGCGGCCCCGGCGTTCGCACCGCGCCGGGGCCGCCCGTCCGTTACGGGGTGACCCGCACCGTCATTGTTGCGAAACTTGTTCGCCTCTGTCCCGGTGTCGGGGAAATCCCTACTCGTCGGCGGTGCTGACCAGCACCTTGCCCACCGCACCGTCCCGTACCGCCTGCTGCGCCGACGCGGTCCCGGCCAGCGGATACCGGTGCAGCGGCAGCCCGGCCTCCGCGCCGACCCGGATCGCGCCCTGCGCCACCGCCGCCGCGATGTCGGTCACCGCCTGGGCCTTGGCCACCTTCGGCGCGGTGTAGACCAGCACGAACTGCCAGCGCGCGTTCGGACCCATCAACGGCCGGATCGGCAGCGTCACCTCGTCGCCGCCGTCGTCGGCGTAGACGCAGACCGCGCCGCCGGTACGCAGGATCCGCACGTCCGCGGCGGCGTTGCGGGCGGCGGAGACCTCGACGATCGTGTGCACACCGTCGGGCGCGATCTTGCGGACCTCCTCGACCACGTCCTGCTCGCGATAGTTGATCACGAAGTCGGCCCCGGCCGCGGCGGCGAGCTGCGCCTTCTCCGGGGTACTCACCGTGGTGATCACGCAGGCGTCGGCCCAGCGGGCGAGCTGGATCGCCGCGTTGCCCACCGCGCCCGCCCCGCCCTGCACCAGCACCACGTGGTCGCTCAACGCGCCGGCGTGCAGCGTGTCCGGCACGAACTCGCCGGCGGTCAGGCAGCGGTGCGCGGTCATGAACGGGATGCCCAGCGACGCGCCCAGATCGAACGACGCCGAACCGAGCGGCACCGCGTGCCGGACCGGGACCACGGTGTATTCCGCCGCGGTGCCCCAGGGGCGCTGCCACGCCGCCTCCCACAGCCAGACCCGCTCGCCGATGAGGATCCGGTCGACGCCCTCACCGACCGCCTCCACCACACCGGCGCCGTCCTGGTGCGGGATCTGCCAGCCGGCCGGCAGCGGCCACGCCTCACGCGCCTTCCAGTCCGTCGGATTCACCCCCGAGACGGCCATCCGCACCAGCACCTCACCCGGGCCGGGCTCCGGCACCGGGCGCTCCACCACCTGGAGCACCGAGGCGTCCCCGCTGCGCTCGTACACGATCGCCCTCATCGTCGTCCCTCCGCCGTCGTCGTCCGATGCGCTACCCGAACCCCGGCCGAACATGCCGGGCCCCGCCTCAGCCCAGCCCGGCCAGCAGCTCCGGGGTGAGCGCGTCGATCGAGGGCAGCAGCACGGCGGCGAGCGCCGCCGCGTCCGGATCCAGCGGGTACGACAGGTGCGGCACCGCCACCACCCGGCACCCGGCGGCTGCCGCCGACCGGACCCCGTTTGACGAGTCCTCCACCGCCACGCACCGGGCCGGGTCGACGCCCAACCGGGCCGCCACCGCCAGCCAGACGTCCGGCGCCGGCTTGCCCCGGGCGGTCTCCTCCGTCGACAGCGTCGCGCCGAACGAGTCGGCCAGGCCCGTCGCCGCCAGCGCCGCCGCGATCAGCCGGGTCGGTGAGGAACTGGCCAGCCCCAGCGGCCACCGCGCGGCCGTCCGGCGCACCACCGCGTCGGCGTCGTCGATCAGCGGTACGCGCTGCGCGTACCGCCGGGTCATCTCCGCCACCACCTCGTCGGCGACCTGCTCGGCCGACCGGTCGACGCCCAGCTCGCCGCTCAGGTAGGCGGCCCACTCGCCGGTGCTCATGCCCATCAGCCGGCGCTGCGTGTCCGGCTGCCAGACGCCCCCGTGCTCGGCCACGTACGCCCGCCGGACCTCCTCCCACACCGGCTCCGAGTCCACGATCACGCCGTCCAGGTCGAAGAGCACCGCGTCTACCATGTCGCCATCCTGCCCCAGCCGGCGGCCCGGCTCACCCCGGCAGCGCCGCTCCGGTGGAGCGCTGCGCCGGCAGCCCGATCGGGGCCTGCGACGGGATGATCGTGCGGCAGCGCGTCGCGATTGGTTCGAGCAGCTCCCGCAGTCGCCCCGTACGCTCCGCGCCCAGGGCCCGCCACGGGCCCGCCGCGGCCCGGTCGGTGGCCTCCTCGACGGCCCGGAACGTGGCGGTGGCTTCCGGGGCGGGACGCCGGTCGTCGGTCAGCCAGCCCTTGTCGACCAGCCGCTCCTCGGCGGCGGACCACTCCTCGTCGGTCCAGCCCCGGGCCGGCTGGTGGAACTCGCGCGACTGGTCGACCCGGCACCGCCAGGCCACCACCTCGAGCGGATCCAGCCCGGTGCCGACCAGCGCGGCCACGTGCCCGTCGCCCCGGTGCTCGCGCAGCGTGGCGGCGGCCTGCCAGAGCCGGGCCAGCGGGTACTCCCCGCGCGGCAGGGCGGCGTTGACCGCGCCGAGCACCCGCCCGGCGGTGTCCACCCGGCCGGCCGCCTCCTCCAGCAGCTCGGCGGCCTCGACGAGGTGCGACTCGGGCAGCTCGTAGGTGAACTCGGCGAGTGCCTGCACCGCGCCGGTGAGCCGGGCGCGCAGCACCTCCTCCGGCGTGGCCAGCCGCCACACCGACGGCAACGCGCGGGCCACCATCGGCGGCGCGAAGCTGAAGAAAGCGGCCGTCACCGTCGGGGCGTCGACCGGCCCGAGCGGCGCGGCCCGGCCGGCGAAGTAGCCACGCCAGTAGCCGCGCAGCCCGACCGCCTCGAAGGCGGCGCGGGCGCGCGGGTGGAAGTAGGTCACCGCGTGGACCGGCTCGAACAGCGTCCACATCTGCCGGGCCACCCCGGGGTCGTCCAGCGCCGCCACGTGCACCTCCGCGTCGGTGGTCAGGTCACCACGGGCGGACGGGCCGCCCGTGGTGACCACGAACCTACTGCCGTTGGGTGACCGGACGGAAGCCTGGAGTGATCTACTGCGCAGCCAGCACGTCGACGACGAAGCGCAGCGGCCCGGCCGGACGGCCGCCCTCGGCCTTGTCGCCGTACGCCAGGTCGGCCGGGAGGTCGAGCTGCACGCGGCTGCCCACCGGCACGCCGACCAGGCCCTGGTCCCAACCCTTGATGACCTGCCCCACGCCGATCTGGAAGGTGGCCGGCTGGCCGTTGTCCCAGGACGCGTCGAACTGCTTCCCGTCCTTGTAGAAGACGCCCACGTAGTTCGTGGTGATCGTCTGCCCGGCCTTCACCGCCGCTCCCTTGCCCTTGACCAGCGTGGTGACGGTCAGCTTCTTCAGCTCGCCGGAGCCGGCCTTGACCGCCGGCTTGGTCTTCAGCGCCGGGTCGATGTTGGCGGGCAGCTCCGGCGCGGGCGGCGCGGTGGGCTCGACCGGCTCGCTCGGGGCGCTGGGGCTGGCCGAGGAGCCGGCGGCGGCCGGCTTGTCGTCGTCCCCGCTGTTCAGCCAGACGAGACCACCGACCAGGGCCACCACGGCGAGCACACCGGCTGCTGCGCCCAGCATCGACTGCCGGCGCCGTCGCGCCTCGGCGGCCTTCTTCTCGGCCAGCTGGGCGGCCAGCCGCCGCCCGGCCTTGGTGGCCGGGGCGGCCTGGTCCTCCGACCGGTTCTCCACACGCTCGCTCACGTCGACTCCCTGCAAATGGGGGGTGGGTGCGCCCCCGGCGGGCCGCCGCCGAGGCCAGCGCACACGGTACCCGCCCGCACCCCCACAGCGACGAAAGGCCGGGGCCCTTCTTAACGCATTCGGTATGGGCGGGGCTCGTTCTTCACACCCCGGGCCGGAGCGGACACCGAGCGGGTACGTTCTCGAACATGGCGATCCTCACCGAAGAAGACCTGACCCTGCTCGGCGAGCCGCAGCTCGCGCACGTGGCCACGATCGAGGCCGACGGCACCCCGCACGTCACCCCGGTGTGGGTGGACACCGACGGGAAGCACATCGTGTTCAACACCGCCAAGGGCCGGCAGAAGTACCTCAACATGGCCCGCAACCCGGTGGTCGCGGTGTCGGTGGTGGACAAGGCGGACGACTACCGCACGCTCTGGGTGAAGGGCACTGTCGAGTTCGTCACCGAGGGTGCCGACGAGCACATCGACCGGATGGCGAAGAAGTATCTCGGCCAGGACACCTACCCGTGGCGCCGCGCGGGCGAGGAGCGGGTCATCGTCCGCGTCACCCCGACGGAGAAGCTCGGCCGCGGGTGACGAACGGGGGCCCCGCCCACACCGAACACGTCGGGCGGGGCCCTCGCCGTACCCCTCAGGCGGTCTTCTTCTTCGCGGCGGTCTTCTTGGCGGCGGTCTTCTTCGCCGGCTCGGCCTTCTTCGCCGCTGTCTTCTTCGCGGCGGTCTTCTTCGCCGGTGTGGCCTTCTTCGCCGGCTCGGCCTTCTTGGCCGGGGTCTTCTTCGCGGCGGCCTTCTTCGCGGAGCGGGCCGACGAGATCGGAGTCGGCTCGGCCCCGCCGCCGGACGGCGCCTCGCCCCGGGCCGTCCGGGCCCGCTCGACCGACGCCTTCAACGCGGCCATCAGGTCCACCGCCGCGGCCGGCGCGGCCTCTTCCTCCTCCGGCTGCACCACCTCGCGGCCCTCCACCTTCGCGTCGATGACCTCCTGCAACGCGGCCCGGTAGTCGTCGGTGAAGGCGTCCGGCTCGAACTCGCCGGCCATCGAGTCGATCAACGAGCTGGCCATCGCCAGCTCCGGCGGGCGGACCTTCAGGTCCTCGTCCAGGAAGCCGAAGTCGGGCTGCCGGATCTCGTCCGGCCAGAGCATGGTGTTGAGCAGCAGCACGCCCTCGCGGACCCGCAGCGTCGCCAACTGCTCCCGCTGGCGCAGCGCCACCTTGACGATCGCCACCCGCTCCGAGTCGGTCAGCGCGTCCCGCAGCAGCACGTACGGCTTGGTGGCGGTGCCCTCCGGCTCCAGGAAGTAGGCCTTGTTGTAGAGGATCGGGTCGACCTGCTCGGCCGGCACGAACTCCAGCACGTCGATCGCGTGCGAGGTGCTCAGCGGTAGTTCGGCGAAGTCCTCGTCGGTCAGGATGACCATTTCGCCGCCGCCGAGGTCGTAGCCCTTGGCGATGTCGTCGTAGGTGACCTCCTCGCCGCAGACCGAGCAGGTGCGCTTGTAACGGATACGGCCGCCGTCCTCGCGGTGCACCTGATGAAACCGGATGTCCTTCTCCTCGGTGGCCGAGTAGACCTTCACCCCGATCGACACCAGGCCGAACGACACCGCTCCTTTCCAGATGGCCCGCATACCCGCGCTCCTCTCCCCGGTTGAAGACCAGAATCGCAAACGATCGAACGGGCCGCACGCCCTTCCGTGCCCTACTACAGTCAGATGGTGTCCGGCGCGCCGTTGAAGCCGATGCTCGCGATGACCGGGCAGCTCCCGGCCGGTGCCGCATGGGCGTACGAGTTCAAGTGGGACGGCATCCGCGCGCTCGCCGACATCTCCCACGGCGACCGGCACTTCTACGCCCGCTCCGGCGTCGAGATCACCACCGCGTACCCGGAACTGCTCAACCTGGCCGAGCAGGTCGACGACGCGCTGCTCGACGGCGAGGTGGTGATCTTCACGGACGGGCAGCCGTCGTTCACCGCGCTGGCCGAGCGGATGCACGTGCGCAACCCGGCCAAGGCGGCCCGGCTGGCGGCGACCGCGCCGGTCACGTACATGATCTTCGACCTGTTGCGGCTCGACGGCGAGGACCTGACCGCCCGGCCGTGGCACGAGCGGCGGGCGGCGCTGGAGGCGCTCGGGCTCGGCGCCGCCCGGTGGGCGGTGCCGCCGGTCTTCACCGACGGGCCGGCCACCTACGAGGCGGCCGGCGAGCACGGGCTGGAGGGCGTGCTGGCCAAACGGGCCGACTCGGTCTACCGGCCCGGGGTGCGCTCGCCGGACTGGGTGAAGGTCAAGCTGGAGGTCACCGGCGACTTCGTGGTCGGCGGTTGGCGGCCGGGCGCGCGCCGGGTCGGCGGGCTGCTGGTCGGCGTGCCCGGCCCGGACGGGCGGTTGGTCTACCGGGGGCGGGTCGGCGGCGGCATCGGCGCGGCCATCGAACGGGAGCTGCTGCGCGAGCTGGAGCCGCTGCGTGCCGGCGTGTCGCCGTTCGCCGGGGGCGTGCCGCGCGAGGATGCGCGGGGCGCGATCTGGGTATCACCCCGGGTGGTGGTGGAGGTCAAGTACGGCCAACGCACCCCGGACGGGCGGCTGCGCTTCCCCCGGGTCCTGCGCCTGCGCCCGGACAAGCCGCCCGAGGAGGTCGAGGATGCCGGCTGACCGGTTCAAGGTCGAGGTCGAGGGGCGCTCCCTGGAGCTGTCCAACCTGGACAAGGTGCTCTTCCCGCAGGCCGGCTTCACCAAGGGCGAGGTGATCGACTACTACACCCGGATCGCCCCGGTGCTGCTGCCGCACCTGCGCGACCGCGCGCTCACCCGGATCCGCTTCCCCAACGGCGTCGACGGCGGCTCGTTCTTCGAGAAGAACGCGCCGGCCGCGACGCCCGGTTGGGTACGCACCGAGAACCTGCCCGTCCCCGGGTCGAGCAAGGGGCGGGAGACCATCGACTTCGTGGTCTGCGACGAGCTGCCCACGCTGGTCTGGCTGGCGAACCTGGCCGCGCTGGAGCTGCACACGCCGCAGTGGAGGATCGGTGCACACCCGGACATGATGGTGGTCGACCTGGATCCGGGCGCCCCGGCGGCGCTGCGGCAGTGTTGCCAGGTGGCGCTGCTGATGCGCGACCGGCTGGCTCTTGACGGCGTGGCGGCGTACCCGAAGACGTCCGGGAAGAAGGGCATGCAGCTCTGCTGCCCGATCGCCGGCACGCAGGACGCCGAGGTCGTCTCCGGCTACGCCAAGCGGATCGCGCAGGAACTGGAGCAGGCGCATCCGAAGCTGATCGTGTCGAGGATGGCGAAGAACCTGCGTCCCGGCAAGATCTTCATCGACTGGAGCCAGAACAGCGCGGCGAAGACGACGGTGGCGCCCTATTCGCTGCGCGCCCAGCCCGTCCCGGCCGCCTCCACGCCGCTGACCTGGGACGAGGTGGAGGCCGGCGCGGCCGGGAAGCGGCCGGCGACGCGGCCCTACACGGCGACCGAGGTCCTCAGGCGGGTGGCGAAGCAGGGCGACCTGCTGGCTCCGCTGCTCGACGCCGGTCCCGAGCTGCCCGCCCGCTGACCCGCCACCACGCGCCACCGACCAGCAGCAGCACGATCACGCTGATCGCCACGTCGCCCACCAGGTCGGCCACCGGGCCCGCCGGGGTGTAGGTCGGCACGCCGTACGCGAAGACGGCCGCGACGACCACGGCGGCCGAGCCGGCGGCGAGCACGTGGCGTTGCCCCCAGCCGGCCCGCCGGGACCACCGTGTCAGCAGTACGGCGGTGACCACGGCGAGCGCGAGCGCGACGCCGATCCCGGTCCATCCCGCCACGGCTCCGGCCCCGGCGTAGGCGACCAGCACCACCAGGCCCGGCCGGACCGGCCGTGGCGCGGCCATGGCGGTCCGGTCGACGGACGCGTCGGCGGGCGCGCCGATGTGTGCGTCGGGGGCGCGGCCGACGCGCAGCAGGGCGGCGGCGATCAGGACCAGCGCCACGCCGGCGGCGAACGTGAGCTGGACCGGCGAGGCCAGGAAGCCCTTGCGTCCACCGTCGTCGGCGAAGACCAGCAGGCTGCCGCCGAGCCAGATCAGCGCGGCCACGACCAGGCCCGGACGACCCAGCCAGGGCCGCGACCGGCGACCCGCCCCGAGGTACGACTCGACGAACGCGATCGACGCGCAGATGGTCAACGCCACGTGGTTGCCCACGTAGTCGACCGCCTGCCGGGCGCTGAACCCGAGGCCGGGCACGAGCGTCGCCTCGGCGACGGTGCGGGCGTCGGCGAACTGGGTGTCGTCGAGGTAGGCCGGGTTGAACAGCGACTGGTCGACCAGACCGGCCTGGACCACGCCGAAGGCGGCGGCGAGCAGCACGATCCCCGGCCAGCCCAGCCCGAGCCGGCGGGCGGTCTCCCGGATCAGCAGCGCGGCGCCGCCGTACATCGGGGCGAGCACCAGCACCACGAACGGCATGCCGGCGAGCGTGAATCCGCCCCAGGAGCACTCGGCGGTCCAGGGCGCGAGCAGCAGCAGCGCGACGGCCGGCGCGAGTCGCCGGCGCAGGGGTTCGGTCGTCATGTCCGCACCGTGCCGCAGCCGTCCGGCCCGTCGATACGGCCATCGGCCGAGGGCGTCCGCGACCAAAGTCGACGGCCGCTTCGGGCCGTCTGTCGGCGCTCCCGGGGGACCGGTTCGTGCCGCTAGGCTGAGCCGACCGCCCGGAAGGAGCACATCCGATGGCAGCATCCGCATCCGCTTCCGTCGCGACCGACGAGCCGCTGCTCAGTTATCTCGACGACGCCACCGGCGAACGCACCGACCTGACCGCGCCGGAGCTGGGGGCGTGGGCGGCCCGGAGCGCCGGGCTGCTGCGGGACGGCTGCGGGCTGCGCCCCGGTGACCGGGTGGCGGTGCTGCTGCCGCCGCACTGGCGCACCGCGGCGGTGCTGCTCGGCGCGTGGTCGGTCGGGCTGACGGTCTCCTTCCGGCCCCGGGCGCTGGCCGGGCTGCCGACGCTGGAGCCGGGCGCGGACCGGCCCTTCGACGCGGTGTTCGTGACCCCGGAACGCCTGGACGACTGGCTGGAGGACGTCCCCGAGGGGACCCACCGCTACCTGGTCGGCGTGCGTTCCGGCGCGCTCGACGAGGTGCCGCCGGGCTGGCTGGACTGGTCGGCCGAGGTGCTGCGGCACCCCGCCGACCCGCCGGACTACGCCGCCGTGGACCCGGCCGACCCGGCCACGCCGGACGGCACCAGCTTCGGCGCGTGGCGGCGGCTGGCCGCGGAGATCGCCGCCCAGCTCGACCTGCGCCCCGGCGACCGCCTCCTGGTCGACCCGACCGAACACGAGCAGCCTTTGAAGTGGCTGCTCGCCCCGCTCGCCGCCCGCGCCACCCTCGTGATCCATGCCAACCCCACCCACCCCGCCCCACCCCACACCCGTCGCCTCTGACCCGCCGCCCCCGCCCCGGCTCCGCGTTGGGAAGACGCGGGTGGGGGAATCCGGTTGACGGGGCGAGTGGGGTCGGGGCCTACTGCTCGCGAGGGGGTGGGCGGTGGGCGGGACGGAAGAGCTGGTCTGGCGGGCGTACGGGGAGGACGACCTCGCCGCGCTGACCGGGCTGGTCGAGGCGTGCCTCGCTGTCGACGGCGGGTTGCCGCTGTTCGCGCGTACCCCGTTGACGCGGGCGCGGCTGCTCCAGACGCGTACCCTCGCCGCCTGGCACGACGGCGGCCCGGTCGCGGCCGTCGGGGTCGGCACCGGGCGGACGCCGGCCACCGCCACCGGCCTGGTGCATCCGGCCTGGCGCGGACGCGGCCTCGGCGGCACGCTGCTGGACTGGGCCGGCGAGCAGGCGGGCGACGGCGGCCTGCTGCTCACCACCGAGACGTGGACCGCCGAGGCGGAGGCGCTGTTCGCGTCGCGCGGCTTCACCCGCACGTTCCTGGAACGGGTGCTGCGGCACGATCTCGACACGCTGCCCGACGTGGCCGCGCCGGACGGTGTCACCCTGGAACCGGCGACGCTCGGGCCCGAGCTGTTCGACGCCTACCGGTCGTCGTTCGCCGACCGGCCCGGCTTCGTCGAGCCGGCGGCCGAGGAGTGGTTGGGTGACCTGCGCGACGACGAGGACTACCGACCGGAGTTGTCGATGGTCGCGCGTGGGCCGGACGGCGGCGCGGCCGGCTTCGTCACCGTGCTCGACACCTGGATCGACCAGGTCGGCGTGGTGCCCGGCCGGCGTGGCCGGCGGATCGGCGCGTACCTGGTGGCGCGCGTGCTGCGCGGGCTCGCCGAGGCGGGCGCGGACGCCGCGTGGCTGTGCGTCAACGACGACAATCCGGCGGCCGGGCTGTACCGTCGGCTCGGCTTCGGCGAGGCCGGCTGTCGCGCGCGCTACCTGCGCCGATGACGGACGGTGCGACGCGGAGCCGCTGGTGCGCGACCACGGGTGCCGGGCCGGGCGGTCGCCGGGCGCAACGCCGTCGCTGGTGCTCTTACCGCGCCTACGAACTTGATGGCGTGGACGGGTCAGCGCCGCCGGAGCCAGGGCGCGCGACGGGCGCACGCCGAGACGTGATCCGCCGGTAGCACACACCGCCCGCCGCCGTCCGGCAGCGGCCGGTCGCAGAAGACCCAATGGTGTACGCGCTGCGCGTCCTCCGCCGACACGGTCACCCCGCCCGGCTCGACCCGGGCGCTGAGCTGGGCCAGCACCCGGGCGGCGGTACGGGCGAAGATGCGCGCCCGGTGCAGGTCCGGCGCGGTCACCGGCAGGTGGATCACCCAACGCTCGGTCATCGGTACCGGTGCTGTGCCGACTGGGCGCTCTGCCAGGCGCGCAGCGCGTTCTTGACGCGGACGTTCTCCTCCCGCAGCGCGACCACCGTGCTCTGTGCGACGGCCAGCTCGTCGGCGACGCGGTGCAGGAAGGCGCGGATCTCGGCCGGGTCGAGGCCGTGCCGGCGGACCGAGAAGCAGCGCTCCCGCACCTGGGCCGGGCGCAGCGGGGAGCGGTACGGCGGCGGGGGTTCGTCGGGCCGGCGCGTCGGCCGGTGGAACGGGTTGCGCACGAGGTGAACGCCCTTCGGTGCGGGTCGCTTGGTCGCGTGGTCTCGACGGCGATGCGAGACCGGTACGAGAGGCGCCAACCGACCGCAACAGCCCGCATCACCGAGAGCGACGGTATTGCCACCGAGTCACCTATGTCAAGCATGTCGCTGAGTCATTTACCCACCTGGTTCACCGCTGCTACATGCGTTGCCTCTGTCGAGTTCGTTGATCGATACTGGGCGGGCCAACCGACTGCAAGGGGCCCGACGTGCCTATCCCGCCCACGATGGATGAGCTGCTCGCCGACCTTTCGAAGAAGATCAAGGACGGCACCTATCCGCCTGGTTCTCAACTTCCATCCGGGCGCAAGCTGGCCGATGACTACGACGTGTCGCAGTCGACGATCAGCCGGGCCGTGGCGCGGCTGCGGGAGCAGGGCGTGCTGGTGGGCCGCCCCGGCCGAGGCGTCTTCGTCGCCGAGTCCCCACGGCACTGATGGCTGAGGTGGTCGCGATGGGATCGGCGTTGACGGCGTGCGGGGCCGAGTTGCGGGCACTCCACTGCCCTATGCTCGTCGAGTGAAGGCGGGAGCAGCACAGACACGGCAGCTTGTGTCAGGCGAGGCGTTGCCGTTGCTGACGGCCATCCCTGCGGAGTCGGTTCAGCACGGCGAGGTGTTCACCCGTCGTTGGGTCGTCGAGTTGATCCTCGACCTTGCTGGGTACACCGCCGATCGTGATCTTGCTGAGCTGGTGGCGGTTGAGCCGGCGTGTGGCGGCGGTGCCTTCCTGGCTGTGATGGCGTCGCGCGTCAGCGCCTCGTGCCGCAAGCACGACCGACCGCTCCTCGACGCCAAGTCAGCTCTGCGTGCCTTCGACCTGCTCGCCCCGAGCGCGGCTAACAGTAGGGCGCTCATCCGAAACGTGCTGGTTGACGAGGGTTGGTCGCTTCCCGAAGCACGCGAGGTGGCAACGGCGTGGGTGCGCCAAGGCGACTTTCTGCTCGATCCGCATCTGCCGACTGAGGTGGACTTCGTCGTAGGTAACCCACCCTACGTCCGTCTTGAGGATGTGCCTCCGGACCGTATGCAGGCCTACCGGGCGGCATGCCCCACCATGACGGGTCGGTCCGATCTCTACGTCGGCTTCTACGAACGCGCGCTGCGATCCCTGCGTGTGGGAGGAGTCCTCGCATTCATCTGTGCCGACCGTTGGATGCGCAACCAGTACGGGCGTCAGTTGCGAGAGCTTGTCGCCGAGGGTTACAGCGTCGACGCCACCATCAGCATGCATGATGTCGACGCTTTCGAGGAGCAGGTGTCGGCGTACCCGGCCATCACTGTGCTGCGCCGAGCCCGGCAGGGTGCAGCCGTGGTCGCGGATACGCGACGAGGCTTCGGGCCGCAGGACGCACCAGAACTGGTGGAGTTGATCCACGCCGCAGAGCAGAGGGCAGCGGCGAACGGCAGTTTCGAGGTGGCCCGGTTGCCCCACTGGTTCACCGGGGGCGACTCCTGGCCGGCTGGCTCACCATCGAGGCTCGCGCTGATCGAGACATTGAACGACCGCTTTCCCCCACTCGAGGATCAAAGCACCGGAACTCGGGTCGGCATCGGTGTGGCAACGGGCGCTGACAAGGTTTTTGTCACCACGCATGCCGACGTCGAGCCACGGCGACTGCTGCCGCTGTCAATGGTCAAGGACACCACTTCGGGGACTTTTTCCTGGTCAGGTCACTACCTCGTCAATCCTTGGGACGTGGAAGGTGCCCTCGTCGACTTGGCTGCGCTGCCGCGCCTGCGGGAGTACTACCAGCGGCACGCGGCGGCCCTCAAGGGCCGGCACGTGGCGGGCAGGCGGCCGGCGCACTGGTACCGGACCATCGACAAGGTGGACCACACCCTGATTGATCGCCCGAAACTGCTCCTACCAGACATGAAGACCATGATCCATCCGGTGCTGGATGAGGGTGGCTTCTACCCGCACCACAACCTGTACTACATCGTCTCCGACACCTGGGATCTGCGGGTACTGGGCGGATTGTTGTTGTCGGGTGTGGCACAGGCCTTTGTGGAGGCTTATGCCGTTAGGATGCGAGGCGGCACCCTTCGATTCCAGGCTCAGTATCTGCGTCGAATCCGCGTACCCAGGCCCGAGGCCATCTCGTCCGCCGACCGTGCTGCGCTAGCCGCGGCCTTCGATGAGCGGAACCCGCAAGCGGCGACGAAGGCTGCGCTACGTGTGTATGGGATCGAGGCGATGGGGGATCTGGTCGGTGGATCAGCACTCGTTGGAAGAGGCGGTTCGTAGCTCCTGGGCTGTTCGCGAGTCACAGGTCGCGAAAAAGCTGCTGGGCGGCAAGACCGATACCGGAGGACGTGGCGCGGTCACCGGCGGAGCCCACCTCGACGCGCTGACGGAATTGCTCGCCCAGGTGTTCCGTGATGCCGGCTTCCCGCCCGACACCGTGCGCTCCAAGTCCGGTGTTGAGCTACCCGGTTACTTCCGACCCACCAAGAAGTGGGACTTGGTGGTGCTTCACGAGGGCGAACTGGTCGCTGCCGTCGAGTTGAAGTCGCACGCTGGCCCATCGTTCGGCAACAACTTCAACAACCGGAACGAGGAAGCGATCGGCAGCGCAGTCGACCTGCGGCATGCCTATGACCACGGCCTACTCGGCCGACTCAGGCCATGGCTCGGTTATCTGCTGCTCGTAGAGGAGGCGCCGGCCTCCATCCGTCCGGGTAGGCCTCGGAGCGGCACCTTCCCGGTCGACCCGTCCTTCGCCGAGACCTCGTATGTCGATCGCTACGTGATTCTGTGCAAGCGGCTGCGCAGCGCCGGCCTTTACGACGCCACCTGTCTCCTCACCTCCGCCCGAGAAGCCGATGCCCACATCCGGCAACCCGACCCGGAGATCGGCTTCGCCGCCCTCGTGAGCGCCATCATGGCGCGGACCGAGGAGGTCGGCCTCCGTCACCCCAGGCAGAATTGAACCGAGGTTCGTCGCCACCTGCGCCGAGTTCCCGTCGCACCTACTCGGGCAAGTTCAACCTCCGCGTCGGTCAGAGAAGGGGCCGGGAAGCGGTGCCGCGCCGGGCGGTCGGGGACTGTTGCGGACGCCGCTGACGTGGTCTTATGTCGGAACGACGACGTCATCGACCCGCAGCTTTGACAACCCCGCGTCGGTTCCGTGTTCCTTTCATGCCTCTCGAAAGGTGCAGCGATGCACAGGAAACCGACCATCCACCTGGCGGTGCTCGCCACGGCCGCCGCCACGTTCCTGACCGGCGGAGCGCACGCCACGGCCGCACCCGTGACCGCCTCCGCCCAGGTCGCCGCCTGCCAGCCGGGCGCCGACCCGCACAGCGCCGCCCGGGTCCGCGAGGGCGCCACCGCCCAGGAGCCGGAGCTCTACTCGAAGAACGAGGCCAACGCGTACGGCGTGATCAAGGACGTGCCGCGCCTGGCCAACGGCAGCGTCACCGTGCCGACGATCTTCCACATGGTTTCCGACCACGAGCTGAGCGCGGCCGAGAAGGCCCGGTGGAACACGCTGATCGCGGCGCAGATGACCGTGCTCAACGACTCGTACGCGGGTCGCACCGCCGCCGACGCCTCGGACACGCCGTTCCGGTTCTCGCTCGTCGACACCACCTGGACCGTGAACAGCGCCTGGTACACGGTGGTGCCGGGCAAGAACGAGCGGGACATGAAGAAGGCGCTCTACACCGGCGACTCCCGCACGCTCAACGTCTACGCGGCGAACATCGGCGGCGGGCTGCTCGGCTGGGCGTACTTCCCGAAGGGCTACAACAACGGCCGCGACTACATCGACGGCGTGGTGATGCTCGACGAGTCGATGCCGGGCGGCACGGCCGGCAAGTACGCGCTCGGCGACACGCTCACCCACGAGGTGGGGCACTGGCTGATGCTGGAGCACACGTTCGCGCACGGCTGCTCCGCCTCCGGCGACTTCGTCGCCGACACGCCTCGTGAGGCGGCGCCGCAGTTCAACTGCCCGGTCGGCGCGGACACCTGCACCGCGCCCGGCCTCGACCCGATCCACAACTTCATGGACTACACGCAGGACTCCTGCATGAACATGTTCACCCCCGGCCAGGCCGACCGGATGAGCGACGCCTGGGTCGCGTTCCGCGCCGGCGGCCAGGGCTGACGCGTCGGAGGGGACGGCCGCCTCGCACCTCGGCCGTCCCCTCCGCTGCCCGAATCAGCAGCCCGAATCAGCAGGTGGTGTTGCCCAGCGGCACCCAGCCGTCCAGCGACGGGTCCTCGGCGCCGTGGCCGTACACCCAGGCGTCGTCGTCCTCGGCCCAGCCCCCGTGCGCCCGGAAGCCACGCCCGGCGGTCAGGGTGCGCAGCACCATGCCGTGCGGTGCGGCCCGCAGCCAGGTGTTCTGCGTGAGGTTGCAGACGAAGCCGGGCGCGTCGCTCGCCGAGGCAGGCGTGGGCGCCACGGCCGCGCCGGCGAGGCCGACGGTGGCGACCGTCAGTGCGGAGAGAATACGGCGTTTCACTCGGGTCCCTTCCGGTGTTCCAGTGACGGCCACGATTGTGCCACTGTGGACCGACAGTCGGGCGGAACCCGGTCCGCCTACTCGAACGACGGCAGCGACGGGCCGAGCACGTCGTCGGCGTCCACGATCGTGTACGCGTACCCCTGTTCGGCGAGGAACCGCTGCCGGTGCGCGGCGTACTCGGTGTCGATGGTGTCCCGCGAGACCACCGTGTAGAAGTGCGCCTGCCGGCCGTCGGCCTTCGGGCGGAGCACCCGGCCCAGCCGCTGCGCCTCCTCCTGCCGCGACCCGAACGTGCCGGACACCTGGATCGCCACCGCCGCCTCCGGCAGGTCGATGGAGAAGTTGCCCACCTTCGAGATCACCAGCGTGCGGACCTCACCGGAGCGGAACGCGTCGAACAGCCGCTCGCGCTCCTTGTTCGTGGTGGACCCCTGCACGATCGGCGCGTCCAGGTACTCGCCGAGCTGGTGCAACTGGTCGAGGAAACCACCGATCACCAGCACCTGCTCCTGCGGGTGCCGCTCCACCAGCGCGCGGACCACCGGCAGCTTGGTGCGGGCGGTCGCCGCCATCCGGTAGCGCTCCTCCGCCTCCGCCGTCGCGTACGCCATCCGCTCCGCGTCGGTGAGCGTCACCCGTACCTCGGTGCACTCCGCCGGCGCGATCCAGCCCTGCTGCTCGATGTCCTTCCACGGCGCGTCGTACCGCTTCGGGCCGATCAGGCTGAACACGTCGCCCTCCCGGCCGTCCTCGCGTACCAGCGTCGCGGTGAGGCCCAGCCGGCGGCGGGCCTGGAGGTCCGCCGTGAAGCGGAAGATCGGCGCGGGCAGCAGGTGCACCTCGTCGTAGACGACCAGGCCCCAGTCGCGGGCGGAGAACAGGTCCAGGTGGGTGAACGCGCCGCCGCGCCGCGAGGTGAGCACCTGGTACGTGGCGATGGTGACCGGGCGGATCTCCTTGCGCTCGCCCGAGTACTCGCCGATCTCCTCCTCGGTCAGCGACGTGCGGGCGATCAGCTCCCGCTTCCACTGCCGGCCCGCCACCGTGTTGGTCACCAGGATCAGCGTGGTCGCCTTCGCCTCCGCCATCGCCGCGGCCCCGACCAGCGTCTTGCCGGCGCCGCAGGGCAGCACCACCACGCCCGACCCGCCGGCCCAGAACGCCTCCACCGCCTCCCGCTGGTACGACCGCAGCGTCCACGGCCGGCCGCCGTCGGAGCCGGACTCGGCCAGCTCGATCGGGTGCGCCTCGCCGTCCACGTAACCGGCCAGGTCCTCCGCCGGCCAGCCGAGCTTCAGCAGCGCCTGCTTGAGCCGGCCCCGCTCGGACGGGTGCACCGCGATGGTGTCGTCGTCGAGCTTCGCGCCGAGCATGCCGGCGAGCTTCTTGCTCTTCGCCACCTCGATCAGCACCAACCGGTCCAGGGCGCGCAGCACCAGCCCGTGCACCGGGTCGTTGGCGAGCTGGAGCCGGCCGTACCGGTCCATCGTCTCGGCCACGTCGACCAGCAGCCCGTGCGGCACCGGGTAGCGCGAATACTTGATCAGGGAGTCGACCACGCCCTCCGCGTCGTGGCCCGCCGCCCGCGCGTTCCACAGGCCCAGCGGGGTCAGCCGGTAGGTGTGCACGTGCTCGGGGGAGCGCTCCAACTCGGCGAAGGGCGCGATGGCCATCCGGCAGGCCTGCGCGTCCGGGTGGTCGATCTCCAGCAGCAGCGTCTTGTCCGACTGCACGATCAGTGGTCCACCGCTCACGCCGCGTCCTCCTCGACTCGCCCGGAAACCTCCCCGCACGGCGGCTGACCTGCCGGAGGCGGACCATCCAGTGTTGCACGCCGGGGAATGTCGGAAAAAAGTCCCGCTGGACAGGCAACGTCATACTCCTCTCACACGTCTAGCAAGCGGGACAACTGTCCAGGGAGGGCCCATGCAGCGTGTCCGGTTTCTCGCCCGGGTCGTCGGCCTGGCGGTGGTCGTGCTGGTCGGCGTCGGCGCGTGCGCGCTCGATCCGCAGACGGAGGGCGCCGGGACCACCACCCCCGCGCCGGTCGGGCTGACGGAACAAGCATCGGGGGCGAGCGCGCCGCCCACGCCCGAACGGTCGGCCACGTCCCCGTCGGCGCAGCCGAGCCGGACGGCCACGCCGAAACCCGCCCGGTCGCCGTCGGCGACCGCCTCCCCGAAGCCGAAGCCGAAGCCGAGCCGGTCCGCCGGGTGCCCGCAGGGCGAGCACCAACGGGCCGTGGAGCGCTACCTGAGCCGGCTGGGCGGTTTCGGGACGCTGACCGTGGACGGTGCGCAGTCCGCCGCCGACTGCGTCGCGATCAAGAAGTTCCAGACCCGGTACGGCATCAGCCCGGCCTCCGGTCGCGCCGGCCCCACCACGTACGACGTGGCGAAGCGGCTGGCCGACACCGACGTGTCCCGCTGCCGGGCCGGTGCCCGGCTCACGTTCTGCGTCGACCTGACCCGGCAGACCGTGTGGGCGATGCGTGGCGGCACGGTGGTGCTGGGCCCGACCGTCACCCGCACCGGCATGTCCGGGTACGCCACGCCGGCCGGCACCTACTCGGTCGGCGGTCGGAACCTGCGCGAGTGGTCCAACCCGTACGAGGTGTGGCTGCCGTACTGGCAGCAGTTCAACGGCGGGATCGGCTTCCACGAGACCACCACCTACCTGCACAACGGCGCGATCGGCTCGCACGGCTGCGTCAACCTGCTGCACCGCGACGCGGTCCGCCTCTGGGAGCTGGGCTCGATCGGCACCCGCGTGGTGGTGATCGGCCGCCGTCCCGGCACCTGAGCCCGACCGCGGTCCCGCCCGTACCCGTGACCGGACCGTCCGGATCAGGGTTTTAACCCCTGTCCGCGCCGTTCGGTCGGTGCCACTCTGGAAGCCGGGTCCACCACGGGGCGGGGAGGGACTGGCATGACCGTCGATCAGGACGTGCTTCCCGAGGGCGAGCGGACGCCACAGCAGGTCTCCACCGCGGTGATGGTCGGTTACGCGACCGCCGCCGCGGGCGTGTTCGGTTGGTTCCTGTTCGGGCTGCTGGTGCAGCGGCAGGGCTTCGTCGACTCGTTCGGCGAGTCGGCCGGCGCGGCGTTCGCGCTGCTGCTGGCGATCTCGGTGATCGGCACGTTGCGCCGCAACGGGGAGTGACTCACTCC
This sequence comes from Micromonospora sp. DSM 45708, assembly GCF_039566955.1. Lineage (NCBI taxonomy): Bacteria > Bacillati > Actinomycetota > Actinomycetes > Micromonosporales > Micromonosporaceae > Micromonospora > Micromonospora schwarzwaldensis. The sequence goes on along the minus strand of NZ_CP154796.1, from coordinate 6,076,670 downwards.
TCCAGCACGGCGGCCGTGATCCGGTGCAGCGCGAACGTGTGCAGTATCTCGGTGCGCTCGTCCTCGGCGCGCAGGTAGCCGGCGCCGATCGAGACCGGCCGGACCAGCCGGGACGCGGTCGCCCCGTGCGCGTCGACGTAACCCACCCAGACCAGCGCCTTGTCCCGTACCGCCTGCTGGAGCACGGCCAGCGCGTCGCCGTGCCCGGGCACCGGAGTGGGGCCGCTGGCCGCCGGTCCGCCGCGGACCACCGCCGGGGCCCGCCGCGCCGCCCGGGCCGCCGCCTCGCCCCGGCGGATCTGCTCCACCACGCCCAGCAGGCGGGGCATCGGCAGCTTCGGGGTGGCCAGCGGGTCCACGGCCCGGCCGGCGAGTGGCGTCCGGGCCGGCGCCCGCCGGTTCTTCGGCCGGGACAGCACCGTCGCGCCGCTGGCGTCCTCGGGCACCGGCGCGTATCCCGCGTCGCGCAGCGCGAGCAGCATCCGGTTCACCTGGTACGGGGTGACCAGCACGGTCGGGGCCAGCCGGCGGAACGCCAGCGCCTCCAGCCGCCGGTCCGCCTGCACCTCGGTGAGCAGCGCCTCGTCGTCGCTGCGCACGTAGCCACCGGCCGAGCCGACCCGCAGCCCGCCGTGCTTGCGGGCCACGTCGTCCACCAGATAGGTCAGCCCCTGCGGCACCGGGGTACGCGACCGGCGGCGGAACAGCGCGTGCAGGTCGTCGGCGGTGTACCCGGCGTCCAGCGCCCGCCGGATGCTCGCCGTGGTCACCCGGTGCACGCTCGCCCCGCCCGCCGACTCGTGCTCGGCCACCACGTCCAGCTCGGCGGCGAGCGCCGGGTCGGGCGGGCCGGGCACCACCACGCTCAGGTCGGCCTGCACGAGGACGTGGTCGACCGGGGCGGGCAGCAGCCCGTCCAGCGCGCGTACCGCCGTCGACGGGTCGCCCGACTCGGCGTCGGAGCGCAGCCCCAGCGGGTCGTCGCCCCGCTCGTCGGCGTCGGTCAGCTCGGCCAGCAGCAGCCGCCCGTACGAGGTGAGCGCGCCCAGCCCGGTCACGCCGAGTCGGGCCGCCTCGGCCAGCACGTCGCGGTGCGCGTTCTCCCGTCCCCGGGCCCGCCGGGGCGCCCGCCAGTCCAGCAGCGCCAGCACCTCCTCCGGCGTCGGTGCGGTGGCCGGCGGCAGGTCGGCCAGGACGGCGAGCACGGCGCGGCGGGCGGCCGGCGCGCCGGCGCGTTCCGCCTCGGCCGAGAGCACCGAGATCGGCCGGTCCCGGTCGTCCCGCTGGCCGACCAGGCCCACCTGCCGGGTCATCGCCAGCCACGACCGGGCGAGCTGCTCCCAGCGCTGGGCGAGCGACGCCGCGCGCCACACCTCGTACCCGCCGGTGGGCACGATCTGCTGGTCGCCGCCGTACCGGGTGGTGGCCGCGCCGGTCAGCTCCAGCTCACCGGTCAGCCCGGCCGCGTACGCCACCTCGAAGATCAGCGCGGTGGTCGGCTCGTCCAGCCCGAGGACCCGGGCGAGCCGGCGCAGGTCCCGCACTCCGACGCCGCCGGACCGCAGCACCGGGGCCGGCTCGACGACAAGCGCCTCCAGCAGCGCCTCGGTGTGCCGGACCACCTCCATGGTCTGCCCGGCCCCGGCCGAGTCGACGGCCTTGATCTCCCGGGGCGGGCCGGACACCGCCGGCGGGCTGGTGCGCAGCGGGCCGAGCGGACCGGTGTCGCGGCGTAGCACCAGTCCCACCTCGCGGGGCAGCTCGACCGTGCCGTTGCGACCGCCGGACATCCGTACCAGCAGGTGGTGCTCGACCAGCCAGCGGATCGGGGAGCCGGTGGGCGTCCCGCCGTTGACCAGGTCGGGCGGGAGCACGTCCTCTTCGCCGGTGGCGGGGGCCTCCAGCGCGCCCGGCGCCACGGTGCCGACCGGCGGCCCGGCGGCGAGCCGGTCCAGGACCGCCCGGGCCGAGGGCGGCGCGGCGAGCAGCGCCCGCCGCAGCTTCGCCGGGTCCGCGCAGAGGGCCGCCGCGCGTGCGTCCAGCTCGGCGGCCGGGCGGCCCAGCCCCGCCGGGTACGGGGACACCTCGTCGACGCCGCCGACCACGGTCAGGTCGTGCTCGGGGCCGTACACCAGGAACCGCGCCCGGAGCCGGTCGACGGCGGCACGGACCGCGGTCGGGGCGGGCGGGTGCGGCCCGGTGGTGGCCATGGCGAGGATCTGGTCGGTGGAGGTGGTGCCGTCGGGGCCCCGGGTGAGCCGGGCGGCGTCGAGGATCTGGAGGGTGAACTGGTCCAGCCCGTCGAGGGCCCGGGCCACGGAGACCCGGGACTGGGCGCGCAGGGCGAGAGCGGACACGTCCGCCGGCACCGGCACGACGAGGTCCGGCCGCAGTTGGAGCAGGGCGGCCAGCGACTCGTCGGGGAGGGCCCGCAGATGGTCGGCGAGTGAGGTGGTCATCGTCGTACCACGCTAGCCCGCTGGGTAGGTTCTCGGCATGTCTCTGCTGATGGTCGGCTTCGACCTCGACATGACCCTGGTCGACTCCCGTCCCGGGATCGCCGCCGCCTACCGCGCGTTGACCGAGCGCACCGGCGTGCCGGTGGACGCGGAACTGGCGGTGTCCCGGCTGGGCCCGCCGCTGCGTACCGAGCTGGCGCACTGGTTCCCGCCGGAGCGGATCGAGGAGGCGGTGACGCTCTACCGCGAGCTGTATCCCGCGTACGCGATCACGCCGACGGTGCCGATGCCGGGCGCGGAGGCCGCGGTACGCGCGGTGCACGAGCGCGGTGGCCGGGTGATGGTGGTGACCTCGAAGATCGGCCGGCTGGCGAAGCTGCACCTGGACCACCTCGACCTGGCGGTCGACGAGCTGGCCGGCGACCTGTTCGCCGAGCAGAAGGCGACCGCGCTGCGGGAGCACGGCGCGACGCTCTACGTGGGCGACCACGTGGCCGACATGGCGGCTGCGCGGGCGGCGGGAATCCCAGGCGTGGGAGTGGCAACGGGCCCTTGCTCGGCGGACGAGTTGAGCGCGGCCGGGGCGGAACTGGTGCTCGATGATCTCGGCGGATTCCCGGCGGCGGTGGACCGGATCATCGGGCTAGCCTTGGAGGGGTAGACGGTTCGAGTGGAGCGGGGTTCGACAGGTGCCGACGGGTCGAGTGAAGTGGTACGACGCGGCCAAGGGATACGGGTTCGTCACCAGTGACGAGGGTGGCGACGTGTTCCTGCCCAAGGGCGCGCTACCGGCGGGTGTCGCCGACCTGAAGGGTGGCCAGCGGGTCGATTTCAGCGTGGTGGACAGCCGGCGGGGCGCCCAGGCCATGGGCGTGAAGCTGCTGGAGGCGCCGCCGTCCGTGGCGGAGCTGCGTCGCCGGCCGGCCGAGGAACTGCACGGCCTGGTCGAGGACATGATCAAGGTGCTGGAGGCCAAGGTCCAGCCGGATCTGCGCCGGGGGCGCTTCCCGGATCGCAAGGCCGCGCAGAAGATCGCTCAGTTGGTCCACGCGGTGGCGCGCGAGCTGGAGGTCTGAGGGACGAGCCCGGCGTCGGCGGCCCGGCCCAGCAGCGCCTCCACGGCGGCGAAGCCGGCCTCACCCAGGTCGGCGGTGAACTCGTTGACGTAGAGGCCGATGTGCCGGTCCACCACGTCGGGCTCCATCTCCTGCGCGTGCGCCAGGACGTATCCACGGCTGGCCTCCGGGTCGGCCCAGGCCTGCTGCACCGACTCCCGGATCCAGGCGGCGGCCTCGACCGGGTCGACCGCGCCACGGCGGGCCAGGATCGCGCCGAGCGGGATCGGCAGCCCGGTGTCGCCCTCCCACCATTCGCCCAGGTCGACCAGCGCGGTCAGCCCGTGGCGCGGGTACGTGAAGCGGGCCTCGTGGATCACCAGGCCGGCGTCGTACCGGCCGGCCGCCACGCCCGGCATGATCTCGTGGAACGGCACCACCTCGATCCGCGCCGGCGCCTGGTCCGCCGCCCAGAGCCGGAACAGCAGGTACGCCGTGGTCCGCTCGCCGGGCACCGCCACCGTCGCGCCGGACAGGTCGGCCCGGTCGCCCCGGGTGAGCACCAGCGGGCCGCACCCCCGGCCCAGCGCGCCGCCGCAGGGCAACAGGTGGTAGTCGTCGAGCAGCCACGGCAGCGCCGCGTAGCTCACCTTCACCAGGTCGAACGCCCCCCGCTCGGCGGCCGTGTTGGTCACGTCCACGTCCGCGTAGGTCACCTCGACCGGCGGGGCACCGGCCACCCGGCCGTGCACCAGGGCGTCGAAGACGAACGTGTCGTTGGGGCAGGGGGAGATCGCCAGGGAGAGCGCCACCCGACCACCGTAACCCCGCCCGCCGTGCCGTCCCCCACCCCGGCCCGGCCGGTGTGACCCGCTCGGTCCCGGGGGTGGCGGATTCGCTCGCTCCCGGGTGGCGGAGTGGTCGTTCGCCGGCCCTACGAACTTGATGGCGAGAACGGGTCGGCCGTCGGACCCAACCGTTCACCCACGGCGACGAAGGCCCGCCCTCGCCGTCCCGGTCCCGCACCACGACCCGGGGGACGCTGGTCATCCTCGACGAGATCCACCACGCCGGCGCCGTGCAGGTCCCGCCGGCCGTGCACCGCCGGCGCGGGAGGTGTGACTCACCCGCGCCCTCAGGTTTGCAGGGCATCGGGAGGGGGCCCCGTCCCCAGCAGAGCGGCTTTTCCACAGGGTTGTCCACAGGAGGATGCTGCGGGGTGGAGGACGGCGTGACGAGGGTCGACCATGGCCTGGTGACCGACGCCGGACCGCCCCTGGAGCTGCCGCCGACCGACCTGGGGGCGACGCTGCGGGCGCTGCGCCGGGCGGCCGACCTCAGCCAACGTGAGCTCGCCGCCCGGTCGGGAGTGCCGCAGACAACCGTCTCCCGGATCGAGTGCGGAAGGTCGGCGGGGCCGAGTTTCCGCACCGTCGAACGGCTGGCCACGGCAGCGGGCGGACGGATCGTCATCGTGCCGCCGCCGACCGCGGGACAGGGACCGCCGGTGACGCCGCGGCAGCTACGGGACGCGGCGGGGCGGCACTGCCCGGCGCACCTGGACGCCCGGGAGGTCCGCGAGCCGAAGGACTGGCCGGGGGCCTGGTGGGCACACGTCCCGGGCCTCTCCGGTTACGGGTCGGCGCTGCCGGCGGTGACCTATCGCCTCGACCGCGGGCACCGGGACCGCGACCGCGACCGGGCACGGGTGCGCCGGGAGTGTCGGATCCGGCGGCACCTCGACCCGGCGGTGCCGGCGACGTCCTGGCGCTTCGTCGCCGAGCTGCCGGACGGCGAACTGGTCGGCGAACTGCGCGCGCACGAGCGCAGCGACGAACTGCTCATCGGGTACCCGTTGCCGGGCCGGCACCACCTCGTGCTGGACGGGGTGCTGGTCGCGCCGGCGTACCGGCTTCTCGGCGTCGGCCGGCGGCTGGTGGCCGCGCTGACCGCCGAGATGGCCCGGCGTGACGTGCCGTCGGCGTACGCCGTCACCGACGGGACCGGAACGTGCCTGCTGCACCGCTGCGGCTTCCGGGTCGAGTCGAGGGACGCGGCGGTCATGCGGTTCGACCTCACCGCCGGTGGAGAGCCGCCGCGGCGGTGGTGAGCGCGGCGAACGCCTCGCGCATGCGCCACGCGCCGCGGTCGCGGGGACCGATCGGGTTCGAGATGGTGCGCAGCTCGGCGAAGGGTACGCCGGCCTGGGCGGCGGCCACGGCGACGCCGTACCCCTCCATGGCCTCGGCCACGGCGTCCGGGTGCCGGTCGGTGAGCGCGGCGGTGCCGGCGGCGGTGCCGGTCACGGTGCTGACCGTGAGCACGGTGCCGACGGTGGCCGTGGGCAGCGCGGCGCGCAGCGCCTCCAGCAGGGTCGGGTCGGCGGGCACGGTCCGGCCGCCGCCCAGCAGCTCGGGCGCCATGCCCAGCTCCTCGACCGGGATGAAACCGGTCGGCGACTCGGCACCGAGGTCGGCGGCGACGCTGCGGTCGGCCAGCACGGTGCCGCCGACCGCCACCCGGTCGACGAATCCGCCGGCGATGCCGGCGCTGACCACCGCCCGGTACGGCCGGCCGGCCGCCTCGGCCAGCGCCAGCAGGCGCGCGGTGGCGGCAGCGGCGACGGCCGGGCCGACGCCGAGCGGTCGTACCGTCACGCTCGGGTCGGTGAGGCCGGCGCGGACCGCCTCGGCCTCCGCGGGCACCGCGGTGACCACCAGCAGACCGCTCACGCCACCGGCCCCCGGGGGTCGCGCCGCTTCTCGTCCTCCGCCGTCCCGGGTCCGCCGACCGACGAGGAGGGGCGGTAGATGTGGAAGCCGGGCGGAGCGAGCGCGTCGTCGTCCGGTGGGGGCGTGTCGACCCGCTGCGGCGCCGGTGAGGTGGGCGCCGGGTCGTCGAACGAGGTGACCGGCGGCATCGCCGGCTCGTCGTCGCCGAGCGGGCGGGAACTGGTCGGCTCGTCGTCGCTCAATGGGCGGCCACTGGTCAGCTCGTCGTCGCTCAATGGGCGGCCACTGGTCAGCTCGTCGTCGCCCAATGGGCGGCCGACCAGGTGCTCGCCGCGCAGCCGGCCGGCGGCCAGCACACCGCGTACGGCCACCAGCGCGGCCACGCCGGCGGCGACCGCCACCCCGACCAGGCCGGTGAACGGCACCAGCCCGAGCCCGCCGCCGGCCACGAACGCGAGCATCAGCGCGGTTTCCGAGTGCGCGAAGGAACTGGCCCGCAGCCGCTCCGGGATCCGCTCCTGGATCGAGGCGTCCACCGCCAGCTTGGCGATCCCGCTCATCAGCGCCGCCACCAGGCAGAGCAGCGCCACCATGGGCAGGGAGAACATGATCGCGGCGAGCAGCGCCACGCCGGCCACGATGATCGTGCCGCTGGACTGGATCGCGGTCGGCCGGTGGATGCGCAGCCGGGTGCCGAGCGCGGTGGCCAGGAACGTGCCCACCGCCAGCGCGCCGCCGACCAGGCCCAGCGCGGCCTGGGCGCCCAACTCGCGGCCGAAGAAGTCGGTGGTCAGGTCGCCGGCCTTGATCGCGAAGGCGAGGAAGAGCAACAGGAAGCCGTAGATCCCGCGCAGCGCCGCGGCCCCGATCAACGTGGCGATCACCAGACGGCCGGCGGGGCGGCCCCGGCCCAGCGGGCGCTCACCGTCGCGGCGGCGCATCGCCCGCAGCGGGTGCGGCATCCGCTCCGGCGGCTCCGAGTCGGCCTTCGGCGGCAGCCGGAGCGAGACGACCATGCCGATCAGGAAGATCACCGTGGCGACCCGGAGCGGCCACTGCGGCCCGAACCAGAACGCGGCCAACCCGATCGGGGCGACCAGCGCGCCGGCCACCGTGCCGTAGACGCTGGCCCGCGCCCCGACCTGGGACAACCCCAACCCGGCGGGGAGCAGCCGGGGCACCGCCGCCGACCGGGCCACCCCGTAGGCGCGGGAGAGGGCGAGCACCCCGAACGCCGCCGGGTAGAGCCCGAGCCCGCCCATGTAGTCGGAGATCAGCCAGGCCAGGAACGCCCGGCCGAGCATGGTGGTGGCCAGCGCGTACCGCCGGCCGTGGCGGAAGTGGTCGAGCAGCGGGCCGACCACCGGTGCCAGCATGGCGAACGGGACCATGGTCACCAGCAGGTAGAGCGCGACCTTGTTGCGCGCCTCACCCAGCGGCACGTCGAAGAAGATCGTCCCGGCCAGGCCGATGGCGATCAACGTGTCGCCGGCGCAGGAGAGCGCGTGCAGGTCGAACAGGCGGACCATGCCCACTTCGTTGCCGGCGCTGCGGGCCCGGGCGGTGCCGGCCCGGCGGGTCATCCAGCGCCCGCCGTGCAGTGACCCCCGCAGCAGCAGCCGGGTGGCGCGGATTCCGGTGCCCACGGTCCGCCCGAGGAAGGAGCGGCCGGAGCGGGAGGACAGCGCCATGTGTCCCATCCTCGCCCATCTGCTCCACGCGTGCCGCCTCACCCGGAGAGAACCCGCCGACGGGCATGGGGAACAATGGACAGGTGACCAGGCCCGCCTCTGCCCGCGCTCCCCGGCTCGACCAGGTCTGCGCCGCCGCCGTCGAGGTGGCCCGCGACGCCATCACCGAGGTGGAGCCGACCGACGTCGGCGACCACCTCCAGGCCGTCGCCGAGGGCGACCGGGTCGTCACCCACTACTTCGACTGCCGGATGGCCGGTTACCGCGGCTGGCGCTGGGCCGTCACGGTGACCCGCGTGCCGCGCAGCAAGCACGTCACCATCTGCGAGACGGTGCTGCTGCCCGGGCCGGACGCGATGCTCGCCCCCGGCTGGCTGCCCTGGCAGGAGCGGCTCAAGCCGGGCGACCTGGGTCCGGGCGACCTGCTGCCCACCCCGGCCGACGACGAGCGGCTCGCCCCCGGCTACCTGCTCTCCGACGACCCGGCCGTGGAGGAGACCGCCTGGGAGCTGGGCCTCGGCCGGGCCCGGGTGCTGTCCCGGGAGGGGCGCGCGGAGACCGCCCAGCGGTGGTACGACGGCGACCACGGGCCGGACGCCGCCATCTCGGCCGCCGCGCCGGCCGCCGCCCGCTGCGGCACCTGCGGCTTCTACCTGCCGCTGGCCGGCTCGCTGCGGCAGGCCTTCGGGGCGTGCGGCAACTTCTTCGCCCCGGACGACGGGCGCGTGGTGAGCGCCGACCACGGCTGCGGCGCGCACTCGGAGACGCTTGTCGACACCGCCGAGACGCCGGTCGCCGAGCTGCCCACCATCTACGACGACAGCGCGGTCGAGGCGATGCCGGTCGGCCGGGCCCCCGGTGTCGTGGAGGCGGCCGAGCCGGCGGAGCCGTACGCGCACTCCTGACCGGTCAGCGCTGACGCTCGGCGACCGCCGCCCGACGGCGACGCCGGTTGGCGTCGTGCCGCATCATCGTGGCCAGCCCGGGAAAGCCCCACAGAAAACCGGCGAGGCAGGTCCAGAGCCAGTTCTGGTGGCCGTGCGCGGTGAGCCAACCGCGGCAGAAGATCAGCAGCACCAGGCCGGCCACCGCCCAGGCGATCAGCCCGGCGACGGCGAACGGCACCATCGGCGGGTCGAGCGGCTCCGGCCGCGGCTGTTGCTCCTGGGGCACCGGACCAGCGTACGTGATCGTCCTTCCCTGTCCGCCGGGTGATCTGGCACGATGCGCGCGACAAACCGGTTGATCGACAAGATGAGGACCCGATGTCCATTGCCCCGCCGGCGGACCACGGCACACCGCCCGATCCCGCGCACCCGCGCAACGCGTTCGACCGTTTCTTCGAGATCTCCGCCCGCCGGTCCACCACCGGTCGGGAGATCCGCGGTGGCTTCGCCACGTTCTTCACGATGGCGTACATCGTGGTGTTGAACCCGCTGATCCTCGGCGGCGCGGAGGACGCCGACGGGCGCACGCTCGCCATCCCGGCGCTGGCCGCGGCGACCGCCCTGGTCGCCGGCCTGATGACCATCCTGATGGGGGTGGTGGCCCGGTTCCCCATCGCGCTGGCCGCCGGGCTGGGCGTGAACGCGCTGGTGGCCTTCGAGATCGCGCCGCAGATGACCTGGGCGGACGCGATGGGCCTGGTCGTCATCGAGGGCGTGCTGATCGGCATCCTGGTGCTCACCGGGCTGCGTACCGCGGTGTTCCGCTCGGTGCCGACGCAGCTCAAGACCGCCATCGGTGTCGGCATCGGCCTGTTCCTGACCATCATCGGTCTGGTCGACGCCGGGTTCGTCCGGCGGGTGCCGGACGCGGCGAACAGCACGGTGCCGGTCGGGCTGGGCATCAACGGCAAGATCGTCAGTTGGCCGATGCTGGTGTTCGTGGTGGGTCTGCTGGTGACCGTGGTGCTGGTGGTGCGGCGGGTCCGCGGCGCGATCCTGATCGGCATCCTGGCCTCCACCGTGCTGGCCGTCGTGGTCGAGGCGATCGGCAACATCGGTCCGTCGTTCGTCAACGGCAAGCCGAACCCGAAGGGCTGGGCGCTGAACGTGCCCGAGCTGCCGAAGCGGGTGGTGGACCTGCCGGACCTGTCGCTGCTGGGCAACTTCAACGTGCTGGACTCGTGGACCCGGGTCGGCTGGCTGATCCCGCTGATGTTCGTCTTCACGCTGCTGATCACGGACTTCTTCGACACCATGGGCACGATGGTCGCGATCGGCCAGGAGGGGGACATGCTCGACGAGCAGGGCACCCCGCCGCGCGCCAAGGAGATCCTGCTGGTCGACTCGATCGCCGCCGCGGCAGGTGGCGCGGCCTCGGTGTCGAGCAACACGTCGTACATCGAGAGCGCGGCCGGGGTCGGGGAGGGTGCCCGGACCGGCGTGGCCAACCTGGTCACCGGCGGCCTGTTCCTGTTGGCCATGTTCCTGGCGCCGCTGTCGGCGATCGTGCCGTTCGAGGCCGCGTCGACCGCGCTGGTGGTGGTCGGCTTCCTGATGATGACGGCGGTCCGGACCATCGACTGGACCGACTACGAGATCGCGATCCCGGCGTTCCTCACCATCGTGCTGATGCCGTTCACCTACTCGATCTCGAACGGCATCGGGGCCGGCGTGATCAGCTACGTGTTGGTGAAGCTGGCGAAGGGCAAGGCCCGGGAGGTCCACCCCCTGCTGTACGGCGTGGCCGCGCTCTTCATCCTCTACTTCCTGCGCGGGCCGATCGAGTCCGTGCTGCTCTGACGCTGGTGAGCCTGGTCATAACGCACGTCGTTAGCCAGGCTCATTAGTTAAGCTAACTAGTGTGACGGAGCGGACGGTGACGGCGAAACGCGTGCCACCGGCGCAGCTGGCCCCCCAGCTGCGAGATGCGATCACCCGACTCAACCGGCGGGTCCGACAGGCCCGGCCGGTCGGCGACCTCACGGTCACCCAGCTGTCGGCGCTCACCAGCCTCAAATTGGCGGGCGCCCTCACGCCACGGGAACTGGCCGACGTCGAGCGGGTGCAGCCGCCCACGATGACGAAGATCGTCGCGAAGTTGGAGGAGCGTGGCCTCGTGCAGCGCACCCCCCATCCGACCGACGGACGGCAGGTCATCCTGGCGGCGACCGAGGGGGGACGGGCCGTGCTCGACCAGTTCGAGCGCGCCCGCAACGAGTGGCTGGCCAGCCGACTGGCCGCACTCACCGAGGAGGAACGCGACACGCTGCGGCGGGCCGCCGACATCCTCCAGGGGATCGCCCGCGGCTGACCCCGCGTCGCGCGGTTCGCTTCGTCCGTTGTCGATGAGGCGTACCTGACGCGAGGAGGCGCACCTAGAGTGCAGGCCAAGCTGAGCACGATGTTCCAGTCCCTACGAGTCCGCAACTACCGACTCTTCGCCACCGGGCAGCTGATCAAACTGATCGGCGTCTGGATGATGTTCATCGCGCAGGACTGGCTCGTCCTCGAGCTGAGCGACAACTCCGCCACCGCGCTCGGCGTGGTCACCGCGTTGCAGTTCACCCCCGTACTCCTGCTCACGCTGCTCTCCGGCCGCCTCGCCGACCGGTACGACAAGCGGATGCTGCTCTTCGTCGCCAACGCGTTCTGGACCGTGCTGGCGCTGGGGATGAGCATGCTGGTCGTCACCGGTGTCGTGCGGCTCTGGCACGTGTTCGCGTTCGCCGCGCTGCTCGGCGTCGCCAACGCGGTGGAGACCCCGGTGCGGCAGGCGTTCGTCTCCGAGCTGGTCGGCATGACGCTGCTGCCGAACGCGCTCTCGCTCAACGCGGCCGTGTTCAACTCCGCCCGGATCGTCGGCCCCGCCGTCGCCGGCCTGGCCATCGCCGCGTTCGACGTCGGCCCGGTCTTCCTGGTCACCGCGCTCAGCTCCATCGCGCCGCTGGTCAACGTGGTCAAGATGCGCCCCGCCGAACTGCACCGCAAGGACCTGCCGCCGGCCGGCGAACGGGACCAGGCCCGGGTGGTGGACGGCCTGCGGTACGTGGCGCGCCGCCCCGACCTGCTGCTGCCGATGGTCGTCATGTCGGTGATCGGGATGAGCCTGTTCAACTTCCAGCTCACCCTCGCCGCGCTCGCCAAGACCGTCTTCAACACCGGCGCCGCGTCGTTCGGCCTGTTCAGCACCGTGCTGGCGGTCGGCGCGCTGGTCGGCGCGCTCGCCGGCACCGGCCGGCGCAGCCGCCCCTCGGTCTGGCTGGTGCTGGGCGCCGCCATCGGCTGCGCCACCTTCGGCACGCTGGTCGGGCTCGCCCCCGCGTACTGGATGGTGGTGGCGCTGCTGCCGCCCACCGGGTTCTTCATGATCTTCTTCGCCCAGGCCGCCAACCAGCGGGTGCAACTCGGCGTCGACGCCTCCTTCCGGGGCCGGGTGATGGCGCTGTGGGTGCTGGTGTTCCTGGGCACCAACCCGGTCGGCGCGCCGATCATCGGGTGGACGGCCGAGACGTTCGGCGCCGGCGCGAGCATCTGGATCGGTGGCCTGATCTCGCTGGCCGCCGCGCTGCTGGCGCTGACCTGGCAGTTGCGCCGCTCCGGCGCCCGGCTGCGGCTGCGGATGCTGCCGATGCCCCGCTTCTACGTGGTGTCCCCCGGGGCCGAGTGAAAGGCGGGGCCCCGCTTAACGCATCCTGCGTGGGAGGGGGCCCCGCTTAACACCGCACGAACGCGTACCGACCGGATTCGGCAAACGGGTGGCGGGCGCGGTCGGCAGGGCTTAGCGTCGATGTGTGGGATGGGGGCAGGGGCTGCTGCTGGCGCTGGCGATCCTCGCCGTCTGCTGCCTTCCCGCCGTGTTCGCGCTGGTCTTCTGCGCCGACGAGATCATCGACCGGTTCGCCTGCGGGTGGGCCGAGTGGCGCGAGCGGCGCCGTGAGCGTCGCACCATCGCCCGGCTCGACCGCGCCATCGAGGCCGAGGTGCTGACCCGCGACATCGACCTGACCGAGTTCGAGCGGGAGGGCCGCCGCCCGCTGGAGCAGCTCGCCACCGACCTGCGCCGACTCGGCGGCCACCGGCTCGCCGCCGCCGACCGCTCGGTGGTGTGGCACGGCGCGGTCATCGAGGCGTACGACGAGCGGCTGCGCGCCGCCTGCCACGCCCTCGGCATCGCCGAGCACCTGGCCGAGCTGGCCGGCGTCGACCGGGAGATCGAGCGGGTCCGGGTGGAGGGCCTGCTGCACGCCGCCGGGCTGACGCTGCCGGCGGCGCGGGCGGCGCACCACCAGCGGCACCGCTGACCGGGTGCGGCTCTTCACGGCGGTCTACCCGTCCGCGGCGGCGGTCACCGACCTCACCGCGCGGGTCGTCGGGCTGCGCGTCGGCGTCGCGTCCGCCGCCGGCGTGAACGTCCGGCTCGCCGACCCGGCCCACCTCCACCTCACGCTGGCCTTCCTCGGTGAGGTGCCGGACGACCGGCTGGTCGCGGTGCAGAGCGCGCTCGGTCTGGCGGCGGCGTCCTTCCAGGACGGCCGGGGCAGCTCGCCTCGGCTGCGCCTGGGTGGCGGGGGCAGCTTCGGGCAGGGCCGGTCCACTGTGCTCTGGGTGGACGTGCGCGGCGACACCGAGCCGCTGGACGCGCTCGCCCGCCTGGTCCGCGACGCGTTGCGCCGGGCCGGGCTGCCGCACGACGACAAGCCGTTCCGGCCCCACCTGACCATCGCCCGCCCCGGCGACCGCCTCGACCCGGTCGACGTGCACGCCGACCGGGAGACGCTGCACGGGTACGCCGGCCCGGAGTGGCCCGCCGACGAGTTGGTCCTGGTCCGCAGCCACCCGGGCCCCCGCACCCACCACACCCGCCTCGCCGGCTGGCCCCTGTAACTCCGGGCACGTCGAGTGCCCGCACGTCACGCGTGCGTCCAGGGTGGAACGGTCGATCAGGAGGACTCGCGGGCCGCCGGGCCGCTGCCGAAGAGGACGTCGTCCCAGCTCGGCAGCCGCTTGCGCGGCTTTCCGCCGGCCTCGCCGGACTCGGTGCCGGAACCGCCGGACGCCGGCGGGTTGCCGGTGCGCCGAGGCCGCAGCACGGCCAGCGACGGCACGGCCGGGATCTCCTTCGGCGCGTCCGAGTCGTCGTCGAACGCCGAACCCTGCCCGCCACCGAGCAGCGCGGCGGCACCCCCGGCGACGGCCCGCTGGCGGGGCGCATCCGAACCGGCCAGCGCGGCCGGGGAACGGGTGTCGAGCCCCCGGCCGGACGTGCCGCCGAGCGGCCGGTCGAGCGAGGCGAGCAGCGCGTCCCGGCCGGCGCGGATCGGGTCGCGCCCCGGACGGGCCTGCTCGACCCCGGACGGCAGGCCGTGCCCGCCGCCCCGGTTCGGCTCGCCGCGCGACGGGCCGGGCAGCGCGTGGCCGCCCCGCTCGGGCGCCGGCTCCTGGCCGAGGATCGGCGTGGGCCGCTCGGCGCACAGGTACTGCGCCATGTCGTCGTGCGCGACGACGTTCTGCCGGGACTTGTCGAGATCCCACACCGCCTGGGCGGTGGCCTTGCCGGACGGCCAGGTGGCGATGATCCGCCAGGTGCCGTCGTCGCGGCGGTAGGCGTCCCAGGAGATCTTCTCGGTGTCGATGCCGTGCTGGGCCAGCCGGCCGTTGACCACCTCGGCCAGCGGGGTCGGCTTCTCGGCGCCCTTGAGCCGGGTGCGGCGGGCGTGCTGGGCGAGCATGGCCCGCTCCTGGAGCACCGGGCCGGCGTAGCGCAGCACGCGGTCGACCGGCACGCCGGCGATGCGGGCGACGTCCTCAGCGGACTCGCCGGAACGGATCCGGGCCTGGATGTCGCGCGGGGACAGCGACGGCGTGGGATCGGTGGAGGCCGGCACCACCGCGAGCGGGGTCGCGCCCGGCTCGGCGTGCAGCACCGAGGCGACGCGTTCGTCGATGGGCAGCGCGAGCAGGCGGCCCACCTCGTCGGTGAGCACCAGGGCCTGGCCGTCCTCGGAGAGGGCGACGAAGCGTACTGGGCGCATGGGCTTGCCTCCGTCCCGCTTCGCTGGCCGTCACGCCACGGGCCGGCCACCCGGGCGTCCTCACCACCGTACGCTCATCTACCCGGCGATGGGGATTGCGACACCCCGGCATGTCGCGACTGAGCTGCGGCGATGATCACGGTGGGTGGCCGCCGGAGCCCCGACGACCACCCAGCGTCACGGCGTGATCAGAGTCGCTCGACCACGTAGTCGATGGACGCGGTGAGCGCCTCGACGTCGGCCGGCTCGACGGCCGGGAAGAGCGCGACCCGGAGCTGGTTGCGGCCGAGCTTGCGGTAGGGCTCGGTGTCGACGATGCCGTTGGCGCGCAGCGCCTTGGCGATCGCGGTGGCGTCCACCCCGTCGGCGAAGTCCACGGTGGCGACCACGTTGGAGCGCAGCGCCGGGTCCGACACGAACGGGGTGGCGAACGACGAGCGCTCGGCCCAGCCGTACACGATGCCGGCGCTCTCGGCGGTGCGCTTGGCCGCCCAGCCCAGCCCACCCTGGGAGTTCATCCAGTCGGTCTGCTCCGCGGCCAGGAAGATGGTGGCCAGCGCCGGGGTGTTGTAGGTCTGCTCCAGCCGCGAGTTGTCGATCGCGGTGACCAGGTCCAGGAAGGCCGGGATGTAGCGGCCCGAGGACTTGATCTCGGTGGCCCGGGCGAGTGCGGCCGGCGACATCAGCGCCAGCCAGAGGCCACCGTCGGAGCCGAAGCACTTCTGCGGGGCGAAGTAGTAGACGTCCGTCTCGGCGACGTCGACGTCCAGCCCGCCGGCGCCGGACGTGGCGTCGACCAGCAGCAGGGAGCCCTCGTCGGCGCCCGGCACCCGGCTGATCGGCACCGCCACTCCGGTGGAGGTCTCGTTGTGCGGGGTGGCGTAGACGTCCACGCCCGCCTCGGCGACCAGGGACGGCGCGCTGCCCGCCGCGGACTTGCGCACGGTCGGCTCGCCCAGGAACGGCGCGTCGGCGACGGACTTGGCGAACTTCGCCCCGAACTCGCCGAAGCTGGCGAACTGGGCCCGGTCGCGGACCAGGCCGAACGTGGCGACCTCCCAGAACGCGGTGGTGCCACCGTTGCCGATGATCACCTCGTAGCCCTCGGGGAGGGAGAAGAACTCGGCGATGCCCCGGCGCAGCCGGGCGACCTCGTCGCGGACCGTCTTCTGCCGGTGCGACGTGCCCAGGTAGCTGGTGGCGACGTCGGCGAGCGCGGAGACCGCCGCCGGACGGACCTTGGACGGGCCGCAGCCGAAACGGCCGTCGGCGGGCTTGAGGTCGTCGGGAATCCGGATGGTCGGTGCGTCAGCCACGGTTGTCTCGATCCTTCCGCATGGGCGAGGGCGGGCCCTTCATGCGGGCGCGGACCGACGACCGGCTCGTGCGCCGGGCGCACGGGGCGGCCGGGATCCGAACCCGGCCGGCAGCGCTGCCGGCCTTCATCCTCGCACCCGGCCGGCCGGGACCGGCCGCTGGTCCCACCGCGAGTGCTGAGGCGTACGCCACAGAGCGGGCGTCAAGAAGGGGCCCCGCCTGTGCCGAAAGCGTTAAGCGGGGCCCCTCCTTACGTCTCAGACGCCGTGCGGGATGGCGTCCCAGCCCTCGACCTGCTGCGGCTTGCGGGTGCCCGGGCCGACGTAGGTGGCGGACGGGCGGACCAGCCGGTTCAGCTTCTTCTGCTCCAGGATGTGCGCGGACCAGCCGCCCATCCGGGCGCAGGTGAACATCGAGGTGAACATGTGCGCCGGCACCTCGGCGAAGTCCAGCACCACGGCCGACCAGAACTCGACGTTGGTGGCGAGGACGCGGTCCGGGCGGCGGGCCTGCAACTCGGCCAGGGCGGCCTTCTCCAGCGCCTCGGCGACCTCGAAGCGCGGCGCGCCCAGCTCCTTGGCGGTCCGCCGGAGCACCCGGGCGCGCGGGTCCTCGGCCCGGTAGACCCGGTGCCCGAAGCCCATCAGCCGCTCGCCGCGGTCGAGCACGCCCTTGACGTACCCCTCGGCGTCGCCGCTGCGCTCGACCGCCTCCAGCATGGTGAGCACCCGCGACGGCGCGCCGCCGTGCAGCGGGCCGGAGAGGGCGCCGATGCCGGAGGAGATGCAGGCCGCGGCGTCGGCGCCGGTGGAGGCCACGATCCGGGCGGTGAAGGTGGAGGCGTTCAGGCCGTGCTCGGCGGCCGAGATGAAGTACGCGTCGACGGCCTTGACGTGCCGCGGGTCGGGCTCGCCGCGCCAGCGCTTCATGAAGCGCTCGACGATCGTCTCCGCCTTGTCGATCTCCTTCTGCGGCACGGCCGGCAGGCCCAGCCCGCGCGCCGACTGGGCGACGAAGGACAGCGCGGTGACCGACACCCGGGCCAGGTCCTCGCGGGCCTGGGCGTCGGAGATGTCGAGGAGCTGGTCGAGCCCCCAGTACGGGGCCAGCATGGCGACCGCGGACTGCACGTCGACGCGGATGTCGCCGGAGTGCACCGGCACCGGGAACGGCTCGGCCGGCGGCAGGCCGGGGCCGAACCGGCCGTCCACCAGCAGCGCCCAGACGTTGCCGAAGGAGACCTGGCCGATCAGATCCTCGATGTCCACGCCCCGGTAGCGCAGCGATCCGCCCGCGCGGTCGGGTTCGGCGATCTGGGTCTCGAAGGCTACGACGCCCTCCAGGCCCGGCTTGAAATCGGACATGTCGTCTCCTGGCTTCCGGCTCGGTGCGCCCGGGCGGGCTGATCCAGCCCCGTAGCTCAGGCGACCCTCAGGGATGTGGTTCGAAACATCTTGCCCGGTGGGTAACCGGCTGCGCGACCCGCAGCGACTGTGCGCCACGCGACATCCCCGCCGGTGGACACGCGTGCGGACAGGAGAAGACTAGGCGTCGGGGCCTGGCCAGCGTCGGGGGACGCCGGTACGCCCGGGAGAAGGACGGCGAGAGTGACAGGCGACACACCCGCTCCGGCCGGCATGCGTAACGAGTACGCCGCCGACCTGGGCCTTTCCGAAACGGACCTGGCGCTGGACTGGCACACCCAGTTCGCCCGCTGGTTCGCCGACGCGGTGGCGCATCCGCTGCCCGAGCCGAACGCGATGGTGGTCGGCACCGCCGACGACCGGGGCCGGCCCAGCGGGCGCACCGTGCTGCTCAAGGGCTACGACGCGGAGGGCTTCGTCTTCTACACCAACCACCGCTCGCGCAAGGGCGCGGAGGTGACCGCCAACCCGTGGGCCAGCCTGGTCTTCCCGTGGTTCCCGATGCAGCGGCAGGTGACCGTCACCGGCCGGGTGGAGCACGTCGACCGGGCCGAGACCGAGGCGTACTTCGCCAGCCGGCCGCGCGGCTCGCAGCTCGGCGCGTGGGCCAGCACCCAGTCGGCGGTGGTGCCGGACCGGGCCGCG
Source organism: Micromonospora sp. DSM 45708 (assembly GCF_039566955.1). Taxonomy (NCBI): domain Bacteria; kingdom Bacillati; phylum Actinomycetota; class Actinomycetes; order Micromonosporales; family Micromonosporaceae; genus Micromonospora; species Micromonospora schwarzwaldensis. The sequence continues at coordinate 6,058,368 of NZ_CP154796.1, read as the reverse complement.
CTGGACACGGCGTACCGGGCGGCGGCGGAGCGGTTCGCCGGCGTCGGGTCGATCCCCGCGCCGCCGCACTGGGGCGGGTTCCGGGTCCGCCCGGAGGCGGTGGAGTTCTGGCAGGGCCGGGCCGGCCGGCTGCACGACCGGCTGCGGTTCCGGCGTACCGCCGACGGGGTGTGGGTCGTCGAGCGGCTCGCACCGTGACGGAGGTCACCAAGGCCCGGTCGCGCGGACCCCGCCGCTGGGCGATCGACCTGCGCCCGCTGCGGGTGCCCGCCTACCGGCGGGTGTGGCTCGGCAGCGCGGTGGCGATGTTCGGCTTCCAGTTCACCGCCGTGGCGGTGCCGGTGGAGATGTTCGACCTGACCGGCGGCTCGTTCTGGGTCGGGCTGCTCGGCGTCGCCGGTTTCGTGCCGCTGCTGGTCTTCGGGCTCTGGGGCGGCGCGGTCGCCGACGCCCGGGACCGGCGGCGGGTGCTGCTCGCGGGCGGCGCGCTGCTCTGGGCGGCGACGCTCGGGCTGCTGGTGCAGTCACTGGTCGGCGCGCGCAGCCCGGTGCTGCTCCTGCTGCTGGTGGGCGTGCAGTCGGTGGCGTTCGCGATCACCTCCCCGGCCCGCAGCGCGATCCTGCCCCGGCTGGTGCCGGCCGAGCTGGTCCCGGCCGCGACCACGCTGAACTACACCACGTTCACCGCCGCCGCGGTCGCCGGGCCGTTGGCCGCCGGGCTGATCTTCGCCGCCTGGCGGGTCGACGCGGCGCTGCCCATCGCGTACGGGTTGGACGCGCTGCTGTTCACCGTGTCGTTCTGGGCCACCCTGCGGCTGCCGGCGATGCCGCCGGAGCCGGAGCCGGGCGGCGGCGTCCGCCGGGCCGGACTGAGCAGCGTCGTCGACGGCTTCCGCTACCTGGCCACCACGCCGGTGCTGCTGCTCTCCTTCGCCATCGACCTGATCGCGATGATCCTGGCCATGCCGCGGGCGCTCTTCCCGGAGCTGGCCGAGGACCGCTTCGGCGGTGCTGCGGCAGTCGGCTGGCTCTACAGCGCCATCGCCATCGGCGCGATGCTCGGCGGCCTCACCTCCGGCTGGATCGGCCGGGTGCGCCGGCAGGGGCTGGCGCTCACCGTGGCGGTGGTCGGCTGGGGCGTGGCCATCGCGCTGGCCGGGCTGGCCGGCCGGCTCTGGCTGGCGGTGCTGCTGCTCGCCGTGGCCGGCGCCGCCGACCTGGTCAGCGCCACCCTGCGGCAGTCGATGCTGCTGGTGTACGCGCCGGACCGGATGCGCGGCCGGCTCCAGGGCGTGAACACGGTGGTGGTGGCCGGCGGCCCGCGCCTGGGCGACCTGCGGGCCGGCGTGACCGCCGCCGGGTTCGGCACCGGCGTCGCCATGGTCGGTGGCGGTATCGCCGCCGCCGTGCTGGCGGTGCTGCTGGTGACGGCGTTCCCCGCGTTGCTGCGCTATCGCGCCACCGCTCCCACCGAGAACCGTCGGTGACGGTAGGGTCGCCGAATGGGGATCGACGAGCGGGCACCGTCCGGAACACAGTGGACCATTTCCGCCGACGGCCACGAGGCCGTCGTGGTGGAGGTCGGCGGCGGGCTGCGGGCCTATCGGCACGACGGGGTGGACTACCTCGACGGGTACGCCGAGGACGAGCTCAGCCCCGGCTCGGCCGGGCACGTGCTGGCGCCCTGGCCGAACCGGATCCGGGACGGCGCGTACACGTTCGGTGACCGCTCGCTCCAGCTCGACCTGACCGAGCCGGAGCGGCACAACGCGCTGCACGGCCTGGTCAACTGGGTCCGGTGGGAGCTGGTCGAGCAGAGCCCGGCGAGCGTGACGCTCGGCTACGACCTCCCGCCCACCCCGGGCTACCCGTGGGCGCTGCGGCTGCGCAGCCGGTGGAGCGTCGGCCCGGACGGCCTGCGCGCCGAGCACGAGGCGACGAACCTCTCCGCCGAGCCGGCGCCGTTCGGCTTCTCCGTGCACCCCTACTTCCAGCTCCCCAAGGTGGGCGTGGACGAGCTGCTGCTGCACGTGCCGGGCCGGAACCGGGTGCTGGTGGACGGCCGGCTGCTGCCGGTGGGCGCCGCCGCGGTGGCCGGCACCGAGTACGACTTCACCGCGCCCCGACCCATCGGTGACCTGGTCCTCGACCTGGCCTTCGGCGACGTGGAGCGGGACGCCGACGGCGGCTCGGCGGTGACGCTCGGCGCGCCGGACGGCTCGTCCGGGGTGGCGATCTGGGCGGACCGCGAGTTCGGCTGGTGGCAGGTGTTCACCGGCGACACGCTCGGCGGTGAGCGGCACCGCCGCTCGGTCGCGGTGGAGCCGATGACCTGCCCACCGGACGCGTTCCGCTCCGGCCGGGACGTGATCAAGCTGGACGCCGGGCAGACGTGGCGCGGCGCCTGGGGCGTCCGGCCGGGGCGCTGAGGCGTGGAGTTCGGCGAGGTCGTCCGGCGGCGTCGGATGGTCCGCAACTACGACCCCGACCGGCCGGTGCCGCCCGAGGTGGTGGACCGGTTGCTGGCGCACGCGGTCCGGGCCCCGTCGGCCGGGTTCGCGCAGGGCTGGGGTTTCCTGGTGCTGGAGGAGCCGGCGGACCGGGCCCGGTTCTGGGCGGCCACCACGCCGGACGGCGGCGGTCGGGAACGCTGGCTGACCGGGATGCGCCGGGCCCCGCTCATCGTGGTGCCGCACGCGAACCGGGACGCCTACCTGGACCGGTACGCCGAGCCGGACAAGGGCTGGGCGGACCGCGCCGAGGACCGCTGGCCGGTGCCCTACTGGTACGTGGACACCGGCTTCGCGGCGTTGCTGATGCTGCTGACCGCGGTGGACGAGGGGCTGGGCGCCTGCTTCTTCGGCATTCCGCCGCAACGCGTCGGGGCGTACCGGGAGGCGTTCGGGGTACCGCCGGAACTGCATCCGATCGGTGCCGTCACCATTGGTTACCGAGCCGTCGACCACCGGTCACCATCGCTGCGCCGGGGGCGGCGCCCGGTGGATGATGTGGTCCGGCGGGGGCGGTGGAGCTGAGCGGTTAGGCTGGCAGCCACATCGTCAGCCCGGCCTGGGGGAGGAGAGCACGCGGTGATCTTCAGGGCGGTCCGGGACGGGCGTCCCTACCCGGAGCACAACTTCACGCTGAAGCAGTGGGCCGCGATCCCACCGCGTCCACTGCGGCTGGCCGAACTCATCACCACCAAGCGGGAGTTGGCGTTGGACAAGCTGCTCGCCGAGGACTCCACCTTCTACGGCGACCTCTTCCCGCACGTGGTGCAGTGGAACGGCGGCCTCTACCTGGAGGACGGCCTGCACCGGGCGTTGCGCGCGGCGTTGCAGCAGCGCAACCAGATCCATGCCCGGGTGCTGGTCCTCGGCGACCAGGGCGAGTGACGCCGTGACCGCTCTCGACCTGCTCGACCTCGACGCCTCGCTGAGCGAGGAGGAGCGGCAGATCCGTGCCGTCGTGCGTCAGCTCGTGACCGACCGGGTCCGCCCGCACGTCGCCGGCTGGTACGAGGACGGCGACGTGCCGGCCCGGGAGCTGGCCCGCGAGTTCGGCAAGCTGGGCCTGCTCGGCATGCACCTGACCGGGTACGGCTGCGCCGGCGCGTCGGCGGTGGCGTACGGGCTGGCCTGTCTGGAGTTGGAGGCCGGCGACTCCGGCGTCCGCTCGCTGGTCTCGGTGCAGGGCTCGCTTGCCATGTACGCGATCTGGCGCTTCGGCAGCGAGGAGCAGAAGCAACGCTGGCTGCCGGCGATGGCGACCGGCGACGCGATCGGCTGCTTCGGGCTGACCGAGCCGGACCACGGCTCGGACCCGGCCTCGATGGCCACCCGGGCCCGCCGCGACGGCGACGACTGGGTCCTCTCCGGCGGCAAGATGTGGATCACCAATGCGCCGATCGCCGCCGTCGCGGTGATCTGGGCCCGCACCGACGAGGGCGTGCGGGGTTTCCTCGTGCCGATGGACACCCCCGGGGTGGGCGTGCGGGAGATCCGCCGGAAGATGTCCCTGCGTGCCTCGCTCACCGGCGAGATCACGCTGGACGACGTGCGGCTGCCGGCGGACGCGCGACTGCCCGAGGCGACCGGGCTGAAGGCGCCGCTGAGCTGCCTGACCGAGGCCCGGCACGGCATCGTCTGGGGCGCGCTCGGCGCGGCCCGCGACTGCCTGGAGACCGCCCTGTCGTACGCGACCACCCGCACCCAGTTCGGCCGGCCGCTGGCCGGTTTCCAGCTCACCCAGGCCAAGCTCGCCGACATGGCGGTGGAGTGGAACAAGGGCCTGCTGCTGGCGCTGCACCTGGGCCGGCTCGCCGACGCCGGGTCGCTGCGGCCCGAGCAGGTGAGCGTGGGCAAGTTGAACAACGTCCGGGAGGCGCTGGCCATCGCCCGGCAGTGCCGCACCATCCTCGGCGCGAACGGCGTCTCGGGGGAGTACCCGATCATGCGGCACGCCGACAACCTGGAGAGCGTGCTCACCTACGAGGGCACCTCGGAGATCCACCAGCTCGTCATCGGCCAGCGGCTGACCGGGCTTTCCGCGTTCGCCTGACCTGCGGTTTCACCCGATCGGGGCACTCGACGAGCGAGTGTCGCACAGTGCCCGTACCGTCATTGTCAGTCGATGTGTCGGACGAGGACGGTGAGGGCGATGGCCCGCGACGGTGACACCCAGCAGCCCACCAGGGAGTTCCCGGAATACCCGACCAGTGAGTCCCTGCACGACCGGGCGGACGCCCCGCCCGGGTCCGGGCCGGGGGCCCGGCCACCGGTCGGTGGGCCCGCGCGTGGCCTGCTCTGGGTGCTCGGTGCGGCGGCGCTGGCGGTGGTGGTGCTGCTCGGCGTGCAGGCGACCGGTCTGTTGCCCGAGTTCCGCAACCCGTTCGCCAAGGAGCAGACCGACCGCAGTCAGCCGCCGCTGCTCAAGTCGATCCGTGACCTGAGCCGTTACGTCGCGGCGGAGGGCAACTTCCAGGTGGTGGTCGACGTGCAGAAGGACCGGCGCAACGTGCCGGACTTCCTGCTCAACGAGCGCACGCTGTTCGTCGGGGCGGGCCGGGTCGAGGCGTATGTCGACTTCTCGAAGATCGCCGACGGGGCGGTGGTGGCCTCCGACGACGGCAAGTCCGTCGAGATCAAACTGCCCGCGCCGCAGCTCGGCGAGACCGACCTGGACATGGACAAGAGCTACGTCTTCGCCGAGGAGCGTGGCCTGATCAACCGGCTCAACGACCTGGTGGCCGGTGACCCCAACCGCCAGCAGCAGGTCTACAAGCTGGCCGAGGACCGGATCACCGCGGCGGCCCGGGACAGCGGGCTGGCCGCCCGGGCGCAGGAGAACACCCGCAAGATGCTGGAGGGTCTGTTGCGCTCCCTCGGCTACCAGAAGGTGACAGTCACCTACACGGCCCCCTGACCTCGCACGACGCGCCCGCCCTCCCAGGGCGGGCGCGTCGTCGTGTGCGGGTCAGCGGGTGGCGAGGTGGCGGTCCTCGTTCGGCATCAGCACCCACAGGATCAGGTAGACGATCACCTGGGTGCCGGGCAGCAGCAGCGACAGCAGGAACAGCAGCCGGACCATGCCGGCCGACATGCCGAACCGCCGCCCCAGGCCGGCGCAGACACCGGCGATCATGCGCCCCTCACGGGGCCGGACCAGTTTGCGACTCATCGTCGTCTCCCACTTCTGCGGCGATCCGCCGCGCTGATTCCACGGTAGAAAGGGCTGCGCGCCGCGCCCTCGGCCCCGAGGAGGATCGGCGACCCGGGCACCCGTAGGTACTTACCCCGGCCCGCCCTTCCCGACGCCCCGCCTCGTCCTCCGCGATCTTGCAGTTACGGCCCCCGAGCTGCCCCGTATGCCTGTTTCGCCGGGGCGGTAACTGCAAGATCAACGGGGGAGGGGTGGGGGGCGCGTGGTGGGGTGGGGACGGGTATTGAGCTGGGCGGGTAGGCTCGCCGGTCGGGGCGCCCCCACCCCGGGCGCCGCGCCACCGGCCCGTCGAGCGGGCACGTGGCAGACACCGGTTCGGATCCGCACGACGGGGACGACGGCGAGGAAAGTGCAGCCATGATCAGTGTTTTCGATCTCTTCAGTGTTGGTATCGGGCCGTCGAGCTCGCACACCGTTGGGCCGATGCGGGCCGCCCGTACGTTCGTGGGTGGGCTGAAGGCCGACGGGTTGCTCGCCGACGTGGTCCGGGTGCGGGTGGAGCTGTTCGGCTCGTTGGGTGCCACCGGGCATGGGCACGGCAGTGACCGGGCGGTGCTGCTCGGGTTGGAGGGCGAGGCCCCGGAGTCGGTCGACACCGACTCGGTCGGTGAGCGGGTGGCGCGGATGCGGGCGGAGCGGCGGCTGCGCCTGCTGGGCAGCCAGGAGATCGACTTCGACCCGGACCGGGACCTGGTGCTGCACCGTCGGCGTTCGCTGCCGTTCCACCCGAACGGGATGACGTTCGCGGCGTTCGACGCGGCCGGGGACGAGGTGCGGGCGCGGACCTACTACTCGGTGGGTGGCGGGTTCGTGGTGGACGAGGCGGCGGCCGGGGCGGACCGGATCAAGCCGGATTCCACGCGGGTGCGGTATCCGTTCCTGACCGGGGCGGAACTGCTCAGGGTCACCACGGACACCGGTCTGTCGATCAGTGAGGTGATGCTCGCCAACGAGGTGTCCTGGCGTGGCGAGGCGGATGTGCGCGCGGGGCTGTTGGACATCTGGCGGGTGATGCGGGAGTGCGTGGAGAGCGGCTGCACCCGTGACGGTGTGCTGCCGGGTGGGTTGAAGGTGCGCCGTCGTGCCGCGGAGCTGCGGCGTGGTCTGGAGGCGGAGACCGGGGCGGACGATCCGCTGCGCGCGATGGACTGGGTGACGTTGTTCGCGCTCGCGGTCAACGAGGAGAACGCGGCCGGCGGTCGGGTGGTCACCGCGCCGACCAACGGCGCCGCCGGGATCATCCCGGCCGTGTTGCACTACTACACCCGGTTCGTGCCGGGCGCCTCCGACGAGGGGGTGGTCCGGTTCCTGCTGGCCGCGGGCGCGATCGGGGTGTTGTTCAAGGAGAACGCGTCGATCTCGGGCGCGGAGGTGGGCTGCCAGGGCGAGGTCGGCTCGGCGTGCTCGATGGCGGCGGCCGGGCTGGCGGAGGCGCTGGGCGGCACGCCGGAGCAGGTGGAGAACGCGGCCGAGATCGGTATGGAGCACAACCTGGGGTTGACCTGCGACCCGGTCGGCGGGCTGGTGCAGATCCCGTGCATCGAGCGCAACGCGGTGGCCAGCATCAAGGCGATCACCGCGGCGCGGCTGGCGTTGCGCGGCGACGGCGTGCACCACGTGTCGCTGGACAAGGTCATCAAGACCATGCGGGAGACCGGCGCGGACATGAAGGTCAAGTACAAGGAGACAGCGCGCGGCGGCCTCGCGGTCAACGTCATCGAGTGCTGACCCCGTTGGGGTGACCACCCGCTGACGACCGCCACGCCAGCAGGAAAAGGGCGACGATGGTGCGGTGACGTCCGGCGTCGCGGCGCTCTGGTCCGCCCGCACCTCGCTGCGCATCCTGGTCCGGCGGGATCTCGCGGTGAAGTACCAGCAGTCGCTGCTCGGCTACCTCTGGTCGCTCATCGAGCCGCTCGGCATGGGCCTGATCTACTGGTTCGTCTTCGGCGTGCTCTACTCCGGCGCGACCCGGCGGCACCTGGGCGAGGCGGCCGGGTCGTACCCGCTGTTCCTGATCACCGGGATCTTCGCCTGGATGTGGGCCAGTTCGGCGCTGACCGAGGCGGCCGGCGCGCTGACCGGGCAGGCCCGGCTGATCACCACGATGAACCTGCCCCGGCCGATCTTCCCGATCGGCCGGGTCGCCGGCCGCTTCGCCGAGTACCTGGCCGGCCTGCCGATCCTGGTCGCCATCGCGGCGCTCTACGCCAGCCAGGGGAAGATCCACCCCGGGTGGAGCCTGCTCGCCCTGCCGCTGGCGGTGGCCGTGCAGTTCGTGCTGCTGGTGGGCCTGGCGCTGCTGCTGTCGGCGGGCAACGTGCTGATGCGCGACATCGAGCGGACCATGCGGCTGGTCATCCGGCTGCTGTTCTACGCCACCCCGATCATCTATCCGTTCAACCTGGTCCGGGACTCCGGCATGCCGGGCTGGCTGAAGCTCGTGTACGAGCTGAACCCGCTGGTCGGGATCTTCCAACTGCACCACGCGGTCTGGTACCCGGACGAGTTCCCGGACGCCCGGCTGCTCACCGTGACGGTGGCGGGCAGCGTGCTGGTGCTGGTGCTGGGCTGGTGGGCGTTCCGCCGCCTGGAACCGGCCGTGCTGAAGGAACTCTGAGTGGCGCCGATCATCGAGGCGGACCGGCTCGGCATCCGGTTCGTGCGCAACCGGCGTCGGCAGTTGCGGCTGCGGGAGCTGATCGTGCACCGGGGAGCCCGTGACCCGGACGCCGGCCGGTTCTGGCCGCTGCGGGACCTGTCGTTCCGGATCGAGCCGGGTGAGACGGTCGGTGTGGTGGGGCGCAACGGCACCGGCAAGAGCACGCTGCTGCGGCTGATCGCCGGGGTGCTCATCCCGGACGAGGGCACGATCTCGGTGCACGGCCGGGTGGCGCCGCTGCTGGAGCTGTCCGCGGGGTTCTCCGGCGACCTGACCGGCCGGGAGAACCTCTACCTGGTCGGCGGGCTGCACGGGCTCTCCTCGGCGTACCTGCGCCGACACTTCGACGAGATCGTCTCGTTCGCCGGTGAGCAGGTGGAACGCGCCATCGACACGTCGGTGCGGCACTACTCGTCGGGGATGAAGGTGCGGTTGGGTTTCGCGGTGATCGCACACCTGCCGCACCCGGTGCTGTTGGTGGACGAGGTGACCGCGGTCGGGGACGCGGAGTTCCGCGCGAAGTGCTATGCGACCATCGAGCGACTTCTCGCGGAAGGACGCACGTTGGTGCTGGTGTCACACAACGACAAGGACCTCACCCGGTTCTGCCGTCGGGGGCTCTACCTCGACGCCGGACGGCTGATCGTCAACGGGACGATCGACGAGGCGCTGGCCGCCTACGCCGACGCGGCGCAGCGGTGACGCTCGCGATCGTGCTCGCCGCCGAACCGGCGGCGGGCCACCCGACCGACCCGACCGACCCGACCGGTCCCGCCGAACCGGTGGCGGGCCGGCCCACCGGGGAACCGCCCACCGCGAGGCTGGCCGCGCAGTGGCGGCGGGCCGGGGCGGACGACGTGCGGATCGCCGCCGACCTGACCGAGTTGGCCGACCTGGTGGCCGCCGCGACCGGCCCGGTGCTGGTGAGCGGCGCGGATCTGGTCGCGCACACGGCCGTACTCAGGCATCTCGCGACCAGCCCGGTGGGGCCGACGGTGGCCCTGGTGCTCACCGATCCGCCCGCTCCCGGGCAGGCCACGGTGCGCGAGGAGCGCGGACAGGTGGTCGAGGTCGACGCCGCCGACGCGACCGGCGTGTTCGGTGGCGCGCTGCGGGTGGGCGCGGCCGACCTGCCGGCGCTCGCCGAGGCCGCCCGCCGCGCCGCAGGCGTCGCGCCCGACCCGGCGTCCGCGCCGGATGCGCGCCCGACCGTGCCCGCGTCCGCGCCGGATGCGCGCCCGACCGTGCCCGCGTCCGCGCCCGGGGTCGCTGCCGCCGGGGGCGGGACGCTCGGCGCGGTGGACCGGCTCGTGGCCGGGCTCGCCGCCCGGGGCGTCCTGATCTTCGCCCATCGGGTACGCCTGCTCGTGGCGCACCGGGCCGGCGACGCGGCGCAGCGGGCCGCCGCCGAGGCGGAGGTGGCGGCGGTCGACGAGGACCGGGCCGAGCTGAAGCTGTCGGTGAAGGAACGGGACGACTTCTTCACCACGTTCTTCGTCAGCACCTGGTCGCCGTACGTGACGAAGGCGGCGGCCCGGATCGGGATCGGCCCGACCGGCGTCACCATGGTCTCGGTGGCGTTCGCGGTGGCCGCGGCCGTGCTGTTCGGCGTCGGTGGCCGGCCCGCGCTGGTGGCCGGCGCGGTCCTGCTCTACCTGGGGTTCGTGCTGGACTGCGTGGACGGGCAGTTGGCCCGCTACACCCGGCACTTCAGCGCCTGGGGCGGCTGGCTGGACACGATGGCCGACCGGTTCAAGGAGTACGTGGTCTACGCCGGTCTCGGCTACGGCGCCACGCACGCCGGGTTCCGCTACGGCTGGGCGCTGGCGCTGGCCGCGATGACGTTGCAGACCGTGCGGCACATGACCGACACCTGGTACGGGGCGCTGCACGACGAGGCGGCCCGCCGGCCGAAGGTGGTGACCGGGGACGCGGGCGGCATCGGCGGGAAGCTGAACGCCGCGTCGACCCGGGTGCAGGCGGACACCGGCTCGGTGTCGTACTGGCTGAAGCGGACCGTGGTCTTCCCGATCGGTGAGCGGTGGGCGTTGATCGCGGTGGCCGCCGCGCTGTTCGGGCCGCTGGTGGCGCTCTGCGCGGTGCTGGTCTGGGGCACGTTGGCGTTCGCGTACACCGGGGCGTTGCGGACGCTGCGGGCGCGCTGGATGCGGGTGCCGGTGCTGACCACCGTCGACGCGGGGCTGTACCGCGACGACGGCCCGCTGGTCCGGACGCTGCCGGTGGCGCGTCGGCCGCTGGCGCTGGCGGTGCTGGCCGCGCTGGGCGCGGCGGCGTTGCTGGGGTGGGCGCTGTGGGCGGTGCACGGCGGGGGTGACCTGCCCGGCTGGGCGGCGGTTCTCGCGCTGGTGCTGCTGCTGGGCGCGGCGCAGGGTTCCCGGACGCCGCACGCGGGGGCGTTGGACTGGCTGGTGCCGGCCGCGTTGCGGGCCGCCGAGTACCTGTTCGCCGTCGCGGTCGGCGTGGCCGGGCGCGCGCCGGCCTGGCTGATCTTCGGGTACGTCCTGGTGCTCACGCTGCACCACTACGACCTGACCGCCCGGCTGGAGAAGCGGCAGTCGGCGCCGCCGCTGCACGTCGCCACGCTGGGCTGGGAGGGGCGCTCGCTGCTGCTGGCAATCGCGCTGATCGCCGGAATTGCGAGTGTTGCTCTGGCTACACTCGGTGCGTACCTTCTCGTGGTTTTCGTCGCGAGTGTGGTCCTCGCCTGGGTGGTCCTGCCGGCCCGCGCCCGTGGGGGTGCCCCCTCGCCGGGCTGACGGAGGGCGGGCCGGGATGACGCTGATCAGCTTCGTCGTGCCGGCCTACCGGGTGCAGGGCTACCTGCGGGAGTGTCTCGACTCGATCCTCGACCAGCCGTTCGGCGACCTTGAGGTGATCGGCGTGGACGACGCCTCCCCGGACGCCAGTGGCGAGATCCTGGCCGAGTACGCGGCCCGCGACCCCCGGGTCCACCCGGTGCGGCTCGCCGACAACGTCGGGCTCGGTCCGGCCCGGAACATCGGGCTGGACCGGGCCACCGGCGAGTACGTGTGGTTCGTCGACGGGGACGACTGGCTGGCGGCCGGCGTCCTGCCGCACGTCGCCGACCGGCTCCGCGACACCCGCCCGGACGTGCTGATCGTCGACCACGTCCGGTCGCACTGGAACGACGTCGGCACCCCCAGCGCCATGCGGGACGTCTTCCCCGACCCGCCCGGCCCGGAGACGTTCGCGCTGCGGGACCGGCCGGAGACGCTGTGCCTGCTGCACACCGCCTGGAACCGGTTGGTCCGCCGCGAGTTCCTGGTCGGGCGCGGGCTGCGGTTCGCGCCGGGCTGGTACGAGGACGTCTCGTTCAGCTACCCCGCGCTGATGGCCGCCGACCGGATCGGTGTGCTGGACCGGGTCTGTCTCCACTACCGGCAGCGCCGGACCGGGGCGATCACCCGGACCCGGGGCGACCGGCACTTCGAGGTGTTCGCCCAGTGGCATCGCGTGTTCCGGCTGATGGACCGGTGGGCGCCGGTGGTGGACGGGCTACGGCCGGCGGTCTTCGAGCGGATGATCTGGCACTACCTGACCGTGCTCGGCAACGGCGAGCGGATCGCGCCGGAGCTGCGGGCACCGTTCTTCGCCCAGATGCACGAGGACTACGTCCGCTTCCGGCCGCCGGAGGGCTACCCGGTGCCGCCCGGCGTGGAGGGCCTGAAGCACCGGCTGGTGGCGGCCGGCCGGTGGCGGACGTTCAGCGCACTGCGCGAGGCCCACCAGGCCGGGGAGACCGCTCGGCGGACGGCCGGCCAGGCCCGGCGGCGGGTGACGCCGGTGGTGCGGCGGACCGCCCGGCGGGCGCGTGACACCGCGCTGCGCGAGTACTACCGGGCCGAGCTGCGCCGCCCGATCGACCCGACGCTGGCGGTCTACGCGGCCTACTGGTACCGGGGATACGCGTGCAACCCGGCCGCGGTCTACGAGGCCGCCCGCCGGCTCGCACCGCAGGTGCGCGGCGTCTGGATCGTCCGGCGGGACCGGGTGGCCGCGTTGCCGCCGGGCGTGGAGTACGTCGTCGCCGGCACCCGGGAGTACCACCGGGTGCTGGCCCGCGCCCACTGGCTGGTCAACAACGTCAACTTCCCGGACTTCGTCCGCAAGCGCCCCGGCTCGGTGCACGTGCAGACCCATCACGGCACGCCGGTGAAGGTGATGGGCCTGGACCAGCAGCGCTACCCGGTGGGCGCGATCGGCATGGACTTCGCCGGCCTGCTGCGCCGGGTGGACCGCTGGGACTACAGCATCACCGCGAACGGCTTCTCCACGCAGATGTGGGAGCGGGCGTACCCGGCCGACTACACCACGCTGGAGGTCGGCTACCCGCGCAACGACCGGCTGGCCCGGGCCACCGCCGACCAGTGCCGCCAGGTCCGCGCCGCGCTGGGCATCGGCGCGGAGGAGTACGTGGTGCTCTACGCGCCGACGCACCGTGAGCACCTGCCCGGCTGGCGGCCACCGTTCGACCCGGACCGGATGCACGACGTGCTCGGCCCGACCGGGCGGCTGCTGATGCGCAGCCACTACTTCCACGACCGGGAGCGACGGCCGCGTGGACCGGCGGCCGGCGGGGTGCTGGACGTCAGCGACCACGACCGGGTGGAGGACCTCTACCTGGCCGCGGACGTGCTGGTCACCGACTATTCCTCGGCGATGTTCGACTATGCCGTGCTGGACCGGCCGATCGTGGTCTACGCGCCGGACTGGGACGCGTACCGGGTGGCCCGGGGCGTCTACTTCGACCTGCTGGCCGAGCCGCCCGGCGCGGTCGCGGTGGACTTCCCCGGGCTGCTGGACGTCTTCCGCACCGGCGCGGTACGCGGCGCGGCGGCCGAACGGGCGCGGGCGGCGTTCCGGGCGCGGTTCTGCGCGCTGGAGGACGGGCACGCCGCGGAACGGGTAGTCCGCCGCGTGTTCCTCGGCAAATCCACGTAATACGACTGTCACGAGCCGAACATGGCACGTTTACCCGATGTGCGAACCCGATGATCCTGGTCACAGTCATTCCCGGGTTCGGGCGAGCAACTGGGGAGGTGACGGTGACCACCGTCGCGCTCAAGGATGTCACCAAGGTGTTCCAGGACGGAACGATCGCGGTCGACACCATAAATCTGGACGTCAACGACGGCGAGTTCATGGTGTTGCTGGGGCCCTCGGGCTGCGGCAAGTCGACCGTGCTGCGGATGGTGGCCGGCCTGGAGGATCCGACCTCGGGAGCGGTCATGCTCGGCGGCGAGCTGGCCAACGACCTGCCGCCGCGGGACCGGAAGATCGCCATGGTCTTCCAGGACTTCGCGCTCTATCCGCACATGACCGTCGGCGACAACATCGGCTTCCCGCTGCGGCTCTCCGGCATCGAGCCCGGGCCGCGCGGCGAGCGGATCCAGGACGTGGCGGGCGCGCTGGGCATCGGCGACGTGCTCGCGCGCAAGCCGAGCCAGCTCTCCGGCGGCCAGCGGCAGCGGGTGGCGATGGGCCGGGCGATCGTCCGGCGGCCCGGCCTGTTCCTGATGGACGAGCCGCTGTCCAACCTGGACAGCGGGCTCCGCGCCGAGCTGCGGGCCGAGATCTCCGCGCTCACCCGTGAGCTGGGCGTCACCACCATCTACGTCACCCACGACCAGGCCGAGGCGCTCACCATGGCCGACCGGGTGGCCATCATGCGCAAGGGCGTGCTCCAGGACGTCGGCACCCCCACCCAGGTGTACGGGCGGCCGGCCACGCTCTACGTCGCCGCGTTCCTGGGCAGCCCCCGGATGAACCTGCTGGAGGCGTCCGTCTACGTCCACCTCGACCGCTACGTCGCGTTGAACCTCGGCGAGCAGGCGCTCTACCTGCCCTGGGACGACATCCGCAGCCGCGCGGTGGCGCACTACCACGGCGAGCGGATCGTGGTCGGGCTGCGCGCCGAGGCGCTCACCCCGGTCGCCCCGGACACCGCCGGCGACGTGCTGCACGGCCGGATCCGCTACCTGGAGCACCACGGCCACGAGTCGCTGGCCTTCCTCGACATCGGCGCGACCGCGATCGTGGTCGACGAGATGAGCTCCCCGGTCGAGCGGTCCGTCCCCGGCCAGCGCAGCCTGCGCCGGTTCGGCCAGGTGATGCAGCGGCTCACCGGCCGGGCGGCGGAGGCGGCCTCGCCGGAGTCGGCGCCGAGCGGCGCTGGCAACCGCACCAGCGTGCTGCCCGACCCGGGCCGGCACCACCGTCGCCCGGCGGAACTGGCGGTGCGGCTGGCCCCGTACCCGCAGGTGTCGGCCGGACATGCGCTGGCGGTGCAGGTGCGGATGGACGCGCTGCACTTCTTCGACGAGCGCGGCGACCGCATCGACGTCGGCTGGCGCTGAGGTTTCAAGGACGGGCCCCCTGTTAACGCTTTCCACCGAGAACCTGGCCGCGTTCGTCGGCTACACCGCTGCCGGGCCGGCGTTGCAGCTCAGCGGGCTGCGCCCCAGTAGGCGGCGGACTGGCCCGCCAGTTCGGCGTCGGTCGACTGCGGCGTCGTCATGGGAGCGACGGTAGGACCTCCACCCGGCTTCAGCTCAAGGGGTCACGCCTGGCGCCCCAGGCGACGAAGCGGGCGAACATGTCGGCGGGGTCTGGTGCGCCGGCCGGGTTCAGCCGGTAGAGGTCGCGGGTCGCCTCGTAGAACAGCCCGCACAGGTAGAGCGACAGGCCGACGTTGTTGTCCGCGTACTCGCTCTTGAGCAGCAGGCGGGCGGTCGGGCAGGGCCACTGCTGGCCGCACGCCCGGCAGCACCACATCGGACGCAGCGGTGTGTGCGGCGCGGCATGCCGGGGGTACGGGCGTTGATTGGTCACGGGCGCTCCTGTCGGTAGCGGGTAACGGACGAGTTTGGCTCCGTTGCGTGACAGTGTCGTCACCGCGTCGCTAGGGTCGGAAGGCGTTCCACCCCCACCTTCCGGGCCGTCCGACCGGCCGTTTTCCGTGTGCAGCCGTGTGCAGAGGTGTGCAGATGATCCGTATGGCGTTGTGGGAGCTGTTCGCCGGTGAGCTGCGCCGGCTCCGTTCCGAGGCCGGGCTGACGCAGGAGGCGTTGGGCGAGCGGGTGAGCTATTCGGCGTCGCTGGTGGCGGCCGTCGAGCAGTGCCGCCGCGCGCCGCGGGCCGAGTTCACCGAGCGCTGCGACGACGTGCTCGACGCCGGTGGCCTGCTGGTCCGCATCCGGGCCGCGTTGGTGCAGGAGTCGCTGTTGCCGTGGTTCCGCGAGTGGGTGGGCATCGAGCAGGAGGCGACTGCGCTGCGCAATTACGAGCCGCTGGTCATTCCGGGCCTGTTGCAGACCGAGGAGTACGCCCGCGCGCTGCACGAGGGCGCGAGTCCGCTTGTCGGTGAGGCGCTGGAGCAGCAGGTGGCCGCGCGGCTGGCCCGGCAGGCGGTGCTGGATCAGCCCGCGCCGCCGCAGTTCGTGGCCGTGTTCGACCACTCGGTGCTGACCCGACCGGTCGGCGGCCCGAAGGTGATGCGGGAGCAGTTGGCACACCTGGTCGAGATGGGCCGCCGGCCCCGGGTGCACCTGCACGTGGTGCCGGAGACGGTCGGGGCCCATCCGGGGCTCAACGGCGCGTTCGTGCTCGCCACCCCGGCCGACGGCGACGACGTGGGCTATCTCGACAACCAGTTGCACGGCACAATCGTGGAACGGACGACGGACGTGAACTCCCTGCGGCAGACCTGGGAGTCCGTCCGCGCGGAGGCGATGCCGCACGGGGCGACCCTGGCGGCGATCTCGGAGGCGGCGAACCGATGGAGCTGACCGGCGCGACCTGGCGCACGAGCACCCGCAGCAGCGGCAATTCCGGCAACTGCGTCGAGGTGGCGGACAATCTGCCCGGCGTGGTCGGGGTCCGTGACAGCAAGGACCGGCAGGGGCCGGCGCTGAGGTTCACACCGGCGAGCTGGGCGGCGTTCGTCGCCCACACCAAGCGCGCCTGACTCGCCCGCCTCGGAGGCCCTGCCCCGACGAGGAACGCCGTTGCGTGGCTCCGGATGCCGTCGTTAACGTGCGTCGGTGGAATTCGTCACCAGAATCGACCGGCCCGATCTGCACGATTCCGCGGAAGCCGTTTTCCGAGAGGACTGGCCGGAGTTCATCTTCCACGACGATGTTCCGACGAACTACATGGTTCGGGTGGGGAAATACTTTCCCCGATACGACGTCATGGCGCTCGACGAGGGTCGGGTCGTCGCCGGCGGTTGGGGCGTGCCAATGGCCTGGAACGGCACGCCTGACGATCTGCCCGCTGGCTATGACGACACGTTGATCCGGGCGGTGCAGGGCCGGGAAGCGGGCGTCGTACCGACGTGTCTGAGCTTCATGGCGGTCGCCGTCGGCTCGTCACTTGCCCGGCGAGGCGTGGCCGGTGAGGTGCTCGCCGAGCTGACCCGACGTGCGCTCGACGACGGGCTCGCGCACGTGGTCGCTCCGCTGCGGCCGACGTGGAAGGCGCGATACCCGCTGGTGTCGATGGCCGAGTACGCCTCGTGGACGCGACCGGACGGGCTCTCGATCGACCCGTGGATCCGTACCCACCAACGCATGGGTGCCCGGGTGGTCCGTCCGGCCCATGAATCGATGGTCGTCGAAGGGTCCGTCGCGGAGTGGGAAAGCTGGGCGGACATGCCGTTCCCGGTCTCCGGGGACTATGTGGTGCCGGGCGCGCTCAACCTCGTGCTCATCGACCGCGAGCATGATCGGGGCGTGTACGTCGAGGAAAACCTGTGGGTTCAGCACCGCTGACTCAGGAATCAGGGGATCGACGGCGGCCAGCGACGCGTACGCCACTCGTCCCAGCTCGCGAATCCGGCCGGTGGGGCGTCGACGGGTTCGCTGCCGTCGAGTTCGCCAGGTGTGGGGATCTCGATGGTGGCGGCCCACCCGGCGAGTTCCTCGTCGGTCATGGGCCACGTCGTGTGCGGCGCCTCGGCCTGCCGCTGATCGCGTCGCCGGCGCTGTTCGGCAGTAGTGAGTGCGAAGTAGTGCGGCTCCACCGTCGCGCCGAGGTCCGCCACGGCCTGCCGCAGCGCGGAGCGCTCGTCCCGACTCCAGAGGCCGAAGTCGAGCACGACGTTGGTGCCGAGTTCGAGCGCGCGCAGGCCGATCTGGATGAGGCGTCCCTCGATCACGTCCTGAGCCGACGACGGGTTCTCGGGCCCGTAGAGGGCCTTGACCCACTCGTCCTTGGTGAGACGAAGCGCCTGCCGCTCCCGTTCGATGCGCCGAGCGGCGGTGGTCTTGCCGGTGCAGGGGAGCCCCACGGTCAGGTACAGCGTCGGTCGCCTCGTCATCGCCACACCCAATGGTCACGCCTGGCGGCGTAGTTCGCGTAGTACGCCGTGCCGGCGGAGCGCCCACGCGAGGCGCCGGGCGCTCGGATGGCGGACGAACAGCACCGCCGCCCGGCGGATCAGACCGAACCGGTCGTCGCTCACCTGGCGGTCGATCGCCTGCCAGATCAGCTCGCGCACGTCCGCGCTGTCCAGCATCGTGCGCACCTCACGGCGTACCGCGGGGTCCTCGGTCGCCGACGTGATGGCGGCGGCCCGGGCCGGTCGGTCGGCGAGCGGCTCCACCGCCGCGGCGACCAGTGGCCGGCGGACCGTGTCGCGCTCCAGCAGCAGCAACACCGCTTCCCGGACCTCGGTGGTCGCCAGGCCGGACCGCAGCAGACCCAGCAGGCTCCGCTCGACCTCGCCGTCCCGGTCCGGGACGGACAGCGCGGCCAGCAGCACTGTCACCTCGTCGAGGTCGACGAGGTGACGCAGGCCGTCGCGGAACTCGGGCAGCCCCCAGGCCACGGTCAGCCCTCTGGCGAGATCGCGGTTCATGCGCCACTGGCTACCCGGAGCCGGCGGCCGGTGAAACGCCGGAGGGCGTCTTGCCATGCTGCTTGACTGGTGTTCTACTTAACCATAACAATCGTGAAGGGGCTCACCAGGTGATCAACTTTCATGTCGACCGGTCCAGCAGCGTCCCGGCCTACGCCCAACTGGTGCGACAGGTCCGCGAAGGGCTGCGGATCGGGACGCTGCAACCCGGGGACCAGCTCCCCACCGTGCGCAGCGTGGTGACCGCGTGCACGGTCAACCCGACCACGGTGCTCAAGGCCTACCGGGAGCTGGAGCTGTCCGGTCTGGTGGAGGCCCGGCAGGGGGCGGGCACCTTCGTCAGCGGGACGCTCGGCTCCACCGACCCCCATGTGATGGCCCGCCTGCGGAGCAGCCTCGCACGGTGGCTCGGCCAGGCCCGGGAGGCCGGTCTGGAGGACGAGGACGTCCAGGCGCTGCTCGCCTCGGTGATCGTGGAGAACTCCACGCGCCAGAAGCGGGAGGGTGCCGCGTGAGCGGGCAACCCGTCGCCGTCGAGGCACGCGGGCTGAGCCGGCGCTACGGCAGCGTGTGGGCGCTGCGGGAGTGCGCCTTCCAGTTGCCCGCGAACCGCATCGTCGCGTTGGTCGGTGCGAACGGCGCGGGCAAGTCGACGCTGCTGAGCATCATCGCCGGCACGCTGGCGGCCACCAGCGGCACGCTGCTGGTGCACGGCCGGCCGGTGACCCGGGGCGGTTCCACCGACGGCGGGAGCAGGGTCGCGATCCTGGCCCAGGACAAGCCGCTCTACCGCGACTTCACCGTGTCGGAGATGCTCCGCTTCGGCCGGTCGACGAACCGCCTGTGGGACCAGCGGCGGGCGCTGTCGTGGCTGAGGCGCTTCGACATCCCGCTGGACCGTCGTTGCGGCAGGCTGTCCGGCGGGCAGCGGGCCCAGGTCGCGCTGGCGGTCGCGCTGGGCTCCCGCCCGACGGTGCTGCTGCTGGACGAACCCCTCGCGAACCTGGACCCGGTGGCCCGCACCGAGGTCACCGGTGAACTCATGGCGGAGGCCGCCGACACCGACATGACCATCATGCTGTCGACTCACATCATCGCCGAGCTCAGTGGCGTCGGTGATTATCTGCTGCTGCTCGACGCGGGTCGACCCGTGCTCACCGGCGACGTCGAGGAGTTGCTCGACAGCCATGTCCGGCTGACCGGCCCGCGTGCCGACCAACCGCCCGGCGCGGGCGCGGTCGTCCAGGCGCAGCACACCGAGCGTCAGTCCACCTTCGTCGTCCGGCAGCCGGCGTCACCGACGGCGCACGCCGTCGTGGCGCCGGGCTGGACCGCCCAGCCCATCACCCTGGACGAGCTGATCCTGACCTATCTCAGGGCGTCGTCCAGGGCACCGCACGAGCGGGAGGCAGCCGCATGAGCCCGGTCACCGAACTGTCCGCCCCCACGAACCGTCGGGACGACCTCGGGTACGCCGGGGGCGTACGCGGTCTGCTGTGGCTGACCTGGCGTCAGCACCGGTGGACCCTGATCGGCACGCTGGTCCTGGCCGCGGTGCTGGTGGGCTGGATGACCTATCTGTCCGTGGAGCTGACGAGCCTGTGGCACCAGTGTCACGAGGCGTTCTGCCCGGACAACTCCCCCCAGTCCGAGCGGCTCGCCGGGTCCTCGCCCCTGGTCCTGACCATGGCCGCCCTGTTGCGGGTGGTGCAGTGGATGCCGCTGCTGATCGGCGTGTTCGTCGGCGTGCCGGTGCTGACCAGGGAACACGAGCAGCGCACCCTGCTGCTGGCCTGGAGCCAGGACGTCTCCCCGCAACGGTGGCTGTGGACCAGGCTGGCCCTGCTCGGCCTGTTCGTGGCCGCCGTGACCACGGCCGTCGGCGGGGTCAGCGACCATCTGGAGCGGACCCGGGCCCTGGTCGGCCCGGTCAGCCTGTTCGAGTACGAGCCGTTCCTGAACACCGCGATGCTGCCGGCCGTGATCAGCCTCTGCTGGTTCGCGATCGGTGTGGCACTCGGCGCCGCGCTCAGACGCACGCTCCCCGCCGCGTTCGGTGTGATCGTGGGCTTCGTCGGCCTGACCTACTTCGTCCAGTGGCGCTATCCCACGCTGATGACGCCGTTGTCCGCGCGCCGCACCATCGGCGGGCCGAACATCGACGTGCTCCGCGACAACGCCCTGGTCGTCAGCGGCGGCATGATCGACTACGGGGTCGACGGGCCGTCCGGCGCGTACGACGCCTCCGGGCGCGAGCTGACCGGCGTCGAGCTGCAACGCCTCTGCCCGCCCGACAACGGCAGCGGTCGGACGCTCGTCTGCTTCGCAGAGAACCACCTCGAACAGCACCTGCTCTATCAGCCGGGCAGCCGGATCACCGACTTCCACCTGATCGTCTCCGGCGGCTACCTGGGCCTGACCGCGGTGGCGCTGCTGATCGTCTGGTGGATCGTCCGCCGTACCGACCTCCGCGCGGGCTGATCCCGGCCGCCAGTCGGGCTTGCCCGGGAAGTTACCGGCGAGTAGCGTTCGAGCATGTCCATCGACTCTCGGCAGGTGGCGGCCGGTCTCCTCGCAGCGGTGCCATTCGCCCGTACGCTCAATATCGAGATCGTCGAGGTGGCGCCCGAGGCCGACGGCGGGGTCCGCGCCGTGGTGCGGCTCCCCGACGACCCGGCGCACCACAACCACGTGGGCGGCCCGCACGCCGGCGCCATGTTCACGCTCGGGGAGACCGCCTCCGGCGCGGTGGTGCTGGCCGCGTTCGGGCAGGTGCTCGACCGGGCCGTACCGCTGGCCGTGACCGCGACCATCGACTACCGCAAGGTGGCGATGGGCCCGGTGCTGGCGACGGCTCGGCTCGGCCGCCCGCCCGCCGACGTGCTGGCCGAGCTGGACGCCGGGCAGCGGCCCGAGTTCGGCGTCCAGGTGGAGATCGGCACCGAGGACGGCACCGTCACCTCGGCGCTCACCGTGACGTGGACGCTACGCCCGAACCGCTGACACGCGAATCGGGTTTGCCCGGCGAGCCGCCTGGATAGATTCAGGCAATGCTGGGCCTACCCGCGCACGTGACCGCGTGTCTCTTCGATCTGGACGGGGTGCTGACGCAGACCGCCAAGGTGCACAACGCCGCCTGGGCCGAGACGTTCGACGCGCTCCTGCGACACCGGTCGGCCGAGACCGGCGAGCCGTTCCGCCCGTTCGACCCCGGACCGGACTACAACCGGTACGTGGACGGAAAACCGCGAGCCGACGGGGTGCGATCGTTCCTGGCCTCGCGCGGCATCACGCTGCCCGAGGGTTCACCCGACGACCCGCCGGACGCCGACACCGTCAACGGTGTCGGCAACCGCAAGAACGTCGTCCTGCTCCAGCGCATCGCGCACGACGGCGTCGAGGTCTACGACGGCTCGGTGCGCTACCTGGAGGCCGCCACCGCAGCCGGGCTGCGCCGGGCGGTCGTCTCGGCCAGCGCCAACTGCGAGGCCGTGGTGCACGCCGCCGGGCTGGACCGGTGGCTTCAGGCGCGGGTCGATGGCGTGGTCGCCCGGCAACGCGGTCTCCAGGGCAAACCGCACCCGGACACGTTCCTGGAGGGCGCGCGGATGCTCGGCGTCGACCCGGCGCAGGCCGCCGTCTTCGAGGACGCGCTCGCCGGGGTGGCGGCCGGCCGGGCCGGCGGCTTCGGGTACGTGATCGGCGTGGACCGGGTCGGCCAGGCCGACGAGCTGCGCGCGCACGGCGCCGACGTGGTGGTCTCCGACCTCGCCGAGCTGCTGACCACGGAGCCGGCCCCGTGATCCGGGAACGGTCGTACCCGGTCGAGCCCTGGCACGTCCGCGAGGTCCGCCTCGACATGGACGTGCTGGCCCAGTCCGAGTCCGTCCTCGCGCTCTCCAACGGCCACATCGGGCTGCGCGGCAACCTCGACGAGGGCGAGCCGCACGGCCTGCCCGGCACGTACCTGAACTCGTTCTACGAGCTGCGCCCGCTGCCCTACGCGGAGGCCGGCTTCGGCTTCCCCGAGTCCGGGCAGACCATCGTCAACGTCACCAACGGCAAGCTGATCCGGCTGCTCGTCGACGACGAACCGCTCGACGTCCGCTACGGCGAGCTGATCGACCACGAGCGGGTGCTCGACCTGCGCGCCGGCACGCTCCAGCGGGAGGTGCACTGGCGGTCCCCGGCCGGCCGCGAGGTCAAGGTCCGCAGCACCCGGCTGGTGTCGTTCACCCAGCGCTCGGTGGCCGCGATCAGCTACGAGGTGGAGGCGGTCGACGGGCCGCTGCGGCTGATCCTCCAGTCCGAGCTGGTGGCGAACGAGTCACTGCCGCCACAGAGCCGGGACCCGCGGGTGGCCGCGGTGCTGGAGTCGCCGTTGCAGGCCGAGGAGGAGCTGACCACCGGCGACGGCGGCCTGCTCATCCACCGCACCAAGGTCAGCGGCCTGCGGGTCGCCGCCGCCATGGGCCACGACGTGCACGGCCCGGAACGCACCACCATGGAGTCCGAGGGGTACGAGGACTGGGTCCGCACCACCGTCGGCTGCGTGCTCAAGCCCGGTGAGAAGCTACGGGTGATCAAGTACCTCACGTACGGCTGGTCGAGCCGGCGGTCCCTGCCGGCGCTGCGCGACCAGGTCGGCGCCGCGCTGGCCGCGGCCCGGCTCGACGGCTGGGACGGCCTGCGCCGGGCGCAGCGGGAGTACCTCGACACGTTCTGGGACGCCGCCGACGTGCGGGTCGAGGGCGACCCGGAGGTGCAGCAGGCGGTCCGCTTCGGCCTCTTCCACGTGCTCCAGGCCGGCGCCCGCGCGGAACGGCGGCCCATCTCCGCCAAGGGCCTCACCGGCCCCGGGTACGACGGCCACGCGTTCTGGGACACCGAGATGTTCGTGCTGCCGGTGCTCACCTACACCCAGCCGGGCGCGGTGAAGCACGCGTTGCAGTGGCGCTACGACACGATGGCCCAGGCGCAGGAGCGGGCCCGCACGCTGAACCTCGAAGGCGCCGCGTTCCCGTGGCGCACCATCGAGGGGCCGGAGTCGTCGGCGTACTGGCCGGCCGGGACCGCCGCGTTCCACATCGCCGCCGACGTCGCCGACGCGCTGCGCCGCTACGTGCTGGTCACCGGCGACGAGGCGCTGGAACGCGAGATCGGGCTGGAACTGCTGGTCGAGACCG
Organism: Micromonospora sp. DSM 45708; assembly: GCF_039566955.1. Lineage (NCBI taxonomy): Bacteria > Bacillati > Actinomycetota > Actinomycetes > Micromonosporales > Micromonosporaceae > Micromonospora > Micromonospora schwarzwaldensis. Next base: position 6,034,898 of record NZ_CP154796.1, on the reverse strand, counting down.
CCCGGCTGTGGCGCTCGCTCGGCCACCACGACCGCGCCGGCCGGTTCCACATCGACGGGGTGACCGGCCCGGACGAGTACACCGCGGTGAAGAACGACAACGTCTACACCAACCTGATGGCGCAGCGGAACCTGCTGACCGCCGCCGACTGCGCGATGCGCTACCGCGACCAGGCCATCGACCTCGGCGTCACCGAGGAGGAGTCGGCGGCCTGGCGGGACGCCGCGAACGACATGCACATCCCGTACGACTCGGACATCGACGTGCACGAGCAGGTGGAGGGCTTCACCCGGTTGCAGGAGTGGGACTTCGAGCACACGCCGCCGGAGAAGTACCCGCTGCTGCTGCACTACCCGTACTTCGACCTGTACCGCAAGCAGGTGGTGAAGCAGGCCGACCTGGTGCTGGCCATGCACTGGCGGGGCGACGCGTTCAGCGCCGCCGAGAAGCTGCGCAACTTCACCTACTACGAGCGCCGTACCGTCCGGGACTCGTCGTTGAGCGCCTGCACGCAGGCGGTGCTGGCGGCCGAGGTGGGCTTCCCCGAGCTGGCCCACCGCTACCTGCGCGAGGCCGCGCTGATGGACCTGCACGACCTGAACGAGAACACCCGCGACGGGGTGCACATGGCGTCGCTGGCCGGCGCCTGGATCGCGCTGGTCGCCGGCTTCGGCGGGTTGCGCGACCACGACGGGACGCTCTCCTTCACGCCCCGGCTCTCCAGCCGGCTCAGCCGCCTGGAGTTCTCGTTGCAGTGGCGGTCGATGCGGCTGCGGGTCGACGTCCGGCCGCACCAGACCACGTACTCGCTGCGCAACGGCGGGCCGGACACGGTGCTGGACCTGCTGCACCACGGCGAGCCGCTGCGGGTCACCTGTGCCCAACCGGTCACCGTGCCGGTGCCGCCGGCACACCCGGCCGGGTCGCAGCCGGAGCAGCCGTCGGGCCGGGCGCCACTGATGCACCTGCCGGAACACCCCGCCTGAGCGGTTCCCGTCCGGCGCGGTCCCGCCCGGGTGGGCGGGACCGCGCGGTGGGCGTACCTCAGAACTGGCGGCCGTTGGACGGACGCCCGCCGGCGTCCCGTGGCGCCACCGCCCGCGGGTCCTCGGGAGTACGCGCCGACGCGGCCCGGTCGGCCCACTCCGGCGAGCCCTCCAGCTCCTGTTCGCGACGCTTCTGGTCGGTGGGTTCCTGCTCTCGCGCCCTGTCCTGTTTCGCCATCGGAGATCCTCGCGATCGGTCGGGGTCCGTGGTCACCCCGCGCGTTCCCGCCCGGCGTCGGCTCAACCGTCCAGGTGGCGGGCGAAGCTCAGCCGGAGGTGGTTCTTCGGCCGGGAACCGACGACCGAGCCGACCACCTCGCCGTCGCGGAAGACCAGCATGGTCGGCGCGGACATCACCCGGTGGGCCCGCGCGGCGGCCGGGTTCTCGTCGATGTTCAGCGTGACGAAGCGCAACGCGTCGCCGAACTCCTCGGCCAGCTCGGCCAGGTGCGTGGACACCACCCGGCAGGGCGGGCACCACTCGGCCCAGAAGTCGACCACTACCGGTCGGTCGGCGGCCAGCACCGTCGCCGCGAACGTGGCGTCGGTGACCGCGGTCAGTCGGCCGGTCTGCGTGTCCTGAGGCATGTTTCCTCCCGATGGGCGATCGCGTGGGCGAGTTGGTCGTGCAGCCGGCGGCGGACCGCGCCAAGCCGGCCGAGGTAGTCGTCCACCTCGGCGAGCTTTCGTCGCAGCACCGCCACCGAGTCGGGGCAGACGTCGCCGGAGTCGTGCCCGGCGCGCAGGCAGGCGACGAACGGGCGGATGTCGTCCAGCCCGAAGCCGATCGCCAGCAGGGACCGGATCTCGTGCACGACGCGCAGCTCCGCCTCGTCGTACACCCGGTAGCCGTTGGCGGACCGGCGTGGCCGGACCAGTCCCTGGCTCTCGTAGTAGCGCAACGTGCGGGCGCTCGTACCGGCCCGTTCCGCCAGCTCCCCGATCCGCATCCGCGCCCCCGGTTTTGTCTCTTCCACGGCCGACGCTAAACCTTGCCGCCGATGTCAAGGCAACCCCACGCGCCCCGCCCCGCCTCGACGGTCAGGAGGGAGCCTCCCTCGACGGTCAACTTCATGATCGGCGAGGGGCGGGGTATGCGGGGAGCGGAGGTGAGGGGTGTGCGGGAGGTTTCGGTGCCGGTGGTGGAGGGCGGGCTCGTGGGGGACGTCGCCGTTCCCTCCGGGGCCGGTGGGATGGTCTTGTTCGCCCACGGGAGCGGCAGCTCGCGGCACAGCCCGCGCAACGTGGCGGTGGCGCGGGCGCTCCACGCGCGCGGACTGGCCACCATGCTCGTCGACCTGCTGACGGTCGACGAGGAGGCGCGCGACGAGGTCACCGCCGAGTTGCGCTTCGACATCGGGATGCTCGCCGAACGGCTGGCCGGCATCGTCGACTGGACCGGTGTCGACCCGGAGCTGGGGCGCCTGCCGATCGGGCTCTTCGGCGCCAGCACCGGCGCGGCTGCCGCCCTGGTCGCCGCCGCGGCCCGTCCGGACCGGGTGGGCGCGGTGGTCTCCCGGGGCGGCCGGCCGGACCTGGCCGGCAGCTCACTGACCGCGGTACGCGCACCCACGTTGCTGCTCGTCGGCGGGCTCGACGAGCAGGTGATCACGCTCAACGAGCGGGCGCGGGACGAGTTGGGCGAGGTGGCGGAGCTGCGCATCGTGCCCGGCGCGACGCACCTCTTCGAGGAGCCCGGCACGCTGGAGCAGGTGGCCGACCAGGCCGGCGCCTGGTTCGTCACGCACCTGCGCCGACCGCACCCGGCCTGAGCCGCCGCCCGGACCCGGTCTGAGCCGCCGCCCGCACCCGGCCTGAGCCGCCGCCCGCACCCGGCCTGAGCCGCCGCCCGCACCCGGCCTGAGCCGCCGCCCGCACCCGGCCTGAGCCGCCGACCGCGCGTCGCCCGCGCGCCGGCCGTTCAGCCGGTGGTCTCGGCGGCTCGCGCGGTCCCGCCGGAGCGGTGCCGCTGCACGGTGTCCAGCACCCGCCAGAGCACCGCGGCGATCGGCACCGAGACGAACGCGCCGGCGACGCCGGCGACGAGCGTGCCGGCGGTGACCACCACCAGGATGACCGCCGGGTGCAGTTGGACCTGGCGGCGCATCACGAGCGGCTCCAGCAGGTTGCCCTCGATCTGCTGCACGGCGATCACCGCCGCCAACGTGAGCAGCGCGGTGGTCGGGCCGTTCGCGGCCAGCGCGACGAGCACCGCCACCGCGCCGGCCACGGTGGCGCCGATGATCGGCACGAACCCGCCGAGGAACGTGATCAGCGCGAGCGGCAGGGCCAGCGGGACACGCAGCACGACCAGCGCCAGCCCGATGCCGATGGCGTCGATCGCCGCGATGATCATCGTGCCCCGGCTGTACGCGCCGAGCGTCCGCCAGCCGGCCCGACCGGCCTCGGCGGTCACCTCGCGACGTGGCCCGGTCAGCCGGCGCAGCACCCAGTGCCACATCGACCGGCCGTCCTTGAGCAGGAAGAACAGGAGGACCAGACCGAGCAGCAGCGCACCAGCCACCTCGGCGGCCTTGCGGGCCCCGGCGACCGGGTCGGGAGCGCCGGCGCTGACGCCCTGGCGGACCTGCTCGACCAGCTTGTCGAGCTGCTGGTCGCTCACCGGCAGCGTGGAGGTGACGAAGTCACGGCTGCGTTGCAGGCCCTCGTCGAGCTGCTGGCTCAGCTCGCCGAACTGGCTGGCGGTGAGGTTCCAGACCAGGACGCCGGCGCCGACCAGGACACCGAGCAGCAGCAGGACCGTGAGCAGCGCGGCCGGCGCGGCCGGCACCCGGAGCCGGCGCAGCCGTACCAGCACCGGGTCGAGCAGCGCGGTGAGGAACAGCGTGCCGGCCAACGCCACGGCCAGCGGCGCCAGCAGCACCGCGACCTGCCCGAGCAGCCACAGCCCGGCGGCCACCACCAGGAGACAGAGGCTCCAGGTGACCGCCGTGCGTACCGGCCAGGGCAGCCCCGCCCACGTCTGTCGCGGCCCGACCCGCGCCGGCTCGGCGTGGGCCGGCTCGGGAGCCGTCCGCCCGGCATGGGCCGGCTCGGAGTGGGCCGGCTGGGAGTGGGCCGGCTGGGAGTGGGCCGGGTCGAACCGGGCCCCGGCGGGGCGAGCCGGGTCGGGCGTGCCAGCGTCGTCGTCCACGTCGCCTCCTCGTCGATCGTGGCCGTTGGTACCCGACCCGGGGGAATCCGACACCCGGGCGGTCATCGCCCGCCCGGTGTTTGTCGCCCCGGCCGCAGGGAAGGCATCCAAGGTACTGAAGGGAGATGCGACATGAGTGACTTCATGGACAAGGCCCAGGACTTCGCCGACAAGCATGACAAGCAGGTCGACCAGGGCATCGAGAAGGCCGGCGACATGGCCGACAAGCGCTCCGGCGGCAAGTACGACCAGCAGATCGACAAGGGCGTCGACATGGCGCAGCAGCGCACCGGAGACGGCGACACCGGACGCTGAGCACCCGACGACGAATCCCGGGCCGGCCCGAAACGGGCACCCGGGATTCGTCGCGTCCGGTGCGCGACGCGTACCGCCGGGGCCGACGGCGGCCACGCCCCGTGGGGAGCGTGGCCGGGAACGTCAGGAGCTGTAACCGCGGCCGGCGATCCAGTTGGCCAGCTCGGTCACGCTCATCCAGTACGTCGGCTCGTCCGGCCGGGCCGGGTCGGCGATCAGCACCGTGTTGCCGTCGTCCTCGTACCGCACCACCGTGACGTAGTGGCCGGGGTAGCTGTGCTCCACCCCGTCGACGTCCCGCGCGGCGCCGAGGATGTTCGTCACCACCGGGCGGTCGGCGTCCACCGCGGTCCGGATGTCCGCGCGCAGCCGTTCGATCTGCTCGCGGCTGGCCACGTCGTCGCGGATCTCGGTGGTCCGGTACTTGCCGCCGGTGTACTCGTTGAGCACACGCGTCACGTCGACGGCCGAGTCGGTGCCGTTCTCGGTGGTGCCGAGCTTGGCGGCCAGCTCGTCCTGGCTGACGTCCCGACCCTCGGCCGAGAGCGCGATCCGGGTCGACGCCGGTCCGCAGTAGAAGAAGTTCGGCTGTGCCTGGTACTCGTAGTCGGCGCTGCGGTCACCCTTGCCCTTGACCGGGGCGGCGTGGGCGGCGGTGACCGGGCCGGCCACGGCGCTGCCGGCGGCGGCCAGGCCGGCGACGGAGAGCAGGCACCTACGGACGATCGGGTTCATGCGAGGCTCCATTCGGGGGTCGACGCTCCACGCGGGAGACGTGGCACCGGGAGTGGCACTCGGCGTACGGGGAGTGCAACGGCCCTGCTCAGCCGCCCATTTCCGGGTGTGGTCGCCGGCACCGTGGAACCGGACGAACCGCTCAGTCGGGCAGGCTGCCCAGCAAACGGGTCACCGCGATCTCCAGCACCACCCGCTCCGGGTTCGGGCGCGGCGTGCGGTAGCGCTCGGCGTACCGGCGTTCGGCCTCGGCCACCGACGCCGGGTCGCGGCGCAGCACCGCCCGGCCCTCCACGGTCAACCACCAGCGGCCGTCGACCTGGCACACCGCGACCGGCGTGCCCGCCGGCCCCGCGGCGGCCACGTGCCGCGCCTTCGCCGAGCCGCCGGAGGTGATCACGCGGGCCAGGCCCGCGGCCGGGTCGAACGTCACCCCGACCGGTACGACGTGCGGCGTGCCGTCGGCGCGCAACGTGGTCAACGTGGCGAGGTGCCGGTCGGCGAAGAAGCGCGCGACCCGTCCGTCGTGCGGATCCAACCGGTGCTGCCCAGTCATGCCGTCTCCTCGCTCGTCCGGAGCCGATCATCACATGTCGGGCCGGCGGCGCGCCGGGAGACGAGGCATATTCCATGCTCGATGTCCGGCGCAAGTGCCGCCGCGTGTGCTCTTCTTCACGCCAAGGTGGACAGTGGGTGAATCGAACGCTTCATAAGGTGACCCCGTGCGCCCGCCGTGCGGTGGGCGTCGTTCGAATCGGGGGAAACATCGTGTCACCGTCGTACCGTCGTGTCGCCGTTCGCGGCGCAGGGCTGTCAGCCGCCGTCCTGCTGGCCGGGACAGCCGCAGCCACACCCGTACAGGCCGTCACCGGCGGCGCCGCCGTCACCGACGGCTCCTACGCCTTCGCCGCCAAGATCTCGATCGGTCCCGCCGACCGCTCGTGCAGCGGTGCGCTCGTCGATCCGTGGTGGGTGCTCACCGCCAAGAGCTGCTTCAGCTTCGACGGCCAGCCCGTCGTCGACGGCAAGCCCGCGCGGCCCACCACCGTCACCGTGGGGCGGTCCGACCTGACCACGTCGGCGGGCGCCACGTCGTCGGCCTTCCGGGTCGTGCCGCACCCCGACCGCGACGTCGCGCTGGTGCGGCTGACCCGCCGGGCGGACGTCGCGCCGGTGGCGCTCGGCACCGCACCCGTCGTGGGTGAGCAGCTCACCGCGGCCGGCTTCGGCCGCACGGCCACCACCTGGGTGCCGGACCAACTGCACACCGGTCCGTTCGAGGTGCAGAGCGTCGGCGCCGCCACGGCCGGCATCCTCGGCACCGGCACGGCCGGGATCTGCCGGGGTGACCTGGGCGGCCCGACCGTCCGCACGACCGGCGGCACGCCCAAGCTGGTGGGCCTGCACCACTCCTCCTGGCAGGGCGGCTGCCTCGCCGAGACGGAAACCCGCCGGGACGCGGTGGACACCCGGGTCGACGACCTCGGCCCGTGGCTCGCCGCCACCCTGCCGCAGGGGCCGGCCACCGACCAGTACGGCGACATCAACTTCCTCTACGTCTACGCCAACGGCGACATCGCGCCGCAGACGTTCCCGGCCACGTCGACCGGCGGGTTCGGCAGCCCGCTGGGTGCCTGGCGAGGCGGTGCCGGCGCGTACGCCACGGACCGGGTCAAGGTGTTCAACGACGACTTCGACGGCGACGGCGTCGACGACGTCGCGGTCATGTCCACCACCACCGCCAACGCGTTCGCGCTCGACACGTTCGTCACCCGCCCGGACGGCACCCACGGCGCGCCGGTCCGCTCCTGGACGTCGCCCAACTTCGGCCACCTGACCAGCATGAAGATGGCGTCGGGCGACATCAACGGCGACGGTCGGGCCGACCTCACCGCCTTCTACGGCTACGCCAACGGTGACGAGGCGTGGATCAACTGGCTCGCCCGACCCGACGGCGGGTTCGACGCCCCGATCGAGGCGTGGCGGGCGTCGACCTTCGGCACCTGGGCCAGCACCAGCGTCTTCGCCGGCGACGTGACCGGCGACGGGCGGGCCGACGCCAGCCTCTTCTACGCGTACGCCAACGGCTCGATGGCGGCCATCACCTGGCAGGGGCAGGCGGACGGGAAGTTCGGCACCGGCTACACCTCGTGGTTCGTTGCGGCGGACAAGTCGCCCGGCGCCCTCTCCACCCTGAAGATCGTCGACGGCGACTTCACCGGTGACGGGCGGGCCGACGTGGCCGCCCTCCAGACCAAGGACAACAAGCTGCGCCTGCTGACCTGGACGGGCCGGACCGACGGCACCTTCGCCGACCCGGTCGAGTCGTGGTCCTCGTCGGCCTTCGGGCAGTTCGCCAGCATCAAGCTGGTCGGCGGCGACTACAACGGTGACCGGCGGGACGACCTGGCCGTCCTCTACAAGTACCCGGACAACGGGCTGGGCCTGCACACGTTCACCTCGACGCCGACCGGCGGGTTCAACGTGCCGCTCGCCTCCTGGCGGGTCGGCTCGGGCGTCTACGGCTGGTGGCCGAGCATGCGGATGGACGGCGAGTAAGGCCGACCGGACGATGCCCTGACCGGCGCCCCGCCCCGTGCGGAGCGGCGTCGGTCAGGGCCGGCGCGGCGGGGCGGCGGGCAACGACGCGGCCGGCGCGTCGCGGGTGACGCGTTGCGCCGCCCGGTGCTTGGCGGCCAGCCGACCCAGATAGAACAGCGCGCCGGCCAGCACGCCCATGTCGTCCAGGTAGATCGGGTCGGGAAGCAGGTCCACCGGCAGGATCGTGTAGATCAACGCGCCGTAGAAGGCCACCTTGCCGCCGGCACCGAGCGCGCCCAGCATGCGACGGGTGCGGACCACCCGGATCGCGAGCAGCACGGCGCCGACCAGCGTCGCGGCTGCGACGACGACAGCGAGAACGACGAGCACCCACGCTTCACGGGACACGACACCACGCTAGCGGAGTCGGGCCGCCGCCGCCCGGACGGTCAGTACGCCGGCACGGCCGCCCGGCCCCGGGCCACCGGCGTCAGCTCCCGGGTGGTCTCCGCGACCGGCGTCGTGGTCGGCAACTCCCGCGTGTTCTCCGGGCCGGCGAAGCCCACGATGGAGAGTGCCGCCGGCGGCTCGACGACCGGGTGCAGCGCCGTGAACGCCTCCTCGCGCAGGCTCCGCGCCGCGGCGGCGGCCGTCTCGGCGGCCCGCCACGCGGCCTGCTCCCGCTCCGACGCGGCATGCTGCCGGGCGAGGAGATTGTCCCGTACCAGCCGGCGCAGCAGCAGTTCCTGCTCCACCGGGTGTCGGCTCGGGTCCCAGCCGCGCCCGCCGAGAATGTCACTGAGCTGCTGCACGCTGATCTCCTTACGCCACTGGGCGTCCAGCGCCGCCCGGTGCAGCCAGCGCTCCCGGTCCGCGTACTCGGCCGGGGTGCGGGCGGTCCGGGGCAGCGGCAGCGCGGCGGCGGCGGCCAACCGCCGGACGTCCTCCTCCGCCGCCTGGCAGGCGAGCCACGCCGCCTCCGCCTCGTCCTGGGCGGCCAGCCACTCGGCCCGGCGCCGCTCGGCGGTCACCGTCGCGCGGGACGCGGCCACCGACACCTCGTCCGCGTACCGGGCCCGTTCCCGCGTCCGCTCCCGGTCCTGCTCGGCCCGGTCGATGCTGCTCGGCCGGGCGGCCTCACTGATCCGTTCGCCGAACACCGAGCGGAACCGGGTGGGGCGGACGACCAGCGCGGCGACCACGACCGCCGCCACGGCGAGCAGGGCCAGCCAGATCACGGCGGCGGCGGGGACGTCGGGCAGGACGGTGGAGAAGACGGTCTGCATACCAGCACCTCGCGGTGGAACGAATTGACGATCAACGGTTGGGGCCCGGGCGTCGGGCGGAGTGCGCGTCGGGGCGCGACGGGGTGCGCGGGTGGGCGGCCTCCGGTGGGGCCGCGCCGGGGCGTACCGGTGAAGGTGGCCCGTCAGGCGCGCGGCGGGCCGCGGCGGGCGATGGCCGCCCGGCCCGGATCGCCGGCGGCCGGGACCTCGACGGTCGGGGCCGGCGCGGCGGACGCGTCGTCGGCCCGGTCGGTGACGGCCGGCCCGGTGGCCGGGTGGGTGACCACCCACGGTGCGGCTTCGGAGCCGGCGACCGCCGTGGCCGATGCGGCCTCGTGGCCGACGTCGACGGTCGATGCCGCACGGGTGTCGGTCACCGTGATGCCGGCGGGACGCGCCTCGGTGGCGGCGTCGGCGGACGTGGCGGCGATGCCCTGGAGGCCGGCGATGAGCGCCAGGGTGGTCACGGCCGTGCGGGCGATCCGGCGCAGCATCGCCGTCCAGGTGGACGAGGCGAACGCTACGGGCAGCACCACCTCAACCTATCGGTTGATGCCCGCTCGCGCAGCTCGACGATCTTGCCGGTTAGGTGAGCCGGCCCACGGGTCGGTGTGGACGGACCCTCTCCGTGCCGTCAGCCGTGCCGAGGTCAGTGGCCGTCGAGCACCGGCGGCGGGGCGGCCCGGCCGTCCCCCCAGACCATCTCGTCCTCCAGGAGCCAGGTCAGCCGGCCCTCGGACTCGTCGTCGTCGGAGTTGCCACGTGCGCCCAGTACCCCGTTGCGGCCGGCCATCGCGGGCCGCCCGCCGGTGCGACCGGTCGACCTGCCCTCCGTGTCGACGCCCAGGCCCCGGCCGGAGGTGAGCCGCCCGGTGCCCGCTGCCGAGCGGCTCTCCGCGCCGGGCACGCCGCCGAACCGGCCGGCGACGGCGTTGGAGCCGGTGCCGGCGAGCGAACCGGTGCTCAGCACGCCGGGACCGCCGAAGAGCCCGCCCCCGCCCGCCGTCACGGTCGGGTTGGCGCCGCCGGGGCCGAACCCCGGGCCGCCGCCGATCGCCGGACCGCCGGGGGCGGTGGTCAGCGGGCCGGCGCCGGCCAGCGAGGTGCCGCTCGGGTCGACAGTGCCGCCGGTCGTGACCGAGCCCGGGGCGCCCGCGCCGGGGTGGCCGCCCGGGTTGCCGCCGCCCGGTGCGCCGTCGCCCGGCGTGCCGCTGGTCGGGGCCGTGTGGTGCACGCCCGAGGTGGTCGCGGTGCCGTGCGCCCCGGGACCGAAGCTACCCAGACCCGGGCCGGACGACGGCGTCCTGACCGAGGGGCCGTCGTGCAGCGTCGGGTCCTTCGGCGTGTGGTGGCCGGGCAGCTCGCTCCCGGGCGGCTCCGGCGCGACGACCCGGCCGTACGCCGAGAAGTCGTAACCCTCGGCCAGCTTCGCCACCACCTGCACCATCCGCTGGTGCGCCTTCTTCTGCTCGGCCTCGTCCTGCTGGTGGCCGATGATGCCACCGATCACCGCGCCCGGACCGCCGCCGAGCAGGAAACCCTTGCCGGCGCCGGAGAGCAGCTTGTCGTTGTCGTCGGTCTTCTCCGGGCTCTCCGCCTCGGCCTGGGCGGCGCGGAGGTCACCGGCCATCATGTCCAGTGCCTGCCGGATGCCGGTCATGCCCTCGGCCAGGTTGCCGGAGTAGCCGGCGACCATGGTGAGCCGGCGCTGGAACTCCCGGCTCGCGTCACCGGTCCAGGTCTTCGCCAGCGCGTCCAGGTCGGCGGTGAGGTCGCGGGCCAGGTCGTCGAGCGTGCCCTTGAGCGAGGTCCACCGGGCGCTCAGCCCTTCGATCTGCGCCGGGTCGCCGGCGTTGACGCCCTGGTAGAGCTCCTCGTGGCTGACGTGCTCGTAGCGTCGGGTGTATTCAGACACGGGGATCCTCCTTCGGCTGCTTCATCGCCTCGTTCAGGCCGGCGAGGGCGGACGCGATGTCGGCCGCGGCGGCGGCGTTGCGGGCCTCGGCGGTCCGGTAGTTCGTCATGATCGTCCCGGTCGCCTCGCGGGCGGCCAGGACCGCCCGGCGCAACCGGTCGACGTGGTCGACGTAGCTCTGGTGGGTCTCGGCGTAGCGACGCGAGTTGTCGGTCGCGTCGGTGAACGTGCCCAACGACGGCGGCCGGCACTGCATCTCGGTGTTGAGCGTGCGCAACACCGACTCGGCCTCGTGCAGGCGTCGTTCGAGCCGCCTGTGGAAGTCCTCCAGGGAGAGTACGTCGACTGTCGTGCGCCCGGTCATGGCGAATCCCCGTTGTCGTCGTCGAGAGCCGTTGGCCATGCTCAGATTAGTCGAACCGCGCCAACCCGGGTGACCCCGGACGCGTCGCTCCACGTCGGCCGGTCAGCCGCCCCGGACCTGGGCCGCCCCCGCGTCCGGGGCGGGCGTCGCGGTGCTTCCCGGCGTCGCCGTCGCATCGAAGTACGCCATGGCGTCCGCGCGGGCCAGCGTCGGCCCGGTCGGCACCAGCGCCAGCAGCGAGGCGGGCACCCCCACCGGGCTCACGTCGCCGTAGCCGAGGGCGCTCCGCGCGTCGCCGGCGGCGGTGCCGAGCGGGTAGCGGATCCCCTGCGCGGTGATCAGGTAGACCGTGGCGCCGGCCGCCGGCTTGCCACTCTCCCCGGCGGTGGCCTGCACCAACGCGCCCTTGCCGCCGGGCAGCAGCACGCTGTCGGCGGTGCGGACCGCGTCCCGGGCACCCTGCCGTGCCGGCAGCGCGGTCGCCGCGGTCAGCTCCGCCGGCGGGGAGTCGAAGACCTCCAGCGTGGTGGCCGGCGGCTGACCGGCCGCACCGGACCGGTAGGTGGCGCAGAGCACGGTGCGGCCGGGGCGGACCTCGTGCAGCGTGGGCATCCGGGCCGGCAGCCCGTCCGCCTCCAGCCGCTGGTCGGAGTAGAGCCGGCCGGCCTCGTCCGGCGTGATGTCGGTGACCCCGCCGCCGCCACCGAGCAGCAGTCGTGCGGTGACCTCGCCGATCGCCGCCAGGCCCTGCCGGGTGAGGACGTAGAACTGCCCGGCGGCCTGGTAGACCTGGCCGATCCGGGCCGGCCGGTCGGCCACCGTCAGCCCGCTCGGACCGCCGTCCCCGGCGATCGTGGGCCGGCGCAGCGCCGGGCCCACCGGCACCGCGTTGAGCAGTTGCGGGCCGACGGTGAGGCTGGCGGTGCCGGCCATCCGCAACGCGACGAGCGCCTGCTCGTCGCCGACCACCCGCAACCGGGCGCCGCCGGTCAGCAGCCAACGGGCGTCGCCGGTGCGGACCAGGACGGCCCGGTCGGTGAGCGGGGTGCCGCCGGGCAACGGCCGGTCGATCAGCAGCCGGGTGGTCGAGCGCCGCGGGTCGTTCGGGTCCGGCACGTCGCAGACCGACCAGGGCAGACCGACCAGCGACCCGCGGTCGGGCAGGTCGTCCGGCGCGCCCACGATGCCCACCGTCCGGCCGCGGGGCCGGTCCCGGATCGACGCCTGGGACATGGTGCGCACCGTCGCCGAGGCGTCGTCGACGACGAGCCGGGCCGAGGCGTAGTTGAGCGTCGGGTGCAGCACCTGGTCGTCACCGAACCAGTAGGTGGCGCCGGTCTCCCGCTCGATCACCACCGTGTTCGGCTCCAGCGGGGCGGAGTTGCTGGTCAGTTGCCCGTACGCGCCCACGCCGCCGAGGACCACCGCCGCGGCGATGACGCTGCCGAACACCGCCGCGCCGAGCCGGCGCATCGGCAGGTCGTTGGTCTCCGGGTCACCGGAGAGCAGCGCCGAGACGATGCGGCGGGTGACGAAGCGGTACGCCTGCACCTGATCGCGGCGGGTCCGCATGACTAACCTCCGGGCCGGGGTGGGTCCACGACGATCAGGTCCGAACAGCGCCGCGGGCTTCCCTACGATAAGGGGCCGTCGGGGGTGCGCCGGACCCCGTCCGCCGCCCGGCGACGCATCCGCCGGCAGGTACCCGGATGTCCAGAAGGGACGCTCACCGATGACGCAGCTCCAGGCGCCGCCCGGTCGTACGGCCACCGCCCCCGCCCCGGCGGACCGGCCGGTCACGCCGGCGGACAAGCGGCGTCGGGGCCGCCTCGGCCCGGTCGTCGTCGGTCAGCTCGTGGTGGTCGAGTGCGCCGCGCTCGCCGTCTGGTTCGCCACCGCCGGCCCGGCCTGGCTGCTCGCCACCGTGGCGCTGCTCGCGCTGCTGGCCGTGGTGGCCGCGTTCGCCCGGCGGGGCGGCCGATGGTGGTACGAGGACCTGATGCTCCGCCGCCGGCTGCGCCGCCGTCGGGACCGGGCCCGGGGGGTGCTGCCGGGCGGTGACCCCCGGCTGGCCGCGCTCGCCCCCGAGCTGACCGTGGTCGAGCTGACCGAACGCGGCACCCGGCTCGGCATCGGCCAGGACGACCGGGGCTGGTTCGCCGCGGTGGCGCTGACCGGCCGGCCCGGCGCGCCCGCCGGGTCGATCGAGGCGGCGACCGTGGACCGCGCCCTCGCGGTGCTCGCCGACTTCACCGGCCCGGTCACCCAGGCCCAGGTCGTCTCGCACACCCTGGTCTGGTACCCCGCGCCGGGGGCGCCCCCGGCCGCGCACCGCACCGTGTGGGTGGCGCTGCGGCTGGCGGTGGGCGACGCCCGGGCCGAGACGGTGAGCCGCGGCGGCGGCCTGCGCGGCGTGCACCGGACGGTGGCGGCCGGGGTGGGTCGGCTCGGCAAGGCGTTGCACGCCGCCGGTCTCGGGCACCGCGTGCTGGGCCGGGACGAACTGCACGCGGCGGTGGTCTCCGGGGCCGGGCTCGACCTGGCGCCGGAGTCCCCGACCGAGACCTGGACCAGCCTGCGCGGGGGCGGCTGGACGCAACGCTGCCTGGCGCTGCGGGTCCGGCCCCACGGCTCGCTGGGCGCGCTGGTGGACGCGGTCACCGCCACCTCCGCGCCCTCGCACACGGTCGCGGCGGTGGTGCTCCCCGGTGGCCGGCGGCTTCCCCCGCTGCTGCGGGTGGCGGCCATGGACGGGCACGCCGAGGCGCTGGTCAAGGCCGTCCGGGAGATGGCCCGGCGGGCCGGTGTGCCGGCCCGCCCGCTGGACGGCCAGCACGGGCCCGGCGTCTACGCCACCGCGCCGGTGGGCACCGCGATGGGCACCGTCACGGTCGAAGGTTGACGATCCAGCCGTACGCGCCGCAGACCCAGACGGCCAGCGGCACCAGCGCGACGATCAGCAGGATCTCGACGATGTCCAGGACGCGCCCCCAGACCGGGGAGATCCGCTTGCCGGCCACGGTGAGCCCGTAGACCAGGCTGACCACGGCCAGCACGGTCAGCCCGCCGAGGATGAGGCCGAGTCGCACCGGCAGCGCGCCGGCGTCGAAGACCGCCGCGGCGACGAGCCCGAGCCCGAGCGTGCCGGCGAACAGCACCGGGGTGCGCTGGTTCCGGCCGAGGAACGGGCGGGCCCGCAGCAGCGACAGCAGGGCGAGCACCAGGCAGAGCAGGGCCGCCGGGAGTCGACCGTCGGCGGCCAGCACCACCTCACCGCCGAGCACCAGCAGCGCGACGGTCCACAGCAGACCGGTGAGGAACCCGTCGGCCCGTTCGCTGTCGCGCAGCACGGACGGCCCGTCCACCGACTCGGTGTCGGTCTTCAGGTCCTCCGGGCCGGTCGGGATGGACGGCACCGGCAGCCGGGCGAGCCGGTAGGCGAGCATCGGCAGCGCCGGCAGCGCGCCGAACGCCACGGCCGACACCACCGCCGCCGAAGCGGCGGCGTCGATGCCGAAGGTCAGGCTGAGCACCGCGCCGAAGCCGACCGCCGCGCCCCCGCCCACGGTGCCGAGGAAGAGCGGCATCCGGTCCCCGACGGCGAGCGCGGCGAGCGCGGCGAAGAGCACCACGGCGGTGCCGGCGAGCAGCACGTGCGGGCTGGCCAGCTCGTGCAGCGGTCGGTCCCCGGCGAGCACCAGCAGGCCACCGACGCCCGCGTAGCCGACCCCGACCAGGGCCAGCACCGCGCCGGTGCGGCTGTCGCCGGCCGCCCGGGACAGCACCGCGGCACCGACCAGCAGGGCGATCGCGACCACCAGGGCGGCCACCGCGCCGGGTAGCTGCGGCGGCCCGGCGAACAGCGCCGCGACCGCGCCGGCGGCCAGTGCCGACGAGGCGAGCAGCACCGCGTACGCCCGGGTGGTGCCCACCTGCCAGGCGCCGGCCCGTTGGGTGGTGGAGGTGGCGACGGCGTCCACCACGTCGTCGAAGACGATCTCGGGCGCGGTGGCGGCGCGCGGGTTGAAGTAGAGCACCTCACCGTCGCGGACGCCGAGCTGCGCGGCGGTGCGCCCGCCGTCGAGCGGCTGCCCGCCGAGCCGGGACAGGCTCCACCCGCCGTGTCGCACGCCCTCGTCGGCGAGATCCTCGCCCGCGTAGCGCAGCAACGTCGGCAGCAGGTCGGCCAGGGGCACGTCGGACGGCAGGGCCAGATCCATCCGGGTCCGTGGCGCCACGATGGTGATCCGGCTCAGCCCGCCGGTCGCCGCCTTCGTCGCCACAGTGGCCTCCTCGTGCTCGCCTACGATCCACCCGGCCGTCGACGTCGTCCCCAGGGGTCCACGACGCCCCCGGGAGATTACCTACGATGGCGGTCGCACAGGTCGCCCACCCGACGCTCGCCGGCGGTGGCGGACCTTCTGGGGAGGGGAGAGCCGTGAGTACGGTGGTGTTCCGCCGGCCACCGCGTCAACCGGGGCCGGCGATGCCGCGCGGTGAGGTGCTGCTGGAGTCCCCGCCCGAGCTGCCGGAGCCGACGGCCAAGGGCATGGGGCAGGTGCTGATGATCCTGCCGATGCTCTGCGGCGTCGGCGCGATGGCCTTCCTCTACGCCGGCCGTGGCGGCGGCATGATGACCTACGTGGCCGGCGGCCTGTTCGGGGTGTCCATGTTGGGCATGGCGCTCGGCACGCTCGGCAACGGTGGCAACGACAAGGCCGAGCTGAACGCCCAGCGCCGCGACTACATGCGCTACCTGGCGCAGATGCGCAAGCGCACCCGGCGGGCGGCCGAGCAGCAGCGCGCCGCGATGACCTGGCGGCACCCGGAGCCGGACGCGCTCTGGTCGATCGCCGCCTCGCGCCGGCGGTGGGAGCGGCGGCCCACCGAGGACGACTTCGGCGAGGTGCGCATCGCGCTCGGCCCGCAGCGGCTGGCGGTGGAGATCGTGCCGCCGGAGACGAAGCCGGTGGAGGACCTGGAGCCGATGAGCGCGATCGCGCTGCGCCGGTTCGTCCGCGCCCACTCCAGCGTGCCGGACCTGCCCACCGCGCTGTCGCTGCGGGCGTTCAGCCGGGTCGCGTTGCGCGGCGACCGGGAGCCGGTGCTCGACCTGGCGCGGGCCGCGCTGGGCCAGTTGGTGACGTTCCACGCCCCGGAGGACCTGCTGGTGGTCGTGGTGGCCGCGCCGGACCGGCAGCCGGTCTGGGACTGGGTCAAGTGGCTGCCGCACGCCCAGCACCCGGGGCGTACGGACGCGGCGGGCGCGCGCCGGATGGTCTTCGCCGGTCTGGCCGAGGCGGAGTCGGCGCTCGCCCACGAGCTGGGTGGCCGTCCCCGGTTCGCCCCCGAGGCGAAGCCGCTCACCACCGCACCGCACGTGGTGGTCGTGCTCGACGGCGGTGAGGTGTCGGCGACCTGCGCGCTGACCGGGGCGGGGCTGCTCGGCACCACGGTGGTGGACCTGTCCGGCGCGGTGCCGCGGGACGCCGGGCGTTGGCTGCTCGGCCTGGACGTCGGCGACGGCACCGGGCTCGGCCTGATCGGCGCCGCCAACGCGCCCCGGCTCGGCCGGCCGGACCGGTTGGCCCTGCCGGCGGCCGAGGGGTTGGCCCGGCAGATCGCGCCGTTCCGGCTCTCGCAGCAGCAGGGCGCCAGCACCGACGAGCCGCTGGCCCGCAGCATGGAGCTGCCCGACCTGCTCGGCGTCGGCGACGCGGCCACCGTGGACACCCGGCAGACGTGGCGTCCCCGCAGCCACCGGGACCGGCTGCGCATCCCGCTCGGCCTGGGGCCGGACGGCAACGTGGTCGAGCTGGACTTCAAGGAGTCCGCGCACGAGGGCATGGGCCCGCACGGCCTGGTCATCGGCGCGACCGGCTCCGGCAAGAGCGAGCTGCTGCGCACCGTGGTCGGCGCGTTGGCCGTGACGCACTCGTCGGAGGAGCTGAACTTCGTCCTGGTCGACTTCAAGGGCGGTGCCACGTTCGCCTCGCTCGACGCGTTGCCGCACACCAGCGCCGTGATCACCAACCTGTCGGACGAGCTGCCGCTGGTCGACCGCATGCGCGACGCGCTGGCCGGCGAGATGAACCGGCGGCAGGAGGTGCTGCGGGCGGCCGGCAACTACGTCTCCCGGTACGACTACGAGAAGGCGCGGGCGGCCGGCGAGTCGCTGGAGCCGATGCCCAGCCTGCTCATCATCTGCGACGAGTTCTCCGAGCTGCTGGCCGCCAAGCCGGACTTCATCGACCTGTTCGTGATGATCGGCCGGCTCGGCCGGTCGCTCGGCGTGCACCTGCTGCTCGCCTCGCAGCGGCTGGAGGAGGGCAAGCTGCGCGGGCTGGACACCCACCTGTCGTACCGGATCGGCCTGCGGACGTTCTCGGCGGTGGAGAGCCGGATCGTGCTGGGCGTGCCGGACGCGTACGAGCTGCCGAACGCGCCCGGTCACGGCTACCTCAAGACCGACACCGCCACCATGCTGCGGTTCCGCGCGGCCTACGTCTCCGGCCCGTACCGGGCGCCGGGGCAGGTGCAGCGCTCCACCCGGGCGCAGGTGCAGCGCCGGATCGTGCCGTACGGCGTCGACTACGTGCCGGCGCCGGCGTTGCCGACCGCGGCGGAGACCGCGGCGGAGCCGGAGCAGACCGGCGACGGCAAGACGGTGGCGATGCTGGACGTGCTGATCGGTCAGCTCAAGGGCCGCGGCCGTCCGGCGCACCAGGTCTGGCTGCCGCCGCTGGCCGAGCCGTCCGGGCTGGCCGAGCTGCTGCCGGCGTTGAGCGTGCACCCGACGTTCGGCCTGACCACCGCCCAGTGGTCGGGGCGCGGCCGGCTGGCCGTCCCGGTGGGCGTCGTGGACCGGCCGTACGAGCAGCGCCGCGACCCGATGATGGTGGACCTCGCCGGCGCCGGCGGCAACGTGGTGATCGTGGGCGCCTCGCTCAGTGGCAAGAGCACCATGCTGCGTTCACTGCTGGCCTCCCTGGCGCTCACCCACACGCCGCGCGAGGTGCAGTTCTTCTGCCTCGACTTCGGCGGCGGCGCGCTGCGCAGCCTGGACGGGCTGCCGCACGTCTCGGGCGTCGCCGGCCGGCGCGACGTCGAGGCGGTGCGCCGGACGGTGGCCGAGGTGGTCGCCGTGCTCGACGAGCGGGAGAACCGGTTCACCCAGCACGGCATCGACTCGGTGGCGAGCTACCGCCGGCGGCGGGCCGCCGGGGAGTTCGCCGACGACCCGTTCGGGGACGTCTTCCTCGTCGTGGACGGCTGGAACACGCTGCGCCAGGAGTACGAGGAGCTGGAGCAGACCATCACCAACCTGGCCAACCGGGGGTTGGGCTTCGGCGTACACGTGGTGGTCACGGCGGTGCGTTGGGCGGAGATCCGGATCAGCATGCGGGACCTGCTCGGCACCAAGCTGGAGCTGCGGCTCGGTGACCCGGCCGAGTCGGAGATCGACCGGCGGGCCGCGCAGAACGTGCCGGTCGGTGCGCCGGGTCGTGGCCTGACCCGCGACAAGCTGCACTTCCTGACCGCGGTCTCGCGGATCGACGGCAAGCGCGACATCGAGGACCTGGCCGAGGCGTCGGTCGCGCTGGTCGGGCACGTGGCGGCGAACTGGCCGGGCCGGCCGGCGCCGAAGGTCCGGTTGCTGCCGCGTCGGCTCACGGTCGGCGAGCTGGCCTCCGTGGTCGACCGGGCCGCCCCGGGCATCCCGATCGGGGTGAACGAGTCGGCGCTGGCCCCGGTCCACCTGGACCTGGCGGGCGAGCCGCACCTGACCGTCTTCGGCGACGCCGAGTGCGGCAAGACGAACCTGTTGCGGCTGATCGCCCGGGGGATCGCCGAGCGGTACACGCCGGCGCAGGCGCGGTTGGTCATCGCCGACTACCGGCGTGGCCTGCTGGGCGCGGTCGAGGGTGACCACCTGCTGGACTACGCGCCGTCCAACCAGGTGTTCAGTCAGGGGCTCGGCTCGATCCGCAGCGCCCTGCAGAACCGGCTGCCGGGCCCGGACGTGACGACCGCGCAGCTCCGCGACCGGAGCTGGTGGAAGGGGCCGGAGCTCTACATCCTGGTGGACGACTACGACCTGGTCGCCTCCGGCGGGAGCAACCCGCTCAGCGCCCTGCACGAGCTGCTGCCGCAGGCGCGGGACATCGGCCTGCACCTGATCGTCACGCGGCGGGTGGGCGGCGTGGCCCGGGCCCTCTACGAGCCGGTGCTGCAACGCCTGCGGGAGCTGGACTCGCCGGGCCTGCTGATGTCCGGCAGCCGGGAGGAGGGCGCGGTCTTCGGCAATCTGCGGCCCAGCCCGCAGCCGCCGGGTCGGGGCACGCTGGTCCGCCGCCGCGACGGCCAGCAACTGATCCAGACCGCCTGGACGGAGCCGGCCTGACGGGGGCGCACGGGGGACGGTCGTTCCGGTAGCGTCGGCCCGACCGTCGTGAGTGTGGGGAGGAGCCCGTGGTGAGCAGCCCGTCGGGTATCGGTGGAGCCGTGGAGAGCCTGTTACGGCAGGCCCAGGAGCAGCAGCGCCGGCTGGCCGAGCTTCAGCAGCAACGGGCGGAGCTGCGGGTGACCGGGGAGAGCCCGGACGGCCTGGTCCGGGTGACTGTCGACGGCGAGATGAAGGTCGGTGACATCGAGCTGAACGCCCGGGCCATGCGGCTGGACAGCTTCTCGCTCGCGGAGTCGCTCCAGGCCGCCGTCGACGCCGCGTACGCGGCCTTCGCGCAGCGGCAGGAGGAGATGCTGGCCGAGACGCTCGGCGACTCCGACCTGGTCCGGCGGGCGCAGGACGGCACGCTGACCCCGGAGGACTGGTTCCGTCAGTTCGGGGTGGACCTGTCCGACCCGACCCGCGGCCTGCGGCGCTGAGCGGGAGGGGGCGACATGGCGAACACGGTGGACGTCGACGCGATCCGCAAGGCCGGCCGGATGCTCGACGCGCCGGACGGCCCGATCCAGTACCTGCGTAACGTGCAGGCGCTGCTGGCGGACGTGAAACTGCCGGGCGGCGCGCTCAGCATGTTCGGCCACGGTGCGGTGGAGCGGCACAACGCCTCGGTCGACGGGCACCTCGACAATGTCCGGACCGGCGTCGAGCACCTGCACCGGGCTGCGGAGCAGCTCGAACAGAGCGCGAAGAACTGGGAGAAGTCGGATCAGCCCTGGGTGGTCAAGTGACCGGCCGGGCCAGCCAGGGGGAGGACGCCTGATGCCACCGGAGATTTTCATCGCCAACGCCTCCGGCTCGGTGACCGGCACGGTCTCGGTCGCCGAGACGACCGCGCCGGTTCGGTCGGCGGCGGCGATCGCCCGGGGCAACCTGATGTGGATCGCCGCCTCGGCGGGGCTGATCGGCGCCATCCTCTACCTGGAGATGTTCGACAACCAGCAGGTCAACGAGACGATCAAGAAATGGGAGGAGGCCGCGCGTCTGCTCGGCCCCGACCAGTTCGGCGCCGCGATGGCGGCGGTTCCGCCGGACGCGAAGGAGTGGGACTTCGACGACCGGGACGCGTTCGACCTCTTCATCCGCAAGCTCGGTGCGGAGATCAACTCGCTGGCCGAGGCGTTCAACGCCAACAAGGAGACGCTCACCTCGGCCCGGGACGCCTACAACGACGCGGTCTCCGGGTTCGCGCAGGCGCTGATGCCGGTCCTGGTCGCGGTGATCGCCTCGATCGCGCTCCAGTTCTTCCCGGCGACCTCCGCGTTGGCGCAGGCCATCGGCATCGCCGGTCTGACGGCGACCGCCGCCATCCTGGTGATGGTCTTCGGGGACATCGGCGCGCTCCTGCACGCGGTGATGGCCGGGTTCAACACCGACAGCCGGGTGATGTTCGCGTCGGACTCCCGGCCCGGTTGGGCGCCCACCGGCACCGACCCGGGCATCAAGGACATCAAGATCGATTGGGTCCGGGACAGCAAGTTCTACCAGTGACGGGAGCCGACCACGTGGACACGCTGATCCCCGGGTTGTTCGTCTATTTCGTGCTCACCATCCCGGCCTTCCTGGTGCTGGCCCTGGTCGGCGGGCTGACCCGCTCGCCGCGGCTCCGGCTGGCCGCCGAGGTGGTGGTGCTCAGCGGCTGTGCCGCGCTGCTGGTGGTGGTGGTCGACGGCGCCTTCGGGAAGCCGTTGCTGTGGTTGGTGGTGGCGCTGCTGGTCGCGGTGTTGGCCTTCGGCGTGACGATGCTGGTGCGAACGCGCGGCGACCGGTTCTGACCTCGACCCGGCCGTCCACTTCGTACGGTGCGCTCCGGATCGCGTTGGCAGGGCTGCGCGGGTTGGAGGTCGTCCGCTACGGTTCGGTTGATGTGTCCGTCGGTGGGGTGTGTTCGCCTTGCCGCGGGGGAGGGCGCGGCGGATCCGCCGCCACAAGATGACGGAAGGGTGTGAAGCATGGCGTTCGAGGTCAGTGCAGCAAGCCTGCACACCGCCGCGAGTGACGTGCGGTCCACGCGCAGCGATGTCGACGGTGAGCTCAAGAAGCTGTGGAACGTGGTCGACGACCTGGCCATGGCCTGGAAGGGCCAGGCTTCCACGGGCTTCCAGAGCCTGATGACCCGCTGGAACGAGGACACGAACAAGCTGCTCACCGCGATGGACAACATCGCGGACCTGCTGGACAAGTCCGGCACGACGCACCAGGTCAACGACGAAGAGCAGCAGCAGATGCTGGACAAGTTCCACGCCGCGCTCAACCCGTGATCCGCGAAGACAGGCAGAGGAGGAATCGATGAGCATCAAGGTTGACTACGCTGTCCTCGAGAGCAGCAACCAGCAGATGCAGGCCATCTCGCGGACCATCGACGAGAAGCTGGACACGCTGCGGGCCATGCTGACCAAGCTCGAGTGGGAGGGCCAGGACCGGGTGGCCTACCAGCAGCACCAGGCCCAGTGGGACGCCGCCGTGCGGGACATCAACAAGGTCCTCAACGAGATCGGCGGCGCGGTGGGCATCGCGCGCGAGAACTACATGACCACGGAGATGAGCAACTCCAAGGTCTGGGGCAACTGACCCTCGACCGGTCCACCGCGGCTCCGCTCCGGCTCGCGTCGGGCGGAGCCGCGCGGTGTTCCGGGCCCGGGGCTCGGGTCCGCCCCGGCCCGGAGGCCGTCCGCGTCGCCGGCCGTTCGGCCGGTCAGGCGTCCCGGGGGACGTCGCGCCGGCCGGGGCGCCATCCGCGCCGCCGGCCGCGTGCCAGGATCGGGCGCACCGTCAGCAGCACGCCGGCCAGCAGCGCGCCGACCACGGCGGCCCAGATCGCCGCGGTGCGCTGCCCGGCCAGCGGGTCGGTGCGCGGGGCGGGCGGCGGCATCGCGCCCAGCGGCGGGTCGCTCCGGGTGCCCAGCAGGCTGGTCACCGCCCGGTAGGGATTGACCATCCCGTAGCCGACCTGCGGGTTGTGCCCGTCGGGCGGGTTGTCCGCGGTGCGGGTCAGCCGGTAGGCCACCTCTTCGGGGCTGATGTCCGGGTACGCGGCGCGGACCAGCGCCGCCGCCCCGGAGACGTACGCGGTGGCAAAACTCGTCCCGCCCTGCGGCTCGGCCCGGTAGCCCGGGCCCTGCGGCGCGGGGCCGACGATGTTCAGGCCGGGGCCGGCGATGTCCACGTAGTCCGCGCTGACCGAGCTGCCGACGTGCCCGCCCTGCTCGTCGATGCCGGCGACGGCGATGACCCCCGGGTACGCCGCCGGGTAGGCCGGCCGGTCCTCCCGGTTCTCCTGCCGGTTGCCGGCGGAGGCGACCACCACCACGTCCCTGTCGAGCGCGTAGGCCACCGCCGACCTCAACGCCGGGTCGTCGAGCGTGACCAGGGACAGGTTGATCACATCGGCGTCGTGGTCGACCGCCCACCGGATCGCCCGGCCGATCTCACCCGGCACGTTCGGGTCGAAGTTCTCCTTGTTCTCCGCCAGCACCCGCAGCGGCAGGATCCTGGCCTCCGGCGCGATGCCGGTGTAGGGCGAGCCGCTGCCCTCCCGGCCGGCGATGATGCCGGCCACCATGGTGCCGTGCCCCACCAGGTCGCACTGCCCACGCAGGTGGACCAACTGGTTGAAGTCCTCACCGGGCAGCACCCGGCCGCGCAGCAACGGGTGGCTCGGCGAGACGCCGGAGTCGACGACCGCGACCGTGACCCCCTGCCCCTTGCCGACCCGCCAGGCGGCGGCCGGATCGAGCCGGCTCAGCGCCCAGGGCGTCTCGGTGGGGGCCGGGCCGCCGGTGGGCCCGCACTTCGGTGCCGCCACCGCCGGTACGGGGACCGCCAGCGCGCCGCCGACGAGGGCGGCCACCGCCGCTCCGGACAGGACGGACCTGATCCGGTGTCCGGTAGGGGCGCGCCCCGTCGTCCGGTCCGGCCGCAAGCTGTCGCGCACGCGGTGAGATTACCGTCGTGGCCGGACGCGTGCGGGCACGGGCGTACGCCCGGCCACGGTCAGCGCTCGGGGGTGGCGTCGGTGGCCGACTGCTCGGCGGCGAAGAGGTCGAGCAGCGCCCCGACCTGCTGGTCGGCCTCGGCCGGGTGCCGGAAACGGCCGTTCGGGTTGATCGTGTACTCGTTGCGCCGGCCCACCCGGGTGCGGTGGAGGTAACCGCCGGCTTCCAGGTCGGCGACGATCGCCTGGGCCGCCCGCTCGGTGACGCCCACCTCGTCGGCCACGTCCCGCAGCCGCGCGGTGGGGTTGCGCGCGATGGCCAGCAGCACGTGCCCGTGGTTGGTGAGGAAGGTCCAGTGCCGGCGGCTCCCGTCCTCGCCTGGTGTGGTCGCCATGGTGGTCATCGTATGGCGTTCCGGGCAGTCAGCCGGAACCGGAGCGGGTGGCGTCATGATGCCTGAAATGCGTATCACGAAATCTTGACGTGCCTTCGGTCCCGTGTGACGGTGGGTCGCGAGGCCGACACCGCCGCCGGCCGGCCTGGTCGTTCCGCCCGAGGACAAGGTGAGCAGCGATGATCCCGAGCACTCCCGAAGAGGCACTCGCCGAACTGCGGGCCGGTAACCACCGGTTCGTCACCGGCGTGCCGCAGCACCCGAACCAGGACGCCGGGCGTCGGGCCGCGGTCGCGGAGGGCCAGCACCCGTTCGCGGTGATCGTCGGCTGTTCCGACTCCCGGCTCGCCGCCGAGATCATCTTCGACCGGGGTCTCGGCGACCTCTTCGTGGTGCGTACCGCCGGGCACACCGCCGGCCCCGAGGTGCTCGGCAGCGTCGAGTACGCGGTGACCGTGCTCGGCACGCCGCTCGTGGTGGTGCTCGGCCACGACTCGTGCGGCGCGGTCCAGGCGGCCCGCGAGGCGGTCCGCACCGGCTCCGCGCCGGCCGGGCACCTGGGCGCGGTGGTGGACGCCGTCTCGCCCAGCCTGCTCCGGGCCGCCCGGCAGGAGGTCACGGAACTCGACGGCATCATCGACATCCACAT
The DNA here is from genome assembly GCF_039566955.1 of Micromonospora sp. DSM 45708. Lineage (NCBI taxonomy): Bacteria > Bacillati > Actinomycetota > Actinomycetes > Micromonosporales > Micromonosporaceae > Micromonospora > Micromonospora schwarzwaldensis. Next base: position 6,010,100 of record NZ_CP154796.1, on the reverse strand, counting down.
CGCGCAGACCGTGGAGACCCTGCTGGCCCGCTCGTCGGTGCTCGCCGAGCGGGTGGCCGGGGGAGCGTGCGCGGTGGTCGGCATGTCGTACCGGCTCAGCGGCGGCGAGGTGCGGACGGTGGCGCAGTCGCCGGGCCCGCTGCCCGCGCCGGCCGCACCGGCGGACCCGGCGCTCGCCGGCTGACCGCTCGCCGGACACCCGGAAGGGCCGCCCGGAGGCGGCCCTTCTCGGGTACGCGTCAGAGCAGTGACATGTGCACGTGGTCGGTGTGGTTCGAGGGCCCGCTGTAGGAACTCCAGCCGGTGGCCGGGAACCAGATCTGCCGGTTCCAGATCACGTAGTAGATGCCCAGCCGGTCGGCGTTGCGGATGAGGAAGGCGGCCACCTCGTTGCCGTACCGGCGGGTGTCGTTGTTGTGCCACGGCGCGAAGCCGCTGTTCTGCAACGACCAGTCGCACGCCTTGCCCTTGGGGTGCTCCCACGGCCCGCCGGGGCGGTAGCAGCCCACGAAGCGGTTGAAGCCGGCGCGCTTGACCTCCTTGTACGCGTGCAGCGTGCGCGGCGTGACGCAGCCGGAGGTGGTCGGGTCGTCCTCGCTGCACGACTCGGACTTCCACCCGCCGTCGGCGGTACGACCGGGGCCGATCTTGGCGACCGGCGAGGTGGCCGAGACCAGGCCACCGGTGAAGCCCAGCCCGCCGACGAGCTTCAGCGCCTTCTGCGCCTCGACCTTCTCGCGGGCCATCGCGTTCGTCTGCTTCTCCTGCTCGCGCACCTCGGCGTCGAGTGCGATCTTGGCCTGCTCGGCGCGCGTCTTCACCTCGTTGATGGCGGCGAGCCGCTGCGCGTTGAACAGGTTCAGCTCGTCCAGGGCGCTGGCCCGGCGGACGAACGAGTCGGGCGAGTCGCTCTCCAGCAGCATCGCCATCGCGCCGACGCGACCGGTCCGGTAGGACTGCGCGGCGATCTCGGTGACCTGCGGGCTGAGCGCGTCGAGCTGGTTCTGCGCCGCCTTCACCTCCAGCGCGAGCTGGAGCTGCCGCTTGCGCGACTTGTCCAACTTGGACTTGGCCTGGAGGTAGGCCCGGTTGGCCGCGGTGACGGCCTCGCTGATCAGCGGTGGGTCGTCGTCCTCCGCGTGCCCCGAGGGATTGGGGGCGGCGGTGTGCGGGGCCGCCGACGCCGGGGTCGGGCCGGCCAGCACGGCGAGCGCGGCGAGCACGGCCACCACGGGTGTCAAGCAGCGGCGCAGGGGTGCCGTCACAGTGTTCCCTTCCGTCGGCCGCCGACCGGGTTAGCTGACGGGTTCGGGACGGAAGTGGCCCCTACCGCTCGCGCGGATTCACCCCATGTACCTGGTTCCCCGGCTCGCCCGGAGGCGATTGGGCGGCGGCACCGCAGGCGCGGGTGCGCGCCTTCGGCGGTGACCGGCAGCGAGGTTACCCGAGATGCCGACCGGGGATCTACGCCCGGAAGCCGACCAATCGCGAGAATTCGACATTGCCCAGCGTGACCAGCATCGCGTTTCAGGCGGGCCGTCACGCTGCGGAGTGTCACCATGCGACATCCGTACTTCCCCGGTGGCCGGACCTCCGTTCGGCCGGCGTCCCGCCGAGCGCCTCCAGCGCCTCGCCGCGGGCCGTCGGTGGCCGGCCCGGGGACGGCGACGACGCGCCGGCCGCCGGTCCGCGCCGCCCGGCGGTGGCCACGACCGCGGCCAGCGCGGTGGTGAGCGGTACGGCGGCGATCAGACCGAGCGTCGCCACCGCGCTGCGGACGATCTCCTGGGCGAGGAACTCGCTGGTCAGGATCTCGCTCACCGGGCGGGAGTCGGCGACCAGCAGGAGCAGCAGCGGCAGCGAGGCGCCCGCGTACGCCAGCACGATGGTGTTGACCGTGGACGCGATGTGCGCCCGGCCCACCCGGGTGGCCGCCCGGTAGAGCTGCCGCCGGGACAGGTCGGGGTTGGCGTGCGCCAGCTCGGTGACGGTGGCCGCCTGGGTGACCGTGACGTCGTCCAGCACGCCGAGCGAGCCGATGATGATGCCGGCCAGCAGCAGCCCGTGCAGGTCCACGTCGCCCCGGAACATGGACAGCGTGGTGGCGTCCTCGCTGCCGAAGCCGGTCAGGTGGGTGGCGGCGGTGGCCAGCGTGCCCAGCACGCCGGTGATCACCAGGCTGCCGAGCGTGCCGAGCACCGCCACCGACGTCTGCGCGGTGATCCCGTGGGTCAGGTAGAGCACCACGAACATGATCAGCGCGGCGCCGACGATCGCCACCGGCAGCGGGGACCGGCCGGCGCCGATCCCGGGCAGCACGAAACCGAGCAGGATGGCGAAGCTCGCCACCAGCCCGCCCAACGCGGCCAGCCCGCGCCAGCGCCCGAACGCCACGATCGCGGCGGCGAAGAGCGCCACCAGCCAGATCAGCGGCGTGCCGCGCTGGTGCTCGGCGATGTTGTAGGCCTTCACCGACGGGTCGGCCGGGTCGGTCAGCTCGACCAGGATCACCTCGTCGCCGACCTCGACCCGGGGCGCACCGGGCCCGTTGGGGATCGGCGTCTCGACCTGCCGGCCGGCGTCCGGGCCCTGCTCCGCGGTGACGGTCACGGTGCCGCACCGGCCGCCGCCGCCCGCGGGGGCCTCCGGCGTGGGCGGGCAGGGCTCGGTCACCACCCGGGTCACCGTGCCGTGGTGGCGCGGCACGTTCTCGGCCCCGGCCGGTTCCGGGCCGCCGCCCCGGGGCCAGAGCACCAGCGCCGCGAGCACGGTGAGCACGAACAGCGGCACCACTGTCGCGAGCAGGAGCCGGCGTACGCCCGGCGGCGCGGCGGGGGCGGGACGGGTGTGGTCGGCGCCCACGGCGTCTCTCCCTACGGTCGCGGCGCGCCGGATCACCGGACCGGTCGGGCACCGGCCGGCCCGGACGCGTCCTGACCACGCCCGGTTCGCCGCCGGGCCATGGTAGCCAGCCCACCTGCGCGATCTTGTAATTGTGGACCCGGCAAACGTCACGAACGGGGCGTGTCGGGGGCCGCAAGTGCAAGATCGGCGGGGTCAGCCGCGCTTCATGAGGCGGCCCACGGCGGCCATCATCTCGGTCGCCATCTCGTCGGCGCGGCCCTCGGCGGCGCCCTCGTGCATGCAGTGCCGGGCGTGGCCGTCGAGCAGGCCCAGCGCGACCTTGTCCAGCGCGGCCTGGATGGCGGAGATCTGGGTCAGCACGTCGATGCAGTAACGGTCGTCCTCGACCATCTTCTCGATGCCCCGGACCTGCCCCTCGACGCGGCGCAGCCGCGCGAGCAGTTGGTCCTTGCTGGCGGTGTAGCCCCGGACCGGGGTGGACGGCGTGGTCATGAGTCGAGGATACCGTACCCCTCGGGGGTATGATAGCGTTCGGCTTGTACCCCCGGGGGGTATGAGATCGGAGGGCGAGATGGAGACCACCTACCAGGTGCGCGGCATGACCTGCGGGCACTGCGTCACCGCGGTCAGCACCGAGCTGAACGCGCTGCCGGGCGTCACCGACGTCCAGGTCGACCTGGCCGGCGGCCGGGTCACCGTCACCAGCGGGCAACCGCTGGACGCGGACGCCGTACGCGCCGCCGTGGACGAGGCCGGCTACGACCTCGCCGGCGCGTGACGGGTCCACCGACCCGCAGAACCGAGGAGGCACCATGAACACGGCGACGAAGCTGAGCGGCTTCGCGCTCGGCCTCGCGGCGGTGTTCGCCGGGGCGTACGGGATCGGTCACGTGGCCGGTCCCGCCGCCCCGGCCGCCGCGACCCGGCACGACACCACCGACACCGACCACGGCGCCGCCGGCCACGGCGACGGGGACACCGACCACGGCGACGAGAGCGCCGGCGGCGCGCACCTGCCCGGCGGCCTGCTGGTTTCCGAGCGGGGCTACACGCTCCAGCCGGTGGCCGCACCGGCCGGCGAGTTCGCGTTCCGGATCACCGGCCCGGACGGCGCGCCGGTCACCCGCTACGACGTGGCGCACGACAAGCGCATGCACCTGATCGTCGCCCGCCGCGACCTGTCCGGCTTCCGGCACGTGCACCCGGAGCTGGCCGACGACGGCACCTGGCGGGTCGCCTCGCCGCTCGCCGGGCCCGGCGTCTGGCGGGCGTTCGCCGACTTCACCCCGACCGGCGGCGAGCCGCTGACGCTCGGTGTCGACGTCACCGTCCCCGGCCCGCTGGCCGACCGGCCGTTGCCCAGGCCGACGACCACCGCCACGGTCGACGGCTACGCGGTCACGCTCACCGGCACACCGGAGCCCGGCCGCACCAGCCGGCTCACGCTCACGGTCAGCCGGGACGGTCGCCCGGTCACCGACCTCCAGCCCTACCTCGGCGCGTACGGGCACCTGGTGGCGCTGCGCCAGGGCGACCTGGCCTACCTGCACGTGCACCCGGAAGGCACGCCCGACGACGGGCGCACGCCCGCCGGGCCGGCGGTCACGTTCGCGGCCGAGGTGCCGTCGACCGGGGCGTACCGTCTCTACCTGGACTTCCGGCACGGCGACGCGGTGCACACCGCCGAGTTCACCGTCCTGGCCGGCGACCAGGCCCCGCCGGCACCCGCCGCGCCGGCACCCACCACCGCACCGACCCCGGACGCCGGAAACGGCACGCCGGGGCACGGGCACAGTTGACCGGGAGGTGTCGCGATGACCACCACGGGAAAGACGCTGCCGACCGCGCCGAACCTGCTCGAACTCGCGATCGGCGGCATGACCTGCGCGTCCTGCGCCGCCCGGATCGAGAAGAAGCTCAACCGGATGGACGGCGTCGAGGCCACGGTGAACTACGCCACCGAGAAGGCCACCGTCCGGTACGCCGACGACGTCGCGCCGGCCGACCTGATCGCCACCGTGGAGCAGACCGGCTACACGGCCGTGGTCCCGCCGCCGCCCGACCGGTCCGAGGCCACGGCCGCGCCGGTCGACGAGTTGCGCGGGGCGCGTACCCGGTTGTGGGTCTCCGCCGTGCTGACGCTGCCGGTGATCGTGCTGGCCATGGTGCCGGCCTGGCAGTTCGACTACTGGCAGTGGGCCTCGCTCACGCTGGCCGCGCCGGTGGTGGTCTGGGGCGGGCTGCCGTTCCACCGGGCCGCGCTGGTCAACCTGCGGCACGGCGCGGCGACCATGGACACGCTTGTCTCGCTCGGCACGCTGGCCGCGTTCGGCTGGTCGCTCTGGGCGCTCTTCCTCGGTGACGCCGGGATGCCCGGGATGACGCACCCGTTCCGGTTCGACATCACCCGCAGCGACGGCGCCGGCAACATCTACCTGGAGGCCGCCGCCGGGGTGACCGTCTTCATCCTGGCCGGGCGCTACTTCGAGGCGCGGGCCAAGCGCACCGCCGGCTCCGCGCTGCGGGCCCTGCTCGAACTGGGCGCGAAGGACGTGGCGGTCCGACGCGGCGGGCAGGAGGTCCGGATCCCGGTCGACCAGCTCGCGGTCGGCGACCGGTTCGTGGTCCGGCCCGGCGAGAAGATCGCCACCGACGGCGTGGTCGAGGAGGGCACCTCGGCGGTCGACGCCAGCATGCTCACCGGCGAGTCGGTGCCGGTCGAGGTCGGGCCGGGGGACGCCGTGGTGGGCGCCACCGTCAACGCCGGTGGCCGGCTGGTGGTCCGGGCCACCCGGATCGGCGGCGACACCCAGCTCGCCCAGATGGCGCGGCTGGTGGAGCAGGCGCAGACCGGCAAGGCGGCGGTGCAGCGCCTCGCCGACCGGATCTCCGGCGTCTTCGTGCCGATCGTGATCGCCCTGGCCGCCGGCACGCTGGGCTGGTGGCTCGGCACCGGCGCCGGGCCGACCGCCGCGTTCACCGCCGCCGTGGCCGTGCTGATCATCGCGTGCCCGTGCGCGCTGGGCCTGGCCACGCCCACCGCGCTGCTGGTCGGCACCGGGCGCGGCGCGCAGCTCGGCGTGCTGATCAAGGGGCCGGAGGTGCTGGAGTCCACCCGCCGGGTGGACACCGTGGTGCTGGACAAGACCGGCACCGTCACCACCGGCCGGATGACGCTGGCCGAGGTGCTGCCGGCGACCGGCGAGGACGCCGGCGAGCTGCTCCGGCTGGCCGGCGCGCTGGAAGCGGCCTCCGAGCACCCGATCGCGCGGGCGGTCGCCGAGGGCGCGGCCGAGGCCGGGCCGCCGGCCGCCGTCAGCGACTTCGCGAACGCCGAAGGGCTCGGCGTGACCGGCACGGTCGACGGCCGGAGCGTGGTGGTCGGGCGGCTCCGGCTGCTGCGGGAGCGCGGTCTCGACGTACCCGAGGAGGTCGCGCGGGCCGCGACCGGCGCGGAGGCCGCCGGCCGCACGGCGGTCCTGGCCGGCTGGGACGGGCGGGCCCGGGGCGTGCTCGCGGTGGCCGACGCCGTGAAGCCGACCAGCCGGGCGGCGGTCGACCGGCTGCGCGGGCTCGGGCTCACCCCGGTGCTGCTCACCGGCGACAACGCCATTGTGGCCGGGGCGGTGGCCGCCGAGGTGGGCATCGACGAGGTGATCGCCGAGGTGCTGCCCGCCGACAAGGTGGCCGAGGTCGAGCGGCTCCAGCGTGAGGGCCGGGTGGTGGCCATGGTCGGCGACGGGGTCAACGACGCCGCCGCGCTGGCCCGGGCCGACCTCGGGCTGGCCATGGGCACCGGCACCGACGTGGCCATCGAGGCCGCCGACCTGACCCTGGTCCGGGGCGACCTGCTGGCCGCCGCGGACGCCATCCGGCTCTCCCGCCGCACGCTGGCGATCATCAAGGGCAACCTGTTCTGGGCGTTCGCCTACAACGTGGCCGCGCTGCCGCTGGCCGCCGCCGGGCTGCTCAACCCGATGCTCGCCGGCGCGGCGATGGCCTTCTCGTCGGTCTTCGTGGTGGCGAACAGCCTGCGGCTGCGGCGCTTTCGCCCGATCGGGTGACGACGGGCACCCGCATGGTTGGGCGGGTGACCGGGTGGGTAACTCGTTGTCGTCAAGCAACCGCTGAGCTGGAGGTTCCGATGGGTCTCGACGACAAGATCGACAACGCTTCCCAGGACACCGCGGGCAAGGTCAAGGAGGGCGTCGGCCGGGCCACGGACAACGAGCGCCTCGAGGCCGAGGGCCGCAACGACCAGGCCGGCGCCAAGCTCAAGCAGGCCGGCGAGAAGATCAAGGACGCCTTCAAGAGCTGACGTACGCTCGCACACCCCACCGGGTCGGCCTTCGGGCCGGCCCGGCGTGCTGCGTGGGGAGTGGACACCCGACCGTCCACAGTCGCTCACCCGGGGTCACCGGCACCGGGGCGGTTGTTCTGAGCCGACGCCGGGTCAGCGCGGCACCCGGTAGCGGATGTGGGTGACGGTGGGGCCGGCGACCACCTTCTCCGGCGTCAAGGTGACGTCCAGCGGCCCGTCGAAGAGCGGCGTGCCGCCGCCCAGCACGATCGGCACCATGTGCAGCCAGAGCGAGTCGAGCAGGCCCGCCGCCAGGTAGCGGCGTACCGTGCCGCCGCCACCGGCCACGCAGACGTCGCGGTCGCCGGCCGCCGCCCGGGCCCGCTCCAGCGCCGCCTCGGCGCCGTCGGTGACGAAGTGGAACTCCGTGCCGCCGGCCATCAGCAGCGGCGCCCGGGTGTGGTGGGTCAGCACGAACACCGGGGTCCGGAACGGCGGGTCCGCACCCCACCACCCGGTCCAGGCCCGATCCCACGGCCCCTCGCCGCCGCCGAACATGCGCCGGCCCATCACGTACGCCCCGATGCCGGCGGTCATCTCCTCGACCACGTCGGCGTCGACGGTGCGTTCCCCGCCGGTCAGGGCGTGCTGCGCGCGCCAACTCTCGGTGGCGAACGCCCACTCGTGCAGCCGCAGGCCGCCCTGCCCGAGCGGATCCTGCACGCTCTGGTCCGGCGCGGCCACGTACCCGTCCAGCGACACCGACAGTTGACTGGTGACCTCTCCCATGAGGGGTGGACCTGCCGGGTCGGCGGAACTCATCGCCCGGTGGTCAGCCGCGCGGCGCGTACCTCCAGGTAACGCCGCTCGGGCAGGCTGGTGGTGGCCCGGGCGGCGGCCAGGTAGGCGGCCCGGGCGTCGGCCCGGTCGCCGGCCAATTCGAGCAGGTGGGCGCGGACGGCGGCGAGGCGGTGGTGGCCGGCGGTCCGGTCGTCGGCGTGCAGCGGCGCGAGCAGCGCCAGGCCGGCCCGGGGCCCGTCCACCATGGCCACCGCGACCGCCTGGTTGAGCGTGACCATCGGGTTGGGCGCGATCCGGGCCAGCACCCGGTAGAGCGCCACGATCTGCGGCCAGTCCGTGGTCGCGGCCGTGGGCGCCTCCGCGTGCACCGCGGCGATGGCCGCCTGCACCTGGTAAGGGCCGGGCGCGGACCAGGTCAACGCGTCGGTCACCAGCGCGATCCCCTCCGCCACGGCGGCGGTGTCCCAGCGGGTGCGGTCCTGCTCGGCCAGCGGCACCAACTCCCCGTCCGGTCCCACCCGGGCGGCCCGGTGCGCGTCGGTGAGCAGCATCAGCGCCAGCAGCCCGGCCACCTCGCCCTGGTCCGGCAGCAGCCGGTGCAGCTCCCGGGCCAGCCGGATCGCCTCCCCGGTCAGCTCGGCCCGGTGCAGCGTGTCGCCGCTGGACGCGGTGTAGCCCTCGTTGAAGACCAGGTAGAGCACGCGCAGCACCGCGCCCAGCCGCTCGTCCCGGTCGGCTCCCGACGGGAGCGTGAAACGTGCCCCGGCCGCCTCGATCCGCTGCTTGGCGCGGCGGATCCGCTGGCTCATGGTGGCCTCCGGCACCAGGTACGCCCGTGCGATCTCGGCGGTGCTCAACCCGCCCACCGCCCGCAGCGTGAGCGCCACCTGGGCGCTGACCGGCAGCGCCGGATGGCAGCAGAGGAACAGCAGCCGCAGCGTGTCGTCCCGGCTCGGCGGCTCCTCGTCGGCGGGCGGGGCGACCGCCGCGTACGCCGGCTGCCGGACCGCCACCGCGACCTCGCGGGCCCGGCGGGCGTGCTCGCTGCGCCACTCGTCGGTGAGCCGGCGGGTGGCCACGGTGACCAGCCAGGCGCGGGGGTGCTCCGGCACGCCCTGCGCCGGCCACTGGGTGGCGGCGGCGAGCAGCGCCTCCTGGACGGCGTCCTCGCAGGCGTAGAACTGGCCGTGCCGGCGGACGAGCACGCCGAGGACCTGCGGCGCGAGTGTCCGCAGCAGGTCCTCGACCGCCGGGGACGTCACATCTCCGTCCCGGCTTGCTCCATCACCGCGCGCACCTCCAGCACACCGAAGCCGTGCCGCACGTCCGGCCAGGACGCGGCGATCTCGGCGGCCCGCTCCGGCGTCTCGCAGTCGACCGTCAGGTAGCCGGCGAACTGCTCCTTGCTCTCCACGAACGGCCCGTCGGTGATCTCCGTGCCGCCGCCCGCGGGGCGTACGGTCCGGGTCTGCGACGGGTCGGCCAGCGCCTCCCCGCCGACCAGCTCACCGGACTCGGTCAGCTCCTTCATGATCTCGTCGACCTCGCCGAAGATCGCGGTGCGCTCCGCCTCGGTCAGCTCGTCGGCGAAGCCGGGCCGGTTCCAGATCAGCAGCATGTACTTCACGGTCCACTCCTCGGGTACGGGCCACCGTCGGTGGCGCCTCGCAGACGGGTCGGAGCCGGCCGGCCCGATCCGACATGGGGAGGGGTAGGAAGTTATTCGGGCTCGGCGACGAAAACGCCCTGACCCTGCTGGCCGTAGATCAGGTTTCGGGCGTGCAGTTCCTTCACCGCCCGATAGGCCGTCGAACGGGCGACGTTGTACCGCTCACCGATCTCGGAAACCGAGGGAAGTTGTTGCCCTGGCGCGTAGTCGCCGGCACGAATCTTGGCCTCGATGTCATCGGCGACGCGCCGGTAGTGCGGTGGCCTGGTCGGCATGGTCGGTTCTCCTGGACTTCAGCGGAGATCATGCTTCCAGCCCGGACTGGCCGAGACAAGCGAAGAACCCGGCAATGTGGAGACAGTGAGAACTTGACTACACTGAGACAGTGGATACAGTGAGATAGCGGTCGGCTACTCCTGGACTTCAGCACTCCCGGTTTCCGGCCGTCCCCGCTGTGGGGGAGCA